>NZ_JBAKIA010000019.1:0-65952 GCF_037783265.1 Roseibium algae
TGAAGCCGTTGCCTGAGGAATGGAACTGGTTTCTGGAATAGCCGGCCATCAAGCCGGTGCGCCAGTCGGCGATGATTTCCGCATCGAAGCCGGTCAGGAAGCCGCCGCCGTAGCTTTCCATCGAGGCTGTCGTCGCAGTGGCGTCCACCTTACCCCATCCGCCAAAGGCTTCGCCCCACATCTGGGCGTTGAGCTGCTCCAGCATGGGAACCTCTCCCTCGCCGTGGAAGCCCATGGAGACCTGATCGCCCGATGATGCGCCAACCCCGCCGGTGGCGGTGATGACCCGATGGGTCAGACTGCTCCGACTTATGTTGGCGCTGGTCAGGCCAGCGCTATGGATGGTCGAATGGCTCTCGCCTGAGAGTTGCTGGAAGCCCTGCTCGGTATCGCCCACCCGCATCGATTGCACCGCATCATGCAACGTGCCCGCGCCAGCGGCCTCGACCGCGTCTGCAACCGAACTGCGGTTGGGCGTGGAGGCCAGGTCGGAGAATGACAGAAGAGAATTGTCTGACTTGGTGGTGCGAAACAGGCTGAGCTCTAAGTCGATGTCCAAATAGTTGAGATCGGCGTCAAGAAACGCCAAATTGTCTGTCACCGTGCCGAATTTTCCATCGAGTGACCTCTCGGGAAACAGAAGGACCTGGTAGATGGTCAAGGGGGCGTAGGTCCCGCCCTCTGCCGCCACGATGGAAAGCGTCGCACCGGGGGAGATCTGGGTGCCTGTCCCGATCCACAGCCTGTCTGATTTCCCCGAGGCATCCACGTCGACCTCAAAAATCGACCCATCATTGAAATACACAATATCGGCCCTAAATGTTCCGATGGAGTTGCCTGTGGAGTTACCCGGCGCCAGCTTGCCGCCGGAGTGCACAGTGATCGTAGAAGAGCCACCGCCGACTCCACCAAGGGTGGCTCCGGAATTAACGGTAAAACCGCCCGCCGCGAGATGTTCGTTGGCGTCGAAAACCACACCGTCGTGAAGCCAGATCGGACCCAAGTAACTGTTATTGAGCGTCAGCGTTCCGGTCTTGTAGATTTGCACCACCTCGACGAATCTAACATAATTTCCGGTTAGCGTGGTATGCCCGGAATAGAACTCCATACTGCCAGCGAGGGTGACATCAAGATCGAACACGTAATCCGTGTCGGTATGGTTGAAGACGACGCTTCCCCTACCTGATCCGAAGACGATTTCGCGCGCATCCAGAACGCCCGCGGGGACAGGCTTTTCACCGGCCGCCGCACCAAAGATCACCGAGCCTGTGCTGCGATCGGGATTGGCAACATCGATCACACCATGCCCATTATTCACGACGTTTCCGGTAAAGCTCACACCGACGGGAAGAGTCTCCTGCGCAGAGGCAAATCCGGGTAGAATGCAAAGCATTGTGGCGCACAGTAATTTGGCCCGGCGTCCGGATTTTGAGACGCCGAGATCTGATTGGAAGCACGGGTTCGAGACGTTACTGGTGAAATTCCGGGACGGCGGCATCTGCTCTCGCTTCCTGAGATCTAATCACGGGTTTGGCACAAGTGTTCCTAGGTGATGTGGGATGGAAAAATCAGAGGCTGGCAGGACGAACGCATCGTTGCTTTTGTCCATCTGTCTCCGGCGCTCCTCATCTCACCCAAGTTTCAGGTTTGGTCCCAACGCACCTTTTCCGCGCGCCCGTATGGGAAACACTTTGAAAATGACCAAAAATCATGACCTGACGATGCGTCAATCATGGTTAACAAGGTCTTAGTGCTTCTGCATATTGCCAAGTTAATCGCGCCTTTTGGCACAGACACAACTCTCTGCCCCCGGTCAGCGCCTAAGCGAACATTGCGGCCATCAAGCTCAATCGTCGCGTCCTGTGCCGCCGCAAGGCCAGATTGAGCCCAGTTCCTACTTTCGAAGCGGAATAGTCCGAAGTGGGTGGAGCGTGTTGTCTGAAAGTTCGACGATCTCTATTTTCCTGATCCTTCCGAAAAGCGGAAAAGCTCCAAGTGTGGCTACATCAAACCGCTCGATGATCGCCCGGTCCTTATGCGTGGCCACCGTCATATGAGGCCGATAGGGAACCTCGGGATTCAGCTTCGCGCTTTGCGTGCCGTCATAGAGTTGTTGGTGCAATGCAATCAGCGTGCGCTTTCCAGTCGAAATAGGAAGCAGCAGTTTGTGTGTCTTTTCAAAAGGGTCATAAACGATATCACCTGCCATGAAGCTCACAGCCAATTCTGAGACGTGCCCGGCCACAAATTCGCAGTGGGTGAGGAAATCCTGTGGATGCGGATTCCTCATTCCAAACACCAGAGTGACGTGCGGAGGCACGAGCCTTGCTCTCTCAGGTTCGTTGGCAGATCGGAAGCGATTGATCCTCTCAGCCACGCTCAGCTCGAATTCTGGATATGCCAGTACATAGATCATCAAGCGACGATGGGGCAATCAACGTCGAAGATCAACGACTGTTCTGTCCGCTCTGCCGACTTTGCTGGGTGTCCTGGCTTAGCAGTTGCCGCGAACGTCTCCTTCGACTGGCCGCACCCCAACGACATTGAGCCGGATGAACGACCGCTCCGGACCGGAAGCGCCTGCCTCAAGCTCAAGCCACCTTCCTGAGCATCCCAACCTTGCGCGGCAGGATGGTCACGGGCGCGGTTTCTACATAGATCGAAACATCAGAGTGATTGTATTGAGCTTGCGGTGCCTGAAGGCAGCAATGGGCGGAGAGCGGACTTTCGCTGTGGACTCACGAGGTTTGCGCTGATGAAACAGGAGCAGACGTCTAACCTACGGATTTGTAGTTATTCAGCCCGCATTTTGATTTTTTGTTAAATTGCCAATTTCAATGAAAAACGAGTGCTTCAAACTTACGTCTTGACGGAAACGACTTGGCGTCCGTTTCAGGGACAATAGAAGTAGACAATTGGTTTAAATTCGAGCTACACCGGTCCAATGATAGCATTGCAGAACGAGAAATTCGGTAGACGATCTGGTGTTGGATGTGGTTATATAACGCAAGATATGGGGTTTGCGTATGGTCCGGAAGACTAGACGAAAGCTACCCGACCCGGCGCAGATCGACGAGGCGGAGAAGCAGATCAGAGAATATTCTCGCACCGTGAAATTCACGGTTGTGGAGTATTCCGTCGAGTTCATAGTGCAAAAGCTCAATGCAGAGCGCTATTATGTGCCGGACTATCAGCGTAACCTGATCTGGAAGCCAAAAGAACAGTCTAAGTTTATTGAATCAGTGTTGATGGGATTGCCGGTCCCATTTGTTTTCTTCTGGCAAGATGATGAAGGATTGATGGAAATCGTTGATGGTTCGCAACGGATCAGAACCATCCGCGATTTCATGGCTGATAAGATCATACTAAAGGGCCTAGAAGCCCTGCCTGCCGCGAACGGCCTTGTTTACAGTGATCTTCCGACATCACGGCAACTAAAGTTCGCCGACAGCTCACTTCGGGTGATCATTCTTGCGAACGAAACGGATCCAATCACACGTACCGAAATGTTCATGCGCATTAACACTAGTGGTACGCAAGCGAATGAAGCGGAAGTAAGGCGCGGGAGCCTTCCAGGCCCATTTATGGACTTGATCATTGCACTGGCAAATTCGCCTGACTTTATTGCGATGACCCCAATAAGTCAGGCGTTGATAGACAAGAGAGAGCGCGAAGAATTCGTCACTCGGTTCTTCGCATATCTCGGCAGTTTCATTCCAAATGCTGCAGGTGGTCCTGGTGACATCCCAACCTACAAAGAAGAACCAAGACTGTTTTATTTCGCGTATGTTAAAGAGACTAGCGATAAGATAAATGCTGAGATTGAGGCGAATCGCACTTCGGTAACAGCTGATGCAATGCGGCATGAGTTTGAGCAGATGTTGCGATTCGTCACTGCCGTTTCTCCACATGGGTTCACTAAATCTGAAACTGGAAATCAAGTGCCCCGCGTCCGGTTCGAGTCTATCGCTGTTGGAACAGCGCTCGCCTTGCGTGTAGACCCAACACTTCTTCAACGTACGCCAGACCTAACGCCACTTTTGGAATCTGATCCGTTCAAAGATGCAACCAAATCAGATGCGGCCAACGTCAAAAGCAAACTCTTGGGTCGCATAACTCTTGTCAGAGATTGGTTGGCGGACAAATGAACGACGTACTTGCATACCTTGACGAACGAGAAGAGGAATTTGCGCGGCATCTTGCGATTGCTCGAATGCTGCAAGCCCGTGTGGATGACGTAGAAGAAGACGGCCAGATTGAAGTGCGCCACGTGAACACGATCAAATCTGGGCTCCTCATTCACCTATATAACATCGTAGAAGCCATTACGACACGAACGCTAGAAACCGTAGGTCGAACCGTTGTTGCGGAACGCCCACGACGTTGGACGGAAGCCATACTCAAAGAATGGGTTAGGGCGGAAATTTGGTCAGGTGAGGAGCGTTTGGGAGATGGTGCATTCAAGCGTCTTACCGAGGTTGGAGGGACACTTGCATCCGGAAATAGCCCAACAGCTTTCGTTGTGAAGGGTGAGGCCGGTAGTTGGAATGACAAATCAATAAAAAAGGTGGCAGGTCGTTTGGGATGCACGCTTAATATTGCGCCTGAAATTAGCCAAGCGGCCTATGAGCGTGTTTACAGAGATGAGACGACAGCCTTGACTTATCTCTCCGGGCGTAGAAACGCTATTGCCCATGGCGAAAGCACCTTCGAAGATGGCGCACACGACCTAACGTTGGACGAGCTGGCTGCTTTAGGAAATCGCGTGCTGCCCTATTTGCGAGCCGTCTCTGAATGCTATCGTGACTTCCTCGCAACCAAAAGTTTTCTAGCAGCAGAGGAAGCTGCGACATGAGGAACGAAATACAAATTGCTGCTGTTGATCTCTTCTGTGGTGTGGGCGGTTTGACGCATGGTTTGGCGCGCGCTGGGGTGGACGTACGTCTTGGGATCGACCTTGACCCGGCCTGCCGGTTTCCAATGGAGGCGAACAATGCAGCCAAATTCGTGGAAGCTGACGTTTCTGAAATCATGCCTTCTGACATCCTGACAGTGTTTGAGGACACAGATATTACGCTTTTGGCTGGATGTGCCCCATGTCAGCCATTCTCATCTTATTCTCAGTCTGCGAGAAGGAAAGGTCCCCATGATGATTGGGAATTGCTGTCGTCTTTTTCCAAACTGGTGCTCAGTGTGCGCCCCAAGCTCGTCACTATGGAGAATGTTCCCCCATTGAGCAAACAGCAGATTTTCAAAGATTTTGTCTCTGACTTGCACAGGGCGGGATATTATGTAGATTTTGCTGTTGTGGATGGTCGCGATATTGGCCTTCCACAACGCAGGCAACGATTGGTCTTGATTGCTTCGCTCCTAGGTCCAATTGTGATACCGGAAGTTGCGCAGCCTCCTGTCACCGTTAGAGATACTATATCCCAACTGCCTGCAATCGCAGCAGGGACCACAGACCCGTCCGATCCACTCCACGCATCGGCATCTCTTAGTGAGCTAAACTTAGAACGTATTCGCCATTCGAAACCAGGCGGCACATGGCGCGACTGGCCCGAAGATCTTGTTGCTGCTTGCCATTCAAGAGCTTCTGGCTCTACCTACCCGTCAGTTTATGGACGCATGGAGTGGGACCAGCCCGCTCCAACAATGACTACGCAGTGTTATGGGTTTGGTAATGGGCGGTTTGGGCACCCTGAACAAGATCGTGCAATCAGCCTTCGTGAAGCCGCAATGTTGCAGAGTTTTCCCAAAACCTATGCATTTATCCCAGACGATGCCCGTGTCAACTTCAACACGCTTGGACGTATGATCGGTAACGCTGTTCCGGTCATGTTGGGTGAGTTTATTGGCGAGATATTGATCGAACACGTGCAAGCTCAAGTAATTCAGTAATTCAGTAATTCAGTAATTCAGTAATTCATAGTGAGCATGTTTTATTCCAGCTGATTTTCAATAAGCCGGGCCGTCGCCGACCTTTGAATGCGAAATGCTGTACTAGAGCACGAACGGCGGGTTAGGGGAAACGGCGGCGCAACAATGATCACCTCGGCCAAGGTCAGCAATGGGCCAAAAGCGGCGGGCTAAGGCTCAAGCCACCTTCCTGAGCATCGCCATAGGCAAGCGAATCTTGCGCCCATCAAGCTCAACCGTGGCGTCCTGCCCCACCTTGCGCGGTAGGATGGTCACGGTCGCGCTTTCCCCATCGATCCATCCGCCATCGATTACAACTTTCTCGCCGATCTCAAACACAATCCGGTTATGCCCTTCACGATGATCAAACATTCCCATGTCCTGGGCGGCCATCAGATCAGAAACGCGGGCGCCTGAGACGCGTTGTGGCGATCCGTTGACGCCAACGAAGGAAGCAACGCCATCGCAGCGACGGGCAATGCCAAAGGCCATGTTGGCGGGATCGAGGCCAACGAAGACATAGCCGGTGAAGAGTGGCTTTTGAACGTCCTTGGAGCGGCGCTTTCCCTTGACCCAGACTTTGCGGCGAACGGTCTGCATGGGGCAGAAGGTTTCAAATCCAGCTTGGGAAAGCGACTTGAGCGCCCTGCCCTCACAGCGAGGGTTGGTGCTGGCAATGAACCAGATGAGGCTTTGAATGTCTGTCATCAGGAGGCGGCCCCTTCCCTCATTTTTTGTTCAATCCGTCCTATGGCGAGGCGGAGGCCTTTTGCCCATAGCTTCTGGTTCATCAGATCAGCTTTGACCTCTGCCAGAGAGGGCGCGAAGGTGCGCTTTGACGGGGTGCCGTTGACGGGATCTGAGACAAGCAGGCCAACCTCAACCGGGAACTGTTCAAACGTCATCGCCAGAGCCGTTATGAACGCTGCCGGATTGACGAAGTCGCGGGCGCGGTAGACGCTCACCAGCCTCTCGGCCATCCATGTTGCTTGCTTGAGGTCGGGAGAGTTGCGGGAGGTCAGGATGTCCTCTGCGAGCTGCTTCAAGCTCAAGAGTTTGGCCGGGGGCAGAGAACGGGTTTTGTGAAAAAGGATCTTCACGTCCGTCAGGGTTTCCAACACGGCCTTTGAGTTTGTCAATCGCGATGGCCATGGGGTGGCGGGCGTTGGAAGAGCGGGAGGCCGGGCGGCGCTTGATCGCGTTGCCACACCAGTTTCGCCACGTGGCATCCCAATCGAGCTTGCAGCCGCCTGCCCCAGGTTTTGAAATCCAGAAGTCTCGGAATTGTTCGGCCTCATGGCGCACCTCGTTGTCGCTCAAGCCCTTGGTGAGGGCGTCATCGATGTTTTTCTGGGAGGGAATCCAATCGGCGCTGAGCCGCGATCCCTTTTGAGAAACCGAAGGTTTCCTTTTCCTAGGTTCAATGAGAGGTTCAATGGTAGGTTCTGTGTGTCGTGGTGACACCCCCCCGGTGTCAGGGTGACACTCCCCCCGTATCAGGGTGACACCCCTACCCGTGTCAGGGTGACACCCCTGTAATTGGGGGCCGGACTGGTCAAGATGACGGTCTTTGACGCCAACCAGATGATAGATCGAGGACACCTGCTTGCCGTTGTCGAAGCGGTCTTTTTTTGCCAGAAGGCCGCGCTCGCACAGGGAGGCAATGGCGCGGATGACAGAGCTACGGCTCATGCCGCAGTCATCACACAAACGGCGAATGGAAGGCCAACACGTGTGGTCCTCAGAGGCGCGGTCGGCAATCGAAAGCAGGATCAGCTTTTCCTTGGCTGAAAGGCCTCTGACCTTCCAAGCCCATAGGGTGGCATCAAGGCTCATCGCCCCCGCTCCTTGTTGACGGCAGAAGCAAGCTCATGAACAGCGCTGGCAATGGCGTGAAGGTCAGCCCGAAGGGTCTTTTCCTCCGCAGCATCAATCCGCTTGTCCTCAAAGGCCTGAGAGCCATCATCAACAAGGCGACCGGCAACAGCGGCAAACTTCAACAGCACATCGCGGAAGTCATCACATTCAGAGGAAGCAGCAGGCATCAAGACCATGCCGTGAGAGGCAGCGCGAGCGGTCAGGAAGCAAGGCTTCTGAGCGGCGTCCTCAAGTCTCATCAGAAACGACAAGGGCCGCTCGCGGGGATCGTCCGGCATGTTCGGGCTTTGGAGGTTGTGAAGAAGCGTTTTGGAAACACCCATCAAGTCAGCAGCAGCTTCAAAGCCCCCTGCCAGCTTGACGCATTCTCGAAACGCCTGCTTGGCTGCGTTCAGTTCCATGGAAAAATCTCTGGTTTAGTCAGGTGACGGGTGAAGCGGGCCTTGGCACCTTCTCGGCATGGACAAGAGCAAGACACCAAGTTTGAAAGTCATCAGGGGGGATGGGCCATTGGCTGCAGATCATCCCTTAAGAGAACTGTTGAAGCCGAGGCTTTATGTTGTGAGGGGGGATGTTTCAGGACGAGAGGACGCGCCGGAGAAACAATTAGGCGGCACCAAAACGGAATGCCGCCGCGCCAGCCATTCGAGGTCAACACCTGCGATCTGACGACGCTCGCAGGCATCAACAACGATTGTCCAATATTTCGGCGTGATCCGCCGTCGGCGCTTCATCTGGCGTGCTGCCTCATATCCGCAGCCAACCTCTTCAGCGAAACGAGCAATTTTTCCAAACCGGGAAAAAAGCTCGTCAATTGTTTTCGGAGCAGTCATCATGCCAGATACGTACATTATGTACGAATACATCTCAAGCCAAAATCGTACACAACATACGAATGGAATGTGCGATCTTGCGTACATGGATGCAAAAGACCGCCTAAAAACCGCCCGAGAGAAAGCTGGATTCAAGTCCGCATCGGAAGCCGCACGGCTATTGCGCTCGATTAATATCAACACGTTGATCAGCAATGAGAACGGCAACAGGCCGATCTCAAAGAAGATGGCTCAAGTGTATGCGGAATCGTTCAATGTGTCCCCCGGCTGGCTACTCTACGGCGATGGGGACCAGCTAAAGCCTGTTGCCGGAGTACAAAATCCCGGCACGGTCCAAACGCTCAATATCCACGGTGAAGTGGCCGCAGGCCTCTGGCTGGAATCAAACCTATTCGAAGCTGAAACCATCGAAACATCAACGCTGATCGGTTGTGACAGCCGTTTTCCAAGCTCGGCGCAGTACCTCTTAAGGATCAAAGGCGAAAGCCTGAACAAGGTCGCCCAGGACGGAGACTT
Organism: Roseibium algae; assembly: GCF_037783265.1. Classification (NCBI taxonomy): domain Bacteria; kingdom Pseudomonadati; phylum Pseudomonadota; class Alphaproteobacteria; order Hyphomicrobiales; family Stappiaceae; genus Roseibium; species Roseibium algae. Next base: position 9,147 of record NZ_JBAKIA010000019.1, read on the forward strand.
GATATTGTGCGTCAATTACCTCGACGCCCTCATTGAAATCAAGATTGGTGATTTGGCCGTTGTAGAACGCAGCCGCGATGGCGGCCATACGGTTGAGCGTACAGCTAAGCGCATTGTGAAACATAACGGCGTTGTTGAGCTTCACCCCGTGTCGACTGACCCGCGCTTCCAAAATGCAATCACCTATTCAGACCTAGATCCAGAGGCCTCAGAGGTCATGATCAAGGCAAAAATCATCGGTGTCATCAAGCAGTTTGATTAGATAGCCATTAGAGCTTATTTGAAACTTGGCCACATTTGAGGCTCCCCAAAACCGCCGTAGTTTCATAGTGCAATATCCAATTAATTGTAGGAAGATACTCTAAAAACTAAATAATTATACTCAACCGGCGTTTTAGTACTTCTAACGACCACCTGCCCAGAATCAGTGTTCCATGCTAAAGTGTCCCAGTCCCATGTAGTGGGATCGGCCTGTACGACAATAAAGGAACCTTTCCGTAGAGGCACTGAAGTTTGACTATTCGCGAAATCAAGTCCTAGCTTAAATTCGAACACCTGCTTGTTTTTGGCACGACTAAGGACAGACTGAACAACACTCGATGTAAGACTAACAAACGGCCTAAGTGCGGGTTGAGCCTTGGTCAAAAGGCCAAGCCCCTCCTTAAAAGGACCGCTCCCAATTGCACTGAGAATATTTTCATCGCTTTTACTGGCGACATTTATAGTCTTCCCTTCGAACGCAATGCCATTTTGACCGACTGATACTCCAAGGAATATAGGAGATCCGGCAATCGCAGCACTCGCGCCATCCTTTGCATTTGCAGTCAACGCAAACCGCAATTCTTCCGGCTCATTCTCAAGCTGATTCTTTCCAGTAAATTCACAAAGTATCTGGTGAGTGCCAAAACCTGGGTAATTGTGAACCCAAAATTTTTCTAGTGTAATTTTGACTCTAGTGTTCACAAGATCCAAGTCTGGCTTGAGTGTAAGCGCGCTTTCAATTTTCGATAACTTCTCCTCAGTCACAGGAGGAAGGTAGCCACAGATAAACCCGGTATGACCCCAGACCTGCCCCCCCCAATTGATCCCCAAACCCTGACCAACCCCGCCGTTAGGGAACAGCTCTTGAAGCGCTGCTTGGTCACCGATACTTTCGAGATAACTTTTGATCGTTGAGGGGCTCTTATTGCCAATACTGTTTTTGTTATGACTCATCTCAGATCCTCACACGATTTGGCACTCTTTGCGATACGTCCACGCGCTTGGCCCTTACACGAGCCTCCACGTCAGCGAAAATATCTGTCCTAACGGGCTGCCCCATTTCAAGAGTTACAGCCAAGCCGTAAGGCACTTTCGCATCCTGAAAGGAGGTCATTTCAGCCATAGCTTGAACTCCTAGAAAAACATTTCCAGAAATTCCTGGTTTGATAAGGTTTTTACCTTCAAAAACTAGATGTTGGAGCGTACCACGGCGTGCGACCCGACCATCCGGCGCGCGTGATCGCTTGACCCCCTTCCAGAAATCGCGTTTGCCATTCTCATCCACGACCTCAAGGCGAACCCCACGGTAACGTTTAGTAATTGGATCAATCGGGCTACTCCAAGCGAGCGTAACGACAACCCGCCTAAGCTCACGGTTACCCACCATCGCGCGCGGGATTGGAATTAAGTACTTGTGTAGAGTATCATGAGAAATAATGTCGTCAGCAAGAAGCGTTATGCGACTACCGTGGGCAGTGAAAACCCTTGAATTATCGGGAAGGCCATATCCCAGAACGCTACTAATAGCTGACTTCTTCCGAAGCGCATGACCTGCGTAAAGTCCGTACAATATATCGCCCGCACTGCCCCACTTAGAGCCATGAGCGATCAGCGCCTTCATAACGACAGCACGCGTCTCGGCCTCCAGCCATCGCTCGTTATTTTCGGCGAACAGACTCTCCAAAACGTCCACGAGCCGGGTTGCTGTTCGTGTAGTCAAAGCAGCTGCATTGCTGGTTCCAGTAGAGCGCCTGACGCTCTTTGGGCTAAGGCCAACACTTGGCGCTGCGCTTAGTTGCCCGACGTCCGGATGCTCCGCCGCCCAAACTGACACAACGCCTTGGTTCTCCTCTGAGTTGACCAACTGACGCCCTCCACGTTCTACAATGTCGGGTTTGATTGCCCTGTTAAGCCCCAGACCGATACTTGATGCAAGGTTTGTTACTTCAGAGATTGTATCAAATGGATCAACACATCCAACTGGAACGCCAGTAGAACTGTCACCATGAACAGCGCCTATGGTAAGTCCGTTGAGCGTTTCAGCAGGATTCAATATTATTCTGCCCCCTTTGCTCTGATTGAGAGCGCTAAGGAGCTCGATCTGCCGTTCAATTGGATCAGCAGTTTCGAAGGAATTGCAATCGGCGTAAGCACCAACCGTAAAAGGTTCCTTGCTGTTTCCGGCGCTGACTATAAACAGCAACCGAAAGCGATGACTAAGGTAGTCAAGCAATTTCGCCCAATAGCTTGCCCGTTGTCCGAATGGACCTTCACTATCACAAATAGAATGATTAATAACCACAACATCTTCAGCGACAGGCTTCCCGCCATCTAGGCCAGCCACCAACGACATAACTGCACGATGAACTAAGCCAATCGGAAGCTTATCCAGCGGTGTGCATTCTTCGGAGAGATTCTGCGGAGCCCCAAGAATTGGCACGACTTGAAGTTGACGGTCAATTGGAACAGTGTTGTCACCCAAATCTCCGTGGACAATGAGCGACGCCATCGTCGTGCCATGCCTGCGCCTAACCACGGGAACGTCCAAAGCATGAACGTCTACTTCGTTGACCCTTAGCCTGTTCGCAAGTAGGAAGTGATTCTCCAAAGGATAGCCGTCAAGCAGCGCAACCACGGGGGCTCTTGAGTCAGGAGACGTCAGAGGGGCTCGATCATCCGAAACAAAAAATTCGGTGTTCTCGGCCTCGCTGCTGTACATAGACTGCGGTCGCACACGCATGACACGATCAGCGGTAGAAAGAGGGCCTTGCAACGAACCCAAGAGCCGCGCCTGCTCGTTGGGCAGCTCAACCAGAGCCGCCTGATATTTGATTTCCGGGATAGTCACAAAGTCCAGCACGCTTCCTTCAACTAACAACATAAGTTCAGAAACGTACTTGCGTGCTGCCTCTCTCAAGCTTAGGTCACCTAGAAACCAGAGATCAAGTTCTAATCGGGTCGGTCTGTCGGGAAACTTTAGCATCATACGGTCGACATAACGAGTAACCGCAGGGTCGACACGATCCTTTGCCGACCAGGTTCTAATATCGCTCAAGTAACTGAAAAGAGGCCACCACTCTCGATCACCCGTCTTTGGCTTTGGCTGGTTGGAGGAGTATTGTTTCCAGAGAGAGAGAACCTTCTGAAGACCGCGGGTGGTCGGCATAGTAATATAAAGCATGCTATCTGCGTTATCCGCGGCGGCCTCATCACCCTCCTCTTCGTCGTCTGTACCGTAATCTAAATCTTCCCCGAGCCAATCAAACCCGGCTTCCCGTGCCGCAGCAACGAACTTTACCACATTTGATAAAGGACCAATTACTTCAAAAACAAGCGCTCGATCAGGAGTAACTTCATTGGGAGATATTGAAACCTCTCCTCCGTTCAGTATACGCCCAACGGTACTCTCTATTTCAGAAAATTTCGTGTTATGTCGTTTTGTCTGCTCTTCCGAGGAGATCGCCTTCGGGAACCTTGCCCTCTGCCCTTTTATTCGCCCTTGCCTTATTGGCTCTCGGTTTATTCTTACGATTGGCCCCTTCGCCATATGGCTGCTCCCCGCCCACTTCTCGACGTCTACTCCATCTGTCGAGTGCTTGAGCGAATGCCTCGCTGGGACTCAACTCCCCATGCGATAACACAACCTTACGGCGAGCGTCGAGCGTTATAGTTTCAATTTCCGAGAAAGTTTCTCCTTGAAACATCTTTACGAAATTAGCCGCAGTAAACCCCAAGTCACCAAGGTTCTTTTCTGTTTTTATATACCACTCCCGCAACTCGGCAGCTCCAGGCTTGGGGAGTTCTACTCGTATCTCAAATCTGCGCCATACAGCTCTATCGAGAAGCTCAGGATGATTGGTCGCACAAACCACGATACAACTACTCGGAAGGGCATCCATGTTAAGAAGCAAAGAGCTGACAACCCTCTTAATCTCTCCAGTTTCCTGAGCATCCGCACGCTCCTTCCCAACACTGTCGAACTCATCAAAAAAGAGAACACACGGGGTTCTAGAAGCATATTCGACAACTGCTTGAAGCCGGGATGCCGTCTCCCCTAAATAGCTTCCAACCAAACCATCGTAACGCACAGTGAAAAACGGAAGCGCTAATTCTGTCGCAACTGCCTCGGCAAGGCTGGTCTTCCCTGTTCCAGGGGGCCCGACCAACATTACCGTATGGCGTGGTTCAAGAGAATGGGAGCGCAACAACGCCGTCTGCGCGACTTCTCCAATCAGTTCCTTGATTTCTCGCGAAATTTCCTTACGGAGAACGAGTTCAGCCAACCTGCGAGTTGGCAAAATCTCGCGTAGTAGTGGCTGAAGGTTTTCAGGCAACATACTCGAACCTCCCCCGTGGAAGCGCTGCGTTGACTGTTCCCGGGGAAGGGACCGGTCGGCATTGCCGCGTTTGTTTTGGCGATGAGCTTCTTCAATAAGTGCAGTCAGGGTGTCGCGGGCCGCATTACCATTCTTCGGTCGTAACTTATGAACAGTTGTCTGTTTGGCCATTTGATTTCCTTCGCCCTCGCCTCAGAGAGATCTGTCTTTTCCATCCGCTAGCATGAACTTTGCCCGAATACCATTAACGATTGCTCGACCTCACGCAAGTAATCAGTCATGGGCGCTGAAACTATGTACAAACATCGATACCGATCGGTCCGGCGTCAACTGACCTCTTCCGATTTACAAAACACGATCTGGTTGAGTTTCTAGACATGATAATACAAATTAAGTGCAGTTACGCGATAAGGTCGCCTACGCACAACGCTCCCAAAAGCAGATCAACCGCCAAATATAGCCGCTCTGGGCCGAAAACCATTTTTATCAATAACGGATGAAAAACACATAAAGTACGCAACAACATTTTTCGTACATTTTGTACTTGACCGACATTCGTACATTTAGTACGTATTCTCTATCGAAAGACAGGGAACACCAAACATGCCTTACACACCCTTCGCCACCCAGATTGAAACCACCCTTGAGATCCGCGCTGCCGGTATCTGCATTGCAGAGATTGATTGCACGGTGCATCTGATTGAGGACGCCGACAGTGTTTGCCGGGTTGAGGCAATCCAGATCGATGAGCTTGGCGGCGAAGCTAAGGTAGTGATGATGCCCCGCGCTCCACAGTCTTCCCTCTTCTGGCAGCTTCTCGAACAGTGCAACGAGAAGGCCAACCGTGATGACCTGCAGACCCGCTTCCTTGAAGCTGCTGCAGGGGGTTCCTATCAGCTGATGGCCGCTTAATGCGGCTCAGCTCCCCTTTCAATGTCCTGTTATTGGGCCAGCTGTCTGGCTGGTCCGCATCAGACAAGGCCGCCCTTGCCGTTCTGGCAGGCATTGCGGCGGCTCTGCCGACATTGCTTCTCACGTCTTTCTAATCGGCTGGCGGTTTTCTCCGTTCCGCCGCCGCGCCCGGCTGGCGCACCTCCTAGGCCAGCCGGGCACCACCTTTCCAAACTCCCAATTTCAAATCCCGAAGCCAAACCAGAGGGGAATTATGTCTATCAACGAGGCAAGCCAAGTTTTTCGCCAGACATTGGCGGCGAAAGAACTGCTGAAAAACGTCCAAGGCCTTATTGGCGATGACGAGCAGGCAAAGACCGATGTCATCGAGGGCGAAACCAACCTGTTCGAGGCCATCAAGTCCGCCGTAGACGCCATGGATGAATGCGACCTGCTGCTAGATGGCATCAAGTCAAAGGCAGAAGTCCTTGAGGTGCGCAAACACCAGACTGAAACCCGGCGTGATCGCCTGAAAGCCAACATTGAGCAGGCGCTCATGACCCTTGAGCTGGATGCCCCGATCCGATTGCCGACCATGACGCTCACCCTTCGGAAAACACCGAGAAAGATCGTTGTCACAGACGAGGCTCTAATCCCTTCCAAGTTCTGGAAGAAGAAGCCCGCCCCCGCGCCTGCCCTCGACAAGAAGGCATTGACCGATGCCCTCAAGGACGAAGCCAAGATACCCGGTGCCGAGCTTGATAACGGCGGCCTTGCAATCTCAATCAGGAGAAAATGAACATGTCTGCTCTACCAGAATTGCGCCCCAACCAGATTGAGCTTGTCCGCAGTACGATTGCCAAGGACTGCGACAACGGCGAGTTCAACCTGTTCATGGAAGCCGCCAAGTCCTATGGCCTTGACCCTTTCAGAAAACAGATCCTGCCTCTTGTGTTCAGCAAGACCGATCCAAAAAAGCGCCGCATGTCGATTGTGGTTTCAAGGGACGGCCTGCGCGTGATCGCACAGCGTTGCGGCAACTACCGCCCGGCGTCCGAACCGGCACAGTTCGTCTATGACAAAGACCTGATCAGCGACACCAACCCAAAAGGCATTGCGTCCGTTTCCGTTCGCCTCTGGCAACAAGACAACCGCGGCGAATGGTTCCCGGTTATGGGAGAAGCAGATTGGGATGAGTTCGCGCCTCTCAAGGAAATCTGGACAAAAAACGAAGAGACAGGCCGCGACCACCCTTCCGGCAAGTTCAAACTGGACGCAACAGGCCAATGGGCAAGAATGCCGAAGGTCATGCTCACCAAATGCGCCGAGGCTCAGGCCCTGCGCGCTGGCTGGCCTGATCAGTTTGGCGGCGTCTATGTCGAAGAAGAAATGCATCAGGCTCAAGCGCAAGACCTGACAGCCTCCCAGATCATTGAACACGAACAAGAGCAACGGCGGCTTGCCCGTGTTTCATCGGTAGACGCGGTGATGATGTCTTGGTCATCAGACACGCCTTTGGAACCGGTACCGGTAGGCCAGTTGGCAGACCGCATCATTGAATGGAGCCGGGATAAATCCCGCACCTTGGAGCAGCTGGAGACCTTCACCCAGATCAACCTTCATTCACTCAGGGAGTTCTGGGCAAAGAGCCCGAACGACGGCCTTGAGGTAAAGAAAGAGATTGAACGCCGGATTGATCGACTGACTACACGGGCTATCGCTGCTTGAGCGAAGCGCTTGAGCAGCTTCAAAGCGCCCAAGACCGCAACGAACTGGCGACCGTTTACCGGGTCGTTGCGGCCCTAAGCAAAACCCAACCCCCTGAATTTTCCGCTGAGTGGAACCGGGCTTTCAAGCGCCGGGCGGCGGAACTCGGCCTGGAGTTCAAAAAATGACCTCTCAAATCACGTACCAATGGACAGGCGCGACCATGACGCCAGCCCCCCAATGCCTTGAGCGTTGCCGCACCATGTTCGAAGTCGGCGGCCTCTACACTCTGGAAACACCCACGGGCCGGACGCGGAAAAGCCACAAGCATTATTTCGCCTGCATCAACGCAGCTTGGCAGAACCTGCCGGAAGATCAGGCCGACCGCTTCCCCTCCCCTGACCACCTTCGCAAGTGGGCATTGGTGCGCAGTGGCTATGCCGATGAAACAACCGTTGTCTGTGATACCGAGGACGCGGCCTTCAAGGTCGCAGCCATGGCCCGCAAGCTCGATGGCTATGCGGTCATCACCTGCCGAGGCAACACCGTCCGCACCTTCACAGCCAAACCCCAAACAGAACAGACAATGGACGCCAAGGACTTCCAGAGGTCCAAGGAAGCCGTCCTGATGACCCTTGCCCGATTGATTGGCTCTGATCCTGTTCAGCTCTCACACACAGCAAGGATGGCCGCATGAGCGATTTCATCAACACCGCCGCGCCTTACGTTCTGGCGCTGCTTGGAACTTGCATTGCCGCGACGACCCGCGACACGGAGGACGCAAGCGAATTGCCCTTCGTAACCGGCCTTCTGGTCATCATGAGCGCCGTCTATTGGTCAGGAGCTGCCGCATGAGCGATCTAATCCTTTGTCCAGGCAACAAGCGCTTGAAGCCCGTCGTCATCAAGACAGCAACGATTGAGGTTGCCGAGCACCAAGCCAGCACATTGATCAAGAAGCCCGGTTCAGAACGAACCCGTAACACCATCACCCTACCCCGCCTCGATTGGATGGAAAGGGAACCGGCATGCCCATGATTTCAGATCCCCTTGGCGGCCGCAGCCTTCCCGAATGGATTGGCAAGACCCCGGACAGTCAGCCACCAGATCGCGTACGGGACCGCATATTCATCCGCGCAGGCGGTATCTGCCACATATCCGGCATCAAGATCAGACCCGGAATGAAATGGCAGGCAGAGCACATCAAGCCCTTGTCGATGGGCGGGGAGAACAGGGAAAGCAACCTTGCCCCCGCCCTTACCGAAGCCCACAAAGTCAAAACCAAAGAAGAAGCCGCCGCTCGTTCAAAGGCAGATCGCATCAGACGAAAGATGAACGGAACCGAGCGCCGCAAGACGTCCCCTATGCCGGGCAGCAAAAGCTCAAAATTCAAACGCCGCATGAACGGCGAAGTCGTCAGGAGAGACGCAGAATGATCGACCTCGCCCGCATCCGCTCCCAAGCGGAACAACGCCTTCCAGTCACCGGCAAGGACGTGATTGCCTTGCTGGATCTCATAGACAAGCTCAACGCCGACAATGAAATTCTAACCGTAGGTTTCAGTCATGAACTGCGCGGGATTGTGGCAATGATCGAGGGAGGTCCACACAATGCAAGAGCAGCCTAAGGCCTTAGCAATAGCCCGCCCCCCGTCATATTGGGTTGAGCAATTCGAACAGATGGGAGCGCCCATTTCTGAAAGGGCTCTCAGAGCCAAAGCAAGGGCAATCAACGCCTACCTAAAATTCGGCAAGACGATCCTTCTAACACCGCAACACATTGATCAGATTTTTGAGGCCGAGAAATGCCACTTGAAATTTACAAGCGCGGACAAAAATTCTGGCTCCGTGGACGAACTGACGGCATCGACGGCTACGTCAACCGAAGCCTTGGAACATCTGACGAGGCAGTTGCGAAGACAAAGCTCTCAGAAATCGAAGGTAAGGCGCGGAAACGTGCGATCCTTGGATCAGAAGCGCCGACAGAAGCAGACGAGCTAACCTTTTCTGCCGCCGTCATGCTCTACGACGCAAAACCGGCAGAGGCCGGGTATCTTATGAAGGTCGTTCCAGTCATCGGGCAAATGAGGGTCAAGGACATAACGCCCAAGCTTGTGCGCGACCTGGGTAAGAAAATATATCCAATGGCCGCCTGTGACACATGGCGACGACAAGTCGTGACTCCTATCAGCGCCGTGATCAACAACGCGCACGATGAGAAGGGAACGCCCCCGATAAAGATCAAGGCCTACTCCGCAGCCGAACGCCAGCAACAGGATGCTGCGCGAGGGAAGCAAAGCCGGAAGGAAAAAACACCCGGTTCATGGGAATGGCTCGACAAATTCACAAAAGAGGCAAGCCCACACATGGGCGCCCTTGCGCTCTTCATGTTCACGACGGGCGCCCGGATCGGTCAGGCTATCCAGATAGAGCCTTCAGACCTTGATTTGCGCAATTCCCGCGTCTGGCTTACGCCATCCAAGGGACACCCCGGCCAGTGGGTCGACATCATCCCGGAAACCGTTGCAGCGCTCGCAAACCTGAAAGCCCGCAATGGGTTCGTCTTTGGATATAGATCCCGGCAAAGCGCATATGGCCCGTGGCGGAATGCTTGCAAAAGAGCAGGGATAGAATACATCGCGCCACATGCTGCCGGTCGGCATGGCTTTGGAACTGAATTGATAGTTCGTCAGGGCGTGAATGCTGTTGACGCTGCCAAGGCTGGCCGGTGGTCAAGCCCCCGCGTTCCGCTCGACACCTATGCGCATTCTGAGGGAAGTTCTCAAAAGGTTCGCGATGCGTTCTCACGAGGCCGAAGCGACGAATTTACAAAACCAAAACAGTTGAAACGTGTGAAATGAGCTAAAGGCTTGATACAAAACGATAATTTCGTTTTCACTTACAACCTTAGCAGGGGAGCGCCTTCGACCACTCGGCCACCTCTCCGGTTCGCCTCTGATACCTGATTTCATATGGATTGCAAGACCCCTGACCTGACTAGCCTGTGGATTTGGCAATCACATCATATTCTTGTGCCAAAAACGCAGTCCTTTGGACAAAACCATACAGTCAGTGCCGACACCTGCTCAGCGACAGATCGCACATATGATGATCAAGATTAAGGGGTCATAGAAAACCAGGCAGGAAACCGGGGGCAATAGCGGGCCGGTAGGTGAGAACCGAACCCTAAATTACAAACGCCGTAGATGTAACGATAGCCAGAAGACTGTCTGTCATTGCTGCGTCAACAGAACTGGCCAAGTTCAAAAAACCAACTCATAATATCTTGTCAAAGGCCGGGCAGCCTTCAAACGCCCCCAAGTTACCTACACGAACACGAGAACCAGAGGCCGCGTATCCGATCTATGAAGTTGATCAGAAATTGCAAACATCCGATCTAGCAAAGCACGCAAAAAAGTCATTCAAACAACGACACATCGGTAAATTTTGCGAGTAGTGTGATCCAAAATATCGATGTGATGAAAAACAACCGCCTAGAACAAGAAAACCCCTGTTTCATGTTACAAACCTATAAAGCCGTTATCCGGGTTCTTGATCTTGATGAGCAAAAGCTCATGGAAATGGCTGGCCTGCCTGTAACTTTCCTGCAAACCACCCAGAGCGTAACCGGCAAGCAGCGCCTCGCCCTTGATCTGGCAATTGAGCGCCTGAGCGCCCGCCCCGATCTCGCTTACCATCTGGCTATGTTCAGGGCACGCACTCCACGTGCCGCCAGCAGTCTTGCTTTTGCAAGTTGCGCCACAGTGGAGCGCGGTCTGGAACGACTGTCCCTGTTGAAGCGATCAGCCGAAGGCATTTCCTTTTTCACAAAGAGGCTGCAGGACCGTCTCCGGATCGAGATAAAGCCACGAGCGCCAGATATTACCATTCTGCATTGGGAGGCCCTGTGCGAACTCCTTTTCATTGTAGAGCTGTGCCGAACTCATAGTGCACGTATGATCAAACCTTCGGCCGTCGGGATCATGGATGCTGCCAAACTGCGGTTTGAGGATATCGCCTATCTGGGCGTTGCCCCGACCAACTCCAGTGTCGTGTTTCTGGAGCTGCCTCTTTCCGACGCCAACTTGCCTCTGTTGACCGCCAGCAACAGTCCTTCAGCCATGGACGTCGCCTGGATTGAGGCAAATGCATCTCCAAGCCCTGCCCCGTCTTCAAGCGAGCAGGTCAAACAGGCCTTGAAAGAACGTCTTCCGGCCGGCCAGTCTTCCATTCAGGATATCGCCCGGCATCTCAACATCAATGTCCGCAAGCTACAGCGCCAGCTCAAAACCGAGGGCCGGAGTTTCCGTGGTCTACTTGAAGAAACTCGGAGGGAGCTCTCTGCCCACTACCTCAAGGAGGAACAACGCCCCGTGAGCGAGGTCTCCTACCTGCTGGGCTATCAGGATCAGAATTCGTTTTATCGGGCGTTCAAGGGCTGGACCGGAACGACGACAACATCCTGGAGTGATTAAGGGCTGGGCGTGGAAACAGAGCGTCTGCGGCGCAAGATCCAAAACATAAAACCGACACCTATCGTCAAACAGATACGCAGGCAATTCTGCCATGCTATTGAATGGCGACAGCGTCGCATGCCTTTATCGGGATCAAACTGGCCATATGGTCAAATGCGGCTTCAAGCCAATTTCGAGCTAACCTCGACTCATGTTACACGATGGACAAATGTCCGCCTGAATTCTCAAGTTAACGAATGTGACCACGAATGAAACTGCTCAAGCCCAGCATAAATAAAATTCCGGCTTATGTTGATGCGCTGAAGAGAGGTTGGTCACCAGACAACTTGAGATCAGAAGCATCACAAGAGCAACTTTCAAAGATCTCCCAAGACGCTGCATTGTTTGTTTCTGGCTTAGATGACCCTACTGCGAAAGCGGGTCCAATAAAACTGCCGGACGGGTCTGAAGTTCCGCGTCTGCCAAGTGTTCGACGCTGGCTGTGGGACAATGAATTTTGTGGCCACATTGGTTTACGTTGGAAACCTGGAACCGAAGACTTGCCGCCCACATGTTCTGGACACATTGGCTATTCTGTCGTGCCTTGGCGACAGGGAGAAGGATTGGCAACCGCTGCACTGGTTGCAATACTACCAGAGGCGAAGGCTATTGGTTTGAAACACGTAGATATCACAACCAGTCCCGAAAATCCCGCTTCAATTCGGGTTATTGAAAAGTCAGGAGGATCGTTGCTGACGAGCTATACCGCCGAAAAATCCTTAGGCGGGCATGCAACACTGCTATTCCGAATTTCACTGGCCGAGTGACTATGGGCTCTTGAAAGCACCATTCAGAACTGTTCGGCAAGAAGAAATCCTGCCCTTGCCGCGGCATAAAAACGTATGCCGCAGCTAGCAAGCGTTAGAGAAACGGTGGCTGATCATCCAGCAGGCACCGCTCAATGCATCGACAGCCATTCACGAGCAGACCGCTGGGCAGCCGCAATATCTCTGGAAGTCATTTCAACGGAAATTTCCTTACGGTAGCGTGCAGCATCAGCACAGCCCTTCAATGCAGCAATATTGAACCACTTGTGCGCAGTCACCAGATCCGCTGTGCCGTGACGGCCGCAGGCACTGTCCAGTCCCATCTGGAACAGGATGTCGGCAGTTGCAGGCTTTTCGCCCATGATGGCCATATCGGCAGAGTGAATTTCAAAACGAGCCATGATGCTCTCCCTTTGGTGTGAAGCCTTGCAGCTTTAGTGAAACCGAAACGCCGGTTTTCCTTGGCGTTTCTTGACTTCATATTGAGAAGAGCAGCTATAAAGAGCGGTTAAATTTCTAACTTAACGAAGCCCCAACAAAGACTGAAGGAAGTCTGAAGTTCACAAAACGGTAAGACTGAAAACTAAAATAAGCCATATTTTTCAATCAGTTTTATTTCAAACTGGACGGAGCTCATAAACACTTTGCTTACCATCAATTGGTTTTAACAATTTTGCTCGATATTTTTCTTCACGCGGTCGGCGTTTTGTCACCCATGAAAAACCAAATGACGAAGGCACTTAGAGACATCATGACGGATGCAGCCATTCAAATGCGGGGCCTGCTCGGACGCTCACGCCACAGGCAGTCCGCAATACTGGGCTCCCTGATGCTGATCAACATGGGAGCTTCCGCTCTTGCAGCCCCCGATATAATTGGCACGTGGCGCACATCAGACGGCGCGACGGTTCAGATCCAGCCTTGCGGGAAAAGCCCATGTGGCAAGCTCGTTGATTTCAAGCCGCTGCCCGGGCACAGCACAGCCAGCGCCACAGACGTCAACCACAAGGACAAATCAAAACGCACGCGCAAGCTTCAAGGACTGACGGTCCTGTGGAGGCTCAAGCCAACCAGGACAGCCTGGAATGGCCGTATCTACGACCCTCGACGCGGTTTCAGCGCCGATGTGACCTTAACCAGCAAAACGCGAAACACCCTGACCTTACGCGGCTGCGTCAGAGTGGTCTTCAAGATGTGCGAGACAGAAAAATGGCGCCGCCTTCCGTGAAAAGCGACGCCCCAGCATCTGCAAAACTCAAATCCCGGTTTTCATCTGGTCAAAATCAACGAGCGCGTTGTCCGAATAAAACGCTCTGAGCGTCCTTATCATCTTCCAGAGCCAGTTTTTCGCGCTCTTCCCGGCCAACAGCCAGACCCTTCACAACGGCATTTCGGGCCTCAAGACGTGCCTTCCAGGCTTTGACATTCGGAAACTCTTCCATGTCCATGCCCTGGCGTTCCCAGCCCTGTGCCCATCCGACAATCGCCATGTCGGCAATTGTGTACTCACCGCCTGCAACATATTCACGCCCTTCCAGGCGTTTGTTCAACACGCCATAAAGACGATGGGTCTCATTCAGATAGCGATCCATCGCATAGGGAAGCTTCTCAGGCGCATAAATGCGAAAATGATGGTTCTGACCCAACATCGGACCAAAGCCACCCATCTGCCACATCAGCCACTCTTCGGTCTCCACACGGGCCCGCTCGTCACTCGGATAGAACAAACCGAATTTACGTCCGAGATATTGCAGGATCGCGCCGGATTCAAAAACAGTGATCGGCTCCCCTCCCGGACCTTCCGGATCAACGATGGCCGGCATGCGGTTGTTCGGAGAAAACGCTAGAAAGTCTGGCGCGAACTGGTCGCCTTTGCCAATGTTGATCAGCTTGAGATCATAGGGAACACCGAGCTCCTCCAGCATGATGGAGACCTTCCAGCCATTGGGGGTCGGCCAGTAATAGAGTTCAATCGGCTTTGTCTGGGTCACGGCCATCGGGCGCTCCTGCTTGGCTTTGGTCGGCAATCACATCAACGACATTCCATCGTCGAACACCGATGGATTTAAGGTAGCCACATCTGACTTACAACGGCAAGGCATCGAAAACCCATTCCAGCTCATAACAACTTCTTGAAGCCAAGATGGCTCTGGTCATAACCAAGCCGAACGTAGAATCGATGTGCATCCGTACGAACGCTGTTGGACGTCAATTGTATGAGCCCGGCATTCGCCTGTCGTGCCAGCGCCTCAGCATGCTCAATCAACTTGGCACCAATCCCCTGACCGCGCATGTCCGCGCGGGTATGTACGCTTTCCAGTTCGACCCGAGGACGGCCCTTGAACGCGAGACCCTTCATGAAATGGATCTGATAAGTCGCCAGCACACTGCCGTCATCGTCCAGCGCCACATAGATATCCATCTCGGGCGCTTGCAAAATAGCGTCGAAGGCTTGGCGGTAATCCTCAGCGTTGTTGCTCTCCCGGCCAACCCGCGCACCAGCCGCGCCAGCGCCAATGATCGCAACAATCTCAACCAGATGCTCCGGTCTCGCCTTTTCAATGGAAACGGCAACACTCATGACATCTCTCCCGCAGCAACAAAGACCATCATTTTAACAGCCTCGAAATACAAGACTACGACAGCGCTGTAACCTCGTTTGACTGATAAAACTGCGGCAAACTAAAAATGCGCGGCAGTTGCCTGCCGCGCACCTTAATCCGTCGATCTCAAGTAAATCAGAGGGCAGGTAACGGTGGCAATGGCGTTTTCAGCCATTTTTTGGACAAGGCATCCAGCTTGCCGTTCAGCTTTTTGTTCAAGACAAAGACGTTAACCCACTGAAGCAAATCGATATTGCCGGTCTTGATGCCAATGAAGGACGGTGAGTTCGCAATAATAAACTTGTTCTCAAGACCGAATTCCGGATTGGTCTGGGTGATGCCGAGCGCCACCATATTACCAGTCACAATGACATCTGCCTGACCCGATACATAAGCTGCGATGGTCGCCGCGTTGTCGCCAAATCGAATGATGTCAGCATCAGCAGGGGCATCAGCCGTAATCGCCAGATCTTCAAGTGTTCCCCCTGTTACAGCGATCTTCTTGCCGGAAAAATCATCGACTGAAGAGACCGTAACATCAGGTTTGGCGAATGCACCGGAAAAGAAGGGCGCATAGGCATGGGAAAACCAGATGGACTTGGCCCGTTCCGGATTGGCCCCAAGAGTGGCGATCACAAGATCAACACGATCTGTTTCGAGGAATGGAATCCGCTGTTTTGAAGTTACGGGAACCAGTTCAAGCTCCACACCAAGATCCTCTGCGATCATCTTGGCCACATCAATGTCATAGCCTTCATATTCACCATCAGCGCCCAGAGAGCCGAACGGTGTGAAATTTTCCGGAGTGGCAATCTTGATCTTTCCCGCAGAAAGAATGTCCTTGAGCTCTGCAGAGGCCGGCGTTGCGACCAGCATTGATGCAGTAATCGCTGCGCCAATCAGTCCTGATAGTTTTTTCATCATTTTACAATTCTCCTGAGGTGATGAACTTGAAAAGACAGTCAGGCGGAAGCTTTTGCACCGCCTTTGGGGGAGGAGGAGCCAAGGCGTTTTTCGAGGCGTCGCGACCAGACCGACAAGGGAAAGCACAGGGCGAAGTAGATCATCGCCATCATAGGGTAGATGACGAAAGGCTGGGTCCCGGGGACCGGCGAATTGGCCCAGCGTTTTCCAATGCTCATCAGATCGTGAAACCCGATGATATAGGCCAGCGATGTCCCCTTGATGATCTGAACGAGAAAACCAACGGTTGGGGCAATCGCCAGGCGAAACGCTTGGGGCACGATGATCAGCAAGACGATTTGCGGCGTTGTCAGCCCCAGCGCCTTGCCCCCTTCACTCTGCCCCGCCGGAATGGCCGCCAAGGCGCCTCGCCAAACCTCGGACAGATACGCGCTTGTATAAAGGGTCAGTGATAGACTGGCCGCCACCCATGGATCCACATTGATCTCAAACAGTCTTGGCATTCCCAAGCCGAGCAAAAACAACAACATCAGCAGCGGTACGGACTGAAACAACCAGGTGTAGGCCGTGGAAACCGCGCGTAGGCTCTTGGAGGGGGCAATGCGCCCAGCCGTGACCAGCAATCCGATTATGCCGCCACCGACGAACGCGATCAGCGACAAGTAAATGGTGAACTGTGTTGCATCAAAAAGCTGAAACAGGACGATGCCAAAGGGTTTTCCCAGAACGTCAACGAATATCTGCTTCATCGGACAGTCCTCCACCTGAACAACCGGTCATGCAGCACACTGAACAGGCCCTTGAATGTCAGGGACATAAGGACGTAACAGGCAGTTAGCGTGAAGAAGACCTCAAAAGACCGGAAACTTCGGCTGTCGATGTAAAGCCCGGCCCAGGTCAGATCGGTAACTCCAATCTCAGAGACAACACCGGTGGTGAGAAACAGGAAAATGAACTGGCTGTTCAATGACGGAAACATGGTCGCAACAGCCTGGGGAAAGGTGATTTTCACAAAACAAAGCCACTTCGGCAAACCAAGTGCCATCGCAGCTTCCGTCTGCCCCTTGGCGATGGATGTCAGTCCGGCACGCAAGATTTCAGCAAAATACGCCGAAAAATTCAGTGTCAATGCCAGCAGTGCATGCGCCCAGAATGGCCACTGGTATCCCAGCAACATCGGCAGGCCGAACGCAACAAAGAACATCTGCACGATGAGCGGCGTGTTGCGGATGAACTCCACATAGCCGGTCGCAACATGCGCAATGACGGGAATTTTGTGATGCCGAGCTGCTGACAGAAAACCTGCAAGAACAAATCCTGCAACCCCACCTCCGACCGTGAGAAGCGCACTGACGCTTGCACCATGCAAAATCAGAAAAACATAGTCCAGATTGCGGTAAATTTCGAAAAATCTGAGGTCAGCCATAAATTTCGATCAATCGGCATTGAACAGCAAACATTGAGAATAATCCTGAGAGGTTGAAACAGACTGATGCCTTCCACACGCAAACCGTATGCCAATTTTGAAAAAGGGCATGAAGTATGACGAAATGCTCGGAGGGGGGCGTAAGAAGTCAAACCCGGCAGAAAAAGATTACTAAATAGGCAGGTTCAAAAATCTAAAATGCCTATTTTTACATCAAAAAACATAGCTGGCTCAACACAAAAAACGCCCTGAACAGTCGTTCAGGGCGCTTGAAAATAACTGAGAACAAATCAAACCAGAATTATTCAATACCGATTTTGGCTTTCAGCATATCGCTTACTGCCTGCGGGTTGGCCTTGCCTTTGGACGCTTTCATGACCTGACCGACGAACCAGCCAAGCAGACCCTGCTTTTCCTTGGCCTGCTCTGCCTTAGCGGCATTTGCTGCGATGATCTCATCGACAATTGCCTCAATGGCCCCCAGATCCGTGACCTGCTTCATGCCGCGGTCTTCAACGATCTGAGCCGGGTCACCGCCTTCGCTCCAGACAATCTCAAAAAGGTCCTTGGCGATCTTGCCCGAAATCGTTCCGGCCTTGATCAAATCCACAATGGACCCAAGCTGATCAGCCGACACAGGGCTGGTCGTGATATCAAGACCTTCCTTGTTCAGGCGACCGAACAGCTCATTGATCACCCAGTTGGCGGCCAGCTTGGCATCGCGCCCATCTGCGACCTTCTCGAAGAAATCAGCTGAGATCTTTTCAGCAACCAGAATGTCAGCATCGTAAGGCGAAAGGCCCCACTCCTTGACGAAACGAGCCTTCTTCTCATCCGGAAGTTCCGGAAGATCCTTGGCAAGGTCGTCCACGTAGGCCTGCGTAAACACAAGCGGCAGCAAATCCGGATCCGGGAAATAGCGATAATCATGCGCCTCTTCCTTGGACCGCATGGAGCGGGTTTCGCCCTTTACGGAATCAAACAGCCGTGTTTCCTGATCAATCGATCCACCGTCTTCCAGGATCGCCATCTGACGACGGGCTTCATATTCAATCGCCTGACCGACAAACCGGATCGAGTTGACGTTCTTGATCTCACAGCGAGTGCCAAAGTCAGCGCCCGGACGGCGTACAGACACGTTGACGTCGGCGCGCATGGATCCCTGATCCATGTTCCCATCACAGGTGCCCAGATAGCGCAAGATAGTCCGCAGCTTGGTCAGATAGGCCTTCGCCTCATCCGAGCACCGTATGTCAGGCTTGGAAACGATTTCCATCAGCGCCACACCGGATCGGTTCAGATCTACGAAAGACATCGACGGATGCTGGTCATGCAGCGACTTGCCTGCATCCTGTTCAAGGTGCAGGCGCTCAACGCCGATCTCGACCCGCTCATTGGGCATATCAAGATAGACAATGCCTTCGCCAACGATTGGCTGCTGGAACTGGGAAATCTGATAGCCCTGCGGCAAATCCGGGTAGAAGTAGTTCTTCCGGTCAAACACGGACTTCAGATTGATCTCAGCCTTCAAGCCAAGACCCGTGCGGACGGCCTGACGCACACATTCCTCATTGATCACTGGCAGCATGCCGGGCATGGCCGCATCGACCAGAGACACATTGTTGTTCGGATCATTGCCGAATTCAGTCGACGCTCCGGAAAACAGCTTTGCCTCCGAATTGACCTGCGCATGGACTTCCATGCCGATGACAATTTCCCAGTCGCCAGTGGCGCCCTTGATGAACTTCTTCGGGTCTGGTGTGCGTGCCTCGACAAGCGTCGTCATGCGTTCAAATTCCTGTTCGCTGATATTGAGCCCGGAAGGGTGTTGCTCTTCCTATAAAAGCAGGGCGCTCACAATACAATCCGTGAGCACCTATGAGACAGCAGCATTTCCCACAAAGACAACATTATCTTACCAAATGGAGCGTCTGACGGCGAAAACCGCGTCCTTATTCTCTGGGATCTGTTGGGTTCTGGGATGCGCCCGTGCGCATGATGAAACCAATGAGAACCGCGACCGCCTGATAAAGCTCAGTTGGAATCTCGTGGTCGATTTCGATCTGGGACAAGGCCTCGGCCATCATCGGATTGTTCTCGATCGGAACCCCCGCCTCACGTGCAACGTCCTCGATGTTCGTGGCCGCTGCGCCGAAGCCTTTTGCCGTCACAATCGGCGCACTGTCGCCATCATAGGACAGCGCGACGGCAACCTTTTTCCCCTTGCCTTCTCTATCACTCACAACAGTGCCCTCACTCCAGTCTCGCACACGGAGCAACTCATATGCCCCGGATCTTTCTTATGATGCATATTCACACCATAAGCTGTCACGATTGACGATCCACTCTTGCGCCCGCAGCAGCTTTGGAACGGATTGGCTGCCCCCGAATGAACCGCAGCTCCTGCAATTCAAGACCGGCGTGGGCAAACGCTGCCTCTATCGTGTCCCGCTGTGCCGACAAATTACGGTGGGTGTCTTCCCGCTCAAGCCAGAGACTGACGTAAGTTCCCCCGCCGCGCAGGCTCACAGCAGCCTCCACTGGTCCGGTGGCTGTCAGATCCAGACCGAAGCGCAGCCTCCAGGCTTTTTCCGCGTCATTTTCACCTTGGTCATGTTCAGGGTCCCGCCCGATCTGCATCTGCAGAACGGCGGTTTCCTGACCAACAGCCAGAGGCAGATCCATGACCACATCCATGGCGCGGGCACTTCCTGTCGGTCGGGAAGACGCTTCTTCCTTGCCAAGCCCGCGGCTTGCCATCTGACTGAGGCGAATGCGCGCCAACGCACTGTCGGTGCTCTGCATCAAACGAGTCAGCTGGGCCTGTGCTTCCGGTTCGCCATCGGGCACAAAATGTAAGGAGGCTCCGGCGGCCGGTGTCTGTCCGCTGGGCCCGTTTCGAAGGCCCGGCACAGGCGGCTGCACCAGCGGTTTCACTGGCATTTGTTTAACCCCGAGCCCATCCAACATACCGCGCAGCTGGACCAAAAGGGACTTCAGATCAAGGGCAGCAGATTTGCCGCTGACGGATTGGGTGTTCTCGCGAAAAAGCCCAGAGTTTGCCACCGACTGAGCAATCGTTTTGCCTGTTACCGACGCAGCACCGCCTCCGAGCCTCAGCCCGAGGATCTGCTGCATCACATCCTGAACCGGCTTGGACACTGAGACTTTGCCTGAGCTGACGCTGGCCGATAATGCCCCGATCTGGGCGAAGACACCGGACAGGGACGCTTGCTGGCTTTCAAGACCGGGCAACAATCTGTTGGCCGCCGCTTGCAGCGGTTCAGACACCGGTAGACGTCCCGCACGAGACGCATCTGCACCGGACAGAAGAACAGACGGAGAATAACTCGCGACCAGCCGCCCAGAGACTTGAGACGCCTGCGTGCCGCCTTGAAGACCTTGGGAGCCTTGAGATGCCGGGCCGGCCAAAGGTGCAGACCTTGTTGGCAATGGTGGTTTGGCCTCCGCCGTCAAAGGTGCGCTTTGAGCTGTGACGATGGGGCCAGATGTGGGGGCACTCGCAGCAGGAGCTGCAGTGCTCGGCAATGTCGCTCCACTCGCTGAAGCTGGCAAAGAGGTTCCGGGCTGCGCAAGCGCCCCTCCAGCCTGGGGCGTTTGAAGAGACTGAGGTGCCTGAGAAGCTGGAGCATCAACGGGAGCCGCTCCTGGAACGGCTGTCTGGGGAAGTGCTTGGCCAGAGGTTTGAGACGTTGCCGAAAGGGGTATCTGAGAAGGCAGCTGCGCCGAAGGCTGTTGCGGTAACGCCGAACCACCAGCGCCCTGCCCCGTTGCGGGGGCAACACCTTGTCCGGAAATTTGGCCCGCCACGGCTCCAGAGCTACCCTGCGAACCTGCCGGAGCTTGTGGTGCTGCAGTTACCTGAGCCGGAGAAGCACTCAGCACGGAAGCAACAGGCGGCGTCGGCACAGCGTTGCTGCCTCCATTTACCGGAGCCCCACCTGCAGGCAAGGGAGATTGTGGCCCTGCCGGATTTTGCGCCGGGGTATTTGGGCTGGATGCCGCGCCAGTCAAGGCCCCAGGCACCGGGGACCCAGGCAAAGCTGTTTGCAAATTCCCACCGGCACCAGAAATGCTGGCACCGGTGTTGGGAGCTGTTGTGGAAACCTGAGAAGCAGGGCCGGCAGTCGACGATTGGGGACTGCCCTGCGACGGCAAAACTGCCGATCCGGTGGGCGCACCAGTCCCATTCCCAGTACCAGACGCAAATGTAGACCCTGTAGCCGGTGGGCTCACCGCAGACGTT
This sequence comes from Roseibium algae, assembly GCF_037783265.1. Classification (NCBI taxonomy): domain Bacteria; kingdom Pseudomonadati; phylum Pseudomonadota; class Alphaproteobacteria; order Hyphomicrobiales; family Stappiaceae; genus Roseibium; species Roseibium algae. Next base: position 30,842 of record NZ_JBAKIA010000019.1, read on the forward strand.
TGCACTCCCGATGCAGAGGCAGGCGTTGGCGAATTTGTCGGAATTGAGGACGTCCCGCTGGGGGCAGGTGTCACGCCAGGCGTCTGCACAGAAGGCTGTGCAGCTGGTGAGGCAGCAGGCACTGAAGGCGGGGAAACCTGAACCTGTGAATTGGGCGACGATACAATTTGAGGCAGCGCGGCAGTTTGGGGCAACGTCAGGATCTGCGTTGTGACGGACGCACGAATCTGCCCAGGCGTAGCTCCAGTCTGGTCAGGAAGCAGCGCTTGGGGCTGAAGTTGCGTCGGGGACTGAGACGCTGGCTGACTTGGGGACTGAGAAACAGGAGGCGTTGGCGACGTTGTGCCCGAAGGCGGTGACTGCGGCGGCTGTCCCCCAGCCGAACCAGCCTGCTGAAGTGCCGCGCTCTGGCTCGTGCCTTGAGCCGACGGAATAATCTGAATCTGGGGGCGCGCCGTATCACCCGATACTTTCAGCGTGACTTCAGTGCCTTTTGGTAAGGGAGTGCTGGCTTGAACGTCCACAGTTTGCTTGCCTACGGCCAGACGTAAAATATTGTCTGGTCCGCTCGAAACAACCCTCGCAGGCACTTCCATGCCGGGTTCAAGTTTGAGCGCCGCCCCTCCTCGGGACGAAGCACTTGCCATCTGCAGGGCTGCGATATGACCAACCATGACGTATTCTTTTTGCTACCGGCACAAGACCCGAGGAAACAGACCTCACTGTAGCAGAGATTCTTTATCTATGGTTCTAACGGATAAGGCCTGCCATTCACGCAAAGAATTCATTGCCCGAATCTATCTTTTACGCCTGTTTGAAATCCAATAAGCAATGCTGGCGACAACAATGGCCCCAACAAAACGGAATGGAAACATCGCCAAGGCTCCCGCATCATGCGGAATAAGCATGGGAATGGGGGTAAAGCTCCAGGCTGTCTCAATAAACAGCGACAGGACAGCTCCGGCAAAACCGGCGACGAAAATCTTGGAGGCCTGATTGGCGTACCAGCCCATCCCCGCACCGATCAACAGCGCAAAGGGGTTAAGAAAGCCAGCAAGTCCGAAGAGATCCAGCCATGTGTCAGAGAATGTCATCATGGCAGATATTTAACGACAGATTCCCGGAATTGCGAGCTGAGAATTGAACATCGACACGACAGGATGCAATTAAAACACAATGAACGGCTATGCGCAGGTAGTACCTTTAAATTTATCAACAAATGCAGAAAATGTAGAGCTGTAAAAATTAAGCTAACTCATATTACTCAAGGTAAGCAGTATGATTTTAGCAATTCCAAAACAAGTAGAATAAAATACATGCAAACAGAAGCATCTGCAGACATCACCATTGATGACATGAGACAGCAAGAAAAGCGCCTTGGCCTCAAGTGCAGTCATTGCCATCGATTTCGATACATGAGCGACGCACGCTTTGATCCAGACGTGCATGTCTCTAAGATTGCTGAAAATCTGAAATGCGCGCGCTGTGGATCCACGGAAGTCAAGACTTTCCCAGTGTCCCGAGACCCGGCAAGCGGTTATTGGCCCGCCGAAGGCAGCTAACCCGCGAACTATCCCGCTATTTTCCTTGTAAAATGCCTGACAGCAGTTAAATTCGCTCTTGCATACCTATGGAGTTTTTATGCGCTTTTGCCGAGAGGCCCTTTAAAGCCCGATCACATGTTGGTCGGGCAAATGTGAGACACGCTGCCGCATGCACCTGCTGCGACAAGCATTATTTTGCGCGCATTTAAAGACTTCACAATTCAATGGACATCTCAAAAGCTGAACAGCGGGTGCTTCACCTGCTGGCTCAAGGTGGCCGCATCCTCGTTGAAAAGGATGAGACCGGTAAAATAACGACCAACTGCACAGTGACACGGGAAGGTTGGCTCTGGTCCGGCTGCCCGCTGCCGCTGTTCAAAAAGCTGAAACGTCGCCGCTACATCGCCTCAAGATCAAGTGGTCCATACCGGATCACCGAACTGGGCTTGAAGCGCGTCCGTTCCCAGCTCAACAACCGCTAAAAACAGAAACAGCCGGCTTGATAAAGTCGGCTGTTTTTTCTTCCTGGTCGGCTGGATGCCGTGCGTCCGCCCCTAAAACCCCATTGCAGCAGCTAAGGCATCACCCCAAACGCTCCAGAACAACATCCGCAATGGCCAAAGACGCCGTCAAACCGGGCGATTCAATGCCGTAAAGCGCGACCAAGCCAGACTGGCCATGAGCCTCCCGGCCATCAATCCGGAAATCCGCTGCAGGCGCGCCCGGCGCTGAGATTTTTGGGCGAATTCCGGAATAATCCGCGACCAAAGCGCTGTCCTCCAGGCCCGGCCAATAGCTGCGAATGGCCGCGTAGAACTTTTCCCCGCGCGCCGGATCTACCCGGTAATCCAGATCGCTCACCCACTCCACATCCGGTCCAAACCGCGCCTGATGCTGCAGGTCAAGGGTCAGATGAACGCCCAGCCCACCAGGCTCCGGCACCGGATAGATCAACTGAGAAAACGGCGCTTTTCCGGTGAGTTTGAAATAGCAGCCTTTCGCGAGATAGGCTGTTGGCGGGGCAGCCCCTTCAATGCCTGCAGCCAGCTTTGGCGCACCGTGCCCAGCGCTTACAATCAGCTCCTTGCAGGTCAGTGCGTAGTCTTCTTCATCCGCTCGCACAACGACAGAATATCCACCGTCAGCCAGCGCCGAGATGCCAACCACATCCGTGTTCAGCACCACTTGACCGCCATTGGCTTCCAGTTCGCCCTGAAGTGCCAACATATAACCATGGCTGTCGATGATCCCGGTTGAGGGAGACATCAGCGCAGCCTTGCAATTAAGGTCCGGTTCCAAGGCTGCGGCATCATCCTCAGACAAAAAGCTCAGATCGCCGACGCCATTGGCCTCAGCCCTGGCCCGAATGCCCGCGAGTTCTTCGACCTGGGCCGCACTACTGGCCACGATCAGCTTGCCGATCTTTTCGTGGCCGACCCCATTGGCCGCGCAAAAGTCATAGAGCCGCGCCTTGCCTTGAACGCAGCACAACGCTTTCAGACTGTCTTTGGGATAATAAATGCCCGCATGGATGACTTCCGAATTGCGCGCACTCGTCTCCGAACCGATCAGGTCATGGCGCTCCAGCACCATGACCTCACGACCGGATAGAGCCAAAGCGCGGGCCGTCGCCAAGCCCACCGCCCCTGCTCCAATAACAATGGTTTCAACGTCATGCATAACGCTGAAGAACCTTTATGCCCACCAGGCGTCCGGCGAGAAATGGCCTGCAGCTTCTTCGATCACGGAACCGATCTGGAACAGGGTTTCCTCATCAAACGGCTTGCCGATCAGCTGCAGACCAAGCGGAAGACCGTTTTTGTCGCAGCCAGCTGGCACGGAAATACCCGGCAGACCCGCCATGTTCACCGTCACTGTGAAGACGTCCTGCATATACATCTTGACCGGATCGGAATGCATGTCCTGATCAGCAATGCCGAAAGCTGCTGACGGGGTCGCCGGTGTCAGGATGGCATCAACGCCATTGGCCCAGGCCAGATCAAAGTCCCGCTTGATCAGCGAGCGCACTTTCTGCGCCTTGAGGTAATAGGCGTCATAATATCCGGCGGACAGCACATAGGTGCCGATCAGGATCCGGCGCTGCACTTCGGAGCCGAAACCGGCTGCGCGCGTGCTTTCATACATGTCCGCAATGTCAGTGCCTGGAACCCGGAGGCCATAGCGAACACCGTCATAGCGGGCAAGATTCGAGGACGCTTCGGCAGGGGCCACGATGTAATAGGCTGGCAATGCGTATTTCGTGTGCGGCAAGGTGATATCAACGATCTCGGCACCCGCATCCTTCAGCCACTGGATGCCCTTCTGCCAAAGCTCTTCGATCTCGCTTGGCATGCCGTCGATGCGGTATTCAGCCGGAATGCCGATCTTAAGGCCCTTGACTGATTTGCCAATCGCCTTTTCATAATCGGGCACCGGCATATCCACCGATGTGGTGTCCTTGGCATCCACAGAGGCCATCGACTTCAACATGATTGCGCTGTCGCGAATGGTCTGGGTAATCGGCCCGGCCTGATCCAGCGACGAGGCAAAGGCAATCGTCCCCCAGCGCGAACAACGGCCATAAGTCGGCTTGATGCCAACCGTTCCGGTGAAGGCAGCTGGCTGGCGAATTGATCCGCCTGTGTCAGTCGCAGTGGCGCCCATGCAAAGACGGGCTGCAACCGCTGCAGCTGATCCGCCGGAAGAGCCGCCCGGAACCAGATCCTGATTGGAACCAGCCTTGCGGAACGGATTGATCACATTGCCATAATGAGACGTCTCGTTGGACGATCCCATGGCGAACTCATCCATGTTGAGTTTGCCCAGCATGACAGCGCCATCGGCCCAAAGGTTGGCGGTGACAGTGGATTCGTAAGCTGGTTTGAAGCCATCCAGAATGTGGCTGCAAGCCTGGGTGTGAACACCCTTGGTCGCGAACAGATCCTTGATGCCGAGCGGAATGCCTTCCAGCGCCCCCGCCTCGCCCTTGGCGAGCTTCTCATCAGATGCTTTCGCCATTTCGCGGGCCTGATCGCCTGTCACCGCCACATAGGCGTTCAGCGCGCCATTCGCCGCTTCAATGTTGTCGAGAAACGCCTCGGTCAGTTCGAGAGAGGTGAAGTCCTTGTTGGCGAGCTTCTCACGCGCATCGGCAATGCTTAGTTTGGTCAGGTCGGTCATAATCTAGATCTCGGTTTCGGCCTGAAGCGGCCGTGAATAAAAAACGGCGGTCATCGTGAAATCCGGTTATTCGACGACTTTCGGAACCATGAAGAAATTGTCTTCAGACATCGGTGCATTGGCCGTGACATCCAAGGCATAGCCCCCATCGGTAACGCCGTCAGCGCGCTTTTTCATGGTCTGCTCAACAACCGATGTCAGCGGCTCAACGCCGTCAATATTCACTTCGTCCAGCTGTTCAACAAAGCCGAGAATGGCATTGAGTTCACCGGTCATACGCTCGGCATCGCCGTCGCTGACCTTGATGCGCGCCAGATGGGCAACGCGTTTCACCGTATCTGTGTCGACCGACATGAGGTTTTCTCTTTCTCAACTGATAAAGCCATCGGACAATTTCCAGCCCGTATCTGCCCCCTGTTTTTCTGAAATTTGAGCCAAGGACAAGGGAAACCCTTGCAAGGAGAATAGAAAACCAGCAAATACGGTTCCATGAGTAACCGTAAAAACCAATCTGATATTGGCCGCCCCCAAAAAACACAAGTCACCGAAGACATATTGACGACCACCCTCAATGGCTTGGCCGAAAGAGGGTTTGAGGCCACGACAATCGCCCATGTTGCGGCCAAGGCGCAGACCAGTAAACAGGCTATTTATCGTCGCTGGCCGGACAAGACGGCCATGGTCGCAGCTGCCATCCGTTCTGCACTGGAGCAAGCCAGTCCCTCTCCGCCTCAACGCAGCAATGTCGCCCATGATCTGAAAATCTGCCTGACCAACACAGTCCGCGCCTATCAGGAGACACCACTTGGCGACGCCTTGCGGGCACTTGTGCCGATGCAAGATCACCCGGAGCTGAAGGGAATCTTAAATGAGGCGGAAGATGCGCGCCGCCTGGTCTTGCGCCAGATTTTCATTGCCACACCGTTTGAAGCAGACATGGAAACCAGGATCGACCTCCTGCTGGGCCTGATCTATTTCAAACTGCAGATCCGGGGACAGCAGATCAGCGAGGCAGATATTGAGACAGCCATTCATCTCGTCCTTGGCCTCACCGCCCCTCGAATGCCGCCAACCTGACACCAGCCAGATACCAAAACTGCCATTGGCTCTCGCATCTGTGCCGGATCCGTGAAGAGGCTTGATTGGCATTCTCACGCTCAGGATCTCATTTTCCAATGCAAGGCAGCCGCCCCCTTTCACCTGCCGTCCTTGCCACTTGGGAGACCATGCCAAATGACCTTCATCAAATCCGCCCTCACCGGCATTGTTCTGACAACCTGCCTCTTTGCAGGCTCTGCATACGCCGACGAAATCACGACCTATGTCAGCGGCGATGCTGCGATTGGAGGCACCGATCCGGTTGCCTATTTCACGCTAGGCAAACCTGTTGCAGGCTCTGATAAATTCACAACCACCTACGACGATGTGACCTGGAAATTCTCCTCGGCTGAGAACCGCGACATGTTTGTCGCCAATCCAGCCAAATACGCCCCGCAATATGGCGGTTTTTGCGCTTTTGGCGCAGCCATGGGCTTCAAGGTGCCTGTCGTTCCAGAAGCCTGGAAAATTGTTGATGGCAAACTGTATCTGAACAACAGCCCCGCCGTTCAGAAACGCTTTGAGGGAGATGTTGCAGGCTACATCAACAACGCAACATTGAACTGGGAAATCATCAAGGACAAAAAGCCGGAAGACCTGAAAGAACCAATCATCCGGTGATCTCGGCTATATGAACAATACAGAAAGGGCGCAGCGGTAACCCGCTGCGCCCTTAATCTTTCATCCAAACCTGAACCGTTATCCGATCAGGGCGTTGTCATCACGCTTGATCACCACAATGGACGAACGGGCCAATTTGCCATCTCCATCAGGGAACGGTGCTTTAGGATGCTGAATTCCAGCAAAGGCACTGCGGCGATCCACTGACCAGTTGAGACCGGTCACTTCCGAGCCGTGTGGTCCTGTCAAGAACCGCTGGATTTCACCCGTGGCCGGATCTCCGATCAGCATCTGGTTGTTGCCCTGTCCGGCAAAGTCCCCTTCATTGCTGTCATTGCCATCGGTCTGGATCCACAACAGACCCTTTGTGTCAAAGGCCATACCGTCCGGCGAGTTGAACATGTTGCCAGCATTGATGTTGGAAGACCCACCGTAGGTGTCACCCCCATGAACCTCAGGGTTTCCGGCCATCACGAACAGGTCCCATTTGAACTTGGGATCCACATGATCATCGTTTTCCGGATACCAGCGTACGATCTGGCCGTATTTGTTCTCTGCACGCGGATTAGGTCCGCCCACAGGGGTCTCATCACCGCCGGCATTGGTCTTGATACCGCGGTTCTTGTTGTTGGTGAGCGCGCAATAAGCCTCGACGGCCACAGGATTAACCGCGATCCATTCAGGACGGTCCATGGTGGTTGCGCCAACCTTGGAAGCTGCCATGCGAGTGAAGATGCTGAGCTCAGCCTGGCTCATGCCAGTGGTTTCCTCAGTCAAGGCCAGCCACTCACCGGTTCCATCGTCATGGAACTTGGCAACAAACAATGTGCCATCGTCCAGAAGACCATCTGTGCTGCCACCAGCTTGATAGGTGCCATTGGACACGAACTTATAAAGGAATTCGCCGCGCTCATCATCTCCCAGATACACAACAACATGACCGTCACGACCGAGAGCACATTCAGCATTTTCATGCTTGAAGCGGCCCAGCGCTGTGCGTTTCACAGGCGTTGAAGCAGGATCAGCCGGATCGATTTCCACCACGTAACCAGCACGGTGTGGTTCATTCACGTTCTTGGAGATATCGAAACGTGGATCGAACATTTGATAGGCGTAGCGGCTTTTCAGTCCAATGCCATAACGCTTGTAATCATCCGGCACAGCAAATGCTGCATCGGTCGATCCAAAGTAACCGTTGAAATTCTCTTCGCAGGTCAGATAAGTGCCCCAAGGGGTTTTACCTGAACCACAATTGTTGAACGTTCCAAGCGACTGAGTGCCCGACGGATCAGCATCCGTTTTCAGCAAATCATGACCAGCAGCAGGGCCAGCCAGACGCATTGGCGTATTATGGGTGATACGCCGGTTGAACGGGCTGTCGACAACCACTTGCCAACCATGTTCGCCTTCGGACACTTCCATCACAGTCACGCCCTGCAGGTTCTGCAGCTTTTTGACATCTTCTGCAGATGTCGGAATGCCGTCTTTGTTGTTCGGCAAGTTCAGCTTGGGATTGGCATATTCATGATTGACAGCAATCAGCTGGTGGTCGCCAACGGAGAAGAATTCCATGCCGTCAGTGTTCTCGCCGAACACTCGGTCGGACGTGGCAGCATCGCCGCCTGTTGCGTGGTCAAAGTCTGCAGCATCGGAAAAAAGCTTGTCGCCCCAACGCACCAGAACGTCCCATGTGTAACCTTCTGGAACATGGACAGTTGAATCTGTCGCAATCGGTATTGCCTTGAAACCGAAGCGGCTGGAGGTCATGGCCTCGGCAGAGGTTGACCCTAACAGGCTCGTGCCGAGGCCCATGGCCGTAGCACCAGAGCCAAGGGCAACAATGCCGCCCAAAAAGCCACGTCGAGACAGAGCCCTGTCAACGACCTGATCAAATTCAGTCTCTTCAGGCGTCGGACGCTGCAACTCGTCCCAATCGTCCCACGAAAGATCATGCGTATCCGCGTTTGTCATGGCTTGCTCTCCAAATAGCTGGCTACCAACATTTACGCGCGCAAGATCACCCATCACCATGTCAGGTTGACGACACTTTCCAGTGCATTATGCATTTGTAATGATCCGGAGAAATCTGTGCTCTAAGGCAAAGGCACGAGATCATCATCCAACGAGACAACCTCGCGCCTTTGCCGCACCATCACATTTCTCACTTGCGAGCGTTAATTGCAGGTGGCCTCATCCCCCGGAGCGAGCAGCTGGATTCTGGATGCCCTCTCCCCAAGGCCGCCAATAAAGGTATCCGCATTTTGGTCCAGTATCGGAAAAGTTCCAAAGTGACACGGGATAATGGTTTCAAAATCGAAGAAGCGATTACAGGCCAGCGCAGCCACTTTACCGCCCATTGTAAAACGATCCCCAATCGGCACAATTCCGACCTTCGGAGCGAAGAGTTCGTTGATCAGGGCCATATCACCAAAGATGTCTGTGTCCCCCATATGGTAGACGACAGGCTCATTTGGTGCATCCACGATCAAGCCATGTGGCTGGCCGAGATAGATCGCCTCCCCATTACCCTTGCTCTGCGACGAGGATGAATGGTGGGCGGTCGTCATTGCGACCTTGAAAGGCCCTAAATCAAGAAAACCGCCAGAATTCATCGGATTGATGTTGCTGACGCCCTGCGCCTGCAGCCACAAGCAAAGCTCATAGTCGGCAGTTAATTGCGCGCCGGTCTTTTTGCAAATGGCGGCAGCATCTCCAACATGGTCGTCATGGCCATGGGTCAACAGGACATGCGTTACGCCCTCAGACACAAGATCAACGCTCATGTCTGCAGGAAAGCTTGGATTGCCCGTCAAAAAAGGGTCGATCAGGATCGATGCACCCTTGATTGAAATTTTGAAAGCCGAATGCCCATACCAGGTCAATTTCATAACAAAGTTCCCATGCCGATTTTAAAGAAGCACCATTCCTATCGCACAGCTTTTCCCTGCCTGCACCCCCGACATTCCCAGGACTTGACCTTACAAAGGACTTGACCGCCCCCCCTGACATTTCCAAAAACCAAAGTATAAAACTAAAGGCGACAAAAAACGGCGCTCAGGAAATTTACGCGGGCCTCCAAGATTTGAATGTAGAACTTAACCAGAGGTTTACTGTAAAAAACGCCTACAACATTTGATTAATATTTTAGAGTTTAAGATAGTATAACTACTCATGACGCACGACAAATTGTTAATATAAAGACGCAGCCATGCAACGACCAACTCTGGACAACCAACACCGAAAGGTTGAATGTGCATGAGAATCCGGAGTTTTCTGGTCTTATCATTTGTAAGCGCAACATTGATTCCAGCGCTCATTCTCAGCATTTGGTCATACCATGACAGCGTAAATCGGGAATTTACCGAGATCAAAGATAGACATCTTTTGATCGCTCAAAATCTCGGTTACGCGCTTGAGCGCTATGAGAATGACGTCACAGCGGCGGTCGAGTTCGTTAGTGCGGGCCTTTCCCGCGGAGACCCAACCACAGAGATGGACCAGTTTCTGCGGCAATTGCACATTTTGTGTGTACTGAATGTCGACAAGAACAACCGAACAATCAAGCAATTGATAACAACGGCCCCTATCCCAAAACTCCAAAAAATGGGCGCTGAGTTGTTCGAAAGCCTCTCGGTCATCGCAGTTTCAGACCACATGGTGTTTTCAACTGTTCGCGATAATGGCAATGGCGAGAACGTCTTGTTTCTCATTCGAGACATGGACACTTATTATGCAATAGCTGAAATCAGCACACAGTATTTCAAAACCCTAGGAGACAGCATCAGTTTCGGGATTAAAGGACACGCGGCAATCGTCGACCAAGCGGGCAATGTGCTCGCCCACCCCAACAAGGACTGGGTCAAAACTCGCAAGAATATCTCTAAAGTATCATCCGTGTCCAGGATGATGCGTGGGGAAACCGGCATCGAGGAATTCTACTCTCCAGCCCTCAAAGGCGACATGATTGCAGGCCTCACAGCGGTTCCAGGTTCGGGTTGGGGCGTTATGGTTCCTCAACCGGTCTCTGAAATTTACGACAAGGTCTACCAGAACCAATCTTCAGCATTTTTCGTTTTGGGCATCGGCGCAATCATCATGCTCGCATTGGGACTACTTTTTGCTAGATCCCTGTCTACCCCATTGGAAAAACTTGTCGCCGCAATGAAAAAAAATGCGCGCGCGCGGAAGTTGAACATGGTGCAATCCGATGATGGTTTGATCCCTTTTGCCGAAATCATTGATTTTCGCAAGAACTACAACACCATGGTCCGTAAGGTGACGCAGGTCACCACCCAAGTCGAAACCCTCGCCTACAGTGACAGCGTTACCGGACTCCCCAATCGAGATCGCCTCCAATTTGTGGCAGGGCCAATTCTCAGAGACGCGACGCACCCCAGCCAAAGCGGAGTTGTGATCCTCGTCGATCTCGACAACTTCAAAGACGTGAATGATCTGCACGGACATAGTGTAGGCGACGACGTCCTAAGGGTCAGCGCTCAAAAGCTGGTCAATGTGGCAAGTAATCTGAAACTGACCGCTCAGGACAGCACTGCCTCCCCCTTGGAAGCTCCGATTGTTGCCCGTATCGGCGGAGATGAATTCATTATCGTCGTTCAAGGCATGAGCGATGAAGCTGAAATCCACAGCCTCCTGGGCACTTTGAGGAGTGTATTGTCGACCCCCGTCCCCGGCCTGCCATTCAATTCGACCATGAGCGCAAGCATAGGCTGCGCACGTTTTCCTGCCGACGGTAACGATGTCGAAGGTCTGATAAAGCGTGCAGACATTGCCATGTTCCACGCCAAAAATGGCGGTAAAAACCGGGCTGAGATTTTCAATTCAGAAATAGGCACACAGTCTTCGGCAGAAATGCGCCGCGACATTCTGGAAGCAATCGAGACCGGTGGCCTGTTTCTGGAATACCAACCGAAGGTCTGCTCTAGACGGCAAAAGGCCACCGGCGTGGAAGCTCTGGTCCGATGGAACCATCCGGAGTACGGCCGTTATATGCCAGACCGCTGGATGCCTGCCATTTCGAATTCTCCGATCATCGTGGCCCTTGGGGAATGGGTCATCGAGCAAGCCATGCTGGATCAAAAAAAGCTGGTTGATCTTGGACATGGCATCTTCACGTCAGTCAACATCGGATCCCGACATTTCGTTGCTCCCGAATTTGTGGAAAGCGTCGATCGCATTCGCGACAAACTTGGCTTCGCAGCAGAACGCCTGGAGATAGAAGTCACCGAAGACGCTCTTTTCACTTCAGAAGACAGAGCATCCTCAACATTCAAGGCCCTGCACGAGCGCGGTTACCGGCTGTCGATCGATGACTTCGGCAAGGGCTACTCGAATATCGCCCGTTTGGCCAGGCTTCCCGTTGACTTCATAAAAATCGACAGATCAATCATTGTTGGTGCCTACGAGGATGAGCGAATCTGTGCAATCCTGAAATCGATCATAACAATGGCCAAATCCCTTGGCGCAAAGACCGTTGCCGAGGGCGTCGAAACCATTGAGCAAGTCGAGTTTGCGAGTAAAATGGGGGCCGATTGCCTGCAGGGCTACTACTACGCCAAAGCCATGCCAGTCGAGGCACTGGCCGAATGGCTGGATACGGAAGCCAACGCATCGGTTCCTCCCCGTTTGCAAAGCCTCTAGATAACAAACCACGCCGATCCCTAGGCTCGGTTGGACACTGAGAACTGCCATGTCAGATTTTTTGCTGAAAAACCTGACATACACAAACTTCGTGACCTAGCGCCAACACAATTCAGCTGATAGAGCCCAATCATGGCTTCCGTCCCTTCCCTTTCACTTGAAGAATTCCTTCAAGCCACCACACCGTCCAAACGCCTGATTGGCCTTGACCTTGGAACAAAAACCATTGGTCTGGCACTGTCTGACGTCGGGCGCGGTATTGCGACCCCGATGGAGACCATCTGGCGCAGGAAATTCACCTTTGATGCCGAATTGCTTCTCGAGATTTGCGACGAGCAGGATGTCGGCGGCATGGTTTTAGGACTGCCCCTGAATATGGATGGCAGCGAAGGCCCGCGCGCTCAGGCAACCCGTGCATTTGCCCGGAACCTCGCCCCCAAGACGGACCTGCCAATCACTTTTTGGGATGAGCGCCTCTCGACAGTTGCCGTTACCCGAACTCTTCTTGAAGCTGACACAAGCCGGGCGAAACGCGCCGAAGTCGTCGACAAAATGGCAGCTGCCTTTATCCTGCAAGGCTTCCTGGACCGCCTGCGCCACATTGAAGCCAACGATCTATCCAACAGCCCCTCCTCTCGATTTGATGAAATTTAAATGCTGATCATATTCTATTCGTTGCTGCCAATCATTTTCATCACGGCGCTCGGCTACGCGTTGGAGCGAACAAACATCATCAGCAAGGACCAGTGGTCCGGCATCGAACGGCTTGCCTATTACTTGCTGTTTCCGGCGATCCTGTTCAGATCAATCGCGATTGCTGACTTCGCCCATATGCCTACATTCTCCATGGGGTTTGCGCTCCTTTGCTCCATTTCCTTCATGATTGCACTGATCCTTGCGCTCAGACCTTTTCTGGAAAAGCGGTTCGCCATAACAGGTCCGCGCTACACATCGATCTTTCAAGGCGCCGTGCGCTGGAATGGTTTTCTCGCACTGGCCATGGCCGACAGCCTGATCGGCACTGAAGGCGTCGCTCTCCTGGCCATCGCAATGGTCGTGATGATTCCGGTGCTGAATGTCTCAAGCATTCTGGTCCTGTCGCGCTACGGCGACAGCCAGGAAGCGCCAACACCCCGAAAGGTTGCCCGCGACCTTTATACGAATCCGTTCAACATCTCGATTGCTGCAGGTGTGGTGTTCAATCTTCTGTCCATCCCGATCCCGGCCCCCGCGATGACGACGCTGACCATGCTGGGCGGCGCCGCCCTGCCCGTCGGGGTCATCTGCGTGGGAGCCAGCCTCGACCTCAAGTCTCTGCGCAGGCCAGGCCCAGCCCTCACCAGCGGCACATTCATCCGCCTTCTGATCAGTCCACTGGTTGCCGCCGGCTTTGCAGCCTTGTTTGGCATAGAGGGCAACGCCTTGATTGCCATCCTGATCGCCTGCTCGGTTCCATCGGCCAGCAATTCATTTCTTCTGGCTCGTTTGATGGGCGGTGATGCCAAGCTGATGGCCGAGATCCTGACCCTTCAAACTCTCGCCGCAATGGTCACCATCCCGCTGGCCCTCGTCCTGCTCGGTTAGTCATTTTGTGACCAATCCAGTGGACAGGCACCTGCAATGCGTCTTGGAGCTTGTAGAATCGGCAAATTTACCCTATTGCAATGACCTCGATGAGCGCACAAGCCCCCCGTCGATTTAGCCCCTTTCCCCATCGCCATTTGCTGGGCATTGAAGGGCTCCAACCCCACGAAATTCTCGGTCTTCTGGACCGGGCGGATGAGGCCGTTGAGGTCAGCCGCAAGGTGGAAAAGATCAATCCCGTGCTACGCGGCCGGACGCAGATCAACCTTTTTTTCGAGGCCTCCACCAGAACCCAATCCTCTTTCGAGCTGGCCGGAAAACGGCTAGGCGCTGATGTGATGAACATGGCTGTGTCCCAGTCGTCGGTGAAAAAGGGCGAGACCCTGATCGACACCGCTGCGACGCTGAACGCCATGCACCCAGATCTCCTGGTCGTGCGTCACCATGCAGCCGGAGCCGTTCACCTGCTCGCCCGCAAAATTGGCTGTTCGGTTGTCAATGCCGGTGATGGCCCGCATGAGCACCCGACGCAGGCCTTGTTGGATGCACTGACCATCCGCCGTCACAAGGGCAAGATCGCGAGGCTGACCGTTGCCATCTGCGGCGACATCACGCACTCGCGTGTCGCCCGTTCAAACATCATTCTGCTCAATGCACTTGGCGCCAGAGTTCGGGTCATTGCGCCTTCGACGCTCCTGCCCAGCGGCATCGAAAAAATGGGCGTGGAAGTCTTCCGCGACATGCGCGAAGGTCTGAAAGGCGCTGATATCGTCATGATGCTCCGCCTCCAGCGTGAACGCATGAGCGGGGCCTTCATTCCGTCAGTCCGCGAGTATTATCGCTACTACGGCCTCGACAAGGAAAAGCTCAGCTTTGCCCGTGAGGACGCGCTGGTCATGCACCCAGGCCCGATGAACCGGGGCGTAGAGATTGACCCGGAAGTTGCCGACGGGCCGCAAAGCCTCATTCGCGAACAGGTGGAAATGGGCGTTGCAGTGCGCATGGCGGTGCTTGAAGCGCTCGCAGCCCATATGCCGAACGGCTAAGTTAAGGATAGACCTGTGGCCATAGACACGCCCAAACCTCTGGTGCTTTCCAATGCAAGGGTGATTGATCCGGCGCGCGGCCTTGATGCCCCCGGCTCTGTCATCATTGTCGATGGCACCATCCTGGCAGCAGGACCGGAAGCCGCCAACCAGGGCACGCCCTATGGCGCAGAGATTATTGATTGCGCTGGAGCCGTTGCAGCGCCCGGCCTGATCGACATGTGCGTCTCCGTGGGAGAACCGGGGGCAGAACACCGCGAAACCTTCGCCTCGGCCTCTCTGGCCGCAGCCAGCGGCGGCATTACCACCATCGTCACCATGCCGGACACGGACCCGGTGATCGATGACCCGGCCCTTGTTGACTTCATCCTGCGCCGCGCCCGTGACACGGCCATCGTCAACGTCAAGCCGATGGCCGCCCTGACGAAAACCCTTGCCGGTCAGGACATGACCGAGATCGGCCTCCTTCAGGAAGCTGGTGCTGTTGCGTTCACCAACGGGCACAAGTCCGTCAAAAACGCTCAGATCATGCGCCGGATCATGACTTACGCCCGCGATTTCGATGCGCTGGTGGTCCATCACACAGAAGACCCTGATCTGGCGGGGGGCACGATGAACGCCGGTCTCAATGCCAGCTGGAAAGGCCTGTCAGGCGTTCCACGCGAGGCCGAGATCATCATGCTGGAGCGTGATCTACGCCTCGTTGCCATGGCCAAAAGCCGCTATCACGCCAATCTGATCTCGACCTCAGACAGCGCCGATGTAATCCGCACTGGCAAAAAACGCGGGCTGGATATTACCGCAGGTGTCTCGATCAACCACCTGACTCAGAACGAGAACGACATGGGTCCCTACCGGACCTTCTTCAAGATGTCGCCTCCCTTGCGTGATGAAGACGACCGCCAGGCGATGATTGCAGCCATAGCCGACGGCACCATCGACATCATCGTGTCCAACCATGATCCACAGGATGTCGAAACCAAGCGTCACCCCTGGGCCGAAGCCGAAGACGGCGCAATTGGCCTGGAAACCCTGCTGGCTGCCGCTTTGAGATTACATCATTCGGAAGAAGTCGATTTGATGCCTCTTCTGGCGACCATGACCTGCAATCCCGCCAAGCGGCTGGGGCTGGATGCTGGACAGCTTTCAGCAGGAGCGCCGGCAGATGTCGTGGTGTTCGATCCAGACCGTCCGTGGGTGCTGGAAAAAAGCGCCATAAAGTCCCGCTCCAAGAACTCTCCCTTTGAGGACAGCCGCTTCTCCGGGCGAACCTTGCAGACAATCGTTGCAGGCAAGACCGTCTACACTTACGATTGAAAAAAATGACGACGGAGAAATTAAGTGCCTGATCCGATCAGCTGGGGAATTGCCTGGCCGTATTACCTTTCCGTTATCGCCTTCGGCTATGTGCTTGGCTCGATTCCGTTCGGGTTTCTGATCACACGTTTTGCCGGTTTGGGCGACATCCGAGACATTGGTTCAGGAAACATCGGCAGCACCAATGTGTTGCGCACTGGCCGCAAGTCCCTGGCAGCAGCCACTCTGCTCGGCGATGCGTTGAAGGGCACAGTCGCAGTGCTCGTGACCAACCATTACTTCGGTTTTGAAATGGCGCTGCTCGCAGGTCTTGGAGCCTTCCTGGGCCATCTCTTTCCGGTGTGGCTGAAATTCAATGGCGGCAAGGGTGTCGCTACCTATATCGGCATCCTGCTGGGTCTTTACTGGCCTGCTGGTCTTGCCTTTCTCGCAATCTGGCTCGTTATGGCCATTGTTCTACGCTATTCATCGCTCTCGGCGCTGACCGCAAGCCTGACCTGTCCCATTCTGTTGTATGTGCTAGGCCATACGCAAATGGCTGAAATGTTTACACTCTTGTCCCTCCTGCTCTGGCTGAAGCACCATGAGAACATTGGCAGGCTCCTCAGGGGGCAGGAAACCAAGATCGGCGCCAAATCCAAACCAGCGGGAAACATGCCTGAGGACCCTCAAAATGAACCGGGCAGTCCCGCCTGATGAACAACAGGGCGACATCAAAAAACGCCCTGATATTAAACGAGGCCCAGCGCCTCGCCTGGCTCCGATTGATCCGATCGGAAAACGTTGGGCCCGCCACCTTTCGCGATCTGCTTAACCACTTCGGCTCAGCCGAGGCAGCCCTTGATGCGCTGCCAAGCTTGTCGCGTCGAGGCGGCAAATCAGCCATCCGTGTCTGCCCGCTGAACGATGCAGAAGCGGAAATAGAGTCCCACCAGAACGCCAATGCCCGGCTCATCGCCTTGGGTGAGCCGGATTATCCTCCGCACCTGCGCCATATTGATGGCCCGCCGCCGCTGATCTCTGTAAAAGGCGGCCAGACACTGGCAGAGCCGAAAATGGTCGCCGTCGTCGGGGCCCGCAATGCGTCCCTCTCTGGCCGAAAACTCGCGGCTCAATTCTCACGCGAACTGGGCCATCAAGGCTATGCCATTGCGTCGGGTCTTGCACGCGGCATTGACGCTGCCGCCCATGAAGCCGCCACGACATCAGGAACGACAGCTGTCTTTGCCGGCGGCATCGACATTCTCTATCCGCCCGAACATGGCAGACTGCTAGAGGCCCTTCTCAGCGCTGGCGGCAACGCCATCTCTGAGATGCCCTTCGGCTGGAAACCACGCGGACGGGATTTCCCACGTCGCAACAGGCTGATATCGGGCATGTCTTTGGGGGTGATCGTGATTGAAGCAGCCAAAAAATCAGGCTCGCTTCACACCGCCCGCTTTGCTCTAGATCAGAACCGTGAGATTTTTGCCGTTCCCGGATCACCGCTCGATCCGCGTTCGGAAGGTGCCAACGGATTGATTCGCCAGGGCGCAATGCTCGTCACATCCTCAAAAGATGTACTGGAAGCCCTTGCCGACAGGATCGCACCGGAATTACCATTTACCCTGGAAATCGAAGAGCCAACCGAAGACAAGGATCTCTTCTCCACAGAACCAAGCGACAGCGCGCGAGAAAGACTCGTGTCAGCCTTGGGGCCAACACCTGTTGAAATAGACGAGATCATTCGCTTCACCGGCGAAAGCACACGGATAATCCATGTCCTTCTGCTGGAACTGGAACTTGCCGGACGGCTTGAAAGACACAGTGGCCAGAGGGTTTCACTTTTACTTTAGCCCCCATTCGAAGCCCCCACTGAAGGGCTACAATCATCCCAATCGCCTCTATGCGACCTCCGATCAAGACATCATATAAAGGACCTAAAAAATGAAACACTTTTATTTGGTGATGGCGGTCGCGGGAACCGCGATACCCTGGCTATTCTTCAGTTCTTTCATTGTCTCTCATGGCATAGACATCCCCCTCTTTATTCAATCCCTGTTTGCTAATCCGGCTACCGGGGGCTTCACAGCAGATATCCTGATATCCATTACAGTCTTCTGGGTCTGGAGCTACGACGATGCGAAGGGCCGCGGCATCAAGACCTGGTGGCTGGTGCTTCCGGCTGTCTTTTGCGTCGGCCTGTCTCTGGCCATGCCACTCTACCTCTATTTACGCGAGACACAGTCAAGCCAAAAGACAGCGCAAGCGGCACAAGACTTATAAATTACACGCCAGATCAAGCTCCCTGTTTCTGATGACCGCCGCTCTCTTTTTGAACGTAATTTACGTATCCACGTTCAAGCTTGTTCAGACTGTTGGAAAAGCGCGACTTGACCACAGGTTTCGAAAGGTCCATTTGACAGGCGGCGCGTGATCCTTGATCGTCGCCAGTCAAAGACTTCATATTTCCGCCTGAGGAACGCGCCACTGAAATCGGCGGCGAACCCGGCAACCAGCGTTTGGGTACTGATGAAACTCGTCATTGTGGAATCGCCGGCCAAGGCCAAGACGATCAATAAATATCTCGGCTCCGACTACCACGTGCTTGCCTCTTACGGCCACGTTCGCGATTTGCCGCCAAAAGATGGATCCGTCCTACCAGACGAAGACTTTGCCATGAGCTGGCAAGTCGACAGCAAATCGCAGAAGCGTCTCACCGAGATCGCCAACGCCATGAAGGAGGCAGACAGCCTCATTCTCGCGACCGATCCGGATAGAGAAGGAGAAGCGATTTCCTGGCACGTTCTGGAAGTTTTGCAGAAGAAGAAATTGATCAAGGACAAGCCGGTCGAGCGCGTCGTGTTCAATGCGATCACCAAGTCGTCCATTCTTGAGGCCATGAAGAACCCACGCCAGCTGGATACGCCACTGGTCGATGCCTATCTGGCCCGCCGTGCACTAGATTACCTCGTTGGCTTCACCCTGTCGCCGGTTCTGTGGCGCAAGCTTCCAGGCGCTCGATCTGCTGGCCGGGTGCAGTCTGTTGCCCTGCGCCTGCTGACCGACCGCGAAATGGAAATCGAGGTTTTCAAGCCTCAGGAATACTGGTCGATCCTGACCCACCTCAAGACCCCTGCTGGTGAAGCTTTGCCAGCCTCTCTTGTTGGTTATGATGGCAAGAAGATCGGCCGTCTCGACATTCGCAGCGAAGCCGAAGCCACAGACATCAAGGCAATGCTGCAGGCATCCAGCTTTGAGGTTGCCAGCGTTGCCTCCAAGCCGACCAAGCGCAATCCGCAGCCGCCGTTCACAACCTCTACCCTGCAGCAGGAAGCCTCGCGCAAGCTCGGCTTTTCCGCATCCCGCGCCATGCAGGTTGCTCAAAAGCTCTATGAAGGCATCACCATCGGAGGTGAAACCACTGGTTTGATCACCTATATGCGTACTGATGGTGTGCAGATCGCCCAGGAAGCGATTTCCGAGGCGCGCTCCGTGATCGCCAAAGACTTCGGCGACAAATATGTGCCGGAAAAACAGCGTTTCTATTCGACAAAAGCCAAGAATGCCCAAGAGGCCCACGAAGCGGTCCGCCCGACAGAGCTCAGCCGTCGCCCGAAAGATGTTGCCAAGTTCCTTGATGCCGATCAGGCTCGCCTTTACGACCTGATCTGGAAACGCACCATGGCCAGCCAGATGGAATCTGCCATTCTGGAGCGCACCACCATCGACATCGATGCCAATGGCTCAGGCAAGAAAGCAGCGCTGCGCGTCACCGGTTCGGTTGTCCGCTTTGATGGTTTCTTTGCCCTTTATCAGGAAAGCCGCGACGACGAAGAGGACGAAGCCTCCCGCCGTCTGCCTGCTGTTGATCAAGGCGCTGCCCTTGCCCTTGGTGCTGTCGACACAGCAGCCGAGCCGATTGAAGCAGCCCAGCATTTCACGACACCGCCGCCGCGCTACACAGAAGCCAGCATCGTCAAAAAGATGGAAGAACTCAGCATCGGTCGTCCATCGACCTATGCATCGACCCTCCAGACGCTGCAAGACCGCGACTATGTCGAGATGGAAAAGAAGCAGCTCGTCCCACAGGACAAGGGCCGCATCGTCATCGCTTTCCTGGAAAGTTTCTTCAACCGCTATGTGGAATTCGACTTCACAGCCAGCCTTGAAGAACAGCTCGACAAGATCTCTGCGGGTGAATTGTCCTGGCTGGATGTTCTCAATGACTTCTGGAGAGACTTCTCCGGCGCAGTCGATGAAATCAAGGACCTTCGGGTTACTCAGGTGCTAGATGCGCTGAATGATCTTCTGGCTCCACATATCTTCCCGGAAAAGGAAGACGGCACAGCACCACGCGCCTGCCCGACCTGCTCTGATGGTCAGCTATCCCTGAAGGTCAGCCGTTTTGGCGCTTTCATCGGGTGCTCCAACTACCCTGAGTGCAGCTTCACACGTCAACTCGCCAAGGGCGGCGATGGGGATGGCGATGCGGCTGAAGGACCGAAGGTTCTGGGCAAGGATCCCGAAACAGATCTGGATATTTCTCTGAGAACTGGTCGGTTCGGCCCTTACGTTCAGCTCGGCGAAGAAGCCAAGCCGAAGCGTTCATCCCTGCCTAAAGGCTGGTCTGCTTCCGAGATGGATCTGGACAAGGCTCTCCAGCTTCTGTCCCTGCCCCGTGAAGTTGGCCCGCACCCCGAAGACAGCAAGATGATCACGGCAGGCATTGGCCGTTATGGCCCCTTTGTCCTGCATGATGGCACTTATGCCAATCTGTCTTCCCCCGATGAAGTCTTCACCGTTGGCATCAACCGTGCGGTCGATGCGCTGGCTGAAAAGCGTGCCAAGGGCGGACGTGGCCGTGTAGCGGCAACCGCACTGAAGGAGCTCGGCGAGCATCCTGAAGAAGGCGGACCGATCAACGTCTATGACGGTCGCTACGGACCTTACGTCAAACATGGCAAGATCAACGCAACGCTGCCCAAAGACACAGACCCGGCAACGCTGACCATGGAACAGGCTGTTGAGCTGATCGCGGCGAAGGCAGCCAAGGGCGGCACCAAGAAAAAGGCAGCTGCGAAAAAACCAGCAGCCAAAAAGCCCGCAGCAAAGAAGACAGCTGCAAAAAAAACTGCGGCCAAGAAGGCTCCGGCAAAGACAGCCGCTGCTAAATCGGCTGATGGCGAGACAGCCGCACCGGCGAAAAAACCGGCGGCTAAAAAGCCAGCCGCCAAAAAGCCCGCAGCCAAGGCTAAAGAGCCGGCTGATGAGCCAACCCCGGAAAACGCATCTTGAGCGCACGACGCACAGGTCCCGCCAAACCGACAAGACGCAAAACCACTGGCAGAGACAAGACGCCCGGTGAATTCCCGTCCCGCGATGCGATTCTGACCTTTATCGCCGAAAATCCCGGCAAAGCAGGTAAACGCGAAATCGCTCGCCATTTCGGCATTGTCGGAGCGGCCAGAATTCAGCTGAAAAAGATCCTCAAGGATCTGGCTGAAGACGGTATGGTTGAAAAGCGTCAAAAACGCTTGATCCGACCCGGCGATCTGCCGCCAGTCTTCGTGGTCAGTCTGATCGCCCGCGATATTGACGGCGAACTGCTTGGGGAGCCTGTCGACTGGGACGAAGAAGCAGGACAAGCGCCCAAAGTGCTTGTGCTGACAGCCAAGGGCAAAGCACCTCAACCTGGCGTCGGTGACCGTGCCCTCATCCGTCTAGCGGACATCGACAGCGGCCCGGAAGCCCAACACACTGGCCGGGTGATCAAGGTCCTCGAAAAACAGCAAGGCGCAGTTCTTGGCATTTTGAGGCACCGTGAAGGCGAACGCCCACCGTTTCTGGAACCGATTGATCGCAAGCAGCGCGAGCTGGACGTTGACCCCACCGACCTGAAGGACGCCAAAGATGGCGACCTCGTCAGTGTTCAGGTGGTGCGGACCGGAAAATACGGCACACCGCGCGCGGCCATCGTCGAGCGCTTCGGCTCGATGAAGTCGGAAAAAGCTGTTTCTGAAATCGCCCTTCAGGTTCATTCGATCCCGCATGTTTTCCTGGCTGCAGTTGAACTGGAATCAGAAAGCGCCAAGCCGGTTACCCTTGGCAAACGGGAAGACTGGCGCAAAATACCGCTCGTCACGATTGATCCGGCCGACGCCAAGGATCACGACGACGCCGTCTTTGCCGAACCGGACGAAGATCCGGCCAATGAAGGCGGTCACATCGCCTATGTCGCCATCGCAGATGTCGCCCATTACATCCGCCCCGGCTCGGCGCTGGATCGTGAAGCGCATCTTCGCGGCAACTCGGTCTATTTCCCCGACCGTGTGATCCCGATGTTGCCAGAGCGGATCTCGAACAACCTTTGCTCCCTGCGCGAGAAAGAAGAGCGTCCGGCCATGGCTGTGCGGATGATCTTCGACAAGTCAGGTCGCAAGGTAAGCCATACATTCCACCGGGTACTGATGCGCTCGGCAGCGAAACTGTCCTACGAACAGGCTCAGAAGGCAATCGAGGGCATTACAGACGACAAGACGGAAACGCTTGTTGATGGCGTCCTGAAGCCTCTGTGGGACGCCTACGCCACCTTGAAGGCTGGGCGCGATGCCCGCGAACCGCTGGAACTCGATCTGCCGGAACGCAAGATCAAGCTGAAAGACGACGGCACAGTGGACCACGTCTTTGTGCCGGAGCGCCTGGATGCTCACAAGCTGATCGAGGAATTCATGATCCAGGCCAATGTGGCCGCGGCTGAAACGCTGGAGAAAAAGAAATCTCCCCTACTTTACCGCATTCATGATGCTTCCAGCCCCGAAAAACTGGAATCCCTGAAAGAATTCCTTTCGACCATCGATATGAAGCTGCCATCTTCCGGCGGCCTCCGACCTGCCATGTTCAATGGCCTTCTGGCAAAGGTGAAGGACACGCCGCAGGCACCGGTCGTCAACGAAGTGGTGTTGCGTAGCCAGGCCCAGGCGGAATACTCACCGCAAAACATTGGTCACTTTGGCCTGAACCTGCGCCGATACGCCCATTTCACGTCGCCAATTCGTCGATATGCCGATCTGATCGTCCATCGTGGTCTGGTCAAGGCCATGGGCTTTGGCGATGACGGCCTGCCCGATGGCATCGAATCCAAACTGGATGTCATTGGTGCGGAAATCTCATCTGCAGAGCGCCGCGCCATGCTGGCCGAACGCGATACGATTGACCGGCTGATTGCGCTTTGGATGTCCGAGCAGATCGGCGCGACCTTCAAGGGACGTATTGCAGGTGTGGTGAAATCAGGCATGTTCATCCGCCTGGCAGACACAGGCGCAGATGGCTTCGTGCCAGCATCAACCATTGGTCTTGATTACTACAGGTATGACGAAGGGTCGCATTCGCTAATAGGTGACAAAAGCGGAGAAACCTACCAGCTTGGGGATAGTGTTGAAGTCAAGCTGGTTGAAGCGGCTCCCTTTGCTGGTGCCCTGAGGTTCGAGATCATGACCCCGGGACGCATTGTCGGCAAACGTCTGCGCAGTTCCGGGCCAAAAAAGTCCGGTCCCCCGCGTGGACGCGGCCCATCCCGCCGGTCCAAGGCTTCGACTAAGCCGAGAACCGGGAAGAAGAAGCGATGAACGTCACCTATACATCCCACGCTGCAGACGTCGACATACCGGATGCCAAGCCTGCCCGTAATGTGATGCGGGCCGTTGGCAGGGGCTTGCTCAATCGTTGCCCGGCCTGCGGCAAAGGTAAGTTGTTCAATGGCTATCTGACCACCGTGCACTCCTGTCAGGCCTGCGGTGAGGAAATTCACCATCAGCGCGCCGACGATGCACCGCCATATTTCACTGTCACGATTGTCGGTCACATCATCATCCCGGCCCTACTCGCCGTCGAGGTGTTCTATCGGCCAGCGCTTTGGATACACATGGCGCTTTGGCTGCCGCTGACGATACTGCTCTCTCTGGGATTTTTGCGACCAATCAAAGGGTCTCTCGTGGGTCTTCAGTGGGCGCTCTACATGCATGGCTTCGACCCGGAGACCACTGAAGATCTGCCCGAACCGGATCCCGCAGACACATTGCGATCTCAACAATGAGTTCACCCATGAAAACAGGCTTGGCCGCCAAGTTCGGCAAGGACGAACAAGCGGGCAAGTACCCGTATATCCGGCCAAAGGACGCGGCCACCCTGCTGATTCTTGAAGGCAAGGGTAAAGACACTCGTGTCCTGATGGGGCGCCGTCATATGCGCCACACCTTCATGCCTGGCAAGTTTGTCTTTCCAGGTGGCAGGCTGGATCCTTCGGACTCGCGCATTTCTGTTGTGCGCGACTATCATCCTGTCGTGGAAGCAAAGCTGTCCGATCAGCTCAAAGGTCCAAAGACCCCCGCTCGTGTGCGTGCCTTTGCATTGGCTGCCATTCGGGAGACCTATGAAGAAGCCGGGCTATTCATTGGCCGCAAAGTTGATCACGCTGAAAAAATCCATCTCGGCAAGGGCTTTGAAGACTTTGCCACCCGCAGCATCATGCCCGACCTAGAGCCTCTTCGAATGATTGCCCGTGCAATCACACCTCCAAACCGCTCTCGGCGCTTCGACACGCGCTTTCTCGCTGTCTCCGCACATTCGATTGCTGACAGGCTGGAAAGCGGTACAGGCCCCTCTGGAGAGCTTGAGGACATTGCCTGGCTGACGCTGGACGAAGCTGCGAGTATGGACGAGCTTCCCATGATCACACGGCAAATTTTACAGGACCTGGGCGAGCGACTTGAATTTGATCCGGACCTGGCACCGGAATCAGCTGTTCCGTTTTATTTTTACAAGAACGGGGATTTCCAAAAAAACCAGATCTGATATCTAGATAATAGTCGTCCTCGAAGCCTAAAAGCGCGGAGTTTCGGGGAAATAGGGATCCATGACTTGGCAAAGCTTGACTTTGCGCCAGCGATGGGTAATTTGCGCGCTAAATTCGACATCTGCGGCAGATTGATCGCCAGCGACCCTGGCCACCATAAACCTTTGCCCAATCAAACAAAACAGGATCCAAGGCCATGGCCAAGGCGACCACAATCAAGATCAAGCTTCTCTCTACTGCTGACACAGGCTTTTTCTATGTCACCAAGAAAAACTCCCGCACAATGACCGAGAAAATGGTCATGAAAAAATATGACCCGGTTGCGCGGAAGCACGTGGAATTCAAGGAAGCCAAGATCAAGTAATTTTGATCAAACGCTGAATACAAAAAAGCCCGCTGAATTTCAGCGGGCTTTTTCGTTTCTGATACCAGGGTGCAGACCAGATCAGGCGGCGGCCACCTGATTGAGGAACTGTTCGACTTCGCTCTTGAGCGTGTCTGTCTTAGAGCCCACCTCGCCAGAAGCAGACAAGACCATCTCTGCAGACGTCGAGGTCTGTGTCACAGCTTCTGACAACTTCGTCATGCTGGATGACACGGACATTGTCCCCATAGCGGCGCGTTGGACGTTCTGCGAAATTTCCGTCGTGGCAGACCCCTGCTCTTCAACCGCGGAAGCAATGGTCGTGGTGTAACTGCTCACCTCTTCCATGATCCCCGTGATCTCGGCAATCGCCTGAACAGATTCTTTCGTTGCGCTTTGGATCGCTGCGATCTGGGCTCCGATTTCCTCTGTTGCCTTGGAAGTCTGTGTTGCCAGCTCCTTGACTTCGGATGCAACGACCGCAAATCCCTTGCCCGCTTCACCGGCACGGGCCGCTTCAATGGTCGCGTTCAAGGCAAGCAAGTTGGTCTGCTCGGCAATTGCCTGAATGAGCGTGACCACTTCGCCGATCTTGGTTGCAGAGGCAGCAAGTCCCTCGACCTTCTCGTTCGTCACCCGAGTGCCCTCGGTTGCACGTCCGACCACTTCTGTGGTCTGGGAAACCTGACGGGATATCTCGCCAATGGACGCAGCAAGTTCTTCAGCCGCACTGGCAACCGTTTGAACGTTCTGAGTTGCCTCATCAGAGGAGCCAAGCGTCTCTGTCGCATAGCCGGAACTTTCACGGGCAATTTCAGTCAGGGATTGAGCGGTGCCATCCAGGCCTTCTGCCGTCTCTCCGACAGATTCCAGCAAAGTTGCTACAGTGGAGCGGAAACCTGAGATCAAGTCTTCAATGCGGGACTGGCGATCGACAATCGCAGCATCACTTTGATCCTGCTGACGTGCTAACTCGGCACGCTCCTGGGATTTTTGTTTCAAGGCAGACACTGCAATCGCCATCTGGCCAATCTGATCGGTGCGCTCCGTATGCGGCACATCAACGTCAAGTTCATCATCAGCGATACGACCGGTAATCTCGGCCAAGCGAGTCACAGGACGCAGAAGCCTCTGAACCATGAAGACAGTCAAACCAACAGCTACCAGAACAACCGGCAACACAAACATTGCAAATCGTGTCATCAACTCAGACACATTGGCCTGGATTGCAGCCTTTTCAACACCAGCATACAAAATGCCAATAATCTGATTGGAAGACGTAAAAATCGGCTGATAGATGGTGTAATAGTCCTTGCCAAGGATTGTAGCCTGCCCCTCAAAGGTCTGGCCCTTTGTCACGACTGGGTAAACGGCACCTTTGATGCCCAGCGGCGTACCAACAGCACGCTTGCCATCTGGCTTGATAATATTGGTGGTCTTTCTCCAGAAATCTTTGGTCTCAGGATCCCAAGCAAAGACAGTTGCAGTCTCTCCTGTCATTCGACCAATGGAATCGATCAACTCATGAGAGGTGAACTCCGGAAGGGCCGCAACTTCAATGCGGCTCACATTGCCAGCTGCTGTCCATTTTACATTCACGTCTTCAACCTGCTCATTGAGCATGGTTGCAGCGACCCGAAGATTAATCCCCTGCTTGGCCAACGCCCCGTTGGTAGCCTGATTTTCAGCAACGGAATAAACAATGAAGCCAACGACAATCATTGCCAGTGTCAAAAAACCTCCACTGGCAAGAGCCATGGCAGTTGTCATCTTCATTTTTGACAAGAATTGGGTCATCAGGAATCCAAACGTATGGTTAGGTTTTGATCCAGACTGGCACTTGGCAATTAATTGTAAGTAAATAGACTATATATGAAAATAATACTCACAATAAATCATCATCAGTTTAATTTAATTCAAGAACACATTTTTATGACTTTAGGTCAAAAAAATTACCATACAGAAAATTACAACAGTAAAAACACCAATAAACATAGCGGGAATAAAAAACATTCCTCACGGCTTCAAAGCTGAATTTATGGAACAGGTAATATATTTAAAGGTGGCCGGTGGGTCACAAGCAACGAGGAGGCCACTCTTCGACTTGTTTCCACACCGGCCGGCCCCACGGACCCAGGAGATGCGGCGGACCTGAGCGCCCCGTAGGGGAATTCCACGCTCAATGCGCAGCGTTGTGAGAGCAATACATCCCTCTAACAACGAGCGCACCCTACAAGACAGCCAGGTAAAATCAACCAAACCAAGGTGATTTTGACGAACGTCATCAGAACTTAGTAAATTCGTAACCTTAACGCACGAGCGCTTCTGAGGTAAAAACGCCCCGCTTTGCCAAGCCCCGGGCAAAGCCGCAATCACAACCAGGCTTTGATCAAGTATCGCCGAGATAGGATCTTACAGTTTCAAGAAAGCGCGCCACCGAAATTGGTTTGGAAATATAGGCCTCGCATCCACCCTGGCGAATCCGTTCTTCATCCCCCTTCATGGCAAAAGCCGTGACGGCAATTACCGGGATGGTGCACAGGTCATCATCTTCCTTGATCCACTTGGTGACTTCCAGCCCGGAGACTTCCGGAAGCTGGATATCCATCAGGATCAGGTCAGGATGATGGGCACGGGCAAGTTCCAGCGCCTCTATGCCTGTGCGTGTTTGCAGCGTATCATAGCCGTGCGCTTCGAGCAGGTCATGAAACAGCTTCATGTTCAGCTCGTTGTCTTCCACGATCAGCACGGTCTTCGCCATTGCTCGGCCCTTTTGATCCGGCGTCATGCCGGTAAATTGTCAGTTGAATGCAGCCAACTGCCAGTCGGCAGTAGCGCGCATCCTCACACCCCATTAGTTTCCCTTTTAACGTGGAATCGTTTCAGAAAGGCAAAAATTCGCAATGCTTGGCAAGTCCGCTTCGGCGATGACATATGAAAAAGCTCAAGAGATCGCTACGGAAGCCCTCTTGCACCTTTCAAAAGACCCCGAACAGGTTGGACGATTTCTCGCTGTTTCAGGAATTGGGCCGGAATCGATTCGCGATGCAGCAGAGGAACCGGGCTTCCTGGCTGGGGTTCTGGAGTACTTCATGAGCGATGAAGCCATGCTGCTGGTCTATTGTGAGAACACCGGTGTCCGACCAACCATGATTGCAGCTGCCCGTTTTGCTCTGGTAGGGGATCCCGCCGACTATGCCTGAACCACAGTCCGCCACCCGCCTTGTTCTCGACCAGATCAATGCGCTCCCTCACTCTAACCGCGCGCTGGTCATTTGTGATGTTGATGAAGTGATTCTCCACCTCGTCAGCCATTTGGAGAGCTATCTGAAGGCCAATGATCTTGTCTTTCTGAAGCATACCTACAAATTCACCGGCAACATTGGCCATAAGGAAGAACTGACCCCTTTACCGGGCGAGGAAGTCCGCCGTCACCTGATCCGTTTCTTTGATGAGGAAAGCCACCGTCAGCAAATGGTTGATGGCGCAGACACAGGGCTGGCTCGAATTGCAGAAACCCACGAAGTTATTCTGCTGACCAATCTTCCGGGCGCACACAACAAACCAATTCGCGAAAAACTTCTGGCCAGGATGAACATCCCCTACCCGGTCCTGACCAATTCTGGCCCCAAGGGCGGCGCGGTTGCAGCCCTTTCCAAAGGCAGGCCCAATCCGGTCATCTTTATCGATGACAGCCCGGCCAATCATGCCTCTGTCAATGCCAGCCTGCCATCCGCCTCTCTGGTGCAATTCATCGCCGACGACCGGTTCCGTGGCAGTATGGAGCCAGCTCCACATATTGATCTTCTGACTGGCAACTGGTCAGAAACAGCAGACTTTATCGCTGCCAGCATAAAAGACATCTGAGCAGGCCTGCGGCATCATACTTCACCGGGCGCATCAGCGAACGAACTCATGACACAGGACGGCGCAAAGCCCTCAACCGGGCAAGTTACGACAACAGCGGCCAATTCCTCTCTTTGCAGGGATTGCGGTGCCCGCTCGCCCCTGCCCCGCAGCCGTTGCATGTCCTGTGGTAGCCCGCGCCTTTTGAAGCATCCGGAGCTGGACCAGCTCACCATTGCCCATATTGACTGCGATGCCTTTTTTGCCGCCGTCGAAAAGCGGGATAATCCCGATATCCGGGACCAACCCGTTATCATTGGAGGCGGTCGGCGCGGCGTTGTCTCCACCTGCTGCTACATCGCCCGTATCTACGGCGTGCGCTCCGCCATGCCCATGTTCAAGGCGATGGAAGCCTGCCCCGATGCTGTGGTCATCAGGCCCAATATGGAGAAATATGCGAAAGTCGGGCACGAGATACGCGAACGGATGAAGGCACTGACCCCGTTGGTCGAACCTCTCTCGATTGACGAAGCCTTTCTCGACCTGACCGGCACCGAAAGACTTCACCACGCGACGGCTGCTGAAACACTGGCCCGCTTCGTCAGGGATCTTGAGACGGATATCGGCATCAGCACATCGGTGGGTTTGGCCGCCAACAAATTCCTCGCCAAACTGGCCTCAGATTTTGAAAAACCACGAGGCTTTTCAATCATTGGCGCGGCTGAGGCAAAGACCTTCCTGGCGGACAAGCCTGTCGGCATGATCTGGGGCGTCGGCAAGGTGTTTCAAAAGAAGCTCGCTTCCGATGGCATTCGGACAATCGGCCAGCTGCAAAAAATGGATGGAACGGATCTTGCCCGCCGTTATGGCGCGATGGGCCTCAGGCTGGCCACACTCAGCCAGGGCGAAGACGACCGACATGTCAGTCCGTCTCGCGGCGTCAAAAGCGTCAGCAATGAAACCACTTTCAACACCGACATCTCAAGTTTCGACAAGCTTCGCCCTATCCTTCTTAATCTGGCAGAAGAAGTCTCTCGCCGCCTGAAAGACAAGGGAATTGCCGGACGCACAGTGACTTTGAAACTCAAGACCGACAGTTTCAAAACCATCACCCGATCACGTCAGTTACCCGACCCGACCCAATTGGCCGACAGGATTTACAGAACAGGCATTGAGCTTCTGGAGAAGGAAACCGACGGGCGGCGCTTTCGTCTGATCGGCATCGGCGTCAATGACCTGGTCAAACCGGAACTCGCCGACCCGCAAGATCTCTTGGATGAGAGTGCCGGACGGCGAAAACAGGCTGAACTGGCGATGGACACCCTGCGCACGAAATTCGGCGATAAAGCTGTAGAGCGCGGCCTGATGCATCAGGCACGGCTCAGTAAAACACCCAAGCCGTCTTCATAGACGACAAGAACCAGCCTATTTGGCGCAGGGTTCTGCCTCGTGCAGTTCAATCTCGCGCATTGCTCCATTGATGGTGAAATTGCCATAATTGAGAGAAATCTTCCGGCTGATACCGTTTTCATAAAGCAGAAACGACATCTGATAGAGCGGCATTTCTTCGCCTTCCCCTGATACTGCAGGATCGAAATAGGCAACTGTCACCGGCCAATAATTCATCGGTGGCAATGCCAATTTTCCAGCATCTGGAGCATCACTTTCGGGCACCGGTTCTTTGTGTCCAGCGCCGATCACAGTCGTTGTGGCATAGACCTTGTCACCGGTTTCCGAACCATCAAACACATCCGATGTCATGAAGCTTTTGCCCGCCTTGGCAGCCTCAATGATCCCTTTCATGTGCATGGTAGGAAACAGCGCCTTAGGGTCGATCTCAAAGTCCCGCTCTTCAGGCTCTTTGAGGGAAACGGCCTTGACCGCTCCATCCTGCTTGGCAGAACCACGAACAGACTCAACCAGCTTCTCGCCGACATAGGTCTTAGAAAGGAATTGAAAACTCTCTCCAGAGCCACCCTCATAGGACGAATTCCGAAGATCGGTTACCTGAGAGCCTCCATCCGGCGCCTGAAACTCGGTTACAAACCGGAATGACGTGCTGTATCCCTCACAAGCGCTGCCGGAAAAGTCATAGACAATCAACCCGGACACACCCACAACACCGGCCGCCTCATCCGCATCACCAAGCGCCATGTCATAGACGGCACGATGAGGTACGAGATCCATGTCCACTGACGCCAATGCTGGCACCGTTCCCGCAATCATTACAACGACCTGAAAGCAGGTCGTCCGCAGGGCGGATCTGGTCCTGAGCAGCATTTTGTCTCCCATTCGCAAGTTTTCTCTATTTCAGCCAGCAGCTTAAGCGCTTCGTACCCCAGCCGCCAGAGGTAGGCTGAAACAAACTCTTGAGCCCCGTCAACCGGCAGGATCAAAATAAGGTGCCCAAAGCACCGATCAAGGGGTTTTAGCCTTGCAGCTCTAAAGGAATTGCGCGAAGACTTTGTGGAATTTGACCTTTTCGGAGCACTCACATGACCCAAACGATCGAAAGCCGCCTTGCAGACCTCGGCGTGACCTTGCCGACAGCAGCTGCCCCGGCAGCGAACTACGTTCCCTACGTCCGCACAGGCAACCAGCTTTTCATCTCTGGTCAGTTGCCCATGGGCCCTGACGGATTGGAATTTGCTGGCAAGCTCGGCGATGATCTGTCGGTCAAGGACGGCAAGTCAGCGGCAAAGCTTTGTGCCATCAACCTCCTGGCTCAGGCGAAAGCCGCCACAGGTGACCTGGAACAGGTTGTCCGTCTGGTGAAAATCGTTGGCTTCGTCAATTCAACGCCCGACTTTGCCCAGCAGCCACAGGTGATCAACGGCGCTTCTGACTTCCTTGTTGAAGCCATGGGCGACAAGGGCCGTCATGCACGCTCCGCCGTCAGTGCAGCATCCCTGCCATTCGGCGCTGGTGTCGAAATCGAAGCCATTTTCGAAATCGCCTGAGCATCGTTCTAGTTCGAGACCCAAGCACATGAACCAGATTTCAAAATTGCTGTCACGGCCCATCGCTCATCGCGGCTTTCACAACGCCGATGACGGTGTGATTGAGAACACTCCCTCTGCGATCAGCGCTGCCGTGGCTGGCAATTTCGCAATTGAAGTCGATGTTCAGGAAACCGCAGACACAGAAGCGCTAGTCTATCATGACTACACTCTGGACAGACTGGTTCAGGGCTCTGGACCAGTCTTCCAGCAGATATCTTCCGATCTTGTAAAACTTCCGATGAAAACCGGAACAGACACTTTGTGGCTGTTGCAAGATCTGTTCAATCTGGTGAATGGCAAGGTGCCGTTGGTGATCGAGCTGAAGTCCCGCATGGTGCCCGGTGCGCAGGCAGACTTCGTCCGCCGCGTCGTCGATCAAGTCGCTGGTTACAATGGCCTCGCGTGTATCAAGTCGTTCGATCCGGACATGATATCAATCGCACGTGCGCACAATCCGTCAGTATTGCGTGGCATCGTAGCCCATGGCGCACACAAAGGGCCGGATCTGTTGAAATTCAGCCGCATGGAACGTTTCATCCAGCGAAACATGCTCCACATCCCGCGCACCAGGCCGCATTTCATTTCCTACGGCATCCATGACCTGCCAAGCTCAGGACCACGGTTCTGGCGATCTGTCATTGGCTTGCCAATCATGACCTGGACTGTTCGCACCGAACAGCAACGCGAACGCGCCGCCCGCTACGCTGACCAGATCGTGTTCGAAGGCTTTAATCCTGACGCCTAAGTGAGCTCTGAATAAAGTCTGGAGCAACACAAATAGGAATGATCTCCATCCCTGCCCTTGCAGCGCAGCATTCGAGCATTACACTCTATATATGAAATCCAATTTCCAAGAGCCTGTCTGATGTCGGCGAACGACCCTACGGATGATCAACCTGCAACACTGCGTGTTCTCTCAAGGCTCAGCGATATTCCAGCTGAAGTCTGGGACAGTGTAGCCAATCCGGGATGGTCCCCGACACCCGGTGGCGGGTTCATTCTGGACGAAACCCAAGAGACAGAACGGCAGCTGCTTGAATCTGTTTCTGAGGGAATGGAATCACTTCCTCAAGAAACAACCTATAACCCCTTCATCTCACACACATTTTTGAATGCTTTGGAGGAATCTGGCTGCGCGACAGCCCAAACTGGTTGGCATCCACGACATCTGGTTCTGGAAGGCAGCAATGGCGAAGTCTGGGGCGCAGTTCCCGCCTACCTGAAAACCCATAGTCAGGGCGAATACGTCTTTGATCACGGCTGGGCCGATGCCTTTCACCGCGCTGGCGGAAATTATTACCCCAAGCTCCAGATCTCGGTTCCCTTCACACCGGCAACAGGACGGCGTTTTCTGCTATCGCCCACCATCCACCAAGGCAGCGGCATGAGTGCTCTTGCCTCCGGACTGGTTCAGGTCTGCAAACAAAGCAATGCCTCCTCTGCCCATGCCACCTTCCTGACCAAACCGGAATGGGATGCTCTCGGAGCCATTGGCTACCTGAAGCGCACGGATCAACAGTTTCATTTTGAAAATCCGGGCTACGCCACTTTTGATGATTTTCTGAACGCCCTCGCCTCCAGAAAGCGCAAGGCCATCAAGAAAGAGCGGCTCGGTGCGGTCAGCTCGGGCCTTGAGATCGAGCGGCTTACCGGCAAGGATCTGACCGAAGCCCATTGGGATGCATTTTACGAATTCTACGAGGACACGGGCAGCCGCAAGTGGGGACGGCCTTATCTGAACCGCAGGCTCTTCTCCCTGCTCAACGAACGCATGTCCGAGCAAATCCTGCTGGTTATGGCCAAACGCGAAGGTCGCTACATTGCCGGAGCGCTGAACTTCATCGGCTCAGACACGCTGTTCGGTCGGAACTGGGGATGCACCGAACATCACCCGTTCCTGCACTTCGAGCTTTGCTACTATCAGGCAATCGAGTTCGCCATAGAACGAGGCCTTACCAAGGTCGAGGCGGGCGCTCAAGGCGCTCACAAACTCGCGCGCGGCTATCTACCGACAACCACCTACTCAGCCCATTGGATCGCTCATGAAGGGTTGAGCGATGCGGTGGCCGACTATCTTGAGCGGGAACGCGAGGCCATTGATATGGAAAACCGCGCCCTGACTGAGCACGCACCATTCCGAAATGAGGGAAAGTAGCAAGACACCTTCAAGCAAAGCAGGCAAGACACTGGAAAGAATCATCTTTCTCAACGCGTTGAATCACTTTGTGAACCACACGACAGTCAAAAGACATTCTGAAGAAAACCGCTTAGGGCTTGAAACACCGGCCAGCAGACAGGCTCACCGTTGAATCAATATATTAAGTCACCAACGCAGCGTTGACAGCGACTTAAGCCTAAAACTTACAGCTTTCGCTGCTGAAACAGCTCAATTTTATGCCAGTTTCAACAGCATCGAAATCTGGTCCAAGACCAGTACAAGCATGACCAGCAAAGAAGGATGAGCTTCATGTCCGCCGCCTCTTACGACGATCAAAATGTTCTTGCGAAAATACTGCGCGGAGAATTGCCCAGCCACAAGGTCTATGAAGATGACAAGACAATGGTGATCATGGACATCATGCCGCGCGGCGATGGTCATGTTCTGGTGGTGCCGAAAGCTGCATCGCGCAACATTCTGGACATTGATCTTGAAGACCTGTCTTCCCTCATGGCCACAGCCCAGAAAATGGCACAGGCCCTGATTAAGGCCTTCGGCGCTGATGGCATAACGCTTCAGCAGTTCTCAGAAGCTGCCGGCGGTCAGGTGATCTTCCACACCCACGTTCATGTCATTCCAAGATTTGACGGTGTCTCGCTGCGCCCACACACAGGCGACATGGCCGACAATGATGTTCTTGTCGCCAACGCAGACAAAATCCGCGCCGCCCTCGCCTAGGCTTCAGACTCATAACCAGTAGCAGACGGTCGCTGCAAGGCAGAGGGACGACATAAAGTTCTTGGCGTTTCGGTCATATCGAGTTGCGATCCTGCGAAACTCCTTGAGCCTGCCGAACATCC
>NZ_JBAKIA010000020.1:0-57322 GCF_037783265.1 Roseibium algae
TACAACACCAAGCGACCCCATAGTGCATTGGGCTACCGCCCACCTGCGCCAGAGGCCATCATCCCGATGGACCAAAGGCCAATCATGCACTAACTTTCAAAGTGGACCACTCAAGTGGGGCTGATCAGGGTTTCCCTGTCTTTGAATTTTTCGCGGAGGTCTTCGATATTTCCGCCTCGTAGCGAGTGAAACACCTCACGGTTTCGGCTGTTCGTGGTTTTCACCCCTGCCGCCTTTAGCAGGCGTCCCATGTAAGACGATGCGGATCTCGCCGGGTCTTCCAGACGCATCAATTCCTTGAATATGAAACCTTCCTGCTGGACTGCCCACTGGATGAAACCGATATCCTCGAGAATGCGGTGAAGGACGAAATAGTCCTCGCTCTCCTCGGTCTTCGAGGGCGTCTCTTCG
Source organism: Roseibium algae (assembly GCF_037783265.1). Lineage (NCBI taxonomy): Bacteria > Pseudomonadati > Pseudomonadota > Alphaproteobacteria > Hyphomicrobiales > Stappiaceae > Roseibium > Roseibium algae. The sequence goes on from NZ_JBAKIA010000020.1 coordinate 412, forward strand.
GACGCTCCTGTTTCTTCTTCGACTATTTCCATTTTCGGTTGGAGGACCCAGACCCCCGGGAACTTTTCGATGATGTCGTCGGCACTCGTATAGGTCAGAAGACCGATACGACGTCCGGTGAGGTACCCGAGAAGGGGGAGCATCGCATTATCCAGCAAGCCGCTTTCTACGCCCTTCCGAAAGATGGTCGAGACCTGGAAGGAACTCAGTGGTGATGTTTTGGCCTTTCGGTTGTTCTTGCGTCCCTTGGGAAGGCGCAAGCTCACATTCTCCAGTGGGTTCTTGTACTCCCAGCCAAGCGCGCCTTCTGCGATTATCCGTTTCACGGTCGAGACGTATTGCGTCCGGATCGTTGTCGAACTCAACGGTTTGAGCTGAAGGTCGGTGTTATCGGAAATAATTTCCCGGGCGCTGAGACCCTTGCGGCGGTCAGACATCTTCGCTGGATAGAATCTGAGAAGTTCGATGAAGGCTTGCAGATCGGACGGCACATATGTGTCTGCCGGATGGTCGCCAACCAGTTCAATGAACAACTCACAGCGAGTGCGGGCCGAAGCGACGTCGGTTGATTTTCCGGACTTGGTTGCCCTTCGTTTCTCCCATGCATCCAGATTTTCTTTTGCGACGACAGAGAACAGCGGAGCGGAAGACGCGGGTCGTTCGATGAATCTACGGTCGAGTTTATAGGTGGGTATATGTTCGTCCGAATTCGCAGCAGGCTGTTCAGGCATTGTGGCGGTCTGAACGGGGCTATCCAAAATGCAATCCGGAGCCGCCGTCGTTTCGGTAGGCGGATCAGGCTTTTTGTGGATTGTAAAGTCAGCCACGTCGCCGTCTGCTTCACCCAGACCGTAGTGCCGTGTCTTTTCCCGGTCTTTAGATGCCGTACTAGCCGCTTCGACCATTTGAGACCCTTCTCGAGGTTGAGTCCCGAAGTTGGCGTCCAGCGGTTTTTCAGGTGATCCCCCGTATCCAACTGAAACGCCAGTGCGCTCAGCAAGTGCTCTTGCCCTTCGGGCAGTCTCCTCTCTTGGATCAGCCGTTCGAGCGGCACTGTCCTTTTCAGTGAAAGCGGCTTCCAGATCGCTCGTGTACTTCGCCTGAAGCGTTTCGAAGTTGTCTACAACGAGGGGATTGGCGTTTTCTGGATCAGAGATCTCTTTCGACAGCTGGACGAACCCCCGCATGGCCGCGAACATCTTTTGATCTGCTGGGCTGTCTGAAGGGGGCGGGCTTGAAATGATTTTCTGATAGACGCGGAGCTCGCCGATGAGTTCTCCCCTTCGGTTCGGATCGGTCAGCTTGGCCTCGAGTTCTTCATCGGTGTATTCCGAGAAGCCGTCTTTCTTTGGTTGATCGTCTGTCACGCCCAGTTGTCCCGCCCGTCCGAACAGTCGCCGCGCATAACCAATCAGGAGGTCAGCCTGATGCCGCGCTTCCTTGTGCGGACATGCACCGAGGCTGATCCGGATCGGTGCCGCACGGCGTGTCGGATCCAAATGTTTCGGCCATCGAACCTGAAAAAGATAAATATTTTGGGACCGGACCAGATTGGGGCCGGGAGAGGGAGTTCTCGGCTTCCCGGGTTTCGGTGTTCCGGACGGAGGTGGGGGCGATTGATCGCGGCGTCCCTGACGGACGGCGTCAAGGGAGACGACGGTCGATACCTTGCGCGATACCATGAACGATACCAGCCTCTATTCAAGGTTGGCCGTTTTCTGAACATTCGCGGAATTCTGCGGTTCGCCGAAATGGCGGAGAGTGGGAAAAGTTATGGCGGGGAGAGAGGGATTCGAACCCTCGGAACGCTTGCACGCTCAACGGTTTTCGAGACCGTCCCATTCAACCACTCTGGCACCTCCCCGCGGTACTTTAAGATAAATGGGTCTCAAGTGGCGCGGAACATAGCCAAGGCGCACCTCCCTCGCAAGGGGCAGTTTGGGTGTTTGCAAGCTTTTTTGTAAGCATTTGCAAAATAACGAAAACTGGTTGGCAGGCTGGTGAAGCTGGCCAGTTGTTGGTAAGTTGGCCAAGGATCTCATCTGCACGAACATGCCGAACTCAAAACTGGGCGAGAATGCCGCCCTAAAGCCAGTTTTGCGTTGACTCAGATCTGCCCATGCATATAGTGCGCGAGCTTGAAAAGGTGGATTTGGGAACGATTCCGCCGTTTCTCTTTGTTCTAAGGCCTGGTCGACCGTACCGGATAATCTCCGAAACAGCCAACCGCAAAGACCCGGGCATCTCGCACGAGAGGCTTTATGGGCGCCGAAGGACAGGATTTAAGGAACGCGACCTTAGCCACTAAAGGCGAGGCGTGATTAAAAACGAAAAGAAGGACGTGCGAGACATGTTCGCAGTGATCAAGACCGGCGGTAAGCAATACACCGTCGCAACAGACGATCTCCTGAAGATCGAAAAGCTTGACGTTGAAGCTGGTGGTACTGTCACATTTGACGAAGTACTGATGCTCAACGATGGCACAGATACAACTGTTGGTGCTCCGCTTATCGAAGGCGCCACTGTTGTTGCTGAGGTGGTCGATCAAGGCCGCCATCGCAAAATCATCATTTTCAAGAAGCGTCGGCGTCAGAATTCCCGCCGCCGTAACGGCCATCGCCAGTCTTTCACCCTCATCAAGGTGACTGACATTCTGGCAGCTGGTGCCAAGCCTGCTAAAAAGGCTGCACGGAAGGCCGCAGCCAAGGAAGAAGCACCGGTAGCCGATAGCGATGAAGCTGTCACGCCGTTGTTCACAGCGCCGGAAGGCAAGGCCGATGATCTCAAAAAGATCTCTGGTGTTGGTCCGGTTCTGGAGAAGAAGCTGAACGCGCTGGGTATCACAACCTACGCGCAGGTCGCTGGCTTCTCCGCAGACGACATCGCCCGCGTCGACGATGCCTTGAGCTTCAAGGGCCGCATCGAGCGCGATAACTGGCTTCAGCAGGCCAAGGAACTGGGCGGCGAATAATCGCCTCCATTTCATTGTTCTGACTCCAACTACGAGAAACGAGGAGCACCCTCATGGCACATAAAAAAGCAGGTGGTTCGTCCCGCAACGGTCGCGATTCCGCTGGTCGCCGTCTCGGCATCAAAAAGTATGGTGGCGAAGCTGTAATTCCGGGCAACATCATTGCGCGCCAACGTGGCACGCAATGGCATCCTGGCACGGGCGTTGGCATGGGCAAGGACCACACAATCTTCGCAGTCGTCGAAGGCAAAGTGGAATTCCAGGCTAAAGCCAACAAGCGAACCTTCATTAACGTGCTTCCAGTGGCGGAAGCAGCGGAGTAAAGTCGACGTGTTATCAAAAACCGCCGGCGCCTCATCGCCCCGGCGGTTCAAGATGAACCAGTCAAAGTTCAAGGGGAGATGGAGCGCCATCTCCCCTTTTTCTTTGAATTTTGACTGGAGTTAGAAACATGGTTGTTGAGAGTGATGGTCTCTTAGACGAAAGTTGTCGGGGTGCGGCTGCCCCTTCGCCGCAGGAAGCTGTCCGTGTTCGGCTTGATATGCCGCGAACGGACGATCTGCCTGATATTATGTTCCTGGCGAACAATCATCGCATTGCCATGAACCTGTCGAGCATGCCGCATCCATTTTCGCTCGATAATGCCAAAGCCTTGATCAAACGCGCTGAGATATACCGGGACAACAACGCGACCTTTGCAATCCGTATGGCAACAACTGGCCGGTTTATCGGTGTCGCAAAATATGGCGAGGCGGAAGCTGGTGGCCCGGTTCACATCGGCTATTGGCTTGGTGAGCCCTTCTGGGGTGACGGGCTGGCAACGGAAGCTGTTCATGCACTTGTCGATCACGCCTTTACCAACGGTTCGATGGACGAGTTGACAGGGGGCTGCAGGGTGACCAATCCTGCGTCCCGGCGTGTCCTTGCCAAATCTGGTTTTCAATACCGGGACCAATCGATCATCCATTCGGTTGGGGCACGGGGCACGGTGCCAATTGAGCGTTTCAATCTGGAGCGCGCAGTTTGGGCCTCGCTCAAAACTTGGGGGAGGACGGCGTGATGCTTCCGGTTTTGAAAACGAAACGCCTTTTACTTAGACCTTTGCAGACCGGCGATGCGGACGCGATTGCTACCCTTGGCGGGCGCGATTTTGAAGTGGCTCGCTGGCTGACAGGGTGTTCCTGGCCCTACCAAGACGGTGAGGCCGAGGAGTATGTTGCAAAGACATTGGCAGCAGAGCCAATGGAGGCCGAGGCTGTTTTTGCGATCACCCTGGGCGGAGTGTTTGTTGGCGTGATTGCCATTGAAGCACCCGGAGACCTGGCAGAGGAACCGGAGTGTCCAACACTTGGCTATTGGCTGGGCCGACCTTTTCAGGGCTTTGGTTATGCTGATGAGGCGGTTGAGGCCATCTTGGGCTGGGCTTTCAGGACGCATGATTGTCAGGCGATTGCGGCGCGCGCATTCGAGGACAATGTCGCTTCACGCGGTCTGTTGCGGAAGCATGGCTTCAAGCCGGCTTGCAAGACAATGCGTTTTGCCAAGCCATTGGACCGAGATGTGTCCTGCATTGTGGTGCGTTTGGAAAGAGCCGCTTTTGATCGGCGGAGGGCTGCGGCATGAACCTACCAACGCTTGCCACAGAACGGCTGAAACTCAGACCGCTCCGGTCTTCTGACCTGGAGCGGCTAGAGCTGCTGTGCGGTAATTATGAAGTTTCCAAGATGCTGTCGCGTGTGCCGCATCCTTATGACCGGGTGCAGGGCGAGGCCTATTTGAAAAAGACTGAGGAGATCGCACAGGACTGGCGTCGTTTTGGCCAGGCGGATTTCGCCGTTAGCCAAGAAGGGCAGTTGATTGGCGTGATTGTGCTGCGAGAGTTGCAAGAAGCACCCGGGATCGGCTATTGGCTTGGCGAGCCTTATTGGAGAAAAGGCTATATGACTGAGGCATTGGCTGCAGCTTTGCGCTGGGTGTTCGCTGCGACCGGCATCAAAAGCCTGCGCGCTGAGGTCATGAAGGACAATGCAGGCTCGAAGAATGTCCTGAAGAAACTTGGTTTTACGGTGGTCGGGGACGGGGCTTCCATGAGTTTGGCGCGCGGAAACGTCGCAGAAAACTGGCACATGGAGCTGGTGAGACAGAATTTTAAAAGTCCGGTATCGACATGACGGCTACGACGGACAATAGAAAGACAAGAACATGAAATTCCTCGATCAGGCCAAGATTTTTGTCCGTTCCGGTAATGGCGGCGCAGGCTGTATCTCGTTCCGACGTGAAAAGTATATCGAATACGGCGGACCTGACGGCGGGGATGGCGGCCGTGGCGGTGATGTTTATGTTGAATGCGTCAATGGTTTGAATACGTTGATCGATTATCGCTATCAGCAGCATTTCAAGGCCGAAACCGGCATCCACGGCATGGGTAAGAACAGAACTGGTGCTGACGGCGGACATGTCGTCATGAAGGTTCCTGTCGGCACACAGATTCTTGAAGAAGACAATGAGACTGTCATCGCTGATCTGACAACAATTGGGCAGAAGGTTCTTCTGCTCGGTGGTGGCAACGGCGGGTTCGGCAACGCGCACTTCAAATCTTCCGTCAATCAGGCACCGCGCCGCGCCAATCCGGGTCTGGAAGGTGAGGAAAAATGGGTCTGGTTGAGATTGAAGCTGATTGCTGACGCTGGCCTTGTCGGCCTGCCAAATGCTGGTAAATCAACCTTCATTGCAGCGGTTTCTGCAGCCAAGCCGAAGATTGCAGATTATCCCTTCACCACGCTCCATCCGAACCTTGGTATTGTGAAAATTGATAGCAATAGCTTTGTTATGGCCGATATTCCGGGCTTGATTGAAGGGGCACATGAAGGAATTGGGCTCGGTGACCGTTTCTTGGGTCATGTTGAGCGGACCCGCGTCCTGCTGCACCTTGTGGATGGCTCGAATGAAGAGGATCCGGGCGAATCCTATCGTGTAGTACGCGGCGAGCTGGAAGCCTATGGCCATGGCCTGATGGACAAGACCGAGATTGTCGCGTTGTCCAAGTCCGATGCGCTGACCGATGAGATGATCGAGGAAAAGGCAGCATCGCTTGAAGCGGCGTGCGGCCAGAAGCCTTTGATCCTCTCGGCGGCCAGTGGGCACAATGTAGAGCGTGTTCTGCGCATGATCATGCGCGCCATTGATAAGGACAAGCAAGACGCTGCCAATCAGTTGCCGGCCAAGGAACAGGAGGGATGGCATCCCTGATGTCTGCCTTGCGTCCTCTTGTCATTGATGGCCGCTTAGTCGTCAAAATTGGGTCTGCCCTTCTCGTTGGAGATGGCAAGCTCAAGCGTGACTGGCTTGAAGCTATGGTGGCCGATCTTGTCGCTCTGGTAAAAGAGGGTGCGGAAGTAGTCGTTGTGTCCTCAGGGTCGATTGCTCTGGGGCGCGGTATTCTTGGCCTACCGAAAGGTCCACTTAAGCTTGAGGAAAGCCAGGCGTCCGCTGCGGTTGGCCAGGTCTCTCTTGCGCAAGCCTATGCCGATTGCTTCGGGCAGTATGGAATTCAGGCCGGTCAAATCCTGTTGACGCTTGGGGACACTGAAGAGCGTCGACGATATCTGAATGCGCGCGCGACAATCGGCACCATGCTGAAATTCGGTGCCGTGCCAATTATCAATGAAAACGATTCCGTTGCGACCTCGGAAATCCGTTATGGAGACAACGACCGGTTGGCCGCGCGAGTGGCGACGATGGCAAGCGCTGACTGTCTGGTGCTTTTGTCGGACATTGATGGCCTTTACACGGCACCACCTCAGCAAAATCCAGACGCGGTGTTCCTGCCTGAAGTCCCAAGGATCACGCATGAAATCGAAGCAATGGCGGGAAGTGCCGGGTCTGAGCTTTCACGTGGCGGTATGAAGACGAAAATTGATGCGGCCAAGATCGCCACTGCGGCGGGAACGACTATGGTCATTACGTCAGGCAAAGAGTTCAACCCTTTGAAACGATTGGACGAGGGAGCGCGAGCGACTTGGTTCAGGGCACTGGAAACACCCGGGTCTGCGCGCAAGGCGTGGATCGGTGGTCATCTGGAACCGCGCGGTGAGATCAGTCTCGATGTTGGAGCAGTTAAAGCGCTTCAATCGGGCAACAGCCTTCTTCCGGCGGGTGTAACAAAAGTGACTGGGGAATTCTCCAGAGGCGATGCAGTCAAGGTGCTTGATCCGGAGGGCAAGGACATTGGCCGTGGTTTAATCGCCTATGACGATGATGAGGCGCGGATGATTGCAGGGCGTAATAGCCGCGAAATTGAAGCGATTGTCGGATACCCGGGCCGGTCAGAAATGGTTCATCGCGATGACCTTGTACTGAACGATGCAATGTTGACTGGCGCTAGGTAATATAGCTGTATCGGAAGAATGGCCCAGAAATATAAACTGGAAATTCGGGCTGAAACGCGAGACGGAATGATGGTGGATAAGGCAAACGACGTTCAGGCCATTATGGCAGATATCGGCCAACGTGCACGTGTTGCCGGACGCACTCTTGCGACTGTACCAGCAGAGACCAAGAATCTGGCGTTGCGCGAGATGGCGAAGGCCGTTCGTGTTGCGATGCCGGCAATCCTGACAGGCAATGCCAAGGATCTTACCGCCATGAAGGCGAATGGGCAGACAGCAGCATTCCTGGATCGTGGCACGCTGAGCGAAGAGCGGATTGAAGCCATTGCGCAGGCGTTGGAAGCCATTGTTACACTAGAGGACCCGGTCGGAAGCGTTATGGCTGGATGGGATCGGCCCAACGGGCTGCAGATTAATCGGGTGCGTACTCCGCTTGGCGTCATTGGTGTTATTTATGAAAGCCGTCCGAATGTGACAGCTGATGCGGGGGCATTGTGCCTGAAGGCAGGCAACGCGGTTGTTCTGCGTGGTGGTTCCGACACAATCCATTCCAATATGGCCATTCATGCAGCTCTGCAGTCGGGCCTGAAGTTTGCTGGCCTGCCGGAAGATGTCATCCAGATGGTGCCAACAACAGATCGTGCCGCTGTTGGGGAGATGCTTAAGGGACTTAACGGCAATCTGGATGTGCTCGTACCGCGGGGAGGCAAGAGCCTTGTTGCGCGCGTTCAGGATGAAGCGCGTGTGCCCGTTTTTGCCCATCTTGAAGGCCTGGTGCACATCTTCATTGATAAGTCGGCAGATTTGAACTCCTCTGTTGAGCTTGTCGTCAATTCAAAGCTTCGTCGAACCGGTATTTGTGGTGCACTTGAAACGCTGTTGGTTGATGAGGTTGTCGCAAACAGTCACCTGCCGGTGATTGTGAAAGCCCTGCAAGATGCAGGCTGTGAAGTTCGCGGAGATGTGCGTACCCGTGAGCTGTGTGAGGATGTCGTTCCGGCGACGGTAGACGACTGGAGCACCGAGTATCTTGACGCGATTCTGTCGGTGAAGGTTGTGGCCGGTCTTGAAGCTGCGGTTGACCATATCGCGCTCTATGGCTCCAATCACACCGATTGTATCCTTGCTGAAGACCCAGCAGCAGCAAGCGAGTTTCTTCAGAAGGTGGATTCGGCCATCGTCCTTCACAATGCCTCCACCCAGTTTGCAGACGGTGGTGAGTTCGGCATGGGGGCTGAAATCGGTATCGCGACGGGTCGTATGCATGCCCGTGGACCTGTGGGTGTCGAGCAGCTGACCAGTTTTAAATACTTGGTGCGCGGCAAGGGACAGACGCGTTCATGAGTGGGGGAGCTGGGCTGGGAGAGGGAGCGCCGGATTGGTACAGGCTGCCCCATGCCGAGCCGGGCAATCGGATCGGAATCTTCGGGGGGTCTTTCAATCCGCCTCATTCGGGCCATATGCTTGTGGCAGAGACGGCCCTCAAGCGACTTTGTCTTGATCAGATTTGGTGGTTGGTGACACCGGGAAATCCCTTAAAGGATCATTCCGAGCTTGCACCTTTGGAAAAGCGTGTGCATATGACGCGTGCGCTGGCGGATCATCCAAAGATGAAAGTGACGGCGCATGAAATTACCCTCGGTTCACGTTTTACGGCTAGAACCATAGAAATGCTGCTGGTAAAGCGGCCTGCACTTCGGTTCGTCTGGATTATGGGTGCAGACAATCTGGCTGGTTTTCACAGTTGGCAAGATTGGCGCAATATAATGAAGAGCGTTCCTGTGGCGGTTGTTGACCGACCAGGAGCGTCCTTGGCGACACTAGGGTCACCATTGGCGAAAGCCTTTGAAAGGTGCCGGGTTCCAGAGATGGATGCCCAGCTTCTGCCAGATCTGAAGCCGCCGGCTTGGACATTTCTTCATACCGCTCTCGATGCAACTTCGTCGACGCGCTTGAGGCAGAACAAACAAACGTAACGAAAAGTGAAGCTTTCTGATTTCTTGGCTGTCTTGAAAGTGCCAAGTCCGAAGGCGTAGTCTTAAAGTCGATCACCGTGAGGGTGATCGAGGTACGGTCAATTTTCTTCCAGGCATGCGTGCCTGGGGGCTTTAATCTGAAAGGCACGACACCTGACCACGACCTTTGAAAACGAGGGGACCACGGCGTCCACTCCAGTAGAGTCTTCCGCAAGAACTGATCTTACGGGAGAGCTGATCGATGCAGTTCTCGCCAGCCTTGAAGATGCTAAGGCTGAGGACATTGTAACTCTTGAAATCGGGGCTAAGAGCTCTCTGGCCGATCAGATGGTGATCGTGTCGGGTCGGTCCCATCGTCATGTGGGGGCAATCGCCGATTACCTCGTGCGTGACGTGAAGCTTGCCGGTGGCGGCAATCCAAGTGTTGAAGGTATGAACACTTGCGATTGGGTGCTGATCGATGCTGGCGATGTGATTGTTCATGTGTTCCGGCCCGAAGTTCGCGGTTTTTACAACCTCGAAAAAATGTGGTCTCCTGAGCCAGAAGACCTTCCAAAGTACGTTAGTTAAAGCGTTGCTTTGAACGAGTTCACAACGTGCCGGGACTAACACCTAGTGTCCCGGCGGGGTAGCTTATGCGATTTGTTTTCGCCTGTATCGGGCGCATGAAGTCCGGTGCCGACAAGGAACTGTTCGACCGCTATGTCGACAGGGCGCGTAAGTGCGGCCGTAGCTTGGGTGTAACTGCTGTAACGGTCAATGAATTGTCCGAAAGCCGTGCGCAACGCGCCAGCGAGCGAAAAGCTGAAGAGGCGTATGCACTCATTGCGGGTCTTCCGACCGGTGCCCGCCTCATCGTGCTCGACGAGCATGGCAAGTCGATGAGCAGCATGGCTTTTAGCTCAAAACTCGACGCCTGGAAAAACGATAGCATTCAAGATGTTGTCTTTGCCATCGGTGGTGCAGATGGTCATGGCGAGGAATTGTTGGCCAGAGCTGACCTGAGAATTGCCTTTGGCGCAATGACCTGGCCGCATCAGATCGTGCGTATTTTGTTGGCAGAGCAGGTCTATAGAGCCCTGACGATCCAATCAGGCCATCCCTATCACCGCGAATAGATATGGTAAGACACCGCCCGGAAACGTGTTCCAGGCGGCTTATGAGTTTGGACTTTAGTCACCTGTGCAGTAGTACCAGAAGCCTTCGGTCAAGGCGCTGTTGCTCCATGTCCAGCAAAGGGTTGGATCTGGCGGTGGTGGTGGCGTGTTCGCTGCAACGATGATGATGGTTCCGAGCGTAATGCCGAACACGGCCCTGCCCCAGTATTGGCCGTGCCAACCGCTCGGGCGCTTAACAACATTTACATTTACATTGCGGTTGATTGTAGTGTTGTTCACATTGCGGTTTACTGTGTTGTTGTTGTTGTTGTTGTTGTTGCGATTTTTAGTCGTGTTGTTAGTTTTTTTATTGATATTTGTATTCTTGTGTCTTTTATTGACGTTGGTGTTTTTTGTTTTATGACCGGCGCGTTTTTTCTCAGAGACCTGTACAAACTCTGAATGCACTGAATTTGTGTCTGGCGTAGGGGCATTCATCGAGAAATTGGCAAGTGGGGCTGCTATTACAGCCGCGGATTGCCCGATACCTGCACTGAAGAGGCTCAAAGCCATAATTGTTGCTGTTATTTTAGAAAGCTTCATGTTTCGAAAATCTCCTGTATCCAAATTTGCGTCCCGTAAACGCTATCTAATGTGGCGAAATGGAAAAACCATTTCTAGACTTGTGATATCTAGCGGTGTGTCCTTGTTGATACGCTAAGACCTTGCCTTCAAATTATGGCCAAGGAATGAAGCAGTTTTATCTATTGCACACCAAGGTTTTGATAGTGAAGAGTGAGTTGTTTATCTGGGAGATGCTGTAGACAGAAGCGCCCGGTTATCGCCTTAATCGGTCGCTATCTCTTACCGGACCAATTCGTTCGAATGTTGGATTGGTAAACGCTTCCTTAACGATACGCTAGGTATCGATTTTACATGTTGTTTCTGAGCAAGAACAAATTGCAGGCAGGCCGTGAATGGAGGTCCCTAATATGGGGGGCTGGTCGCTTGCTGAAGGGAAGGTCTCTCCTGTTGGCCTTCGGTTTCTTGCTGTCTTTTGCGCTGCAACCTGCGATATCCACCGAAACTACGCCTCAGAAAAGTGCTGAGGATGCTGCAGTGAAAGTGTCTGCAGAGGTTGCAGCTGCACTTGCAAAAAAACAGGAGCGTGAGCAGGAGTTGCTCTCTATTGGGCGTGATATCGAAGTGTCTTCTCAGCGTCAGACAGAGATCGCGCGTGAAATTCAGCTGATCGATCGTGACCGGGAAAGCCTGAATGGAAAAATCCTGGGCACCGCTGATACGATCAAGGGCTTGGAGACTGAGCTCAATGATACGGACCGCCGTCTTATGCGTCTTGGCGCGAACGAGGATGCCGTCAGGCTGTCTCTACATGAGCGCAATGGTGTGCTTTCGGAAGTTCTTGCTGCTCTCCAGCGGATCGGTCGCCGTCCTCCTCCAGCGTTAGCCGTGCGACCGAGTGACGCGCTTGCGGCAGTGCGCAGCGCGATCTTGCTCAACGCTGTCATGCCCGAGCTTCGCGTTGAGACCGAGGCACTTGCATCTGATTTGGCAGAATTAAGCCGTTTAAAGTCCACAATTGCGACTGAAAAAACCAGTTTACGAGGCGATACAATGCGCCTTGCAGAGGAAAAATCACGCCTAGAATTGTTGCTGAGTGTGAAGCGTCAAGAACGTGACAAGACGGCTGGACAGCTGGCACAAGAAAAGCAAAGGGCAGAGGAACTGGCGGGAAAAGCCGTGTCTCTAAAAGATTTGATCTCTGATCTGGAAACAGAAATTGAGAGCGCGAGAACGGCTGCGGCAAAGTCTCGCGAAGCAGAGCGTCAGGCCCGTTTAGGTGGACAACGTCAGGAGGATCCCTTTGCGGATCCTGGGCGTTTGGCCCCCGCTTTGGCGTTCGAGAACACCAAAGGCCGGCTGCCAAAACCGGTTGCGGGTCAGATGCTCCGCGACTTTGGTCAAAAAGACGAGTTTGGCAGCCTCACTCAAGGTCAGTCGATTACGACCCGTGCAGGCTCGCCTGTTACGTCACCTGCAGACGGGTGGATTGTATATGCTGGTCCATTCCGTTCGTTCGGCCAGCTCTTGATCCTGAACACCGGCGGCGGTTACCATGTCCTTCTAGCTGGAATGGACCGAATCGACGCTGAGTTAGGGCAATTCGTACTTGCCGGAGAGCCGGTAGGCGTTATGGGCACCACCAAATGGGCGAGTGCCTCCACGATTGGTCTGGGTTCTTCTCAGCCGATCTTGTATGTTGAATTTCGAAAAGACGGAAGTGCAGTGGATCCCACACCTTGGTGGGCACGCACCGAAGAAGAAAAGGTTCGCGGATGATTCGGAAAGCTTCACTGCTGCTCGTCGGCACATTGATGGGAGCTGTTGCTGCCGTCACCCTCGCCCAGGTCCCTTTTCGTGTCAGCGACGAGGCGCATGCAGCTGCCTCTGACACGTATCGTCAGCTCAATCTGTTCGGAGATGTTTTCGAACGGGTTCGCTCTGACTATGTCGAGACGCCTGACGATGCCGAGCTGATCGAAAATGCGATCAATGGCATGCTGACATCTCTGGATCCGCACTCCAGCTACATGAGTCCGAAAAGTTTCCGGGACATGCAGGTGCAGACGCGCGGTGAGTTTGGTGGTCTTGGGATCGAGGTGACCATGGAAGATGGCTACGTTAAGGTGGTGACGCCCATTGATGACACACCTGCGTTCAAGGCTGGCGTTCTAGGTGGCGATTTGATCACCCATATTGATGGTGAACAAATTCAGGGCCTGACCTTGAATGAAGCCGTTGAGAAAATGCGCGGACCGGTCAAGACTGATATCGTTGTTACCATTCGCCGCGAAGGCGCGGGTGAGCCATTCGACATAACGATTACAAGGGACATCATTCGGATTCGTTCGGTTCGTTGGCGCGAAGAAGGTGATGTCGGGTATATTCGTATCACTCAGTTTAATGAGCAGACGTTCGATGGCCTGAAAAAAGGCATTGAAGAGACATCCGAAAAGATCGGAGAAGATAACCTGAAGGGCTTCATTATCGATCTGCGGAACAACCCTGGCGGTCTTCTCGATCAGGCAATTGCTGTTTCGGATGCTTTCCTGGATCGTGGTGAAATTGTCTCTACGCGCGGTCGTAATTCAGATGAAACACAGCGTTATAACGCCCGCAGCGGTGATCTGACTGATGGCAAACCAGTAATCATTCTTGTTAACGGTGGCTCTGCTTCTGCTTCGGAAATTGTGGCGGGGGCCCTTCAGGATCATCGTCGTGCGACGGTGCTTGGCACACGCTCTTTCGGTAAGGGCTCTGTGCAGACGATCATTCCTCTGGGTGCAAATGGCGCAATTCGTCTGACGACAGCGCGTTACTACACTCCGTCGGGAACATCTATTCAGGCCAAAGGTATCCAGCCGGATATCGAAAGCTTGCAGGATTTACCTGATGATATGAAGGGACGGGCAACCACCACAGGTGAGGCTGGACTGCGCGGTCATCTGGAGTCTGAGGACAAGGATGGCGAGAAAGAACAGTCTGGAAGCCAAGCTTATGTGCCTGCCGATTCCAAGGACGACAAGCAGCTGAACCTTGCGCTTGACCTGCTGCGCGGTACGCAGGTCAACGCTGCATTTCCTCCTGTAGGTGATGCGGCCTCAGCGCCTAACTAAATGAAGTCCTTACAGCCGTGCGCTTTTGAGCGTACGGCTGAGCTTGATGTAATGGGGACGTAAAACACAGGATACCTTACGAACGCTATGGCGAGCGAAGATCTCACAGCTCCTTTAGGGTTGGGCAAACGGAAAATTTTCCGGCTCCCTTTTGGACTGATTGGCTTAGGTATATTGAGTGTTTTAGGGACCACAGCCGTCATTTGGATGGGGGCGGTGGACGACCCGTATGGTGGTGAGCCGGTTGCGGTTGTTCCGCTAGAAAATACCGTTGAAGGATTGTCGTCTCGTGACATTGAAGTTGTTGAGATTAATCCGTCCCTCGATGGTGATCTGGGCCCAAATCTTCGTCCTAAGGCAGAGAACTCCAGTCTCGGACCGCGCTATGAGCTGCAAGCCAAGACAGGGGAAGATGGCGTTGCTGGCAGTCAGCTGATCAATCCGGATCCAAGGGTGAGTGAGAGGACCGATTACGGTTTCTTGCCTAAGATCGGCTCAAGTGGTGTGAGGCCGCTTGATGCTTATGCGCGTCCATTTTCAACTGATTTTGCATCAATTCCCAAGATAGCAGTGATCATTGGGGGACTGGGCTTGAGTGAAAGTGGAACGCAAAACGCGATCGACAGACTGCCCGTGGATGTCACTTTTGCAATGGCGCCCTATGGTTCTAATCTGGACCGCTGGATGCAAAGCGCTCGCTCTAAGGGGCATGAGTTGCTTTTGCAGCTTCCGCTTGAGCCATTCGATTTCCCCGACAATGATCCAGGGCCGCACACGCTGCTCGTCAGTCTGCGCCCTGCAGAAATGATGGACCGGCTCGCTTGGCTTTTAACCCGTGTCACCAATTATGTTGGTGTTATCAATGATATGGGCGCGCGCTATACGTCCACACGGCCGTCTATGCAGTATCTTTTAGAGAAATTGCGCGAGCGGGGTTTGATGTTCGTTGATAATGGAACGTCCTCTCGTAGCAGCTCCGATGAGGTTGCTGCGGAGGTTAAAGCACCGTTTAGCTCTGTGGACGTTGTGCTTGATACTGTTCCTCGTGAAGATGAAATTAATGCCAAGCTGTTGCAACTCGAAGGCATTGCGCGTGCCCGCGGAATTGCTGTTGCGTCCGGGTCTGCACTTCCGATCACGGTCAAGCAGTTGGAAATCTGGGGTCGAGACCTTGAGGAACGAGGCCTAATGCTTGTTCCTGTAAGCGCCACAATAGACAGATGAGATAACTTTGTGACCATCAATCAAACTGCTCAGGGTTTCCCAACTGTCGAAAATGGGCTGCCCTATCGCCCGTGCGTCGGGATTATGGTTTTGAACGATCAGGGCAAGGTCTGGGTCGGAAAACGTGATGATGGTCAGGGAGCATCTCACTATGAGTATTCTTGGCAAATGCCGCAGGGCGGAATCGATGCAAAGGAAGACCCCCAGAAGGCGGCTCTCAGAGAGCTTTATGAGGAAACGTCAATTCGTTCTGCAACGGTAATTGCGGAGACAGATGGTTGGCTGACCTACGACTATCCGGCAGAAATACTGGCTAACTCAAGACGAAAAAAATACGGCGGCCAGGCTCAAAAATGGTATGCAGTACGTTTTGAGGGCAAAGAGTCCGAGATCGATGTTTTATCCCCTCCAGACGGCCATAAGCCAGAGTTCTGTGAATGGGCCTGGACCGCTGCCGACAAGCTTCCATCCTTGATCGTCCCGTTCAAACGCGATGTATATCAGCGGGTTGTCGCAGCGTTTTCTCATCTAACAGCTTGACTTGGGAGCCAAGGTGCTTTGCCTTGAGATGTCCTGATGTGATTGGAAAACGATTGCGGGGCGTTGGGAGGACAAATGGATCTCGGAACAGACCTTTCGGGCAAGCGGGTCCTTGTGACTGGTGCATCCAGTGGATTGGGAGCGCACTTCTCTGAGTTATGTGCAACGCATGGTGCACATGTGGCGATTGCGGCACGCAGAATTGATCGTTTGGAAGAAATGCGTCCAAGGCTTATGGCGCTTGGTGCCGCAAGCGTTTGCCCCATCGAGCTTGATGTCAAGGATGGTGCCTCCATTCATGCATGCAGGGCCAAGGCGGTCGAGACTTTTGGCGGTCTCGATGTGCTGGTCAACAATGCAGGCATTGCGCGCGAAGGGGCTGCGCTGGATCAGACTGCGGAAGATTTTGATGCCGTTATGGGCGTCAACCTGCGCGGTGTCTGGCTCATGGCAATATCTTGCGGCCGACATTGGCGGGACACCGCTGATGGCGGGTCAATCATCAATATTTCGTCTGTACTGGGTGTTCGTGTGAGCAAGGACTTGGCATCCTATGCCATCTCCAAGGCTGGCGTTATCCAAATGACAAAGGCCCTGGCCCTTGAGTTGGCTCGTCACAATGTCCGGGTGAATGCATTGGCGCCGGGGTATTTTGAAACCGAGATAAATGAAGGGTTCTTTGAAACCCAAGCGGGGCAGGAAATGATTTCTCGCGTGCCGATGCGCCGTATCGGTGACCTTGACGATCTGAATGGGCCTTTCCTTTTGCTCGCCAGCGAAGCCTCCCGTTACATGACAGGAGCTGTTTTTCCTGTCGATGGTGGCCATTTGGTGTCTTCGCTCTAGGCATGCACTCTAAGATATAAAGTTGATGACCGGAGGGGGGTCAACGCGAAATGATGGACCGCTTGCCACCATTTGATCTGATTGATTTGCGCTTGCTCTTGGCGTTATCTGAGCATAGGCATTTTGCCCGTGCTGCGGCGGCTTGCGGGCTGTCCCAGCCAGCGCTGTCGGCGCGTATTCGGAGACTTGAAACAGCACTGGCAACGCCGCTGATATTTCGGGGGAAACGGTTTGAGGGGTTTACTCCTGAGGGCGCGCGCATTCTTGCTTGGTCTCGGCGGATTTTGTCTGACTGCGGTGGCCTCGTGCAAGACCTGTCGTCTTCAGAGAGCCCCTCCGGCAATCTGCGAATGGGTGTGGTGCCATCGGCGGCCCCATATGCGGGAAAGCTGTGTGGTGCGGTGGCAAGCTGTTATCCAGACATGACCTTTCGCCTGTTGTCGATGTCTTCAGATCTCATAGAGGCGGGCCTTGACGATTTTAGTCTCGATGCGGGCCTGACGTATCTGAACAAGCCGGACGTGACTGGCAGAACGTCGATTACTCTTTACGATGAAAAATACTCACTTGTTGCAGCGCAGAGTTTTGTCCTTCCCAAGGGGGACGAAGACGGCATTTCCTGGAAAGCTGCCGCTGAGCTGCCTTTATGTCTGCTGACGGAAGACATGCAGAACAGGAGGATCATCGATACGGCGTTTCACAGCGCAGGTGTGAGCCCGGTTCCACGTTTTGAATCCAACAGCTTCAATGCAATTCTGGCGCTTGTCAGGCAGGGTGGGTTGGTGACAATTTTACCGCGTTTGCAGGTCGAGCAAGGCTTGAGTGCAGGTTCGCAGGTTTTGGAGTTGGTCGAGCCAGATATTAGCGCGAGCCTTGGTCTTGTTGTTCCGACGCGAGAGCCTGCATTGCCAGTTTCTTCGGCACTTCTAGCCGCCGTGCCTGAGATCTTGAAAGACTTTTGATCACCTGAGGTGATCAAAAAATCATCATTGATGATTTGCCAATTGTGACTGACCGGCGTCTTCTAGCGGAAAATAGCCAGTCGGGAAGAAGCAATATGACATTCGGCAAGGGGCTTTCCAGAAAGCCGTCCCAGCCCAAGGGCCGCCAGCTTGATGAGGCCGCACTTGAAGACGTCCGTGTTCTATTGGATGGGGAGTCGCGTCAGCGCGATCTGTTGATCGAGCACTTGCACAAGATCCAGGATGAATATGGGTGTCTTGAAGCAAAGCACCTGAAAGCCCTGGCAGAAGAAATGCGGTTGTCCCAAGCCGAAGTTTTTGAGGTTGCGAGTTTCTATCATCATTTTGATATCGTGCGCGAAGGCGAAACGCTTCCTGCACCTCTGACTGTGCGGGTGTGTGATAGCGTTGCGTGTTCCTTGAAAGGTGCTGATGCTTTGGCCTCGGTTCTGGAGTCAGGATTGGACCCGTCAAAAGTCCGTATCCAGAAGGTTCCCTGCATTGGTCGCTGTGCCGCTGCTCCAGCGGTTCAAGTTGGCAAGCGTGCCGTTGATAACGCGAGCGAAATGACTGTTCTTTCGTCTGTTTACGCTGGAGAGATTGAGCCGTCGATCCCTGACTATGTCGGCCTGACGGCCTATTTGGCGGACGGTGGGTATAATGTGTTGCAAAGAGTTCGGTCCGGAGAACTGAAAGCAGAAGACATTGCCGAATATGCTTTGGCTGCCGGATTGCGTGGATTGGGTGGCGCTGGGTTTCCAACGGGAACCAAATGGAAGATTGTCAACGACCTGCCGGGGACTAAGTACCTGACAATCAACGGCGATGAAGGCGAACCTGGAACATTCAAGGACCGTGTTCATCTGGAGCGCGACCCGCATCGCATGTTGGAAGGAGCGCTGATCGCGGCCCATGCTGTCGGTGTTGAGCGTATCTACATTTACATGCGCGATGAATATCCGGCAGTGCTTGAAATCCTGAAAACTGAAATCGCTCTGCTTCGGGAAAATGGCATTGTCACCTCTATTGATTTTGAGCTACGGCGCGGGGCAGGGGCCTATATCTGCGGTGAAGAAAGCGCGATGATCGAATCAATTGAGGGCAAGCGCGGGCTTCCGAGGCACCGGCCGCCTTATATTGCGCAGGTTGGTCTGTTTGGCCGTCCGACCCTGAATCATAATATTGAAACGCTGTTCTGGATCCGGGATATCGTCGAAAAAGGCTCCGAATGGTTTGCTACTCAAGGACGCCGAGACCACAAGGGATTTCGGTCGTTTTCGGTGTCTGGAAGGGTCAAATCACCCGGCGTTAAAATAGCACCGGCAGGCATCACAATGAATGAGCTGATTGCCGAATATTGTGACGGCATGGATGAAGGCCATAGCTTCAAGGGGTACCTTCCAGGAGGCGCATCTGGCGGCATATTGCCCTCGTCATTGGCCGACGAACCACTTGATTTTGGCACTCTTGAAAAGCACGGCTGCTTCATAGGAAGTCACGCCATCGTGGTGTTCTCCGACAAGGATGACATGCGAGACGTTGCGTTAAACCTGATGCGGTTTTTCGAACATGAAAGTTGTGGCCAATGTACGCCCTGCCGCTCTGGAACAGAAAAGATGGTGGCGTTGCTTCAAGACGAAACCTGGAACAAGGACAAGATTGCGGACCTTGATGTCGTGATGCGTTCGGCCTCGATTTGTGGGCTTGGCCAGGCGGCCAGCAATCCAGTGGCATCCGTTTTGAAATTCTTTGCAGAGGAAGCCGGATCATGAGCGAAGCAATTACCTTTTCCCTCGACGGCAAGACAGTGACAGCTGCGGAAGGGGAGAGCATTTGGCAGGTTGCCAAGCGTGAAGGCATTACCATCCCGCATCTCTGTCACAAGGACGCGCCCGGTTATCGCTCTGATGGCAATTGCCGAGCCTGTATGGTCGACATTGAGGGTGAGCGCACCCTGACAGCCTCCTGCGTCCGCCAGCCGTCTGAAGGCATGGTTGTAAACACGGAAACAGAGCGGGCGACCAAAGCTCGTGAAATGGTGTTCGAGCTTTTGATGTCCGATCAGCCATCCCGTGAAGTGCATCCCGATCCGGAAAGCGACTTCTGGCAGTGGTCGTACAAGGTCGGCGTGTCTGCAAGTCGATACGCCCCGTGCGAGCGACCGGTTCAGGACATCTCCCACCCTGCAATTGCGGTCAATCTGGAAGCCTGCATCGCCTGCAATCTGTGTGAGCGTGCTTGCCGAGAAGTTCAGGTCAATGACGTGATCGGTATGGGCTGGCGTGGGTCTCATGCGGCACCGGTATTCGACCTTGCTGATCCTATGGGCCTGTCCAGCTGTGTTGCTTGCGGCGAATGCGTGTCGGCCTGTCCAACCGGTGCCTTGTTTGAAAAAAGTCTGATGGATGAAGAGGCCAAAGTGCGGGCTGTCTATCCAGACGAGACGGTTGATAGTGTCTGTCCGTTTTGCGGTGTGGGCTGCCTCACCAAAGTCTCGGTCAAAAGCGGAAAAATCGTCCAGGTTGAGGGACGCGACGGACCAGCCAACGAAAACAGGCTCTGCGTCAAGGGACGTTTCGGCTTCGATTATGTCGCCAGTCCGGAACGCCTGACAAAACCTTTGATCCGCCGCGATGATGCACCCAAGGACCAAAATATCGAGCTGAACGGCTCCAATTACCTTGATGTCTTCCGGGAGGCGACTTGGGACGAAGCTCTGGATCGTGCGGCTGCTGGTCTGCAGGAATCCTACGCGGCCAAGGGCGGCGCTGGTATTTCTGGCTTTGGCTCTGCCAAGGGGTCGAATGAAGAGGCCTACCTGTTCCAGAAGCTGATCCGTCAGGGTTTTGGGAGCAATAACGTCGATCATTGCACTCGGCTTTGTCATGCGTCTTCAGTAGCTGCTTTAATGGAAGGCATTGGCTCAGGCGCTGTGACCGCGCCGTTCCGGGCCGCTCTTGATGCCGACTGTGTCATCGTGATTGGCGCAAGGCCCGAGCAAAACCATCCCGTCACTGCGACTTATCTGAAGCAGGCTGCGAAGAAAGGCAGCAAGTTGGTCATCATGGATCCGCGCCATCAGGGTCTGATGCGCCATGCTGACCATGGTTTGATTTTTAAGCCCGGCACTGATGTTGCCATGTTGAACGCCATGCTCAACGTGATCATCACCGAAGGTCTTTATGATCGGCAGTATATCGCCGCCCATGTGGATGGCTTTGAGGCGCTGAAAGAAAAGGTCTCCGAGTTTACGCCAGAAGCCATGGCACCTGTCTGCGGGATTGATGCTCAGACGCTGCGAGATGTTGCAAGACTTTATGCCTCCAGTGGCAAGTCGATCATTTTCTGGGGCATGGGTATTTCCCAGCATGTGCATAGCACAGACAATGTGCGTTGCCTGATCGCGATGGCACTGATTACCGGCCATATTGGCCGCCCAGGTACCGGGCTTCATCCTTTGCGTGGTCAAAATAATGTCCAGGGGGCGTCTGATGCTGGCCTCATTCCGATGGTCTTCCCGGATTACCGTTCAGTTGAAGATCCCAATATCAGAGCTGAATTCGAAGACGCCTGGGGACGTACTCTCGACCCGCAACGCGGGCTGACCGTTGTCGAAATCATGGATGACATTATCGCTGACGGGATTGAGGCGATGTATGTGATGGGTGAAAACCCGGCCATGTCTGATCCGGACCAACATCATGCGCGCAAGGCCCTGACCACTCTGAAGCATCTGGTGGTGCAGGACATCTTCCTCACCGAAACTGCATGGCACGCAGATGTCATTCTGCCAGCGTCAGCCCATGCGGAGAAACTTGGTACCTACACCAACACCAATCGTCAGGTGCAAATCGGGCGCCCCTGTGTTCCGCTGCCAGGAGAAGCTCGGGCCGACTGGGAATTGTTGATGGAACTGGCGAACCGGCTGGATCTTGACTGGACTTATAGTGGCGTGCCTGAGATTTATGAAGAAATGCGCTCACACATGCCGTCGCTTGCGCATATCTCCTGGGAGCGCCTGGAGCGGGACGGAACGGTGACCTATCCGGCAGATGCCGACGATACACCGGGCAATGAAATCCTGTTCGGGGATTCATTTCCAACAGAAGATGGCAGGGCGCGGATTGTGCCTACCGATCTTGTGCCGCCGGCCGAGCTGCCAGACAGCGACTTCCCGTTTGTCTTGACCACGGGCCGTATGCTGGAACATTGGCATACCGGAGCCATGACGCGCCGGGCGACGGTGCTTGATGCGCTTGAGCCGGAGCCGGTCGTCTCTATGCATCCCAAAGACATTCGTGCGGCCGGATTTACACTTGGGCAGCAGGTAACTGTGGAAACGCGGCGGGGCGCCATTACGCTGACGCTTAGGGCCGATCGGGATGTTTCAAGCGGTATGCTCTTCATGCCGTTCTGCTTTTCTGAAGCCCCGGCGAATTTCCTGACCAACCCGCAGCTTGATCCTTACGGTAAGATTCCGGAATTCAAGTTCTGCGCAGCGCGGATTGCACCAGCAATGGCAGAGGCTGCAGAGTAGGCCTCATGCAGCCCATTCAGACCGGACACTTGCATCAGGTTCCGTCGTGGATCGCTTGCACCGTTCGGCTTCAACGGCGCAAGCGCTGGCAAGCTGTGTGAGCGCCCAGACCGCCGCGCCGCGCACGGTCGGGTCTTCGTCATCCAGGTGCTCTTGAATGGCAGGCAGGAGGTTCTGATCATCCGAGTTACCAGCAGCGATCAGAACATTGCGCAGGAACCTATTCCGCCCGATTCTTTTAATCGGGGAGCCGGAGAAGAGCTTTCGAAAAGCCGGGTCGTCCAACCCGATCAAATCTGACAGTTTGGGCTGCTTGAGGTCATCGCGTGCGATTAGCTTGGCTTCACGTGCGGATGAGGCAAATTTGTTCCAGGGGCAGGCCGCAAGGCAATCGTCGCAGCCGTAGATCCTGTTGCCCATGGGTTTCCGAAATTCTGGTGGGATCGGTCCGGCATGTTCAATAGTCAGATAGGAAATGCAGCGCCTGGCATCCAGTTGATAGGGAGCGGGGAATGCGTTGGTCGGGCAACTTTCCAGGCACGCTGTGCAGGTGCCACAATGATCCACTTCCACACCGGAGGCAGGCAGCTCCAATGTGGTGAAAATCGATCCCAGAAAAAACCAGGAACCGAGCTTGCGTGAGACCAGGTTCGTGTGTTTGCCCTGCCAGCCAAGACCGGCGGCTTCTGCTAACGGCTTTTCCATGACGGGCGCTGTATCAACAAAAACCTTCACATCACCGCCTGCGCGGGAGACGAGGAAGCTGGCAAGCTCTTTCAGACGACCTTTGATGATGTCGTGGTAGTCGCGGTTGCGTGCATAAACGGATATGCCCGCACTCTTTGGGTCATTCAGATGTGCCAACGCCGGGTCGTCAGGGCCATAGTTCATCGCAAGCATGATGACGGAAGAGACTTCGGGCCAAAGCACTTGCGGGTCGCCTCGTCGCTCTGCTGTCTCGGCCATCCATCCCATGGAACCGTGATGGCCTGCATCCAGAAACTGCTTTAAACGCTCCGGCGCTTCGGGAATGCTGTTCGCAGACGCGATCTTCAGGCCATCAAAGCCAAGATTTTGGGCCCTTTCCCGAAGGGCTTTCAATAGGCGTTCCGGGTTCACTTGGGCCACGCCCCTGAAATAGCTGCAGCTTTGCTTAGAAATCGAGATCCGCATAGGTGACGGAGGCTGGCATCCCGAGTATTTTCTCGGACAAAAGAGGCCGCATGCTCGGGCGCGATTTGACCCGCGCGTACCAGTTCTTGACGTTTTCCTCGTTTGCCCATGGCACCTCGCCCAAATAATCCGCGCAGGACAGAGCTGCACCTAATGCGAGATCTGCGAAGGAAAGCCGATCTCCGGCAATCCACCTGCGAGAGGCAACAAGATAGCTGAAATACCGAAGGTGATGGTGAATATTTGCCCGTGCGACCCTCAAGGCCGCAGAATCCGGCGCTCCGCCACCTGCGGATTTTGGCATCGTTTGTTTGTAAATCCGTTCCCGGACCAGATGTCCGACGACCTCAGTGTCAAATTTGCAGAGTGACCAATCCACAAGGCGGCGGCATTCGGCGCGAGCGTCCGGGTGATCCGGCATTAAGCGTCGATCCGCGACCGCATAGCCACGCGTTTCATCAAGATATTCCATGATAGGCATCGGGCCACAAATAGCCGGGCCTTCATTTTCCACCAGAATGGGCACAGTGCCAGCAGGGTTCAGTTGCAGAAGCTCACCGGGGCGTTCCCAAGGATCAAAACAGCGTTCCTGATAGTCGGCCCCATACTCCCTCAGCATCAAACGGACGAAGCGGGAAGACGGGGAGAATGGATGATGATAGAGCGTGAACATGAACGGCTTTAGACGGCCTGAGGTATGTGGAACGGTGCGGCAACGATTCTGGTGCCGATAGCTGTCAATTATGTCTTAAGGGTGGTTATCAAGGGTTTGACGCTGACAACTTAATTTGAGCTATTTCGGCCATGTGACCGGACAATCTGCGCCAGCGATGGATATCTGGTGAAAATTGGAGACATTTTGATGGAAGACCAAACGATCATCAACGCACTGATTCTGGGGATAGTTGAAGGTCTGACGGAATTTATCCCGGTATCGTCGACCGGGCACGTCCTTTTGCTTGGTCATTTTTTGGGTTTTGAGAGCACTGGCAAGACGTTTGAGGTTCTGATTCAGCTTGGCGCGATTCTAGCTATTTTGAGCGTCTATTTCGGTCGACTTTGGAACCTGGCGACTTCCCTTCCAAGCAGTCAGGCGTCTCGCCGGTTTGTGTTTGGTATTTTGCTGGCGTTTCTTCCCGCAGCCGTTGTCGGCGTTATGGCTCATGGATTTATTAAGACTGTCTTGTTTCAGTCTCCAGCGCTCATATGCAGCACCCTGTTGGTCGGCGGGATCATTCTTCTTTGGATTGACCGATTGCCGTTGAAGCCGCGCTACACTGACATCATGGACTACCCCTTGAGCCTTTGCTTCAAGATAGGCCTGTTCCAGTGTCTGGCGATGGTGCCCGGTGTATCCCGTTCCGGATCGACCATTGCCGGATCGCTGTTGATGGGCACGGATAAACGCTCCGCGGCTGAGTTTTCTTTCTTTCTGGCCATGCCGACCATGACGGGGGCTTTTGCCTACGATCTTTACAAAAACCGGAATGTGCTCTCGATGGACGATGCGATGCTCATTGCCATCGGCTTTATCGCCTCTTTCGTGGCAGGGCTGTTCGTTGTCCGCCGGCTGCTTGATTTTGTCTCTCGCCACGGCTTCGCCCCATTCGCCTGGTGGCGGATTGTGGTCGGTCTTCTCGGCTTCATGGGTCTCTATTACTTCGGCTAGGCAGCTGGCGCTTAAACCCATCAGAGGGCTGGGTCTCGATGAACTCGCGCCATTTCACTGAGTTCAGCGGCCAGTGCTTTGCGCAGATGTGCTGGCTCTATCAGTTCGGCGCCAGCGCCAAGCCAGCGTATCAACGGGAACAGGTTGATTGCCTCAGCGTTTGGAATGCTGATCATGACGTTGCCATCTGGAGCGGGCGTAAAAATCACATGTCGATAGTACCAATCTTGCGCCAACCGCTTTGATTGTTCTGCAGTCACCCTGATTTGCGCAATGGGGCCTTCCTTCTCCCAGCGACGCATGGCTTGTGACAACCAGGCCCCGCCCAACAGATGCTTTATGTCGAAAGATGGATCTGGCTGAAACCGCAAACCGCTGACTTCGATGTTGCGCACGCGATCAGCGCGGTAGAGTTTCATCTCATCTGTTTCCACAGACCGGCCTGCCAGATACCAGAGGTTTCTGTCGTAAAGAATGCCGCATGGCTCTACGTCATGGGCGCGAGGGGCTGTACGGGATGGATTGTGATGGTCAAACCGGACCCTGCAATTGTCCAGGAGGCCAAGCATGAAACCGTCAAGGGCCGCTTGCCATGCGTCTGTGGTCTTTGCCTTTGTTTCGGCGTGAAATATGTCGATGGGCACTGGCTCAACACCAATCACGCGTTCGGCTTGTCCCAGCAAGGTGAGGACGGCTTTTGGCAGAGTTGCGATGAGTTTGCGTTCGGCGGCCTGCAGATCGTCCATTAATGGAATGGTGCGGATGCCGCGCACGGTTGCCAGGGCCGTCAACAACGCGGCTGTCTCATTGCGGGTGAGGGCCACAGGCGGTTGCATGTAGTCGCGTGGCAGACGGTAACCGCCCTCCGCGCCTCTTTCCGCATCAACCGGAACGCCGAGAGCCAGCAACCGGTCTATGTCCCGGTAGATGGTGCGCAGTGAAACCTCGAACCGTTCGGCAAGGGTGGTCGCTGTCACCAACTTGCCGCCTGTAAGTAGCAGCAGAATACCAAGGGCGCGCTCTATCGGGTTCATGATCTTCCTTCCATTCTCGCCCACGTTAGGCTTTTTTGAGAAAAAGGAACAGAACAAGAATATACCTGACTCCCTGTTGTCAGGATTGACCGGGCATCTTCAGCTCAAGGCCGGTGGACAGGACTGCTGGCCAGTGTGACTGGAGCTGAAAACATGACCATGGTGACTGATAGAAAATCTGGCCAAAAGGTTTCTGGCCGTGCGATTTTGAGGGACTTGATTACTCTGACTTTGAAAGCTGCGCTGCGCAGCATTCAATATCGCCGAACAGTGAGGGCTTTGCGAAGGTTGGATGATCGCGGCTTGCGGGACATCGGATTGACCCGTACTTCTGAAGGCTATCGCTTGGCTCCGGACGAACTAGGGCGCAAGCGGCGACCGCAAGATTGAACTGGAACGAAAAACGGGCGACCAATGGCCGCCCGAAAATTTCATTCACAAATACCACGTCTGCTTGATCAAGCTGGACGGTGCGCGTCGTACTGTCCGTGTTCGCGAAAGCGATCCAGATAGGTCGGTAGGATGGCGGCAAGGGTTGAAGGCCGGATACCGAGGCCTTCCAGTGTCAGGCCTTTTTTCATCGCATCTGCAGAAACAACGTTGTCCGTGCGGAGCAGGGTGACCTGATCGGCAGTGAGCAGCGGCTTTGGCAATATCTGCATGCACTTGCCGAGCATGCTGGCGATGCCGAACGGGATAGGCAGAAGCAAACGTTTGGAGCGGGTAATGCTCTGCATCTGCTCAAGGCATTCCTTGAAGCTGACGACTTCTGGTCCACCCAGTTCGTAAACGTTACCGGCGGCAAGGTCTCCGTCGACTGCTTTTGCAACAGCTTCCGCAACATCACAGACATAGACAGGCTGGAACTTGGTCACGCCATTGCCGATCAGGGGCAGGGCAGGTGATATGCGGGACATCGCAGCGAACTTGTTGAAGAAATCATCTTCTCGTCCGAAGACGATGGAAGGTCGCAGGATGACGCTGTCTGGCAGGGTTTCAAGAACGCCAGCTTCACCGGCCGCTTTGGATCTTGCATAAGCGGAGGGGGAGTCAGCATCCGCGCCGATGGCGGAAACATGCGTGATGGCGGAAATACCTGCGGAGCGGGCAGCTTCGGCTATGGCGCGCGGCCCAAAGGACTGCACGGCATCAAAGCTCTGCTTGCCGGTTGGCGAAAGAATGCCGACCGCATTTACGACGGCATCAGCGCCTTCGACGGCACGATCAACGGACCAGCGATATCGCAGGTTCGCCTGAACGGGCATGATCTGCCCTGGCGCGCCAAGTGGCTGCAGGTGTTCGGCAAGATCTGGCCGACGAACAGCTGCGCGAATGCGGTAGCCGCGCCGGGCGAGTGCCTGCACGATATGGCGTCCGACAAAACCGGATGCACCAAAGACTGTTACGAGTTTTCCATTGAGAGCCGTGGACATGCCGGTTGCCCCTGTCGCAGCTATAACGCCGCGTTTGTGTAAGTGTCGCGTCCAAAATTTGTCTGTTCAGAAGGAACCAGACGGTCACCAGTCTATTAGACCTTTGCTATCAACCTGTGAAGGCCTTTGGTTTATCCGCCAGTAAATCGTCAAGCTGTCAAACATCGGACTGTGAATGAAAATATATGTTTTCATTTCCCGGATTGACAAGGTCCTGTCGCAACCCTAAAAGCGCCTCCTAAGCCCAGATGGCGGAATTGGTAGACGCGCCAGCTTCAGGTGCTGGTACTCGCAAGGGTGTGGAGGTTCGAGTCCTCTTCTGGGCACCAAATAATCTCTTCGCTTACCAACGAAGAATACGAAAAAACCGGCCTCCATGGCCGGTTTTTTCGTTTCTGGGCAGTTCAAGTTCACCAAAGAATTGCTCACGCTTGCGGGCATTGGAAACCCTGACCGCACAGATTGTTTTTCCCTAGGCTTAGGCACTCGATGGGTAGTGATTGGTCCTCTGTTTTGAGGTCTTCGTTGTGCACTATTTCCATGTCCGTCCCTATTGACGCCTTCATGGACCGCTGGAAACCGTCCAGCCGCAGCGAGATGGCTAATTTCCAGACTTTTGCGAATGAATTGACGGATCTGCTGGGTGTCGACCGGCCCAAACCTGCGACCAGCGACGGCGAGAACAACGATTATCGCTTCGAGCGACCGGTCACCTTCACCCACACAGGCCGCAACAGCCGGGGCCGGATCGATCTCTACAAGCGCGGCTGTTTTATCCTTGAAGCCAAGCAAGGCGGTGACAAGGTCAAGCCGGAAGATCAGGACCAGCTGAAGCTTCTGGCGGATAGGGATGCTCCCAAGGCAAAGCTCGGCCATGGACCACGCGGCACGGCCAAATGGGACGACACCATGCTGAAGGCTCGGAACCAGGCCGACGGTTATGCACGTGCCGTGTCCAGGGAAGACGGCTGGCCACCGTTCCTGATGGTGGTCGATGTTGGGCATGTGTTCGAGATTTATGCGGACTTCTCCCGCGCCGGGCAGGGCTACACCCAGTTTCCGGACGGCAACCGTTACCGGATCACGCTGGAGGACCTGCGCAAGCAGGAAGTTCGCACATTCCTCAAGACGCTCTGGACAGATCCGCTATCCCTCGACCCGTCGCTTGTCGCCGCAAAAGTCACCCGGGAAATCGCGACCCATCTGGCGGAACTTGGCAAGAGCTTCGAGGGTCAGGGCCATGACAGCGAAACCGTTGCGCGCTTCCTCATGCGCTGCCTCTTCTCCATGTTTGCCGAAGACGTTGATCTGATCCCCTATGGCAGCTTCACCGCCAAGCTCAAAGAGCTGCGCGGCCATCCCGAACATGCCCAACCGACGCTCAAAAGCCTGTGGCAAACCATGAACACCGGCGGGTTTTCCCCCGTACTCACCAAAGACCTCAAACGCTTTAACGGCGGGCTGTTCAAAGATGCCGATGCCCTGCCACTGAACAATCTGCAGCTGGGTCTCTTGATTGAGGCCGCCGAAGCCGATTGGAAACAGGTGGAACCCGCGATTTTCGGCACACTGTTGGAGCGCGCCCTGGATGCCAAACAACGCCACAAACTGGGGGCGCATTACACCCCGCGCGCCTATGTCGAACGCCTTGTTACCCCCACGATCATGGAGCCCCTGCGCGATGATTGGCGCAACGTGCAGATCGCGGTGCAACGCCTGAATGCCGATGGCAAAACCGATCAGGCGCTGAAACTGGTCAAGGACTTCCACCATGATCTGTGCGAAGTGCGCGTGCTTGACCCCGCCTGTGGCTCGGGCAACGTCGCCCTGGAGATGATGAAGCGGCTGGAGGGCGAAGTCACTAGCCTGATGGAGGAGCTGGGCGAAACGCAAGCCAGCTTTATCACCGTTGACCCACATCAGTTTCTGGGGATTGAGCTCAACACCTGGGCCGCCAATGTGGCCGAGCTGGTGCTGTGGATCGGCTATCTGCAATGGCACTACCGCACCCATGGCATCGCCGCCCCGTCAGAGCCCGTGTTGCGCGACTTCAAGAACATTGAAAACCGCGATGCCGTATTGGATTGGTCCGCGCGCACGCCGCGTGTGGATGACACCGGCACCCCTGTGACCCGTTGGGATGGCGTCACCACTGTGCGTCACCAAGTCACCGGCGAAGAGGTGCCAGACCCCGCCGCCCGTGTGCAGGTCTATGACTATGCTAAACCGAAAGCCACCACATGGCCCAAGGCGACATTCATCGTTGGCAATCCGCCGTTTATTGGGCTGCGCAATATTCGAAAGGCTTATGCCGATGGTTATCTAGAGGCGCTACGAATTGCCTACAAGAATGTTCCCGAGAATGCTGATTACGTCATGTATTGGTGGGAAAAGGCCGCATTGGCAGCACGTGCCTTCGACCGAAAGTCTGGCAAAGGTACACGCAGGTTTGGTTTGATCACGACAAATTCGTTGAGCCAGACATTCAATCGTGCAGTGTCGGCACGACATATGGGAGACCCCAAAAAGCCATTATCATTGCTCTACGTAATTCCAGATCACCCCTGGGTAGATGCCTCTGATGGTGCTGCGGTGCGTATCTCAATGACGGTGGGTGCAATGGGAACACGTGAGGGCCGATTGCTCTCGGTGACTTCTGAGAACGATAACGTGGTTTCCGCTGAGGGGGTGATTGTCGAAATGTCGGAGGTGCGCGGGGCAGTCTATCCTGACTTGAGAATTGGGCAGATTTGCTATCTGCAAAAGCGCTGTCCTCGAACTTAGGCGTATGTTCAGTAGGCTTCCAGTTGACTGGCAAAGGTTTTTTACTCTCACCTGCAACAGCACAGCATTTTAGGGATACAGACATCAAAAATTCTGATGTTCTCAAGCCGTGGATTGGAGGGTTAGGAATTCAACGAAAAGCTGAGGCTATGGTTGCAATAGACGTTTGCGGGATTGAAGAGGCGACTATTCGTCAGAAATACCCTGCTATTTATCAACATTTGGTCGATAGTGTGCTTCCTGAGCGAGCCCAGAATGCTAGAAAATCTGTGCGAGATAACTGGTGGGTATATGGGGAGGCTCGAAACACCTTCCGTCCAGCTATCAAGGGATTGAAGACATTGGTCGTATCTTCGTTGACGGCGTCGCATCGAACCTTTGTTTATGTCCCATCAAGTGCAATTGCAGACAGTACAACTGTGATGTTTGCTATTGAAGACGCAAGCAGTCTGGCGGTGCTTTCAAGTCGGACACATGTCGTTTGGTCACTGGCGCAGGGCGGTACACTAGAAGATCGTCCGCGCTACAACAAATCCCGCTGCTTCGACCCCTTCCCGTTCCCGGAACTCACCGAAACTCAAAAGGTCCTTCTCCGCACTCTCGGAGAGGATCTCGATGCCCATCGCAAGCGGCAGCAGGCGGTGCACCCCAAACTGACGCTGACACAGATGTACAACGTGCTGGAAAAGCTGCGCGCGGGCGAGGCCATCGAGGGCAAGGACAAAGAGATCTACGACCAGGGCCTGATCGGTATCCTGCGCGATCTGCATGATCAAATCGACGCCGCCGTGGCCGATGCCTATGGCTGGCCTGTTGATCTGAGCGACGAAGAGATCCTGATGCGCTTGGTTGATCTCAACAAGACCCGCGCTGCAGAGGAGGCCTCAGGTCACATCCGCTGGCTGCGCCCCGAGTATCAAAACCCAACCGGTGCCAAGGCCGAAAAAGGCAAAACCACCGACATGGATCTCGGCGTTGTTGCCAAGGTGGAAAAAGCCCCATGGCCCAAAGGCTTGCCCGACCAAATCGCCGCCGTGCGCGAAGCCCTGCTGGAGATGGGAGAGGCCTCCCCCGAACAAATCGCCCGCCGCTTTGCCCGTGCCCGCACCACGGCCGTGCAGCCTCTGTTGGAAAGCCTCGCGGCGCTGGGACAAGCACAATTGACTGAAGATGGCCGCTACGCCGCATAAGAGGAAAATTGAATGAGACGTCGTTTCACCATTGAAGCTGAAGGCTTGCCGGATCTCACCGGCATGATGCTGGCGACGGTAGAAGCTCTCCGGCAAATCGGCGGGTCTGCGTCCATTCAGGAACTCGACGAAAAAGTCATCGAGATTGAAGAACTGAGCGAGACAGAACAATCCCATCTCATGTCCGGCGATGACCAACGCACACGTGTGAACTATTACCTAGGCTGGGCACGGACGTTTTTGAGGCGTGGTGGTGCGCTTGAGAACTCTGCTCGGGGCGTGTGGGCACTGACTGACAAGGGAGAGCAGATTGCCTCCATCTCGCAAACCCAGGCAATTTACAAACAGGTGAACGACGAAGAGCGCGAACGCGCAAAGCTCAAGCGTCAGGCCAAAAAGAAACAAACCGGCACACCGCTGGAAGATCCTCGTAGTCTTGAGGATGTGGCTCAGGATACAGCAAGCGAGGACTGGAAATCCAAGCTCCTTGAAACCTTGCGCGCCATGGACCCGTCAGCTTTTGAACGCCTGTCCCAGCGGTTGCTTCGCGAAGCCGGTTTCATCAAGGTGGAAGTGCGCGGCAAAACCGGCGATGGCGGCATCGACGGTGTCGGGGTCTTGCGGGTGAATCTGGTGTCGTTTCAGGTCTATTTTCAGTGCAAACGCTGGAAGGGCAGCGTCGGGTCCAAGGAAATCCGCGACTTCCGCGGCGCCCTGCAAGGCCGCGCCGACAAGGGCCTGTTCATCACCACGGGCACCTTCACCAGCCAGGCCTCAGAAGAAGCCACCCGCGATGGCGCGATTGCCATCGACCTGATAGACGGCGACCGGCTGTGTGATTTGCTGAAGCAATATGATCTGGGTGTGAAAACGCAGATGATCGAGGATGTCACGATCAATGGTGCCTGGTTCGACAGCCTTTGAGAGCAGCCTATATGGATGATATGCTGCTTAAACGGGGATTTCATGTTGAAATTCTGCGCGGCCATCTTGGTGTCAAAAGCTGAGTTCTAATCGCTTTTGCTGGCTCTTTTGCGGTTATGTGTTTCAGCAAAGGATCGCATGGAAAGAATTCAAGGCACTACCTTGAATTGCGGTTCATTCACCAATTGACATAATTGCGAGTGCTGAACCTTGCACGAGGGCTGGGCATGTTCTACCTGACAGGGGAGAGCTTAGGCGAATTTCCGCAGCTTTGCTGCTAATTTGCCGTCCAAAACGCTATGGTTTCAGGAGCTAATATCGATCATGACGATCCGCTTCCATAAGAGAGATCTTCCAGATCTCTCTGCTTATGAAACTGCAAAGGCGGTCGCTGTCGATACCGAGACGCTCGGTCTTAATCCGCATCGGGACCGCTTGTGTGTCGTTCAGCTATCGTCGGGCAATGGTACAGCCGATGTGGTTCAGATCTCTCGTGGTCAAAGTGAAGCGCCTAATCTTCAGCAGTTACTGGCGGACCCGTCTAAGCCGAAAATTTTTCATTACGCCCGCTTTGATATTGCGGTGCTGAGTCATTACCTAGGTATTGAGGTTGCCCCTGTCTGGTGTACGAAAATTGCGTCCAAACTGGTGCGCACCTATACAGACCGTCACGGATTAAAAGATATAACGCGTGAATTGACTGGCGTTGAACTGTCTAAGCAGCAGCAGAGTTCCGACTGGGCCGCTGAGACCTTGTCTGATGCGCAGTTGGCTTATGCTGCTTCTGATGTCCTGCATTTGCACAAGCTGAAGGCACGGCTTGAGGTAATGTTGCAGCGGGAAGGGCGAACCGATATTGCCAAGGCTTGTTTCGAGTTTCTACCGGTTCGGGCTGAACTTGATTTGAAGGGCTGGGGCGAGAACGATATTTTCGCTCATTCTTGAGCAGGACCGGACGATCCGAAGCAATGATATTGGCAGATATGAACAAGACTTCCGGGCAAAGCCGGGCGACTATGAGGCTAGCGGAAAGCCGCCCTCAAAAAGTTGCTCGTCGTCATAGCACTATCGTCAAAGTGCTGCGCATTCTGCTGCCGCTATCAGGGGGCCTCATTCTTGCCGGTATGATCGGTACGATTGTCATCTTCAACATTCTGTCCGGTTTGGGAATTGGTAACATCCGCTTGAGCAGCGACGGGCTGGTGATGGACCAGCCAGAGCTATCAGGCCACGATGGAGAGCGGTCCTATAAGATCCGTGCTGTGAGGGCGATTCAGCGGCTGACCGATCCCAAGATCATCGATCTGGAAAATATTCACGCGGATATTGTTTTAAGCCCGGATCAGAGCGCCAAGCTGACCGCCTTGAACGGAACATATGATAATGGCGCGGAAACACTTTGGCTCTATAATGGACTACAAATAGAGTGGAGCGAAGGCTATACAATCGATATGGCCGACGTGAACATAAACTTGAAATCCGGCGCTCTCAAAACGTCTGAACCGATCGTTATTCGTTCAGATCAGGGAAACATTCGTGCTGGTAAACTGGCGTATGATCAGGATAACGGGATCGTGCGGTTTACGGATGGCATCAAGATGGTGCTAAAGCCGGGCGCTCAAGGGGACTAAGGTATGATGAAGCTGTTGCAGACTGCCATGATCGGAACTTTCTGCCTTTGTGCAGCGGCATTGCCTTCCAGCGCTCAAACGTTTTCGGATGCTTTCGCCGGGTTTGGTTCCAATGATAAAGCACCTATCGAAATCGAGGCTGGCGAGCTCCAGGTGGAAGACAAGACCAACAGTGCCACATTCATGGGTGATGTTGTTGTCACCCAGGGAGAAACGAAGCTCAAGACAGATAAACTACGTGTCTTCTATGATGGGTCTGCGTCGGGCTCTACCCAGCAGAAAATTTCCAAGCTGGAGGCAACGGGACAAGTCTACATCTCTTCCAAGGATCAGACGGCGACTGGTGACGCTGCGAGCTTCGATATGAAGCAGGAAGTTATGGTCATGACTGGTAAGAAAGTTGTTCTGAGTCAGGGGCCTAATGTCGTGGTCGGAAATCGCCTGACTGTGAACCTGAAGACCGGGAAGGCTGATTTGCAGGCTCCGAAGTCCGGACGCGTGAAAGTGCTGATTCAGCCAAACAGCCTAAAGAACAAATAGGTCTGTCTATTTAACGGTATGTAGACAGGGCTCCGGCGGTTGTATCTCATGATGCGCATCGGAAGCACTCAGTAACGGAAGCCATCTTGTGAAAATTTTTCCTTTTAGTTCAAGCGGATCAACTGAAACCGCTGCGGATGAAGGTGCGGCGACTGTCGAGAGCGGGGCCGGTTCACTGTTGGTTGATGGAATCGGCAAAACCTTTGGGCGGCGGCAAGTTGTCAAGCACGTCAGCCTTGAAGTCAGGCCGGGGGAATCTGTCGGTTTGCTTGGACCCAACGGTGCTGGCAAGACCACTACATTTTATATGATTACTGGGCTGATACGACCGGATCAGGGGTCAATCATCCTTGATGGGTTCGATATGACGCGCTTGCCGATGTATCGCCGTGCCCGTTTGGGAATTGGATATCTACCTCAGGAAGCGTCTATTTTTCGCGGCCTCACCGTTGAAGAGAATATCCGTGCGGTTTTGGAGGTGATTGAGCCAGACCGGGCAAGAAGAAATGAAGACCTGGACAATCTTTTGTCTGAGTTTGGGCTGACCCATTTACGCAAGTCGCCGTCCATCGCATTGTCAGGTGGTGAGCGTCGGCGTGTGGAAATTGCACGCGCTTTGGCCAGTCGTCCGTCGTTTATGTTGCTGGATGAGCCTTTTGCCGGCATCGATCCGATTGCGGTTGGAGATATTCAGCAGCTTGTCAGGCATTTGACGGAACGCGGTATTGGCGTTTTGATCACGGACCATAATGTTCGGGAAACCCTTGGGCTTATTGATCGTGCTTATATCATTGCATCCGGTGAAGTCCTCACCGAGGGGCTGCCAAATGAGATTGTTGCCAATCCGGATGTGCGCAGGCTTTATCTTGGTGAGCAATTTACTCTTTGATGATCGGGCTTGGGTTAGAGTATAGCAAGAAGCGGACCAACCAAGTTTAGAAGCCCGGAGCTCAATGGCAATTTCAACAAAGCTAGAGATGCGACAAAGTCAGTCGCTGATCATGACGCCGCAGCTGATGCAGGCGATCAAGCTGTTGCAATTGTCAAATCTCGATTTGCTTTCGTATGTGGATGCCGAACTGGAGCGCAATCCCCTTTTGGAAAAGGCGGAAGGTGAGGCCGGAAGTGTCGAGCCTCAGGAAATGGAGCGCGAGCAACCTAGTGGTGATGATCGTTCGGAGCGTCTTGAGACGACAATCAACGGCTCCAGTTCAGAAGAGCCTCAGGCCGGTGACTGGATGGAAAGCCAGCTAGAAACCGGCTCAGAAGCGATCGCAACCCGTCTGGATACGGACTTGGGCAATGTCTATCCTGATGAGCCAGGTGTACCAGCTTCGC
Organism: Roseibium algae; assembly: GCF_037783265.1. Lineage (NCBI taxonomy): Bacteria > Pseudomonadati > Pseudomonadota > Alphaproteobacteria > Hyphomicrobiales > Stappiaceae > Roseibium > Roseibium algae. The sequence goes on from NZ_JBAKIA010000020.1 coordinate 36,367, forward strand.
CTGATCCGGCCGCGCTCAAGGGCGGCGATAGCTATAAAAACACCTCAAGCGGCGCTGCTGGGGAAGACTACAATCTTGAAGCTTTCGTGGCTGAAGACAAGACACTGGTTCAGTCTCTGGACGATCAGATGAATTTGGCGTTTTTGGACCCTGTAGACAAATTGATCGGAGGACATCTGATCAACTCTCTGGACGAAAACGGCTATCTCTACCTAGATCTCGAAGATACCGCCCTTCAGCTCGGCGTCGAGTTGGAGCGTATTGAGGTTGTTCTGGCCATTCTGCAAACTTTTGAGCCCGCAGGCGTGTTTGCCCGGAGCCTCGCAGAATGTCTCAAATTACAATTGATGGACCGCAACCGGTTTGATCCGGCGATGGAAGCCCTGATCGAGAATATCGAGTTGTTGGCCAAGCATGATTATGCTGCACTCAGGCGCGTTTGCCGGGTGGATGATGAAGACCTCACCGAGATGATCGACGAGATCAAGGCCTTGGACCCAAAGCCGGGGAGCGTGTTCGGAGCGTCTCTTGTTCAGCCTATGGTTCCAGATGTTCTCATTCGGCGCTCGCCGGATGGTGCATGGGCTGTGGAGCTCAATACGGACACTTTGCCAAAAGTACTCGTGAATCAGACCTATTATGCGACGATCACCAAGAATGCGCGTAACGAGGTCGAGAAAGAATATTTGACCGACTGTCTGCAAACGGCAAACTGGTTGGTCAAAAGCCTTGATCAGCGCGCGAAGACGATTTTGAAGGTGTCGACCGAGATTGTTCGTCAGCAAGACGGATTCTTGACCTACGGCATTGAACATCTACGACCGTTGAATCTGAAAACCATTGCCGATGCAATTGGGATGCACGAATCAACGATCAGTCGTGTGACGTCGAACAAGTACATGGCGACTCCTCGCGGAATTTATGAGCTGAAGTATTTTTTCTCATCCGCAATTTCCGCAACAGTCGGTGGTGGCGATGCCCATTCCGCCGAATCTGTAAGGCATAAAATCAAGCAAATGATCGACGCCGAATTACCAAGTGCAGTTCTTTCTGATGATACGATTGTTAAAAGCTTAAAGGACGAGGGCGTGGATATTGCCCGCAGAACGGTAGCAAAATACCGCGAAGCGATGCAGATTCCGTCGTCGGTACAGCGTCGACGTGAGAAACGGGCCAGATCATAACTGTCTGTAATCTAATATCGTTCTCGGTTGAAATATGATTTGAACCGAATTCTCCCCTTCGCCCAGATGATATTTGGGCAGGCAGGCTGTTCAAATTCGAATACCCTACAATTGACAGTCGGTGTGACTTTGCGTATACGACCGCCCGCAAGTGTATGTGATGTGGGGGATGGCGCTTGTGCGCTGACTGGTCCATTCTGTAGGCTTGAAACACGAACTGTTTCAAGCGTCAGCTTTGTAAGCCGACGGCCCTTCGGTCCTAGCAAGAATAAGAGGTCTCCATGCCTTTGCGGATTTCGGGAAAGAACGTTGATGTTGGTGACGCACTGCGTACCCACGTGACAGACCGAGTTGAAGATGCGCTATCCAAGTACTTTACAGGTGGCTACACAGGCCACGTTACGTTGAGTAGAGAAGGTGCCGGTTTCAAATCAGAGTGCACGCTGCATTTGGATACCGGAATTGTGCTGCAGGTGTCCGCACAGGACCAGGACGCACGTCTGAGTTTTGACAGGTCGGCAGACAAGATTGAAAAGCGCCTCAGGCGCTACAAGAGGAAGCTAAAGGATCATCACGGCAACAATGCCAGTGCCCGTGAGGACTTTGAAGCCGCTTCTTATGTGTTGGCTTCGACAGAGGACGAAGATGAGTTACCTGAAGACTTCAATCCTCTGGTGATTGCTGAAACTTCGGCGAAGGTCAAAACACTGACTGTTGGCATGGCTGTTATGGAGCTGGACTTCACAGAAGCTCCAGTCGTGCTCTTCAAGAATGCGGCAAATGGTGGCGTGAACGTCGTTTACCGTCGTTCTGATGGAAATATTGGTTGGATTGATCCGGCCTTGGTGGCCCAGCAGGCTGCTGAGTGAATTGAACAAGATTTGGCGCCGGTTCTTGGAAATCGGCGCCGAGACACTCATAGGCGATTGAAATGGATCTTGGTGATCTTCTGAAAAAAGAGGCGGTAATCGCCGGTTTAAAAGCAAAAAGCAAAAAGCAGGCAATTCAGGAGATGTCTGCGAAAGCAGCTGAACTTACAGGGCTTTCTGAACGTGAGATTTTTGATACGCTGCTTCAGCGCGAACGGCTCGGGTCAACTGGAGTTGGCAATGGGATTGCGATTCCGCACGGGAAATTAATCCGGCTTGATGGCATCGCAGGATTTTTTGCGCGGCTTGATAAGCCTATAGAGTTTGACGCATTGGATGATCAGCCCGTTGATCTGATCTTTCTGCTCTTGGCACCCGAGGGAGCAGGCGCAGATCATTTGAAGGCGTTGGCTCGTATCGCGCGGCAACTTCGCGACAGCGCTGTCACCAAGGGCATTCGCGCATCAACGGATGCTGGAGAGATCTATAGTCTCTTGACGCAGCCGACGGCTTCATCGAACGCAGCCTAACTGTTATAGCCTTTAGGTGTTAATATGAAGAAACCGGCTCAAAGGCCGGTTTTTGTTGTTTTGGGTCACGCCTCGGCGCGCACTGGTTCTCTTTGTGGCGGTATGTGAAGGCTCTCGCTGTCGACCTGAATCACGTTGGCCTCTTCGCGAAGTGCTTTCAAAGCCAGAGGAACCAGTTCGGCAGGTGGGTTGGCCTCTTCCGGGGTTCTCCAGAGAGATGACTTGATTGCCAGCAACCCCAATCTTGGGCTGGAAGATCCAATGGCAAAAGGGATCGCCAGCAGAGGTCCGGCCGCGATTGGAATGACGGGCCAGATGTCAGCGAGTGACTGGGTTGAAATCCAGGCGATGCCAAGAAGGCCAAAAAGAGTTTGCGGCCAAAGCCTGGAAGTTGCCAGTCCAAGTGGCAATTGCTCCACGTGGCGCCCTTGTGCCCCCCAGCCAATTGTCTTACCGAATATGAGGCCGCCAATGAACAGTGTGTGCGCCATGGCCATGACGGGCGCGAGCATCGCCGCATAAGCGATTTCGATCAGGGTTCCTAAGAGTATTCTGAATGGGCCGCCAAATGCATTGCGAAGGTCTGGGCGGGAGATGATGTCCAATACCGTTGCCAACTTGGGGGCAAAAACCATTCCCATGATGATGAAGAATAACGAATAGCCCGTTGTGGGGTGAAACAGCGGTGTGTCACCACTCGAAAGCCCAGCCAAGGCCGCGCTGATCATAAAGCCAATCCAGGCCGGTGAGCCGATGAACATCAACATCGCGAGTAGCAGTTGGATCCGGCTGACAAGCTTCAGTTTTGGCAGACCCAGGAGAGAGGCGTATTGTAGATTACCCTGGCACCAGCGCAGATCCCTGCGGATGAATTCCAGAAGATGCGGTGGGTTTTCTTCATAACTGCCGCCTTCTTGCGGCAGCACACGCACTTCATATCCAGCACGACGCATTAACGTCGCTTCTACCTGGTCATGGGACAGAATGGAGCCGCTTAACGGGCCGCTGCCCGGGAGTGTTGGAAGGCGGCACTGTTCCATGAAAGGTTTAATGCGAAGAAGAGCATTGTGGCCCCAATAAGGACCGCAGTCGCCCTGCCACCATGCGCTGCCCATGGTGTAGGAACGCATGCCAAGACGCATGCCAAACTGAAAAATGCGAGCAAAGGCACTGTCGGTTGGAAGCCCGACTACGAGGCTCTGAAGAATGCCCAGTTTGGGGTTGGCTTCCATCCGGCGAACTAGACCAAGAATAGCATCGGCAGACATGTAACTGTCGGCATCAAGCACGAGCGCAAAGTCATGCTTCACACCCCAACGATCACAGAAGTCTTCAATATTTCCTGCCTTGAAGCCTGAGTTGTCCGTGCGTCTGCGATAAGTCACGCAGATGTCTGTGGACCATTGGCGCGAGAGCCGTTCAACCAACTTCTGTTCGTCAAAAGCGATTTCCTCACGTGACGTGTCACTCAGGATATAGAGCGAGAAAGCGGTAGCTTCGCCGGTTCGAACCAGTCCCGCAAGCATCGCGTTCAAGCGGGATTCGAGGTCTGTTGGGTCCTCGTCGCGAACGCATGACAGAAGCGCTGTTTTGGAAGTCAGTCGCTTGGTGTCATCACCTGTATCTATCGGACAAACGAAAGCTGCAGGGTTCTTTACCAGCCGCATGGTCAGCAATCCGATGACGGCGTTCCAAAATCCGATGATGGTCCATGGCAAGGTCAGTAGAAAGCACAAGAACATTGTTGCCTTGAAAAAACCGAACCCACCAGGTGCCAATGTCATGGCCATCAAGGTCGCGAGCGCAAAGAAGCTCACGAGCACAAGCATCGCAAACACGGTGCGTCTGCCTGTCATGCGGCGCGCAGTCGGTGTCTGGTAGCTTGGTTCAGGTATATTACGCATATATTTTACTTTCCAAATCAGGTTGCTTGGCAATAGACCTCATCTTCATGACGCTTACGCCGTCATCCTGATGATAATTTAACTCTGCGGAACTCTTCTCGCGGATGAATGGGACATGTTGATGGCGGTTCAAACGCAAACAAGGGCTCTGTGGTATATTTATCGTGAGAGGTGCGAAGTGCGCGAGGTACCTCTTGGAGCTCCGCAATCTGGACAAAGTCGCGTTAGAACACTTGCGACTGGCGTCAGTCGCGGAACAGAAAGCCTCATTTTCAAAAATCTGGTGCCTGAGAGCGAATGGCATCGTATGCGTGCGCCGAATCAGGATGGCGAATTCCCTTATCCGGTTAAGTACGGCTACGCCAACGTGGGCGTAATTGAAGATGGCCCGCCAGAGTACGTTGGTTGCAAAGTCTTCGGCCTTTTTCCACATCAAACTCACTACAATGCCCCGTTGTCCGGTTTGCATATCCTGCCCGATGGGCTGCCAGCCGAGCGCGCAGTACTCGCGGCCAATATGGAAACGGCCCTGAATGCTTTATGGGATGGATTGCCTTCACTTGGGGATCACATCTGCGTGGTTGGTGGCGGGGTGGTCGGATTGCTGACCGCATACTTGGCTGCCAGAATACCTGCGACAAGAGTGACGCTCATTGATGTCAATGAGGCGCGGCGTGGTGTGGCAGTGAAGCTGGGGTTTGAATTTTCCCTGCCGCAGGACGCGCCTGATAATCAGGACCTTGTGTTTCATACAAGTGCTTGTTCTGCCGGACTTGAAACGGCATTAAAGGCTGCGGGAAATGGTGCAAGCGTTGTTGAAATGAGCTGGTATGGAGCACATACCGTTTCTGTGCCGCTTGGGGCTGACTTCCATTCCCGCCGTCTGGTTTTGAAATCCAGTCAGGTGGGAACGATTCCAGCTTCGCGCCAGGAACGTTGGAACTATACACGCCGTCTTGGTGTGGCGCTTTCACTCTTGATCGATCCTGAGCTTGACGTTTTGATCAGCCACCGTATTCCCTTCGAAGAAGCGCCAAGTCGTTTACCGGACATCTACATGGGCCGCCTTGACGCTCTCGCGCCGGTCCTTATCTACAGCTGAATACAATCAAGGAATCTTAAGTCAAATGTTTGCAGTTGAAGTCAGAGATCACGTCATGATCGCACATTCCTTTAAGGGTGACCTCTTTGGGCCAGCTCAGGCCCTTCACGGTGCGACATTCGTCGTCGATGCAGCGTTTATCGCGAAGACGATGGATGAAAACGGCGTTGTCATCGACATTGGCCGCGCGCACGAAGCTCTAAAAGAAGTTCTGGGACCGTTGAACTACAAGAACCTGGACGAGGTGCCTGAATTCAAAGGCAAGAACACAACGACTGAATTTTTGACGAAGCATATTCATGACTATCTGGCAGCTGCTGCCCGAGACAATCGCTTGGGCAGACAGGGAAGTGAGCTCGACAGCATTCGCATTACCATTTCTGAATCACATGTTGCGCGGGCTTGGTACGAAGCGTCGGTTACCTGATGACAGGCACTATAGGTGCGACTCGCGGACATGTTGTTTTTGCTTATCCGGGTGATCTTGAAACCCGGACTGGTGGTTATGGCTATGATCGGCGCATAATTGCTGGTTTGGTCGCAAAGGGATGGGTTGTGGACCTTCTGGAACTCGGTGACGGCTACCCGTTTCCGAGTGCCGAGACCAAAGCCACTGCACATCGTGCTTTGGAACAACTGGCTCCCGGAACATGCGTTGTCGTGGATGGGTTGGCCTTTGGTGTTTTGCCGGACATCGCGCATGCATTGTCTGACCGCCTTAAATTTATTGCTTTGGTGCATCACCCTCTGTGCAAGGAAAATGGCATTAAGGCAGGCGTTGCCAGCAAGATGGAAACAAGTGAGCGGGCGGCATTAAGTCAAGCCGCTCGTGTGATTGTGACCAGTTCTGCCACAGGACGGCAAGTTCAGGATCTCTTCGGAATTACTGATGACAGGCTGCATGTGGTTTTGCCGGGCACGGATGTGCGGTCGTCTCAACATGTTGGCCAAATTGATAAGGGCAGCCAAAGTAGACCGAGCGGCCCCGTTCAATTGTTATCGGTCGGCTCTGTCGCTTATCGCAAAGGCTATGATCTTTTGTTCGATGCAATTGCGGATCTTTCGAACTTTGATTGGCATTTGAATGTTGTCGGTGATCACACGCGTGATCCAGAGTGTTATCGTCAGTTGTTAGAGCAGCTGCGGAAATTGGAACTGGCAGAGCGGGTAACTTTTCACGGTACTGTCGATGATGCACGTATTTCCGATTTTTATCAGGCCGCAGATATCTTCGTACTTGCCAGCAGGTATGAAGGCTACGGCATGGCCTACACAGAAGCGTTGGCCTATGGATTGCCGGTGATTGGCAGTGGAGCTGGTGCGGTTCAAGAGACATTGTCAGGCGGCGGAGCGCTTTATTGCGGCGTCGAGGATGTGAACGCTTTGCGCGATGCGTTGCGCCGCACCTTGACCGATTTGGAATTTCGCATCTCGCTTGGTGCAGAAGCTGCAGAAGCCAGCCGTAAACTGCCAAGTTGGGATGATGCGGCCGCAGATTTTGCAGGTATATTGGAGCGTTCTTAATGACCGGGTTTTCCGCCGAATGGCTCGATCTTCGGGAGCCTGTTGATCTGGCTGCTCGGAACGATCAGGTCGAACACACATTCTTCTCTGCCTTGCCACAAACTGGCCCGGTTCGAATTCTTGACCTTGCAAGCGGGGCCGGGTCGACCGTTGCTGCTTTATCTCACAAGTTGAACCGGAACCAAACATGGCTGTTGACCGACAATGATCATAAGTTATTGGACGTTGCAAATTCTCGTTTTGGCAGTTTTCAGGGCCTTCAGGTTCAGTCAGAAATTTTGGATTTGTCCCGGGAGATGAAGACACTTTCGTTCGACTCCTTTGATGCAATTACCACGTCAGCTTTCCTGGATCTGGTGACCGAGGAGTTCCTCGCAAATTTGGTTGAACAAGTGGTCGCGTCCCAAAAGCCGTTCCTTGCAAGTCTATCCTATGATGGCCGTGCTATTTGCGCCCCTGCTGACCCACTTGATGACACAGTTCGACAAGCGATGAATATGCACCAACAGACGGATAAAGGCTTTGGTGCGGCCCTTGGGCCTCGTGCCTGGTCGGTGGCCGCAAGTCTCTTCCGGCTTGCAGGCTATGACGTGATGACAGGCGCATCCGACTGGACCCCGACAGCCGATAGCCAGCCGTTTCTGAAGCTTTTGCTGGAGGGGTGGGGGCAGGCAGCCTCGGAAGTTGGTGTCAATGCTGCTGAACTTGACCGATGGCGCAGCCGTCGATTGTCAGAAATATCTGATCAATCCTTGTCTGTTTGTGTCGGGCATCAGGATCTGGTGGCATTGCCTCGATAAAAACCGAAAGTTAACTGTGCCAGATGCACTAACCGTATTTGTTTTGATTAAATTTATGGTGTTGGTTAAGTATTAACGAGTCGTTAATTGGAGTTTATGTTTCGTTAACCAATTCTTTTAAGCGGTATTTATCTATTTCTCTATAGTAATTATTCCCTAGAGGCCGATGACGCCATTTAGGTTTTGAATCAGATTTTTATATGACAGGGGACATCCTCATGACATCTACTATTCGCGAGCTATTGGTAAAACATGGCGGACTTCCGATTGCTGTCGAGAAGCTCGATGACACCACGGATCTGTATGAGGCAGGCTTGTCGTCATTTGCATCAGTTCAGTTGATGCTGGCTCTCGAAGAAGAGTTTGATGTTGAGTTTCCGGAAAATCTGCTGAACCGCAAGTCTTTCTCATCAATTGCAGCGATCAGCGAAGCATTGTCGCAGATAACGTCAGATCGTCAGGTCGCCTGAGATGAACGTTGCAAGCTCCGTTGCAGCTCTTTCTCTCGCGGAGCGCGCTAGGCGTGCGGCGAAGGTAGCTGGTGAATTTGCCGACCGAGTGGATGCGGAAGGCCGCTTCCCAACCGAAGGCATGGACGCACTAAAAGCCGAGCGTCTGATGGGCGTCATGATCAAACAGGAACTTGGCGGAGAAGCTGCGAGAATTACCGAGGTGGCAGATATCTGCGGTATCCTCGGTCAAGCTTGCGCCTCTACAGCTATGGTTTTTGCCATGCATCAGATACAGATCGCCAGTCTTGCGGACTATGCGATTGGGAGCGCTTGGCACGAAGCTTTTCTGACGCGAATTTGCGACGAGCAGCTTTTGATTGCCTCCGCCACCAGTGAGGCTGGCATTGGCGGAAATCTGAGGAATTCCATTTGCGCCATGGACGTTGATGGTGACACGGCGCGTTTGGAAAAAAATGCGACCGTGATTTCCTATGGTACGATAGCAGATGCCATTGTGATCACCTCCCGCCGAAATGCAGAAGCCCCACATTCTGACCAGGTGGCGACACTTTTCCTGAAAGAGCAATACACTCTGGAGCAAACGTCGGTTTGGGACACTCTGGGTATGCGCGGCACCTGTTCTGATGGTCATGTTTTCCGGGGAGAAGCGCCAGCCGAGCAGATCCTTCCAAGGCCCTTTGCTGAAATTGCAGCCCATTCAATGCTGGCGGTCTCGCATCTGTTGTGGGGGGCTCTTTGGTATGGAATTGCTGCCGATGCAGTTGCTCGTTCTCAGGCATTCGTGAAGGCTGCAGCCCGTAAATCCCCAGGACAGACGCCTCCAGGGGCCTTACGCCTTGCTGAAGCGTCTAACCTTCTTCAGCAGGTTAAATCCAATGTTGTTGCAGGGCTGAAGCAGTTCGAAGCCGCCAAAGGCGATGCAGATGCGCTCAATGCGATGAGTTTTTCGGTCGCCATGAACAACATCAAGGTTGGTACGTCGCAGGTTATCCTGACGATTATCAACCATTGCATGCTGATCTGCGGGATTGCGGCCTATAAGAATGCTACGCCGTTTAGCCTTGGTCGACATCTCCGCGATGCGCATTCCGCACAGCTCATGATTTCGAATGATCGCATTCTTGGCAACACGTCGACAATGCTCATCATCAACAAACAAGACACCAGCCTGCTGGGGTAATTTTTTATGACCGCAAACGTTTCTTTTCTGGATCAGCTTTTCAATCAGGGTATCCTTTACGACAGCGGTGTTGATGGCATCTATGGTCGCAGCGCCGATTTTGAAGATGTAATTTCGCGTTTTGAAGATCTGGCACTTTCCCTGGGCAAGGACGAAATCTCGGAAGCCATGGTGTTTCCACCGGGCATGCCGATGACGGATTTCGAGACCAGTGGTTATATGAAGAACTTTCCGCAGTTGGCTGGAACAGTTCATGCCTTTTGTGGTTCTGACCATGATCACATGGGGTTGATCCAATGCATGGCGGCAGGGGAAGACTGGACAGAAAACCAGAAGAAGACAGATCTCGCGCTAACACCCGCTGCCTGTTATCCGCTTTATCCGATCCTGGCCAAGCGTGGCCCGCTTCCGGAAAGCGGAGCTTATGTTGCGCTGCAATCCTATTGCTTCCGACATGAGCCCTCCAAGGAGCCAACGCGAATGCAGATGTTCCGTCAACGGGAATATGTTCGTGTCGGTACTGAGGAGCAGACGACCGCTTTCCGGGAAACCTGGAAGCAGCGCGGTCAGGAGATGATGGATCTCCTTGAGTTGCCGCACCATGTTGAAGTGGCCAATGATCCGTTTTTCGGTCGCGCCGGACGGATGTTGGGTTCTAGCCAGCGTGAACAGGAGTTGAAATTTGAGCTTGTCATTCCGGTGAATGAGGGCGCGAGCCCGACCGCTTGCATGAGCTTCAACTATCATATGGACAACTTCGGTAAGGCCTGGAACATCCAACAGGCTGATGGCTCGCCCGCGCACACTGCCTGTGTCGGCTTCGGTCTCGAGCGCCTTGCTCTGGCATTGTTTCGCCATCATGGCTTTGACGTTAAGGCATGGCCAGCTGGCGTGCGCAAATCGCTTTGGGGCTGATCAGAATGGGCGAGATCATGGAAAAAAAGATCTTTTCGGATCTGGCACCAGGCAATTATCAACGCCATCCCTTGCACTCGGCAGAGAGGGATTGGCCGGAAACAAATTGCTACCTTGATGTCTGGATTGAAGTCCTGCCTGCGCTTGGGCTGCCGCCCGAGGCTTGCCTCGGCTATTCGGTTACCCAAGATTTTGAGGGAGACCAGTTCACCTTCTTCAAGGTGCCTCTGGAAGATCTCGAGAGCCTCTATGGTCTTCGTGTGACGGAACTCGCGATTTACGACCGTGTTGAAAACCATGTGGCTGCACAGATCCGCCGAGGGCGTTTGTCTTTGGTCGAAGTAGACAGTTACTATCTGCCGGACACTCAAGGCGTCAGCTATCATAAGTCTCATGGTAAAACAACCATTGCGATCAACCGTCTCGACATTGACGGCCGGGCCATGGATTACTTCCACGGACTTGGTTTGCACCATCTGGAAGGCGATGATTTTGATGGGATTTTCCAGCGCGGCGATAAGGCGCTTGATTTACCTTTCTTACCTTACACCGAATTTGTAAAGCTGCCCGAAAAAGAGCTGCCTGCACAAGAACTTGCAGAGCAAGCAAAGGCCCTGTTGAGCACTTATTTGGCCAAGCGTCCGTCGCGCAATCCTATTGCTGCTTTCGCCGATGTTCTCCCCGGTCAGGTGGCCGCTGTTTCAGAGCGTCCGTTCGAGTTCTTCCATCTCTATGCATTCAATACCCTGCGCCAACTTGGGGCGAATTTTGAACTGTTCTCGGCGCATCTTGATTGGCTTGGAGCAAATGGTGTCAATGAGTTGGAAGAGGCGGCCGTGGCTGCACGGCAAATTTCAACGACCTGCAAAAGCTTGCAGTTTCAGCTTGCCCGCGCGGTCATGCGCAAAAAATTCGATAAGCTTCAACCTGCGCTTCAGCCCGCAATCTCTGCTTGGGACGATATGATGACAGCGCTTGATACGCAGTTGGGCAAGACAGATCGCAAAGCTGCCTGATCATGTCCTTTCTCCTCCCTGTATCCGGTGACAAGACCGTCGCGTTGACCGAGGGGTGGCGGCTGGCTGTCACGGCTGCTGATGCGGTTGCACTGCCGAACCAATTGGCAGATGTGGAGGGGTGGGTTCCAGCTGCTGTGCCTGGGACAGTTGCTGGTGCTCTATCTAGCGCTAGTAAATATGACCCTGAAAGCCCTCTTTCCTTGCATGACAAAGATGCCTGGTATGTCACCACATTCAGCGTGGATGTGCCGGGGGCATGGGAGCTGAAGTTCGAGGGCCTCGCGACGATTTCCGAGGTCTATCTGGACGGCAAATTGATTGGCTCATTCGAGAGCATGTTTCGGTCTTTGGCCCTTGAGGTGGATCTTACAGAAACCCATGAGCTTGCGATCTGCTTTCGGGCGCTCGCCCCTGTTCTGGAGCAGAAAGGCCCCAGAGCGCGTTGGCGTCCGCAGTTGGCAACGTCCCAAGGCCTACGCCTGATCCGCACCACACTGCTGGGTCATATGCCCGGATGGTGTCCGGAGATCCACGCGGTTGGTCCTTGGCGTCCTATCTCGCTTTTGAAACGTGGCGAATTAAGAGCCGGCGGTTTGAGGATGAGTGCCGACCTTGGAGCTGAAGATACTGGGGTGCTGACTGTCGATCTGGAAATTGATGGTAATACAGAGAGCGTGGTTCTGAGGTGCGATGGTCTTGAAACGCTCATGGTTCAAAAGGACTATGGCCGGTTTCATGGCGCGCTGACGATCCCGAATGTTACGCCCTGGATGCCACACACCCACGGAGAACCGCATCTCTATGGCGTTTCCGTTTTGGTTGACGGACAGGCGTTTGACCTTGGTTGCACTGGGTTTCGATCCATAGAAGTGGATCGCGGACCCGACGGCAAAGGCTTCGGGCTGGTTGTGAACGGCAAACCTGTGTTTTGCCGGGGCGCAGTCTGGACATCTGCTGATCTTCTGAACCTTTCCGGCAGCGAGGCGACCTATCGACCCTTGTTGGAACTCGCTCGTGATGCCGGCATGAATATGCTGCGCATCGGCGGCACCATGACCTATGAAACGCGGGCTTTTTTCGAGTTTTGCGATCAGCTCGGCATTTTGGTCTGGCAGGATTTCCAATTCGCCAACTATGACTACCCGGTCAAGGACGAGGCCTTTGTGGCAACGGTTCGCGAAGAGGCGCGTGAGCAGTTGGGCAAGGTGCAAGGTTGTCCCTCGCTTGCGGTCCTGTGTGGTGGCAGTGAAATCTACCAACAGGGAGCCATGATGGGGTTGCCGGAAAACCGGTGGAAGGGTCCTCTTTGCGAAGAAATCCTGAGTGCGGAAAGCAGCGCAGCGCGCCCTGATGTGCCCTATGTGGCGAATTCCCCGTGCGAGGGGGCTTTGCCCTTTTCCCCGAACGCTGGTATTGCACACTACTATGGCGTGGGAGCATATCAGCGCCCACTGGAAGACGCGCGACGTGCGGATGTGCGTTTTGCTGCAGAGTGCCTGGCCTTTTCCAATGTTCCGGAAGGCTCATTGTTGGAAACTCATTTACCGGTCAAACCGGGACATGATCCACGCTGGAAATCCCGTGTGCCGCGTGATCGTGGGGCAGGATGGGATTTCGAGGATGTTCGTGATCACTATCTGAAGGCGCTCTACAAGATCAACCCGCAGGACCTGCGCTACAGTGATCCAGATCGCTATCTCGATCTCTCCCGTGTTGTTACGGGTGAGGTCATGGAGGCGACATTTGCCGAATGGCGCCGGGCCGGGTCATCTTGCAATGGCGCGCTTGTTTGGACCTATCAGGACCTGGAGCCGGGCGCTGGTTGGGGCATTCTAGATTCATCCGGCATGCCAAAGCCAGCCTACTATGCGCTGAAGCGGGCTTTTCGACCTGTGAATGTAACGATGACCGATGAAGGTACGAATGGGCTTTGCGTTCATGTCATCAACGAGGCCGCCGCGCCGCGAAATCTGCTGCTGACACTCGCCTGCCTGCGCGATGGAACGACGCCCGTGGTCTCTGGTCGCCGTGAATTGAATTTGATGCCACTCAGCAATCAACAAATCGCCGCAACAGATCTGTTCGGCGCGTTTTTCGATACGACCTACGCTTACCGTTTCGGTCCACCCGCGCATGATGTGACTGTTGCACGGTTGATCGATTCAGAGACCGAAGAAATCCTTGCGGAGGCTTTCCATTTCCCACAAGGGCATCAGGAGATTAGGCAGCTTCTGGCGCTAGAAACTAAACTGCACCAAGAAGCGCATACTGGAAATTGGTATCTTACGCTCACAGCACAGCGCTTCGCCCGTTCGGTACATCTGGACATCCCAGGTTGGCAGGCCTCAGACAATTGGTTCCATCTGGCACCAGGTGCAGAGAAAGTGGTGCAGCTGAACGCCACCATTGAAACGACTGGTGACCCTAAAGGGCATCTTCGGGCTCTGAATGGAAATACATCGGTTCAGTTGTCTGCTGGCTAACTTCTTCTCGCAACGGACTTCAGGAACTGGATCAATTCACCCTGCACTGGAAAGGGTGTCAGGTTGTGATCCGCGTTTACCAAAGTAGTGACGGATGCAAGGGGGAATTTCTTTAAGCCTTGGCGCTGATTGCCGAAATAAAGGCAGAGTTGTTCCAGGCTTTCGTCGCCCTCGCTGCACAGAAGGTGCATGGGTACGCCTCGCTCACTAAGACCTGCGAACATGCGATGGCATTCGGCGCGGAAGCGGGCATATTTTGAGATGTTTGGAAAGACCGGTGCAAGCATGTGGGAGATATGCGTTCTGGCATGTATGCTGAACCCGCGCAAAACGCCTCGGATATTAATATCTCCAGCAAGCAGTCTCTTCAGGGTCTTGGTGTCTACCATTTTCTTTTTGTAGTCGGCCATCGAGCGTGGCCCCATGCGGGCTGCGTCCGTGATGCTTTCTTCGGTGTCCCAAATGAAACGCAGCTGATTGATCAACACCATTTCCTTGACCCGGTTGTCGCGAAAACCTGCGTGAAAGGCTGTATATGCGCCGCTGCAGCGGCCAACCAGGATGAAGTCGCCCGAGATCCGATCGGCTAACTCAGCCAAAACATCCGACACGTCATTGATCGGTCCATCTGTATAGAGGACCTGATCAGGCTCTCCCGGTATTTCCGGACTATCCCCGATATTCGACATGTCAAAGCGGAAAGAGGGATGGCCTTCACGGGCCAGGGCTCTAGCTGATTTGACCCAGTTCCGTGCCCAGCCGCCGTGGTGATCATAACCCGCATTCAAAAACACGAAGACAGGCCCGGGAATCAGATTTTTCGGTTTGCAGAGAATGCCGTGCAGAGGGGCAGCTGTTCTGAGAATGAGGCCCTCTTCCTCAAATTCATCGTCCTGGAGAATGGCTGGACCAATGGAAAGGGCATCTGCTCCACTTTTCTCAACGGGTTCCGGCATACGGTCCGGGAAGTTACTATCGCACCACGAGCCCAATGTGTTCAGAATGCCGAGTGGCAATTTTGATGATGTTGGATTGTCCATCAGATATTCATAGCCCAGAAAACTTTTGGTGGTCACAGGCACGCCCTGCTTCACAAGGTGTTCAGCAAAGGTGGCATCGGCAGTGACGGTCTGGCGTGCCCAAACGAGAGTTGGAATGGGCCTGCTATTCGAATTCTTTTCCAGGTTTATGGATTTGAGGTCGGTGGCGATTTGATCGGACATCATGAGTCCGCCAATAGATGTCCCTTGCTTTGGTAAGGCGTCTGGCGCCAGGCCGAGCCCTTCGACGATCATTTTTGCCCTTAGGCTAGTTTCTCGCAAATAACGCCGTCCATTTATGACCGGCGCAGATAGGATTAAGCCGACTATGTCTTGTCTGCCCTCGGAAACCAATTGTGCAATCATCGCACCGAGGCCAAGGCCGAAAAGTGCGACATTGACGCAACCCGTTTGATTCTTGAGTAAGTCGCAAGCCGCATTGGTTGCATTCAACCAATCCTCCAGACTTTCTCCGGTTACCATATCGAGAGAGTCGACGGTTCCTGGGTAATCGAACCGCAATGTCGGAAAGCCGTTTGCGCAGAGTGTTTTCGCAATATGACGATAAAACTTGCGAGCGCAAAGTTCGTCAAAACCCCAATTTGGGCACAACACAATTGCTGTAGCACGAATGTGCTCGTCTTTGGGTTTTTGGATTAAGCCAGCGCAGCCTGAAAAAGCGACAGGTGTTGATGATGTCATTGAGCTATCCCGCATTTCGGCCCGATGAAGGTACGAGGAGCATGAGGGCTTTAATGCCCAGATCCGAGATTTTTCGCGGTAAGGCTGACGGCAAATTATCAGCTAGCGCGATGACATCATTCTCTGGAATGGCCTTGAAAAGCCTCAAGCCCGCTGCATAAACAAGTCCGCCGATGGGAACAGCAATGATCATGCCCAAAAGCCCGCCTTGCAATTGAAGGCAGCCAAATGCAGCGCCAGCACACAAGGCAGCTGCAGCCACGACCTTGCCAAGCTCTAGAATGTTTAAGCGGACATTCAAAGTGTGCCAGCAAAATATGACAAGCCAGAAAAACCAGGTCGTATGAACGGCTGTGCGAACCCAAGCCGTCCCGATGTCGCCAGCAATTGGGGTGACCACAGCAAATGACCCCATCGAGATCACAGCCATGATTGGGGATGCATAGAGATAAAAATCGGTTCTCTCGCGGGCAGCGATAATGGTTGAAGGCACCAGAGAGAGCGCTGTAATAAACGCAAAGCCGACAAGGACAATCGACACCCAGACGGCATCACTAAAGTCAGAGCCGAACAGAAATGGAAGTAGCTCTCCCATGATCGCGGCACCACCAAAGCAGATGGGCAGAATGAAAAGGCACAGCCAAAGCATGACACGTTGATAGGTGCGGTTGATCCGAGCGTGATCATTGTCATCGTGTTGTTTGCCAATGTGCGGGGTGAGTGCGGCAATCATCTGCGTTGGAAGTTGGATCACAAGACCGGCCAATGTGAGCCCGGCTGCATAGTAGCCAATTTGAGTGGTTGATAGATAAAGTCCAAGGAAGAAAAACTCTGATCGAGACCAGACCAACATGCCCACTACGTTGGAAAACCATGTGTTTCGACCAAAAATTGCCATTTTCGGCTGAATTTCAACGACTTCGTCGGGAATCTGACGAACGTAAAAGATTGCTCGGCATGCTTGTGGTAAATGGCGCGCGACATGGCCGACAAGGGCGCCTGCAACGCCAAAGAAATAGGCGCCAAGAGCGATTAGTGGAAGTTGCAGCAGGCAGCCATAGAAGGCCAACCGCGCCGTTTCATCGAATTTATTCAAGCCACGGGCCGCTGCCTCTGCGAATGACGCAGTTGTATATGAGACGAGAAGCAGTGAGGTCATCACCCAGAGCGACGGGGGATGGTTTACATCCCCGCCATGTTGCCAACGCCAGATAGCGTATAGTCCTATCCCGGCAGCTGTTAAGATGACGGGGACTAGGAAGCGGATTAAAAGCAGGCGGGCGAGCCCCCCACCTGGGTTTTCTTCTCGGTTAAAGCGGGTCATGTAGCGAAGTAGGATTGACGGAATGCCGAAATTCACCACCGTGGCAGCCGTCATGGCAACCCAAAGCGAGAAAGCTACGGCACCGGTGCCTTCAGCGCCCAGAAGGCGCGCCACTATGATGCTTGAGGTAAAGCCGAAGATCAGCGAAACCGCCCCTGCCATGGTGCTGAACGCGGAAGAACTGATAAAGCTGGCCATATGGGTCCTGTTCGGGCTCCGGAATTTTCAACCTAGCAGTGTGATTTCTAGGAGTTGGTAGACGATGTAGACGCGGAAATTCCATTTCCCGGTTTGTTCAGTATGCGGTCAAAAATCTTGCGGCGAACTATGGGCTCTCGGGCGATTAAAAATAGCATCTCAAGGTAGCGCTTGTTCGTTCTGGCTCTATGAAACGCACCAATTGGGGCCTGAGATCGGAGATCCGCGAGGCGGAGTTTGAAAGCCGAATTTTCCGAACTCGTCAATTTGGACTTAAACTCTTCTGAAAATTCTATGAGCGCTTGAATCAACGGTTTAGTATCTGCAGTGCTGCGGGAATGCGGTGAAGCATTCCGACTGACTGCACCCACTGGTGTCGCATAGACATAAAGAGGTTCATTTACATAATAGGCCCGTCCGCCTTTTGCAAGAATGCTGAGATTGAGGAGAAGGTCTTCGCCCGCGCGTACGTCCACTCGGTATCTGATTGCATGCTCTATCAGAAAGCTCCTGCGTATGAGGGGCTGCAAATAACCGAAGTCGTGACGGTCTGGTGCGCTTGGGGTAATGAAGTCCGTAAGATTGAGCCATCGATTAGATAATTCTTCGTAAACCGCGCCAGTCTCTACATTGGCAATGGCATCGAAGCCCATCAGATTGTCGGCGATAAAGTCAGCATCCGCTTCATGTTGCAACAAGGTCGAAACCCGATTTGGCCTCCAGATATCGTCAGAATCCAGCAGTCCAATCCACTCACCTTGGGCAGCTTCAAACCCGGCATTTCGGGCCGCCGATGGCCCCTGATTATTTGGAAGCCGAATTACACATACACGTGAGTCATTCGAGAATGCCCGTTCGACCACATCAGCGCTATCATCGCTTGATCCGTCGTCGACAACGATCACTTCAATTGGGTGCCCGGCTTGATTGAGCGCGCTCTCCACGGCCGTGACAACGCAGTCTCTGGTGTTGTAGCAGGGGATGATTGCGGAGACCTTGGGCAAAGACATTTGAATATTCCGATTGCGTTAGTCCTCCTGTTTAAGGAATTATTCTTTCAATTCCGTATATTTGCCAAGATCGAAGAAGTTTTCTTTCGGATGGGCCGTGGGGAGATTCATGAGTTGGAAAAAAGGGGGGAGGCGAGAAATTGTATTTATTAAATAATCTGCGCCGGGTCTGGCGGGAGTTGCGCGGCGAGCCTCTTCATGTACTGCCGAATAAAACCTGGTCGATTGCAAAGCCAAAGCTTTCCAAGTTCGGCGAAGAGGTGGCCCACCGAACGGGCATTGGCAGAGTTTTAGGACAGCGTTATCGCGGAGCAGGCGTTGCTTTGATGTTTCACGAAATTCACGATGATGTGGATGCCGAATTGCGAACAGGCTGTGACGTTGCTCAGTTGACGCGGATTATTGAGGCCGTTTTGGCCGAGGGGCGCGAGATCGTCACCATAGAAGAAGGTTTGCGCAGGTTGGCTGATCCGGAAAGTCGGCCCTTTGCCCTGCTAACCTTCGATGATGCTTATCGGGACAACTGGACCAATGCACTTCCGGTTCTTGAGCACTTTAATGCCCCACTGACACTCTTTGCGCCAACCGGTATGATTGACCGGTCGATCTATGCTTGGTGGCTTGGATTGCGTGAGGTTATCAAATCGTTCGATAACGTCGAAGTTCCTGCAATGGAAAAAAAATTCACGACGTCTGACCTTGCCAGCAAGGCGGCTTCTATGCGCCAGATTGCAGGTTGGATTGGCACCAGTCAGAGCCGGGCAGATGCTCTTGAAGACGTCTTTGTTCAGTCTGGAGTTTCCGTTTCAGAAATTGTTGAGCGAGTTGCCATGAACGCGCAGGAGCTGAAGCGTTTTTCAGAACATCGTCTGGTGACCATCGGAGCTCATACGCAGACGCACAGGTTCCTGTCTAATCTAGATGACGAAAGTGTTGTAAGGGAACTGTCAGTCAACAAAGCCTTTCTGGAAGACCTGCTTCAGGTGCCGGTAAAATATCTGGCATACCCATATGGTACAGAGACGGCCTGCGGAGCACGAGAGGCCGACATTGCGGAGAACGTTGGCTTTACAGCAAGTTTCACCACACGGCCTGGTCACTTGTTTGCAGATCATTTGAATTCGCCGCAGTTGTTGCCCCGCATTGATATTGGTTATGCGCCACAAAGCGCTGCGGCATTGGCTAGTCGTCTCAACGGGTTGCATAGGGCCATGACAACCAATTTCGGTGAGCCTATGGCAACCTTGGCCTAAGCAAAGGTGATGAGAAAGTGTATCGTCTGCAAGAAGCCCGATCCTCCTAAGTCTATTCTCATCTAATGCCCTCTGACAGAAGCGCACGATATACCTTCATGTGTTGCGCTGAGATTGCAGCCCAGTCGTAGCGTCGCGCTGCAAATGCAAGGGGCGCTGTCAAATCGTAGTTGCCAT
Source organism: Roseibium algae (assembly GCF_037783265.1). Classification (NCBI taxonomy): domain Bacteria; kingdom Pseudomonadati; phylum Pseudomonadota; class Alphaproteobacteria; order Hyphomicrobiales; family Stappiaceae; genus Roseibium; species Roseibium algae. Next base: position 56,054 of record NZ_JBAKIA010000020.1, read on the forward strand.
TTGTGAGAAATGCCGGATCTTGAAAGAGCATGCTTGCTGAAAGCGGCGTGTCCGCTGGAATAGTTGCGGTTTTAAGCCAGTCTGGCGTTCCTGCGCCATGGCGGGTGACCGGGATGCAGCCGTTGACGATAGCTGCCGCAAGCGTTCCCCGCCTTTCATCTGCACCATCTGGATAGGGAAGATATGCATATTCATGGGTTGCCAAAACTTTCGCGACAGATAGAGGTGGCAGGCCTTCATGGAGGTGGATTTCATATTTATCAGCTGCCTTCCGGATCTCTTTCGCAAAGCCTTCTTGGTTAGCAACGGGAGCCCCGATAATTGTTAGCCTGCGGCTGTCTTGTCCAGCTTCGCGAAGCAAACGTGCGAGGTCTAAGAATTCCTCAAGCCCTTTTCCAGGCCAGAAAAGTCCGAAGAAAACGATGCTATCCGGCAGGCGCTCAACAGTGCTGCTTGCGGAAGGTATATTGCTGCCAATCGGTAGGACCAAATCTTGCCCCAAGTCTTTTCTGAAAGCAGTTCTGAAAGCAGTTAGTTCTGCCTCACGCGAAAATATTCTCGCTTTACTCCGGTGTGCAAAAGGGAAAAACCATGGCTTTCGGTAGGGCTTGAAAATTTCGTACTCGTGTAATGTGACGACGGATGGTGTTGTCCCGCCAAGATAGGGCGTCAGCGATGGTAGGATCGACCTGCCGTACCCGACGGAAGGGTACTGGATATGATGAATATCCGCTTCTGCCTTCGTAAGCTGATGTCGATAGGAGAAAAGAGACCTAATACTCCAGTCCTTCCGTTCTATCCTTACGACATCAGCACCTTCGGCCTCTAAAGCGCGACTAAGAACATCGCTATAATCACCGATCCCACAGCGTTCAGGCGGCCAGCTCCCGGATATCATTGCTATCTTCATTTCTTGCCGACCTTAGTTCTTAATTGGTTTCATAGTGCTCCAAAAAGAAGCGGGTTTTGGAGGCGTTTGTGTTTCTTTGCTGGTCAAGTATTTTAATTTTAGACGCACTATTCATGCTTTCACTTTCTGGGCTGTTAAAAATCATTAGGTTGATCAATTAAGTGTCTGTTTAGATGCGCTTTGGGGCCGGTAGGCATGCAATCGTTTGAGTGCATTGGTTCCTTTATTGAAAGGCTTTGGTGCATGAATAAGAATTCAACGATTTCTGCTTATTCGGTTGCGATCGAAACCAACTTGATTGGTCCAGCATGCCGTATAAACATAACGCCAGTCGCCGCTATCACATCGGCAAGATGAAG
>NZ_JBAKIA010000021.1:0-48360 GCF_037783265.1 Roseibium algae
TACAACACCAAGCGACCCCATAGTGCATTGGGCTACCGCCCACCTGCGCCAGAGGCCATCATCCCGATGGACCAAAGGCCAATCATGCACTAACTTTCAAAGTGGACCACTCAAGTGGGGCTGATCAGAAGGGCGGTGCAGATTTCCCGAGCCAGCTCTTTACTGACGTCGTCGCAGTCCAATTTGTACTATGAGCCGATGGGCGAAAGTGCTGAGAACTTGCGGTTCATGGAAATCATCGACAAGCAGTTTCTGGAAACGCCGTGGTACGGATCGCGGCAGATGGCGCGTTACATGAAGCGCAACAACCACCAATGTGGCCGCCATCGGATCCGTCGTTTGATGCGCCTCATGCGTTTGGTCCCGATCTATCAGGAACCCAACACCAGTAAGAAACATCCTCAGCACAAGATTTGGCCATATCTGCTGCACAACGCGGTGATTAACTGCCCGAACCAAGTCCGGTGTACAGATATTACCTACATCCCGATGCGCCGTGGGTTCTTATATCTCATGGCGATCATGGACTGGTACAGTCGCAAAGTACTTGCGTGGCGGCTGTCAAATAGCATGGACGCGGACTTCTGCGTGGAGGCCCTGAGAGAGGCCTTATCAAAATACGGCAACCCTGAGATCTTCAACAGCGATCAGGGCAGCCAGTTCACCAGCGGCGCTTAGATCGACGTGCTGATCGACGCAAAAATCAAAATCAGCATGGATGGGAAAGGCGCTTGGCGCGACAACCGCATAATCGAGCGACTGTGGCGGTCGCTGAAATATGAATGTGTGTACCTGAACGCCTTTGAGACAGGATCAGCAAATGGCTAGCCTACTACACCTCTCTGAGCGCCCCCATTCGACCCACGGCATATTGACCCCAGATGAGGCCTATGCAAGCAAAACAGAACCAATGAGATTAGCAGCCTGAAATTAAACCCTGATCCATCTTAACAAGGCTGCAAACTGGTCTAAAATCTAGGACCACCTCTCTTTGCTTTAGTCGCTGCGACAGCTTCGGTTGTTAGAGCGATGGCGATCAGCCCCCCCCCGACCAGCGTCATGGTCGCGATGCTTTCGCCAAGCAACAACACCGCCCAAAGTGGTGCCATGATAGCCTGACTTCTGGTGAGCAAACCCACGAGCGTCGTCTCAATTCTTTGTATGGCGCCGTTCACAAGTATATGCTGGATACCCATCGTAACAATCCCGAGGTAGATACAAAGTACAATATCTAAGAACGTGCCGTTAAAGCTAAATTGCATGACTAGGCAAGCAATGAATGTCATAAACGCTGAGAGCAAGAATGTTGCCAGCGTATCTGTATCACCCTGCTTTTTCACAAATGTCAGCATGAACGAAAACGAAATACTGGCTATGAGTGAAAGAGCAAACCCAAGTGTTGAGCCCTGACGCAGCCCCCCGCTGACCATTATGCCGATACCCAGAAAACATAACCCAATCATTGCCAGAGTTCGCGGCTCGACGGGGCGTCCCAGAATGATGATCGACAAGACAGCGGTGATAGCCGGTACACCGGCCATGGTCAGCACAACGTTTGAGATTGTCGTTTCCAGAAGTGCATAGATAAAACAGAACTGGGAGACAGTGAGCGCAGTTGCCGCAATGAATGAATTTATGTTGAAACTGCGCACTGATCCCACCAAACCGGTTCGCCGGGTCAGTGAGATAAATATCGCCAGAAATGCAAAAAATGAAAAACTGCGCAACAGTAAGATATCCAGAGCGTTGGCTTGTTCCATCAATCTGACCGCAACCCCGGCCGTGCTTGTGCAGAAGGCGGCGCATAACGCCATCAGGACACCTTGACGACGGAGCCCCGTTTGAACATCACTCATATGGATTAGCTCGCGTGGCCATACCCACCACCTCCCGGGGTCCCCATTTCAATTCTGTCCCCTTGCTTCAGAATGTGCTGGGATTTTGGATCGACATCTTTTCCGTTGATGCGCAAATAGCCGACATTGCCGGGCAAACCACCCTGAATGCCCGGTGCTGGCTGAGTGGTTCGCTCTGACAAAAAGCTAATCGCCGCGCCGTCGTTGCCAGAATATTCAAACATGATGGACTGGCCATCGCCTCCGCGATAACGACCGGCACCGCCAGAGCCACGGATGATCTTTTTATGAACCACATGCAAAGGGGCGGTTTGGTCAATCGCTTCACTGGGAGTGGCGGAAATATTGCCGGGCCAACTCATACAATGGATACCATCGCGTGAAGATGCTGCCCCCATTCCCCCATTGAAGAAGAAAAGATTTGCTTGCGGGCGACCCTGAGAATCAAGCGAGGCCAGATTTAAACACCAAATCGGCGATCCCGATGCCGCCAGAACCCGTTCTGGAATCACTTCGGCAAGTGCTTGGAAAATCAGCGAAGGTATATAGTGACCAATCAGAACCCGTGACCCGCCTGAAGCCGGGAAAACCGGGTTCACGATGGATCTTTCGGGGGCCTCAACCGAAATTGGAGTCACAAACCCCTCATTGTTTGGGATATCTGGCGCGAGCGCACATTTGATCGCATAGGCTGACATCGAAAGCGTGTAACAGTAGGCGCAGTTGATAGCTTTGGGTACCTGCTGCGAGCTACCGGCAAAATCCAGAGAAACCTCGTTGCCTTTAATGGTCACCTTTACCCGCAATGTGATCGGTGAGTCCGTCAATCCATCTGTTTCCATTTCAGCCGAATAGCTGCCATCGGGAACAGCCGCGATTGCTGTTGCCAGAGCGTTTTCCGCACGCGTACGTATTTCGTGCGACAGCTCCTTAAGGTCTTGGAGGTGGTATTGCGCCATGAGGCTGTGAATGCCACGTTCGATCAGTTCGAGAGTGCTTGTCTGCGCCGCTAGATCCCCTTCGACCAAGTCGGGCACCCGCACATTTTTCCGCAAGAATGCTCGCAAAGTTTGATCCATCTGGCCGCCACTGAAGAGCTTGAGCATAGGAATCTGAAGGCCTTCTTCAAAGATCTCACGCGGTTCTGGCGATCGAATTTTCCCCCCAATATCAGGCGCATGCGCTGTGGATGCCGCGAATGCGATCAATTCGCCTTTGTAGAAAATCGGGCGAGCAACTGAGATATCGGGAAGGTGGCCCGTCCCATCATACATGTCATTGGTTATGAGCACATCGCCGGGTTTAAGAGTGTTGGCAGGATACTCTTTGAGGAATGCGCGGACCGTTCGGGGCAATGTCCCAATAAATGAAGGCAGGCTGTCAGTGGCCTGTACAAGAGAATTGCCTGTTCTGTCTGTAATAATGACAGAGAAATCGTATGAATCGCGGACAACCGTTGAAAATGAAGACCGCAGCATCGCCGCCGCACCTTCGTCAACGATGGAAATCATGCGTGTCCAGAGCGTTTCAAGTGTAATCGGATCCATGGTCTATCCCTCCAGCGCCGCTGGCGCTTCATGTGTCAGGTCAACGATGAGATTTCCAAGCGTATCGACGCGAACCTCCGCCGCCTGTCCAACAACAACTGTGCTGTCTTGCTCTTCGATCACCAATGGTCCAGCCCAGGTTTGGCCGTCAGTCATCGTTGAACGATTCAAAACTGTTATGACATCGGATGTCCCGCTCAGCCCCGTATGGAGCGGACGATCTCTGACTTCTCTTGATTGCTCGTCATCAGATACTTCCAACTTGACTGTGCCGTCGAAGGTCGGGGAGATGGCAAAGGCCCGGATATTTGTCACTTCAATCGCTTGCCCGGCAAGCACACTGCTGAACTGTTTTCTGTATTCGCTTTCAAACCGGTCGCGCCAAGTGGCAAGAGTGTCTTCGGTCACCGGACCGTCCGGCAATCTAACGGTAATATCGTAACCCTGACGAGCATAGCGCATGTCGGCGAAACGTTCGATGCGAGGCTTTTTGCCAGCTACGGTTCGTTCGACAATTGACGCTGCTGAGCTGATAATAGCATCGAACTTTGTGTTTAGCTCGGCGGGATCAATCCGATTGAGGGATTGGCCGACCGGGGCCACGCGATCAAGCCGCGCAGGCGCCAGAAGCAGGCCCAACGCCGATGCCACACCGGCAGCCAATGGGATAATCACACGTTTTGCACCAAGCTTACGGGCCACGTTCACCGCGTGGACCGGACCCGCGCCACCGGTGGCAAAAAAGGAAAAGTTTCGAACATCCTGACCGTGTCGTGCCACATGGACCCGAGCGGCGGCGGCCATATTTTCACACACGATATCATACACACCAAACGCTGCCCCATCAGCGTCAAGTCCGATCGAAGACCCAAGACCTACAGCCACGGATTTGGCTTCACCGATTTTGATATCGATACTGCCACCAGCAAAGTATTCAGGATTAAGGCATCCCATGATCATATCGCAGTCTGTCACGGTAAGATCCTGACCGCCCCGGCCATAGCAGACCGGCCCGGGCTTCGATCCAGCCGAGCGCGGACCGACCTTCAACAGACCCAAATCGTTCACATGAGCGATTGAACCGCCCCCGGCGCCGATCTCAATCAGTTCGATGGTTGAAATGTTGATGGGAAGGCCGCTGCCTGGCGCAAAGCGTTTTTCCGGGGCTGCTTCAAATGAGTATGCGATATCGGGTTCATTGTCCTGAACCAAAGCAATCTTGGCGGTTGTTCCGCCCATATCAAACGCAATCAGAGCCTCTTCGCCCATCATCCGACCAAAGCTTGCGGCGGATAGCACACCCGCAGCAGGGCCAGATTCCAGCAGGCGCACCGGGAACTTCTGAGCCTCTTCAACATCGGTCAGACCACCGTTTGAAAGCATCATGAAGAACGGTGCCATAATGCCCAATTCTTCCAATGCAACAACCAGCCCGTTAATATAGTTTTTGGCAAGCGGCTGCACATACGCGTTCGCAGCAACCGTTGACATCCGTTCATATTCGCCAAGCTGTGGCGACACTTCGTGTGACAGCGAAACCGGCAGATCGGGATACCATTGGGCAATCAACTCTCTGGCGCGGATTTCATGCGACGGGTGCGCAAACGCATTTTGGAAACAGATCGCCAACGCTTCTGTCCCTGAAGCGACAAGCGCGTCTACCTGAGCCTGCAATTCGGTTTCGTCCAGTTCGGAGTAGACTTGTCCATCGTTCAGAATTCGTTCCGGGACTTCCCGCCGCAGGTCATCGGGGACCAGGGGGTCCGGCACTGATAGCAGAATGTCATAGATGTCGTATTTTCGTTCGCGCGATATTTCCAGCGTGTCGCGAAACCCGTGCGTAGTCAGCAGGCCCGCTTTGACACCACGTCTTTCGATCAGCGCATTAGTGAACAGCGTCGTTGCGTGAACCACTCGCTCGACTTGATCGGCGGCACAAAAATCACCCACAATTTTGTTGACGCCTTCAATCACGCCACGGGTCGGATCATCATGCGTTGTTAGTTCTTTCGCAGTGTTGATTGTCCCCGTATCAAGATTGAGAACAACAAGGTCAGTGAACGTCCCGCCAATGTCGATTCCAAGTGCGTAAGATGTCATGCAAGGGGTTCCTGATTTTCAGAGGCTTTTTCTTTTAGGGCGAGGGCGAAAAGCGCGACCAGAATTGCAACGCCGACAAAGTCGGTAATCTTATCCGTGAGGAAGAAGCACAAGGTTGCGCACGCCGCTATTGCACGGTGCCATGGTTTCAAGGGGACAATCAGCCAGCCGATACAGAATATGGACAGAGCGAATATCCCGCACATGGCTGTGATAGTGGTCCAGCCGACTTGAGCGTAGCTGCCAATTCCGAGCAGCGCCGGATTGTAGGCGAATATGAAGGGAATTAGGAAGACTGACAGACCCAGCTTGAACGCGGTCAGGCTAGTCTTCCATGGATCGGACCCTGATATGGCGGCGGCGGCATAGGACGCGATCGCCACAGGAGGAGTGATTGAGGATTTCGCGGCTGAAAACAATACGAACATATGCGCCGCGACGAGCTCAACACCAGACCCCACAAGCCCCGGAGCCAGCAATGTTGCCAGAATAATGTAGGCCCCGGAGGTCGGCATTCCAATCCCAAGAACGATGCCCACAATCATGGTCAGCAACAGGGTCAGGAACAGATAACCACCTGTAATATCAAGGATCAAACCACTGATTCTAAGGCCCAGACCCGTCAGTCCGATTATGCCGACTAGAATGCCGCCCACGGCACAGGCCAATGATACCGGTGCGACGACACGTGGTGCTTCGGTTGCAGCACGCCAGATGATTTTGTGAATTGAAAATCGTTTTTCGCCGTCAAACAAGACGGTCAGGATGATCAGTGTCAGAATGGAGTACACGGCAGCGGTGGTGGGCGACCATCCGTCAATCAACAGATACAGCATGACCACGACGGGCAGAACCAAATACCCACGTTTCAGTAAGCTTTTCCAAAGATCTGGATCAGTGTTGGCTTCGGGCTGAATATTCAGGCGGCGCGCTTCCAGATCGACCATAAAAAACACGCCAAGAAAATACAGGAATGCCGGAATGATCGCGACCGTTATGATTTCAACGTAAGGGATGCCCGTCAGTTCTGCCATGATAAAGGCTGCGGCCCCCATAATCGGTGGGGTCAACTGACCACCCGAAGAGGCAACGGCTTCGACTGCAGCTGCGAACCTCGCGGAAAATCCATGCTTTTTCATCGCTGGGATAGTGAATGATCCGGTGGTAACGACATTGCCAGCGGATGACCCGGACAACATGCCCATCAATCCGCTGGCAACAATTGCACTTTTGGCGGTGCCTCCGCGCATGCGCCCGGTCAGGGCGGTGGCCAGATCGGTAAAGAACTCGCCCGCCCCAGTTGCCACCAAAAACCCGCCAAACAAAACGAAATGGAATACATAGCTTGCCATAACCGCGATTGGCGCGCCAAAGATACCTTCGTTTGTGAAGTAGATGTACTCAATAAGGCGCTCAACGGAAAAGCCGCGATGTCCAAACCCACCTGGAAGGTAGCCCCCTAACAGGCTGTATCCGAGAAAGACCGCACAGATGAGGACAACGGACATTCCGATTGTTCGGCGGCACGCATCAAGGATACACAAGACCATCACTATTCCGAAGAATGTGTCGGAGAAGCTCATGGGGTCCACCATGACCATCCGGTTCGTGATGGCTTGGTAGTTGACCAGCAAGTACAGGGCTGATGAGACGGATAGCAGCAAAAGTAGCACTGTCCATGCTCGTTCCAGCACACCTCTCCAGCCTGCATTCTTGAAATTTGTTTGGCCGAGGAAAATGATTGCAAAGGTGAAGAGGAGGAACAGCGGATAGTTGATTTCTGGCACTTCAGCCCCGAAAAAACCCGCATAGAGATAATATGCTGACATTGTGAAGGCGACGACAGCACCCAGCAAGGTCATGATTTTTTCTACAGTCATGTTGGTTTCCTCTGTTTGCGCATGGCATGGTTACCAAGCACAAAAAGAGGCAGAAACTAATCTGCCCCACTCGATCTTCGCTTAAAGAACGCCAATTTCTTCGAAGTAGCGCCGGGCACCAGGATGCAGATCTGCACCGGTAACACCTGCCATATGCTCAGCCGTCAATTCGCTGAGCGACCCATGAATAGAACCGAGAGCTTCAAGGTTTTCAACGAATGTTCTAGTCAGCCAGTATGCGTCATTTTCAGACATGTCTTCGTTCACAATGATGATCAGATCAGTGCCAACTGTTTGGATGTCTTCATCCTGATTGCGATAAGTGTTCGCAGGAATAACAGCGCGCACATACCCGGCGTTGGTTTCTGCCATTTGTGAAAACACATCATCAGAGATGGACAGGAAAGACACATCCATGGTCTGGGTCACTTCAGACATAGCGGGTGAAGGGGGATTGGTCGTCGCTGTAAATCCAACAACGCGCCTGTCCTTGGTTTCAGTTGCCCCAAACCCCTGACTTCCACGCGTCAGCTCCAGATCGTCCTCGGTCAGTCCGACGGCGGCCAGCGCACTTTTGAATGCTTCGGTCGAAACGTTCCCGACTTTCTGCGAGGCATAGCTTTGCCCTGCCAGACCAGCAATGTCAGTAATGCCAGCGTCATCGCGAACCGATATATGAAGTATGTTTTGTGACAGCCGCATCAAAGCCTGAACATTTGTAATCGGTGCGGTAAATGGTTCGACTGCATCGCGCGCCATTGGCGGAACAATCGTGGTGGTGAAGCCCAGATCGCCGCGGCCCTGACTAATCAAGGGTACGTTTCCGACGCCGCCTGCACCAATCTCGCTTGTGGTTTCGATGCCTGCTTCTGAGAGCATTCGCGCCATACCGCCGCCCATTGAATACCAGGAGCCGCCCTGGCCCGCAGTGATAAACGTCAGGCCGCTTGGCTTGTCTTGAGCTAGAGCACCCATTGCGCCCGCCGCTACGATTGTGGCACCCGCCACGACATTCAGGATTGCTCGTTTCATTTCATTCCTTCCAAAGTCTGAATTAAATGCCTACAGCTTACTCATACCTAAAAAAACGGCAATGGTCAATAATGCATACATTTTCAACCAAAAGGAAAAATTTCGCCAGAGTATCAATAAATGGATAGCGTTTGGATAGAATGACAACCTTTCGGCAACCGTGTACTATAAGCCTTCAACCGACTCGCAGTATTTTAGGAAATGCATGGCCCGTGAAGATCAGCTACCCGAGTCTCGGGATGCCCTTGAACGCAGTACTCCGTCACTGACCGAAGTTGCCTATCAAGGTGTTCTTAAGTTAATTCGTGACGGTGAAATTCACCCCGGCGAGAGGGTAAAAGAGGCAAGCGTTGCGAAGATGATGGGCGTCAGCCGGACGCCGGTACGCGAAGCGATTCGGCGGCTGCAGGCAGAAGGGCGCGTTGTCCTTGAGGCGCAGCGCGGAGCTGTTGTCGCTGAGCTAAATCGGCAAGAAATGGCGGAACTGTTTGCCGTTCGTGAAAGACTTGAAGGGATCGCCTCCGGGCAGGCCGCGCAACATGCAAGTGACGCGGAAGTCGATGTACTGGAGAAAATCCTTGAGGAAACAACCGAACCTTCATTGTCAAAAAGAGAGCTTAACCAGTTGAACTGGAAATTGCATTTTGCGATTTATCACGGGGCTCACAACCGTTTCCTGATCAAAATGGTTGAGGCCATCGCTGATTCCATGGCTCTGCTTCGTGGATCTCATCACATTCCAGAAGGTCGGCCAGGTGAGCTGTATGGCGAACACAAGCGGATCGTTGATGCGATTCGCGCGCGTGATCCGGACGCGGCAGAAGCCGCAGCAAGGGCACATATCCGGCGCTCTCATCTCACGCATCTAAGTACTTTGAATGAGCTAACGTCGTCCACCATGTCACGATAGCGCAAAGTATCAGCGAGCTCTTATCCTGCTATTCCCTTGATTTATTTGTCGTCATCGAATTTTTTTGGTGCCGGGTCTTGTCGCTTGACCAATTTGCGTCGGTGTTGCCCGTCATCTTGCGAATTGCAGAACTTTTTCCGCTACAGAGGTGGCGGGTACGTTTCCCAAATTGTCGCGGCAGCACCGGATTGACCTTAAGATTAGCGATGCATCCGCTGAATTTTTGCGGCGGCGCACGGCCAGTTGACCAACTGGTTAGCATTGCATACAATAACAACCAAATTAAACTGAGGTGCTTTGTTTTGAATACCAATTGCCATCTGGCACAGTCCGCAAAAACCCGTATGGTTGGCGATAACTCGGCTCATCATTTTTTTGGTTACTACAACAAGACCAACTTCGATCGGGCAGGCAATCGACTTCTAGCAAATCGGGTGCAGCAGTTCACTGGAGATATTGATGGCAGCGAAACAGCGATTGTCGGATATTTTGACCTGACCAATAATGATAAGTTCCATAGTCTGGGTGAAACGACGGCGTGGAACTGGCAGATGGGTTGTCAGTTACAATGGGTTGGCCACAAGAATCAGGTGATCTACAACACGCGCGCGGCGCAAGCTGAGCGGGACACACCTTATCCGGATTTTTCGTCAACCCTGGTCGATTTGGACAGCGGCGCTCGGCGCGAGCTGCCCCTGCCGATCTATGTAGTGGCCCCCCATGGCGACTATGCCCTTTGCGTTAACTACGCGCGGTTCATGGTGACGCACCGAACGATCGGTTACCCGGCAAGCCATAAAGAACCGCCACTGGCCCTCGCCCCATCGGATGATGGGATCTACCGGATGGATATTGGTTCTGGTGAATACAGCATGATTGTCAGTTTAGATCAGCTAAAGAACTTTGACCCAGTCGCCTCAATGGACAAGGCAATTCACTGGGTAACTCACCTTGAAGCGAACCCGTCTGGTAGCCGTTTCTTGTTCATTCACCGCTGGACGGAACGTGTTGAAGACGAGACGTGCTTTTTACATCGCCTATTTACGGTTGATGGAGATGGACGAAATCTGAAATTGCTTGAATGCACTGATCATCCGCTCCCACAGCTTGACGACAATTTTGACATCAACGATGTGGGCACTTTCGACTACGAAAAATCCGAGTATCAGATTTCTCACCCAATGTGGAAATCCGATAGCGAAATCATCGTTTGGGGACCTCATTCCGGTCAAATTCACTATCATCTTTATAATGATGAAACCGGTGACGTACAGGTGATTGGACACGGGATACTCACAGAGAATGGTCATATGAGCTACTCTCGTGACGGGCGCTGGATTTTGTCCGACACCTACCCCGATTCGTCCACGAACGAACGCATTTTGTTCCTATTTGACACCCAGACAAACCGCCGTCACGATCTTGGCTCCTTCTTTACTCCACCCGACCTAGGCAAACACAACCGTTGCGATCTCCACCCACGATGGAGCCCGGACAACGAGCAGATAAGCTTTGATTCTGTCCACGATGGATGCAGACAAATCTATCTGATTTCCCACTCTAATGGCTGAATAGGTGTTGTCACGTTAACAGTTGCAGATTTGCAAACTTGCCGAAATCGGCATAGTGACCCGGCTGTCGACATCTCCTATCAGCTACAAACGCCACCGCTTTCCGCCCGAAATTATCGCCCACGCGGTCTGGCTCTACGTCCGTTTCAATCTGAGCCTGCGCGAAGTCGGGGAGATGATGCTCGAGCGCGGGATCGACGTCTCATACGAGACCGTCCGACGCTGGATGGTGAAGTTCGGTCCCGGCATCGCCCGAAATCTACGCCGCCGCCCGGCGCACCCCGGCGACATTTGGCATCTGGACGACGTCCGGGTGGAGATCTCGGGTCGTGTGTTCTGGCTCTGGCGAGCTGTGGATCAGGATGGGATGGTTCTGGAGGAAATCTTACAATCCAGACGTGACAAACGGGCTGCGAAACGGCTTCTGAAGTCGCGGATCAAGCGCCACGGAATTCCCCGGCGGATCGTGACGGACTAATTGAGATCGTACGGCGTGGCGAAACGCGAGGTGGCGCCCGGCCTCAAGCACCGGTCCCACAAAGGTCTGAACAATCGTTCCGAAAACAGCCATTTGCCGTTCAGAAAGTGAGAGCGATGCATGCAGGGATTCCGATCTCCGGGAGGCTTGCAACGATATGTGTCCTGCCACTCAGCCGTATTCAACCGCTTCTCCGGTCCCGCCCGCCGCCGCCGCTCCACAGTTCAGATCAGATACCACCGCCTGGAGGCTTTCGACGCGTGGAAGGTCGCTGCGAGCATCGCTTAAACGGCGAACACAATCGCCTTCATGCGACCCGGCGCAGTTAATGTGACAACACCCGGACGCCCAAATCGCAAAAGCGAAAATGATCATCCTTTGCTCCTCAAAACGCCCAAATGTACAAGCTCGGGGCCTTTGGACCTATCAGGCGACGAACTCTACCCAAAACTGGAGAAAAAATCGGGGCTCAGGTCAATTATGCGAAATAATCAAACTCTAGAAATCAAATTTAGACGGGGGGCAATTGAACATAGGAACTCCTGCGATCAGCGGTGCTTTTTGAACTGAAACACGCCCTCAGTCTCGCAATAGGATCAATGGGCCTATTTGCACCGACTGCAGATTGAGTGCTTTTTCGAGGAAAGCAATGGCGGCTTGGGTGTTTGCGATCGCGATCGTGCCGCTCACTCTTCTGTCGGCCAAGCCCGCATTGGAAATCACGATTTTCCCAGAAAAGCGACGCTCAAGTTCTTCAACCACATAAGACAGTGGCGCATTGTCGAGAACCAGCATTCCGCGCTGCCAGGCAAGAACTGAATTCGTGTTCGCCGGCGTTATCTCACTAAGGCTGCCGTCTGCACCGTGATCGATGCTGTGCCCCTCCTCCAAGCGCACAGGCGTCAACTCTGGGTCGGCGAATTCAACCAAGACAGCATTGTGTGTCACCGTAACTTCTGTTTCTACATCTCCACGACGGATGTCGAACGCCGTACCAAGGGCAGTGACGCGCGTACCGCCAATGACCACTGTGAAGGGGCGCGCTGGATCAGCTGCGACTTCAAAAAACGCCTCCCCCCGAAGCAGAGACACAGTGCGACTATGATCTGTGTAACTGTATGCAATGGCCGAGGAGGCGTTCATGTGAATGGTCGAGCCATCTGCAAGCTCAACGACGGGCAAATCTAAGACGCCAGAAAGAACATCTGCCTGCAGGCGCATCGGACCATCGAAATAGAAAAACAAGGTTCCTGCAGCCGCCAAGCTCAGTAAAGTTCCGGTAGCCGCTTTAATTGTGTTGGCAGGTCTAGCTTCAAAACTATTGAGCACAGGATCAGATTTTATAGCTGCGCGAACATCCCCCAACAATTGCTCGGCGACGTCATAGGCCCTCTGATTCTCTGCATCACATTCCAGCCATTCGCAAAACGCCTGTGTATCGCCTGAGGACTGTTCCGGTTCCCTATTTCGGAGAACCCAATCCGCAGCCTCCTGATGGCGCTTGCGCTGCACTCCAGTAAGACGCCGTTTCGGCATTATGTCTCCCAAGGTTTTCTGTCTCACACAATAGACGAACGAGATGAGCAGATTGGGACCTTTACCCGATTTCCAACAGCCGATCTAGGCAATGGGTGAGTGCGCGCCTTAAGTGGCGATCCACCATGTTGCGGGAAATTTTCAGTTTTACGGAGATTTCGTCAGGCGTCAGTTGATGAAGTCGATGCAGGATAAACACGGCCCGGCGGCGGGCGGGCAACTCGCCAATCGCCTCCTGCAGAATGCGAATACGTGCGGCAGTTTCCAACGCTCGCTCTGGAGATGCAGCCTCTGCAATGAGGTGATGCTCTTCGAGCTCCATCGACGTGAAGAGCCGTGCTTCAAACTGCTCTCTTCGATATCTGTCGATGCCAAGATTGACGGCAGCACGGCATAGAAACGCCTTGATGGATCGTTTGTTTCGCAAGACCTCTGGCTGCGCTGCAAGCTTGATGTAAAGGTCATGGACAACATCCAGTGCATTGCCTTGAGAGGCCGTGCGGTAGCGGACTGCCTTTGCGATATCAGTATAATAGACCTCGATAGCCCGATTCAGCAGCTCATTGCCATCTGGTTCGCTATAGTCTGAGATTGCATTGGATATGCTGGTCATAGCTATTCAGGTTTCCTGGATCACTCCAGCGATCGGCAGACGTCCAGTGGCTAGGGACCTTTACCCCCTTATGGGGTGCTTTTACATGGTCCTTGATGCTTCCAACGCGCCAGCAGCCGCGGTCATTGTTGTCCGGTAGTTAACCGAGAACTCTACAGGCTACTTAGTCCTAAATGTAAAACGGGTGCAATAGCAGTAGCTTAGACGCATTCCAGAGTAAACTTCAGTCCATATTAAAAATTTGAGTATTAAACTCATGTTTATTCTCGGTTTTAGCGTATTTAACGGGGAAGTATGGGCGCGGCCAAATCCAAGAACGGGAAAAGAAAAATCTAACAATGTTGCAATTACGCAACATTGTTAACCGTTATATGCGCAGTATCATGTTCCGGGAATTGGGATGCACATGGGGGTCCCGGTGACCGGATCCGGCAGGACTTTCGCACTGACATCAAAGACGTCCTGAATGACTTTTGCAGTCATGACCTCCTTTGGCGGTCCACTGGCAATCACCTTACCCTCCTTCAGCATGACCATGTGATTGGCGTAGCGTGCCGCCTGGTTGAGGTCATGAAGGACTGCAACAACAGTTTTATCACCATTGCGCACAAGGTTCGCAGCCAACTCCATCACTTCGATCTGATGTGAAAGATCAAGAAAGGTTGTCGGCTCGTCCAAAAGCATGATTGACGTTTCCTGGGCCAGTGTCATTGCAATCCAGGCCCGTTGCCTTTGCCCGCCAGACAATTGGTCAACTCGTTGGTCGCGCAAGTTCATCATCCCCGTAAGCGACAGGGCCTTTTCGCAAGCGCCGGTGTCTTGCTCAGACCACTGGCTGAACAAGGAGCGGTGCGGGTAGCGACCTTGCCGGACAAGATCAAGGACCGTCAGGCCTTCTGGTGCGACAGGACCTTGTGATAAAGCACCGACACGCTTTGCCATCTCGCGCAGAGGCAAACTGGCGATGGATTTGCCATCAAGCAAAATTGTGCCTCGTTTAGGCGTATGCAGGCCAGAAAGCGTTCGTAGAATGGTAGATTTACCGCTACCATTCGGCCCTATAAGTGCTGTGAACATTCCCGTTGGTATCGAAAGATCAAGCTCTTGAACGATCAGAGCAGGACCATAACCGATGCATAATTCGGACGTTTCAAAGCAAGCGCTACCTCTTCCTTCAGGCAGGGACATGGCGGTGCTTCCATAATAAATAGCCAAAGAACGGGGCTCCGATCAACGCGGTCACGAGGCCTGCAGGCAGTTGGGACGGAGCAATAACCGTCCGCCCCAGCAAGTCGGCAGCCATGACCAGAACGGCACCGATCAACGCTGAGACCGGCAGAATACGCCTGTGTCCCGGCCCGACAAGACGGCGTGCTATATGCGGTGCGATCAGCCCGACAAACCCAATCAACCCCGCAGCGGCAACAGCTGCACCGGAAATTAGCGTGCACAGTGAAATCATCAGAACCCGCACGAGATTCACGCGCTGGCCAAGCCCATGGGCAACGGCGTCTCCAAAGCATATGAGGTCCAATTGCCGCAACGAGAACAAAGTGAGGGTCACAGGCCCGACAAGCCAAAGCGCAAGCGTTCTGACATAAGTCCAATCAGCGTGGTATACACTGCCCGAAAGCCAGATCAACGCGCGTTGAACGTCTGTGATTGCTCCGTAGGTCGATAGCACTGTGCTGGCAGCTCCTGCCAGAGAACTCAAGCCGATGCCGATCAGAATGATCCGTAATGACGCGGTTCCGTTTCGCCAGGACAGCAGGTAGATCATCATAGCCATAGCCCCAGCCCCCAAGAACCCGGCCCAGGGTAACAGGCTCACGGGGGCGTTTTTAAAGGCCACGATGACCAGCATGACGGCAAGAGCCGCACCGGCATTAATGCCCAAAAGTCCGGGTTCAGCCAGCGGGTTGCGCATGATCGCCTGGGTGATCGCACCGGCAACAGCAAGGGCTGCGCCAACAAGCATACTGAGCAGCAAGCGCGGCATGCGCAGGTCGAACACAATCATGTCAAGGTAAGCTGGCGCATCAGGCATGCGCAGGATCGTCTTGATGAGCTGGTCAAGGGGGATCGGGTAGTCACCATAGGACAGCCCGGCAATCATCAATCCTGTAAGGACCATGAAAAGTGTTCCCACAATACGCGTCATGAGGAACCCTCCGCACAGGCGCGGGCCAGCCAGATAAAGAACGGAGCGCCTATCAACGCCATAGTGACACCTACCGGGAAGTCCTGGCTTGCAAACAGAACACGACCGATGGAATCGGCCGTAATCACCAGCAAGGCACCACTGATAGCGTTAAACGGAATAGTCCAGCGGAAGTCTGGGCCTACTGTGAAGCGAATGATATGCGGAACGACCAAACCGACAAATCCAACCGGCCCAGCCAGCGCGACGGCTCCGCCCGCCAGAAGGATCACGACGGTGATTGCGATAGCGCGCCAGACAACAGGGTTTTGGCCCAGTGTTTTCGCGACATCTGCGCCCAAGCTCATGGCTGCCAGGTGGCGTGGGAATGCAAGGGCCATGGCAATGCCCACAAGCATGTAAGGCGCGATCAATTGTACGTCGGTCATCGTTCGTCCTGAGAGTGAACCCGCAGTCCAAAGCCGGACACTGTCCAAAGCACTTTGGTCAAAGATGAGCAGAGCTGTGGTCAAAGATGTCAGGAACGCTGTCAGAACGGCTCCTGTTAAGACAAGTTTGATCTGTGTGCCGTGCCTGGGTCCGATTGATCCAAACACGTAAACCAGAACAGCAGCTATTGCCGCTCCCCCGAAAGCCGACCAAATATAGACATGACTTGCTCCAGCGCCGAAAAAACTCAGCGTCAGAACGACGGCAAAGGCAGCTCCGGCATTGACTCCAAGCAGGCTCGGCGAAGCCAGGGGATTGTTCGTTATCGCCTGCATGATCGCGCCGGAAATCGCCAAGCCACCACCTGCCAGTATTCCGGCGAGCGCCCTGGGTATACGGATCGTCGTAATCACGAGATGGTCGCGCGAGCCATCAAACGCGAAGATCGCGTCCAGAATTTCTTTAAAAGAAATTGCAGTTGCCCCCAATCCGACCGACCATATGGCAGCGGCTGGAAGCATGCAGAACAACGCTGAAAGAGCGGCCAGCCTGACCCTGTCCTCCCTTGGTGCATACTTTGTGTACGATGCGGCTTTCGCAGTCTGCTTGTCGCTCACGGATCGGTCAGAATGTAGCGTTCGATGTCGTCAAGGACGCGGTAAGCAGACGCCGTGCCGTCGAAACCCATCCATGGGGCGCGATCTATCCGATATGCCCTGCCCGCCTGAACGGCCGGCAGGCTTTGCCAGAGAGGATTAGCGAGCGCTACAGCGGCCAGATCATCGTCAGGTTCAGGATCATAACCGCTGACGACAACATAGAGCAGAATATCTCCCGTCAGTGCAGAGATCTCTTCCCAGTCAAGGCGTTTTAAGATCCTATCGTCAGCAGTTTTTTCAAAATCTGTCCGAACGATGCCAACTTCACTCAAGACTGCGTAGGGAGCATATGCCGCCGGGCCATCGAGATAAACTTGGAAACCCAATGGACCAACGCGAACCACCGAAACTGTCAAGTCTTTCGGCATCCTGCTTTGAATGTCTCCAACGCGCCTTTCGTAGGCCAGCATCGCGTCTCTTTGGAGGTCCTCGTGACCGATGATTTTGGCCATCAGCGCGTAATGCTCTTTCCAGCCCATGTTATCAATAAGAAGTGTGGGGGCAATGGCAGACAATTTATCGAAAATCTGTTCATGCAAATAAGTACTGCCGATGATCAGATCTGGCTGTAACGCTATAATGCGCTCCAGGCTCGGCTGCATAGGATGTCCGATATCGGCAATCGCTGCATCTTTGGCAGATTGTCTCTGAGACTCGTCCTGTATGCCAATCATCGGCACCCCCACAATCGGGGCACCCAGCTCCTTCAGCATGCCAAATGAAAGCCAAGGGTCGAGGGTTACGACCCTCTGGGGCGATGCAGGAACGCATACCGGGTCGCCATAAATATGTTCTGAAACGGTCAGGCCATCGCAAGACGCGAATGCAGACGACATGCAAAAACTGTAAACCAGAAATAATCCGATCAGACGCAAGAAATCTCTCCGAGATTGGGAGTAGGCTATGACAAATAGTTTCGCTGGCGGTCTCGTCACGACACCGCCAGCGAAACTTGTTGGAGTGCTCATTCTTCCATAAGACATGAGCAATTTTAGTCATCATTGTTGAGCATAGTTGATCCAACAATGAGGGATATCGCGTTAGAATTTTGCCTTGAAGTTCAATCCAAATAACCGGCTGGTGCCGACTTGTCCAAAGGCCGGGCTGCCGTCCAGTTCAGTCATTGTGAAATATTCCTCGTCAAGCAGGTTTTCGGCAAAGGCGTTGATTTCCCAGTTGTCTCGTTTGATGCCAGCCTGGGCATTTACGAGGAAACGAGAGTCGATACGATCAAGTGGAGCATTCGTGCTGAACTTGGAGTTATAGTCGGAGATAAACTTTGCATCACCACCGATGTAGACACCATTGTCGAATGTGTAGAGTCCACCAAAGGCAACCGTCCATTCTGGAGCTTCCGGGAAGGCTTCTCCCGTCAGATCGCCGTAGGTATTATGATCGAATTTATCGAATTCGGTATGGAGATAACCAATGGATGTGAAAACCGAGAGGTTCCTGTTGACGGCGAAGGTGGGCTCGATTTCAAAACCCATTGCGTAAGAAGACGCAGCGTTATTGACAATCGTGCCTCTTGTGGTGCCTTGAACAACGCTCGTTTCGACTTGCTGGTCGGCATATTGCGTGAAGAAAACGTTGGCATTCAGCCTGAGCCGCTCGTCCAGAAATTTGCCTTTGTAGAACAATTCATAATTGTTGGCATATTCCGCTTCATAAGACTTCGACTCGCTCGTGAACGGATCTGTGTAATAACCGCCTGTCCGGAAGCCTTGAGAGAAAGTGAAGCCGGCTACATGGTCTATGTTAATCTGTTTAGAGATGCCGATTTTGGGTACAATGTTGAATTCGTTTGTATCTCCGCCGCTTAACGTTGGACTTGGTGGAGTGGAGCCAATGCCATACGTGGCATCGGATTCATTGGTTTTTTCCTTGAGATAATCGACACGGCCACCGAGTGTGATTTTCCAGCTTGGAACGAATTCGTAAGTAGCCTCGCCGAACGCAGCAAGATTTGTTGTTCTTCTGTAATACAGCTGCTCTTGTTCAATACCCCACTGGGTCAGGCGCGCGAAGAAATCTGAATCCTGGTATTCGTAGCTGCCATAAAGACCTGCAATCGCGCTCCATTGGCCCAAATCATAGTTTAACCGGAGCTCCTGAGAAAAAAGCGTGTCCTTGTAGGTGCCATGGAATGCATTGATATAATTTTCGGTGCCATCATCGACTGACTGGCGCCCTGTGATGCCGTGACTGAGGCTGGTCTGAGAGGTAAATACCAGTGCTGGCGAAATATCATGGGTCACTTCCAACCCGACATTGTGAACTTCAATTTCACGATATTCTGCGAAAGTCGGGAACAGATAAAAGTCGCCTGGTGTTCCAGGTCCCGGGTCTGCCAGACGTTCGTTCGGCCGATCCTTTGAATACGAGTAGGTGAACAAGGTACTCGTGTCCGGTAGTTCGTCCGGCGCAAACAATAATTTGGCACGAAATGTCCCACTCAACTCCGTGCGAAAATCATCATAATTTGCATAGTCTTGGTAGGATGGATAATCGAGTTCTACCGTTTTCTGCTCATAAGAACCGGCCACCCGCAGGGCTAGACCATCGCTTTCGCTGAGCGGTGCATTTATGACAAACGCACCTCCTGCAAGATTCTTGTTGCCAACGGTGGCCGAGGCCATCATTTCCTTTTCAAAAGTCGGATCTTTCGTCTTGACGTAAACTGCCCCTGCCGTCGCCGCGCGGCCACTGAGGGTGGATTGCGGGCCACGGTAAACCTCGACCTGCTCCGCATCCCAAAGGCTTCGTGCGCCAAAGCGTGAATTGTAGCGGCTCTGCAATATGCCATCGACATAAATGGAACCCATTGGCGCGCCTGCGGGCGAAAAGCCCTCGAAATTCATACCACGAATAACAATGCCGGTGTTCTGCGTGCCGCCCTTTTCAACGTTTGCCAGCCGCCGCAGTGCCTGAGGCAGATATTGCATCTGACCATATTCAATATCGTCAGATGTCACGACACCTACACTTGCACTAGTGTCTTCGAGAGTTTTCGCGTCGCGTGCTCCATAGACATAGATGGTGTCCAGCACGGTGTCGTTGCCCGTTGACGCAATGCCGTCTTCACTCTCCAGAGCGACCTGATCGTTGCCGGCAAAGCTTGCAGATACGCCGGTGTTGGCGAGCAGCGTATTTAACGCTTCGTCTGGCGTAACTGTGCCGCGAACACCTTGAGTTGTTTTTCCGTTTGCCAAGCTTGCATCAAATATGATCTGCAGGCCAGTTTGGGCAGCAAGGTCATTAAGGGCCGGTGTCAACGGGCCGGCCGGGATCGAAATCGAGTGCTCGGCAGATTGAGCGAATGCGGAGCTTGAATAAACCGCCGGCATCGCGCAATTGACGATGAGCATCGTACTCGCAAGCAAGGCGCATCGCCGCATTCTTGCTCGCATCTTCTGCGTGTCGACCCGACCCAATTTTGCCATTACAGCCCCCAACTTTTACAGCATTCATGATGCCGTTTTGTATTACATCCAGCGCAGACCTGATGGCTTGCTTACTTCAAAGACGACTGGCGTTGGCGGTTTGGGACTCTGATTTCGAATTAATCGAGTAATTTCAGAGAAAGTCAGGAACTCTGTGTATCGGGTGGAAAACGCCCTAAGTGGGCTGTCGCAAAGATTTTCGGCGGGTGATATTATCCTGCAACAGGATGCATTTTCATGCTTTGTTAGTCTTTTGCAGCACGACGAAGCCGCTCGTTCTCTTTCTGCAGCCGTCTCATTTCCTTGAGTGGCATTGCCAACTTATTATGGTCGGCGACCATGGGTCCCCGTTTTGGGCGGATTTCAGGCGTTCATTTCACCGGTGTAATGCTGCCATAGGCCGAATGCATCTGCCCTTGCATGCCGGAATGAGGCGGCCGACAGGGTGTATCGTCTCTGCCGGAAGATCGTGCCACGATCTACCGGTGGGTTCAGGTCACAATCGAAGTCGGCACCTGGCTGAACGAGCACACCATTGGTCTGAACCCGGGTATTGCTCAAATTCACGGGAAAGACGATTCCGGTGCAGGAGCGCTGCTTCACACCGATGACTAAAAGCACATGAGGTTCGCCCGATAAAACGAACATCGGTCAAGCAACTGCATTGTATATCCTCCAGCCGTCATTCGGCTGGAGGCTTACGCGGGGCAGGGGCGTATGTGAATGCCATCGCACAAGAGATAGGCGCTCTAAATTCGTGCTTTTCCAATAAGGGATATCAACTGATTGAACCCGCGCCGGGAGATAAAGCGATGCTCAATGCAATACTCGCTTTTGCGGTTGTCTGGCTCGCGGCATGAAAGAATAAGCTGCTCAAGCGCTGCTTCTCCGGTCATCCCGTCCTTTTGTATCATTGGTAGAAATCGCTTTAAAAACTCGGACGTGTCGGACTGGTGAACGATTACCGTATCCCATGCTGGCACGACGAAGAGAGCCTGATTTCCGAGACCCCAAGCCCAGAATGTGCCTTCCGGCAGGCCGGTGTCAGGGCCTGGAACCCACCACAAATACCCATGCGCCCATCTTAAGCCGTTGTCTCCTGTCTCTGTGAAATCTTTTGCCGTGCGCTCGACCCAGCTTGCAGGCAGGACCTGTCGATCATTGGCGAGGCCTTCGTTAAGATACAGCTGGCCAAACCTGACAAGATCCCGGGCTGACATGCGAAACGCTGCGGCCTTGTGCATCGATACGGACTCGTCAGCGATATAGGACACGAAAGAAATATCGAAGTCCTCCATCCCTGTCGGCTCGGCAATGCCGACATCGAATGCCTCGGCGATTCCCATGCCAACGTGTTGTTCGAAAATCGTCGTCAACGCGTTGTAGTCCCAGTTGTTGTAGGCCCATATCGTGCCGGGTTCATTCTCCAAGTGGCCCAACCTTTTGTCGATATCTTCTTGCAAACCGCCCGAGGCCGCAGCGGCATGATTGATGCCAGATACGCTTTTGATGAGGTTTAGAACCGTGGCTCGTTTCTGCTTTGGCTCAAGTGGTGAGGGAGTGTCACTGATACCTAGCTCTTGCAGTGTGGCATCCGGGTTGATCTGTCCCGGGCCGGAGCCAAGGTGCTGACCTATGAGGGCGCTGAGGAATGATTTTCGCATTGAGTGTGTGGCGTATGGCTTTTCCAAAGCGCCGAATGCGCCGACCACCTCATCCTTGGTCACAATCGTGAAGCTGTCTGTGCTCAGCCATGCGGCATGGTTGAAGACGGCATCGAGCCCATCTGATCGCCAGCCCAGACTTTCGGCTGTTTCATCATTCATGCGTGTTATGTCGAGTGCGCGCGCTGGCGCTGAGGATCTCGATAGTCCATTCTCACCGGTCATGACCAGATAGGTGAGCCCGAGGACGACAAAGACGACTGAGCCAGAGACCCATAGCGCTGTGTTGCGTTTCATGATCCATCTCTCCAATCGGCTGGACGAAGCTAAGTCCGCTTATCCTGAAATCACTGCGATCAATTTTCAATCCTGTACGGAAGTTACTTGGCCGGTTTTTTGGTGCGACCCAAAACAACTGCAATAGCCCACGATTCAGCACAGGTGCGGGCAACTTTTTGGCTGATGGTGAAAGGAATGGGCCGGACCAGTCTGCAAAATCCGGCTTACCCATCTTCGCGCCCGCTCCGCGTGACTTTGAAACTGCAGGCCCATCTGACTGACATTTTGCTCTGCTAAAGACATATCATGGGGAGTTATGTCTCACAATTTGACGAGACTTGTTCGCTTCCCTTTATTCGTGGCCTTTTTATCTGCTTTCACATTGTCATCAGACGCAGTAAGCATCCTGATCTTTGAATCTTTGGGACCTCTCATGGCGAAAAATGCCACAATTTATAAAGTCGAACTTTCAGTCTCCGATATGGATCGTCACTATTACGACACCCATAAATTGACCGTTGCCAAACACCCTTCAGAGACGGATGAACGGCTGATGGTGCGTATTGTCGCTTTTGCGCTCAATGCCCATGAACATCTGGAAATGACAAAGGGCCTTTCAACGGATGACGAGCCAGACATTTGGCAGAAAAGCCTGAGCGGCGAACTTGATGTGTGGGTAGCCCTTGGGCTTCCCAGCGAAAAAGTGATGCGCCAATCTTGTGGCAAAGCCGATAAGGTGATCGTCTATCCTTATGGCGGCAGGACGGCCGAGATGTGGTGGGACAAGATCAAAAACAGCACCTCTCGTTTTGATAATCTTCAAGTGATAAATTTTTCTGAGAAAGACACCGGTGAACTGGCAAAACTGGCAAGCCGCGCGATGAAGCTTCAAATCAATATTCAGGACGGCGATGTGATGGTAAGCGTTGGTGATAGCATCGTTTACGTCACCCCGTTAAAATGGAAGACTGCCGCTTAACAAAAGGGTTTCTGGTGCCAAATTGGGCTTGAGTTGCCCGTCGCTCCGTCAAAATCAGATGGGCCTGTCCCTTTTTTGTGCCGCCCCTAATGCTCATTTAAGCTCCATGTTCCAATAGAACCGATCAGCAAACACGCTAAGCAGTCACAAGTTCAAGAACATCTCCCAAATGGCCACCTCAGCATTGATCTACCTGCCGTAGCTCATCATCCTGCCACCAGTCCATGAAGTGACTTGTTGAGGTGGAGTTTTCCGTCAGCTGCCCTGTCGATCATGGCGCGGAAGTATCCGCCGGGTGATGAGATTTGTTCAGGATCTCGCAGGGCTTTTTCAGCAACGACGGCAATGCAGGCGGCGGCCAGATATCTCCCCTGTCGCTTGATTGCCTCGTTGAAAGCTGGCTGGCTGAGACCGATCAGCACCCGCAATTGATCAGCGGCTTCGCACAAGGCAGGCCATGTGCTGAGCTGAAGCCCGGTTTCCTCTTGGAGTTTCGAACAGGCAGACTGGATCAGCCCAATGGACACACCATCAAGGTTGGTTTCCAGCCGTTTTGGCTGTTGTGATTGCACCCGCCCGCCGCAAGGCTCCCTTTCAAGAGCCACTTCATCGGCGTAGCCGGTGTCAGAGGAAAATTCAGTGTCTTGCTCGTCAGAGCAAGTCCGTTCCTCATTACGACTAGAGGAGTCGGGATGGGCTTGATTAGATGGACGGCTCTCCTTTCGCGGCTTCCAACAACCGCACTATGGCATTTCAGGTGCTGGTGTAGGAGACCGTCCACCTAATCAAGCCCGGCGAATTTCTGTATCAGAATTTCCCTTGATATGTTATACTATAACATATATAGATTTCTACTCTTGTAATCAACTATGCCGTTTTCGGAGCCTCCCTTGTCAAACCAGATTATCAGACCCGCCCTCGCCGCACTTCTTGGCATAGGAGCTGTTGCGTTAGTCGCTTTTTCGGTCGCTCCTCAAGCTGCCAATGCCACCGAAAAAACCATGCGTATTGCTGTTCCCTTCGGACCAAAAAGCAGCGTGCCGGATCCAAGAGCGCGGCAAAACGGCTGGCTTAGCAACCGTGCGGGCGTATCCGAAACCTTGATCGGGCTCGGTCACGACATGACCATGCAGCCGCGTCTTGCCGAAACGTTTGAGAACCTGTCGCCGCTTGAGTGGAAATTGACACTCCGCAAGGGCGTAAAGTTCCATGACGGGTCCACGATGACGGCGCAAGATGTGAAAGCGTCGTTTGAAAAGCTCGATCAGGAGGGCCATCCAGGTCACAATCCGCGACTGTCCCGACTGCTCGGCATCGAGAGCATCACGGTCGAGGGCGATGACACGCTCATCTTCAGGACAAAGTCACCAAATTCTGCTTTCTTGTGGTCATTGACCGAACCGTCTGCGGCCGTGCTGAAGGACGGCACAGATGAATTGCCACTGATTGGCACAGGGCCTTTTGTCTTTGATCTGGCGGAGCCGGAAAAGACCTACCTGACACGCAAATTTGCCGACTACTGGGGGGGCGAGCCCAAATTGGACCGCATTGTGATGGACGCCTTGTCCGATCCTTCCGTTGCAGCTTTGGCGCTTCAAGCTGGGGATGTCGATCTTGTTACCCATTATCCAGAGCCAGACTTTGCTGCTCTGAAAGAAAAGAACGCAGGCCAACTGTTCTCGATGCCGACAACCCGCCTGTTTTTTTTCCAGGTTCGTACAGCAGATGGTCCGCTAGCCAATGAAACGCTTCGAAGTGCCGTGTCTCTTGGGCTCGACCGCAAAACGATAGTAGCTGCGGCCTTGAACGGTGTCGGCGGCGATGTTGCGAACGCCATCTTTTCGGCAAGCATGCACTCCTGGGCCAACACAAACATGACGCTGGATTATGATCCTGAAAAGGCCAAGACCCTGCTTGATGAGGCGGGCATCAAAGACACCAATGGTGATGGCATACGGGAGCTGGATGGCGAGGAAATATCCCTGAAAATCCGCTCCTACGAAGGCCGTGCTGCACTGCGTCCAACTTTGGAAATCACGCAGGCATTGCTTCAGCAAATAGGCATCAGCTCCGAAATTTCCATGGCAGAATATGATGCCAACAACGAAGCCTTGAAGGCGGGTGAGATCGACATGCATCTTCAGGCCTGGGGAACGGCGCCGCAGGGCGACCCGGACTATTTCCCAAGCACTTTGGTTGAAACCGGCGTTGGTTATAACTTCTCTGGTTACTCCAACGCGGAGCTGGATGAGCTCCTCAAAAAAGGCCGTGAGACTTTCGATGATGAGGTGCGCAAGTCGTATTACGACCGCGTTCAGGAAATCATCAACACTGAATTGCCGCTGATTCCGGTCTTCCACAAGACGCAAGTGTCCGTTGGAAATGGCAAGGTGGAAGGCTACGGAATCCACCCGGCTGAAACTTATCTTGTAACGCCGGACCTGACATTTGCCGAGTGATACAAAAACACTGCTGGATCTTAATAACCTGTCGGTCCGTATCGGCCGACAGGTTATTTTGAACGATGTCAGCCTGAAGATCCGAAGCGGCGAATGCGTCGCTATCGTCGGCGGGTCAGGTGCGGGAAAGTCGACGCTCCTGCGCTGCCTGATGGGTCTGACCCGTCCGGCAGTGCCTTTCTCGGGCCTGCTTGCTTTCGATGGTCAGGAGATGGACTTCTCTTCTTTGGAAAGACAGCAGAAACCAAAGCGCATCGCCTATGTTCCGCAAAACCCTGACCAGGGATTTGACCCGCTCAAGCGGCTTAGGTGGCAATGGCAACAAGCTTTTCGGGTTATCACAGGCCGAATGAACATTTCCCAAGTGCAAGAACCATTGCTTGAAGAACTTGGCCTGAAGCCGTTTGGGGCATGTTTTCCGTATGAATGGAGCCGGGGAATGCAACAGCGCCTGCTGCTGGCCATGGCACTCATGGGGAAGCCGCGTTTGCTCATCCTGGACGAGCCGACCTCGGCGCTGGACCCGTTGATTGCCGCTCAGGTACTTCGCGCGGTGAAGAAATATGCCGAGATGCATAATGTTGCAGTTCTGATCGTGACCCATGATCTGTCTCTCGCCGCAAGATATGCGGATCGGACGACGATCATGAACACCGGACGCGTAGTTGAATTCGGCGAGACTTCGCATCTTTTATCAGCGCCACAATCCGATTACGGCCAACTTCTCGTGAACCATCGAGATTGGATCACGAAGGATTTAGGACAACTGTCCAGTTCCATTGCGGCAGAATAGACGTTTTATGCTCTCCATTGACCACCTCAATATCTCCATTTCGGGCAAGACTATCCTCGAGGAGGTGTCCTTTTCAATTCCCGAAGGAACAACGCTTTGTATCGCCGGTGAAAGTGGTTCAGGCAAAAGCAGTTTGCTCAAGGCGTTGAACGGCCTGATGCAAGCACGATTTGAACAGCTGTCGTTCTATCCCAAAACCGGCCCGGCAATTACACATCAAGGACGCTGGCTAGGCCGCCCGGGCCTGCAGCAAAGCCGCTGGGTGATGCAGGATCCAATCGCCGCCCTGAACCCCAGGCTTTCGCTGGGGGCATCCATTGGTGAAGGCGCCTATTCAAAACGGCTCTCAAGATCAGAGCGGGACAAGGCCATTACAGAAGCGCTTGTCGATGTCGATTTGCCATCCGCACTGGCAACGCGCCGGCCGACTGAAGTCTCTTTGGGTCAGGCGCAGCGTGCTTGTCTTGCCCGGGCCCTGATCGCGCAGCCGGATTTGATCTTTTTTGATGAGCCACTCAGTGCGCTTGACGCAATCGTTCAAAAACAAGTCGCAGCCACCATGAAACGGGTTCAGGCACGCCACGGAAACACCTTTGTCATCGTGACACATGACTTGGGTTTTGCAGCGGCCTTTGCAGATCAAATACTGGTGCTTCGAAATGGCAGAATGGAAGCCTATCAGTCTGCCAAGTCGTTTTTTGAACGCCCGACAAGCCACTACTGCCGGGACCTTATTGAGGCTGCGCGGGACCTGGGCAGTTTGCCGCAAGCCCCTATCATAGCAAATGAGGGACACCCATGAACGGTTTCGCGTCTCGACTGGCCGCTGCTGTTTTGACGACCAGCAAGCGACTGTCTGGTTTGCTGTGTGTTCTTCTCGGGATCAGCTTCATCACATTCACGATGACTTATTTCGCACCGGGAGACAAAGCCGCGGCCATCGCGCACGCACGCTACCCGGATACCCAAGGTTTCCCTCCGGAAATACTGGAAGGCATTCGCGAGGAGTTTTATTTGAGCGAACCCTTTTTGGTGCAGTTTTTCCAGTGGCTATGGCGCTTCATCCAGGGCGACTTCGGCAATTCCTTTGCATCCAATGTACCTGTTTGGGAAATTTTCCTTGCCAACATCCCCGAGACACTCGAGCTCACCGCGGCATCCCTCGCCATAGGTTTGGTCGGCGCCTTTTGTCTGAGCGCAATTTCGGTTTGGAAGCCAGGAAGCCTCGCCGACCGATGTGCAGTCGCCATTGCGTCAATCGGTGGCGCCATGCCGAATTACTGGCTCGGGCTCCTCTTGATCCTGTTGTTTGCCGTCGACCTCAACTGGCTTCCCTCCTACGGCACAGGCACGCCGGCTCACATTGTTCTGCCGGCTCTTACGCTTGTTTTATGGATCATGGCCTCGCAAACACGGCTTTTGCGAACGTTTTTTCTGGAAGCCAAATCAGCTCCCTATATCGAGACGTTGAGGCTGCGTGGTATCAGCGAAAGGGAGATCTTCTGGCGGCACATCCAGCGACATGCGGCAGTTCCGGCCCTCACAATGATTGGCCTGGACGTTGCCAGCCTTCTGGAAGGCACAATTATTGTCGAGCTGACCTTCGCCCGGGGTGGCATCGGCTCACTGTTGGCGGGGGCCGTGCTGTCTCGGGATTACCCCTTGATCCTGTTACTGGTGATGTTCATTGCTCTTGTTTACGTCCTGATCAACTCGCTGATCGAGCTCTTTCAAGATGTTCTGGATCCCCGGAAATCGCTCATGGCGCACCGAAGCACTGAAAGCCGGAAGGAGATCCGGTCATGACAGCAGCAAGCGATCTGAACCTCGCAGAGGAAGCAAACCTCCAGCAAAAACAACACGGCCAAAACCTTGATCGTTTCCTCATGAACATCGGTTTGAGCCTCCTCTTTTTAGGCGCGTTGGTCGCGGCCGGATTTGTCTTCACGCCCTATGCTCCAAACGCACCGGACTTTCTCAATCGGCTCTCTCCGCCCTCTTCGGAACATTGGTTCGGGACAGATCAGCTTGGCCGGGATGTTGCGACAAGACTGCTCTTTGGCGGTTTCTGGTCAGTCGGCCTGGCATTTTTAATCACGTTCATCGGCGCAGTTTTGGGAACAGTTGTTGGTCTTGCTGCCGGTCACTTCGGACGGTTTACCGACGTCACTTTGATGCGCGTAACGGACAGTTTCTTTGCTTTTCCCGAGTTGGTCGCCGCGGTTACGATCGCCGGTGTCCTGGGACCAAGCACGAACAATATGGTGCTTGCCCTCATTCTCGTTGGTTGGATGAAATTTGCCCGTCTTGTTCGAGGCCTCAGTATTGATCTCGCACACCGTGATTTCATCACCCAGGCCAAACTAAACGACTTGCCGTCATGGCTCATCTTGTGGCGCCACATCTTGCCAAACATCGGTCCCAGCCTGCTTGTGCTATGGACCAATGCCTGGTCTAGAAGCGTCCTGTCTATTTCCGGATTGAGTTTCCTGGGCTTTGGTGTCCAACCACCGAACGCTGAATGGGGTGCCATGTTGCTTAACGGCAAAGCCTACATGCAAACAGCACCGCACCTCATGATCTTTCCCGGATTGGCAATTCTTGTGACAGTTCTGACCATCAACCTTACCGGGGATCAATTGCGAGATCTCGTCGGCAGTCGCGGCACGATTTCGGAATGAACATGTCTTTTGACTTCAAAGGCATCAGCTTGCGGGTTGGTGCGACTTTCTTCTTTGCCCTGATGGTGCTCTTCATCAAACTCCTGTCAGACGAGATCCCGGTTGGTCAGGTCGTTTTCTTTCGAAGTGCGTTTGCCTTGATCCCTCTGGTTTTGTTCCTGATGTGGACACGCGACTTTCCCTCTGGCCTTAAGACAAAACGCCCGGGCAGGCATATCGTGCGGTGTTTTCTGGGGTGCCTTGCCATGTTTGCAAGCTTTGCAAGTCTGAAATATCTCCCGATGTCGCATGCTTCGATCATCGGTTACATGGCGCCAGTTCTGGCAGTTGTCCTTGCTGCAGTTCTGTTGAAAGAGGCTGTCAGCAACGTACGCTGGTTTGGGGTTCTTTTCGGTTTTCTGGGCATGTTGGTGCTGATCCTGCCGACGGCTGCAAGCGCTGAGTTCGACGCCGAATATTTGACTGGAGTTGGGCTTGCCCTGGCGATGGCAATCCTGACCGCGGGCGCAAAAATCCAGATCCGGAGCCTGGCTTTAACGGAAAACGCCGGCGCGATTGCCTTTTACTTCGCGCTCACTTGTACGGTCGCAGGTCTGGCGACGCTACCCTTTGACTGGGTGCTACCAAGCTGGGAGCTACTTGGCCTTTTAATTTGCACGGGTTTTTCCGGCGGAATAGCGCACATCCTGATGACGCTAAGTTATCAGTACAGTGAGATATCAAAGCTGGCCACTTTTGAATACCTGTCGCTGGTGTTCGCGGTGATCGCAGATGGGCTTTTCTTTGATATTATCCCAGAAGCCGCTTTCTACCTGGCAGCGGCATGCATCATATGTGCGACATTGGTCGTTGCACTGAACGATAGGTCAGCCAGGGGGCAACCTGTACCACGCTGACCTTTTAGGTAATTGCATTTGTCGAACGGCGGGCATTTCTACCGGTTGGCACAATGCCCCAGATCGAGACCAACCATGAAAGAGGCGCTCTTAAATCCGGTATATGTTCGGCTTCTGATAGCCCAGGTTCTTTCTGTTCTTGGCTCAGGGCTTGCGACTATCGCGCTTGGCCTGCTTGCCTTCGATCTGGCCGGTAAAAATGCCGGTTCTGTCTTGGCCACTGCTTTGGCGCTGAAGATGGTTGCCTATGTCGGTTTGGCACCTGTCGTCACCGCATTTGCGGAGAAGCTGCCGCGCAAACCATTTTTGATTGGCCTCGATTGCGCAAGAGGGGCTTGTCGCAAAGTTTTTCGCGTTAACCACGCCTTGAGGTTTGGCTGTTGAAAGGGCGCTCCAGAAATTGGAGTTCCGCGTCGTGATTCTGAGTGCCATCGTTGAAAAGCTGAAACGCCAATCGAAGGATGACTTCAAAGGCAGACAGTTCGAGGCCTGGCTGATCATCCAGGCGGTGTCCTGGTACTTGCGTTATCCGCTGAGCTATCGGGACTTGAAAGAAATGTTCCTGGAACGCGGCTTTGAAGTCGATCACAGTACCATCAACCGTTGGGTTCTGATCTACGCTCCCCTGATGGAGAAACGGTTGCCGCGTTTCCGCAAACCGCATTGCGGCTCGGTCCGCATCAATGAGACCTATGTACGCATCAAGGGCCAATGGCGCTATCTGTATCGGGCCATCGACAAGCATGGAAATCCAGTCGATTTCCTGCTCACGGCGAAGCGCGATCTGAATGCGGCCAAGCGGTTCTTTCGAAAAATGTTGAAGGATGCCCCGCTGCTGTCACCGGACAAAATCGGCACAGATGGTGCAGGCACATTTCCTCCGGCTATCGGGGATGCGGTTGGTAGCGGTCTTCTTGCTCCGGACCCGGTGCACTATGTGACCAAACATTTGCAACAGGGTATCGAGAGCGATCATTTCAGAGTGAAGAAGAACATGCCGAAGGTCGGAGGGTTCCGCTCGTTCAAATCAGCCAGAAAATCCATCGCCGGTTTCGAAGCCATGCTGTGGCTCAAGAAGGGCTTCGACTTTACCGGTCAATGGAGCGTCCGCGAACAAAACGATCTGCTGGCGGTGCTCTTCGGAATTGAAAAAGTTAACGAAGCCTGAACATCGATCCCAAAACGGGAGAAATATGTCCGTCAGAGAAAGTTGCGACAGGCCCGCTGAAACCAGGACACCAAAAACAGGAAGCCCTCGTTTCATGCCTGCGTGCCCTGCACGGACGGTATGAAGCGAGGGCGTTCTGTTTCAATGCCTTAAAACCCGGCACACGCAGCAGAATTTGCCTCAATTTTCTCATTATGTGAAAAATGGATTGATTTATCCTTTTAATTCATTTTTGATATAATTCATGGATCAGAAAGACTTCATCACCTTCCTCAAAGTGGCTGAAACCAGCTCGGTCACGCTGGCCGCTGATATTCTTGGACGATCGCAGCCGTCCGTGACGCGTTGCATTCAGGATCTGGAGAAAACTCTTGGCTTTGCACTATTCGAGCGGATCGGGCGGCGTATTTCGCTGACCACTGAGGGGATTGCATTCGAAGAAGAAGCGTGGCGCATGCTGGCCATGTTCGAGGATCTGCCAGCCCGCACCAGAGCTCGTGCCGGCCAGATGGAGATCCCGCTGTCCATCTCGGCCACCTCGGCGCTTGGCACCGGTCTTCTGCCGCATGCGATTGCTCGATGGCCCGAGGCAGAGCGCCCGAAAGACATACAGTTGATGCTAGCCGCACCGAATGCCGTCGCCCAGGATCTGCGCAGTGGCAATGCTCGGATCGGTTTCGCATCCCTGCCGCTCGATGTACCCGGGGTCACGGCCGAGCGTATATTCAGCGCGCCCCTTGTGGTCGCCATGCCCGAAAGCCGCGCAGCCGAATTCCCCCAAGACCTGCCGGTTTCCCTGACCGATGCCATCGGCGAAACCCTCGTCACGATGCTCGATCAGAAGCGGCTTCAGGGGCGTATCAAACAAGCCCTGGACACGACAGGCATACACCCGGAACGCGTCGTGATGGCCAACTCCTCCGTCGCGGCCCTGCAATTCGTCAGCCTGCTTGGCGCCACCGCGATCGTGGAGCCGGTCACGGCCTATGGCGCCACGCCGCCCGGGGTGATCCTGCGCCCGCTGGCAGAGAATATCGAGTTCTCCTTCGGTTTCTTCGTGGCGGGCAGCGCTGCGGAATCCCGTGAAACACAAGTCTTTTTCGACCTTTGTGAAGCCACCCTCGGCACGCTGATCCCGCAGGTCCGCCGCATTGACGTAAACCTCTCCTCCAAGACGAAGACTGACCATGACTGAGTTCACCGACGGGCTAAAGGCCCTTGAAAACCGTATTGCCAGAGACCTGTCTTTGCTGGAACTGCCGGCAAAATCCTGGGTGCCAAAACGCACGGTGGAGAAGCAGGCGGTCTTTGACGTTGTCTTTGTCGGTGCGGGAATGTGCGGTCTTGCCGGGGCTGCCAAGCTCAAACTCACCGGCGTCGACAATATCGCTCTGTTCGATGCTTCCCCCGCGGGTTTGGAAGGACCATGGGAAACCTTTGCGCGGATGCAGACGCTGCGCTCTCCGAAAACCCTGGCTGGGCCTTGCCTTGGCATTCCAGCCCTGACGTTCCGTGCCTATTACGAGGCGAAATTTGGCGAAGCAGCCTTCGAAGAGATGGACAAGATCCCGAAGGGGATCTGGATGGACTACCTGGGCTGGTACCGAAAGGTACTGGCTCTGCCGGTCACCAATGATACCCGGGTTACAAAGGTTGCCGAAGGTCCGGACGGCCTGATCGCGGTCACGTTGCAGCACCAGTCCCGCAGCTGGGTCGAATATTGCCGCCATCTGGTTCTCGCGACCGGTCGTTCCGGACTGGGCGGCGGTGCCACGCCGGGATTTCTGGAGAAGATCGACCGAAAGTTCTGGGCGCACAGCGCGGACGACATCGATTTCGCCGCCCTCAAGGGCAAACGGGTGGTTGTCATTGGCGCAGGCGCTTCTGCCATGGACAACGCCGCCACGGCCCTTGAGGCCGGCGCAGACACGCTCGACATGTTGATCCGCCGCAAAGACATGCCACGGATCAACAAGATGACGGGCATAGGAAGCCAGGGCGTAGTGCACGGCATGCGGTACTTGCCGGACCGCTGGAAGTATCGTTTCAACGACTACGTCAACAGTCAACAGGTACCTCCTCCCAGCAGTTCCACCCGGCGTGTCACGCAACACAAGAATGCCCGCATCTTCTTGGGCTGCCCTGTCGAGAGCGTTACGCAACAGGGTGATCGTGTGGTGCTGACAACTCCCGTGGCAAAATTCGACGCTGATTTCGTGATTGCTGCGACCGGGTTTCGCAACGACTTCGTCGGCCGCAACGAATTTTCCGATTTCGCTCACCACATCCGCACCTGGAAAGACGGCATATTCGAGCCCTCGATGGGCACTCCGCGCCCCTTCATGCTCGATGCGCCTTATCTCGGTGATGCTTTCCAGTTCCTGGAAAAGGAAGAAGGCAGTTGCCCCATGCTTGAGAAAATCCACTGCTTAAACGATGCCGCGATGCTCAGCCATGGCAAGCTGTCCGGTGATATTCCGGCAATTTCCGCGGGCGCGGATCGGTTGACGCGTGGCATCGTCGCAAAGCTGTTCGCCGAGGACGTCGAAACGCATTTCGCAGAGCTGCAAGCCTACGACGTCCCCGAACTGCGCGGTGATGAATGGGTCGATGCGACGCCGAGCCTGCTGGAGACAGCGAAATGAACCTCCTTCTCCTTGACGCCTCCGCCGGACCTCTTGCGACACATTGGGACAGGCCGCATGCGGCGCTGAAGCGGTCCTCTCAATGATCGGCTTTTTCCTCCGCCGTCTTGGCGAATCCATGCTTGCGATCTGGGGCGTTGTTACCATCATGTTCTTCGTCACAAGGGTGCTGGGTGATCCGGCAGCCCTGCTCCTGCCTATTGGTGCAAGTGCTGCCGACATCGAGGCCCTGCGCGATCAACTCGGCCTCAACCAGCCGCTGATGGTGCAATACTTCCACTTCCTGACCAGCGCCTTGCAGGGAGATTTCGGCACGTCCTTCCAACATGGCCGTGATGCCATGGACGTGGTGCTGGAACGTCTCCCCGCCACAGCCACATTGGCCTTGACCGCCATAGCCATTGGCCTGGTGATCGGCGCCGTGGCAGGGTCTGTCGCCGCTCTCAAACGTGGCAGCGCCGTCGAACTATTGGTCATGGCCGTTGCGCTTCTGGGTCAGGCGACGCCGGTGTTCTGGCTCGGGATCATGCTGATCCTGTTCTTCGCGGTAAATCTGGGCTGGCTGCCCACCGGCGGCTACGGCACGATCTGGCAGCTCATCTTGCCCGCCGTGACCCTGGCTGTCTTCGTATCGGCTTCAATAGCGCGCCTTTTGCGCTCTTCGATGCTCGATATCCTGCAAGAGGATTATATCCGGACGGCCAAAGCCAAGGGCCTGTTGCGTTCGACAGTCTTCTTTTGGCATGTGGCGCGCAACGCCTTGATCCCGGTGGTCACAATGACCGCGATCCTCACGGGCGAGCTCCTGGGCGGGTCCGTGGTAACGGAAACGGTCTTCGCCTGGCCGGGGATCGGACGTCTCATCATTCAGGCCATCGAGGCCAAGGATTTTCCGATCATCCAGGCGGGTATCACGCTGATCGCCGCGATTTTCGTGCTCATCAATTTCCTCGTCGATCTACTATACGGGGTCCTCGACCCCCGTATCCGCAAGGCGCGCTGAAGGGACGATCGAATGAAACACTTCATCACAGACCTTTATAAATCCAAGGCGGGCCTCGTCGGGGCGGTGCTGATCATGGTCATCGTTCTGGTGTCCCTGCTGGCGCCCGTTCTGGACCTACCTGACCCCACCCGCGGCGATCTGCGCGCACGGTTGGTGGGCCCGACTTGGACGAGCCTTTTTGCCCCCGGCGCGCATCCCCTTGGCACCGATGAGGTGGGTCGTGACATCCTGTCACGATTGATCAATGGTTCGCGTATCACACTGTTGGTCGCCACCACGGCGGTTCTGCTCGGCGGCATCGTCGGAACGGTTCTTGGCATATGGGCGGGCTACAAGGGCGGCCTGATTGATCGGGTGTTGATGCGGCTCGTCGACATCCAGTTGGCAATTCCACTGATGTTGCTGGCGCTTCTGGTGGTCGCCGCCCTCGGCCCCTCGTTGCGCAACGTGGTGCTGGTACTGGCACTGACCTCCTGGATCCGTTACGCGCGGATCATCCGCGCGCAGGTTCTGAGCCTGAGGGAGCGCGAATTCGTACAATCCGCGCATGCCATCGGGGCTTCAACCCTGCGCATCATGTTCCTGCACATCCTGCCGAATGTCCTGACCCCCGCCCTGGTGGTGGGAACGCTGGAGCTGGCACGGGTGATCATCATGGATTCCGCTCTGTCCTTCCTGGGCCTCGGCGTGCAGCCGCCCACCCCCTCTTGGGGACGGATGTTGGCCGATGGCCGCGTCTACATTTCCTCAGCGTGGTGGGCCGTGACTTTCCCCGGCCTCGCGATTGTTCTGACAGTACTGTCCGTAAACCTCTTTGGCGACTGGTTGCGCGACTACTTTGACCCAAAAACACGGAGCGCCAAATGAGCCAAGATCCACACATCCCTCGCCCCCGCATCGCACGCCTGAAATCCGCGATGGCTGACCAAGGCATCGACGTGTTGGTCTCGTTCAAGCCGGAACACACGTTCTACATGTCGGGTTTCAACCCGATCCTGTATTCGCACCCCGTTGTCATGATCTTGCCCGCGTCGGGCGAGCCGACCTTGTTGGTGCATGCCTTGCGCGATGCCCACGGCCGGGACGAAGGCTTTGTCAGCGACATTCGCGCTTATGGTGTCTGGTCAACCACCAAGACCATGGGTCCCAGGTGGCAAGACGCCCTGGCCCAGATCCTGTCAGAGAAAGGCCTGGAGCAGGGCCGGGTCGGGCTGGAAGCGGATGCCACTCCCATGGCGCGTTGGCAGGCCGTGGCCGAACTGATGCCCAGGGCCGAGCTGGTCGACAGTTCCAAATTGATCGATCGCTGTCGTATCATCAAGGATCCAGACGAGATCGCCCATGCGCGCGTCGCCGCAGATCTGGCGGATCGCGGCATGGACGCGGCCATCGCTGCTCTGGCGGGCGGCGGCACGGAGCGCGACGCGCACAATGCCTCGCTCATGGCGATGAACGGTCACTGGGCCAAGCATCTTCCTGACAGTGTCGAAGTCGCGGACTTCGGTGGTCTGGAGGGCGGCATCGTCAATGGTCTGGCCACCTGGGTCCTGTCCGGGCCGCGCATGTTCCGCAACTGCGACAACTCCATTGCGCGCAAACCCGAACCGGGCGAACTCTGTGCAATTTTCATCTGGGCCGTGGCCAATGGCATTCATGCCGAAAACGAGCGCACCGTGGCGATCGGAACGCCCCCGGAGCCCCACCGGCGCGCGCTTGAATCGATCCTCGCCATCCGCGATGAGATCACGCCGGTGATGAAGCCGGGCACCCCCCTTACGGATCTCTATCGCATCACCAAACGCGGCCTCACCGATGCGGGCTATGCGCGCAATATACCGGGACGGATCGGCCATACGATCGGCATCGGCGCGCATGAGCATTTCTCGCTGGATGGCGTAACCGATGTGATCCTGGAGCCAGGCATGATGTTCACGCTCGAACCCAACCTGCGCATTCCGGACCAGGGCGTCTCTACGCAGATCTCCGACACGATCCTGATCACCGAGACCGGACATGAATTCCTGACCAGGTCGCGTGGCGGCTATATCGAGGTGTGACATGACGGCCCTGTTGGACATACGCAATCTCACAGTCGAGTTCGACACCCCGGGCGGCATCGTCAAGGCTGTCAACGGATTGAGTTACTGCGTTGAGGAAGGGGAAACCCTCGGGATTGTGGGGGAATCCGGCTCGGGCAAATCGGTGCATATTCTGGCCCTGCTCGGTCTTCTGCCCACTCCGCCGGCAAGGATCGTTTCGGGCGAAGCTTGGTTCAACGGGCAAAATCTGATGACCCTATCCGACCGTGCCCTGAGGGAGATTCGCGGCGGGCAAATCGGGATGGTGTTTCAGGATCCGATGTCCTCGCTAAACCCGGTTCTGACCGTGGGACGCCAGTTGCGCGAGGTTCTGCAACGTCACACCGACCTCAGGGGTGCCGCACTGAAGGCGCGCATTGTGGAGTTGCTTGATATCGTCGGCATTCCGCACCCGGAGGCGCGCCTTTCCCAATACCCGCACGAGTTTTCCGGCGGCATGCGCCAACGGGTTCTGATCGCTATCGGCATGGCCTGCAATCCGCGCCTCCTTATCGCTGACGAGGCCACGACTGCCCTGGATGTGACCGTGCAGGCACAGATTTTGGACCTTGTGCGAAAGCTCAAGGAGGACTTCGGCACCACGGTGATCTGGGTCACCCATGACATGGGCGTCGTGGCCGAACTGGCTGACACCGTACAGGTGATGTACGGCGGACGGATCATGGAACGTGGCCCAGTGCGCTCGGTCTTTCACTCCCCGCGCTCGGCCTACACCTGGGGTCTGCTTAAATCCCTTCCCACCGAAGGCGCACGCACCCAGAAGCGGCTTTACCAGATCCCAGGAAGCCCGCCCAACATGGCCAACATGCCCGCCGGCGACCCCTTTGCACCGCGCAATCACTTTGCAACGGAGCGCTGCCACACCGAGGTGCCCCCCTTGCGCAATGTCGATGGATCACGAGACCACCAATTTGCCGCCTGGTACGACCTGCCCGCGCTTCTGGCGCGAGAGGCCGCGGATGCGGAGGCAAGATCATGATCCCGGCCCCCCTTCTGGACGTTCAAAATCTGATGCGCAGCTTTGGTGGCGGCAAAAGCCTTCTGGGACGTCCCAGGCCGGTGATCAACGCGATCAACGATGTGTCCTTTCAGGTCGCCGCCGGCGAGACGCTTGGACTTGTCGGCGAAAGCGGCTCGGGCAAATCGACCGTCGGACGGGCAGTGTTGCAACTGGACCCCGCGGATTCTGGCTCTGTCCGCTTTGCCGGCACAGAACTGACCATCCTGGGACCGCAGCTGATGAAGCCTTATCGGCGCCAGATGCAAATGATTTTTCAGGACCCCTATTCGGCGCTCAATCCGAGGATGAAGGTTGGGCGGTTCGTGGCCGAGCCTATGGTGGTGCATGGGGTGGCGCACGGATCGGACCTGACGGATCGCGTGGCGGACCTGTTCAAACTTGTGGGGCTCGATCCTTCGTTCATGTCCCGATACCCGCATGAGTTTTCTGGAGGACAGCGGCAACGGATCAACATCGCGCGCGCCATCGCGCTGGAGCCTGCCTTCATCGTCGCGGACGAGCCGATTACAGCGCTCGATGTCTCGATCCAGGCGCAGATCATCAACCTGTTTCAGGACCTGCAAGATCAGATGGGCCTGGCCTATCTCTTCATCGCGCACGATCTCAGCATGGTTCGCTACCTGTGCCAGCGGGTTGCCGTGATGTTGCGGGGACGCATTGTCGAAATCGCACCCACGGAGAATATCTTTGCCGACCCGCAGCATCCCTATACGCGTTCGCTTCTGGCCGCGATCCCAGTGCCTGATCCAGATCGAAAACGACCGGATCGCCCCCTCTTCGACGTGTCGGAAAACATACCGTCACGCGAAGCCGAAATGATCGAGGTATCGCCTGGCCATTTCGTGCTCGAGCATAAAAATAAAAAGAGCTGAATGGCTCACTTCCAATCCATCCACCAACGGGGAACACAATGAATTATCTTACTAGACTTGTCGTGTCTTCAGCCCTTGCAACCTCTTTCGCAGGCTCTGCTTTGGCAATGGACATCACGATTGCCCAGACGTCCGCCGTGAACACGCTGGATCCGCATGCATCGGCGTCCGTAAACCTCGATCTGTCCGTGCTCAGCCACATCTACCCGACCTTGATCCTGCGCGCGCCCAATCAGGAGCTCACCCCGTCGCTTGCGACATCCTGGGAGGCCGTCGACGACCTCACATGGAAGTTTACACTGACCGAAGGCGCCGCTTTCACCAACGGCGAACCACTGGATGCGGAAACCGTTGCGTGGAATATCGCCAGGGTGACAAACCCCGAACAGAAAATGCGCATCTCCTCCTGGTTTGCTCAGATCGAGGGCGTCAACATCCTGTCACCCACGGAATTCGAAATAAAGACCAAGGCCCCCTTCCCGGCCTTGCCGGCGCAGCTATCCATGTTCATGCTCCTGCCGTCCAAATGGGCTTCAGAGAACGATCCCGTGACATCTACACTGTCTGGTTTCAAATACAGACTGACAGAAAACGTCCCCGGCGATCATATCACCCTGGAGCCGAACCAGGACTACTGGGGCGAGACCACCGCGCAGTTTGACAGCGTCACCTTCCGGGTCATCCCCGAAACCGCAAGTCGTATCGCGGCGCTCATGGCAGGCGAGGTTGATCTGATCAGCAGCGTGCCTGCCTCGGAAATCGCGAGAATCAACGAAAGCGGCTCTGCGAAAGCCGGCGCCGTGGACAGCACCAGGTCGATCTTTATCAAGTACAACACCGAGAAAGCGCCCCTGGACAACAAGAAGTTCCGCCAGGCGCTCAACTACGCCGTGGACAAGGAGCTGATTGCGGACGCCCTGTTTGGTGGCCTGGCCAACCCCTCGAAATGTCAGGTTCTGTCGCCAAATTATTTTGGTTACAACGAAGATCTCGCCGCATACCCATACGACCCCGAGATGGCGAAAAAGCTGCTTGCGGAATCCGGTGTCGATCTGAGCCAGACATTCGAATTCGAACTGCCTTCCAATCGCTACCTGCAAGGCGAAGAAGTTGTCCAGGCGGTCGCGCAAATGCTTGGCGATGTGGGCGTGAAAACCAACATTATCACGATGGAATTCGGTGCTTACCTCGACAAGTACCGCAAGGCCGGCGATCTGGGCCAATTGTCCCTGCTCGGCCAAGCATGGCCAACGATCGACGCGGACGGACTGCTCACACTGTTCAAACCGGGCAACCAATATTCCTACTGGAACGACACCGGCTTTGATGAGCAATTGGTGATTGGCGCGACCACGACAGATATCGCAATTCGCGAAGCCGCATACAAAAAAGCCACCGAAATCATGTGTGACGAGGCTCCCGTGCTCTTCCTCTATGCGCAACCCGCCACGTACGGTGTATCCGCCAAGGTTGACTACACGCCACGCGGCGATGACTGGATGCGCGCCTTCGACATGACGCCCGCACAGTGATACACACGAACAGTTTATAAATATCAGAAACAACTAACAGGCGGGCTTTTGCACGCCTGTTTTATCCTGAGGGGCCGCATGGAGCTTTTCGCAAGCCATTTCGGCACCTATGAAATCCCACGGAGGCGTAAGGGGCCTGTCGCAAAGATTTGTAAGCACTGTCCCGTCCCCACTTTGACCACTATGCATTACCTGCAAGGATGTTATGGTAAGGTAGGATTGAACCCAATCGAACTGCCTAGTCCTTAATGGCCTTTATCTCTTGCTAGGCCGAGTGGATGGATTTGATCAAGATGAATGCAGCGGCGATAGCGACGATGGACCGGAAGTTTCTAGCGGTCTTCTCGCAGGGCAGGGCGACACGTTTGAAGCGTTTGAGCTTCCCCATCATTTGTTCGATGCGTGCGCGACCCCGGTAGAGCGCTTTGGCGAAGTGCCTGGGAATGTCGCGCCGGTTTGATTTATAAGGGATAACCGGCACAGCCTCGGCTTTTCGAGCATTCTCGCGGTTGGCGTTGCCGTAATAGCCTCTCAATCAACGTCGTTCCGATGGACCAATCAGATGGGCCGATTAAATTCATGTTCAGCGCCAGCGGTGTTTCCCAGGCATATGCAGCTCTATACTGCCGCGGCAAGGCTAGCCTTTAGATAGACTTCCCGCAGTCTTAAGGCGACCTCACCAGGCGTTCCCTTGCCGATGACATCGCTGTCGATTTCAACAACCGGATTAACGAGACCAGTTGCGGAGGTCGAAAATGCTTCTTTTGCCGCCTTGACCTCGTCCACTGTGAAACTGCGCTCCTCCACTTTCAACTGCAGTTCTCGAGCGCATTGCAAGACCGCTTGTCGGGTAATGCCGTGCAGGATGTCGTTGGACAACGCCCGGGTTACGATGGTGTTGTCTTCCGTTAAGATATAGGCATTGTTGGATGAGCCTTCCGTTACCTCGCCATCAAGCACCATCCAGACGTCATCAGCGCCTTTTCGATGGGCCTCGGTTTTCACAAGCGAGGAATAAAGAAGCTGGACCGTTTTGATGTCGCAACGTCGCCACCTTTGATCCTCAACGGTCAGGATTTTCTGACCCCGCTGCGCCAGTGCGTTGTCTACCAGTTTCTTTTCCTGGGTGAACAGGACAACGCCCGGTGTTTCGGCATCTTCTGAGATGACGAAGTCCCGATCGGCCGGACCACGAGACACCTGCAGGTAAACAAGGCCTTCCGTGATGTTGTTTTTTGACACCAGTTTCCGATGTATATCGAGGAGGTTAGCCTCTGACAAAGACAGCGAAATCTGCAGTTCGGACAGAGATTTGCGCAGGCGCGCCATATGGCCGTAAAAATCGACAAGCTTTCCTTCCAGAACCGTCGTCACTTCGTAAACCGCGTCCGCGAACAGAAAACCGCGGTCAAAAATCGAGATCGTCGCTTCGTTTTCCGGACGAAAATCTCCGTTCACATAAACTGTGCGCATGGTTTAACCTCAGAGGTTTTGTGTTGGCGGTTCAATAAGAGAACCATTGAATGTTGGGGCGTTCGGTCGATCGCTTGCGAGCAGAAGCGGTCCATCCAGATCGACGAATTTGGAATCTTGTGCCATTAGAAGCGCAGGAGCCATGGCGAGCGATGTCCCCAGCATGCAGCCGACCATGATCCCGAAACCGGCTGCGGGAAATTCTTCTGCCCGGACTTTCAGGGAAAACATCGTCATATGTCCGCCAACGCGTCTACAAGTCGTTCCGCACCGTGTCTGAACGGATCGAGTGTCGGCAGACCAAGCCGGTCTTCCGTTTGCTGGCAGATGGCCGCCGCCCTATCGGGCGATAGTGCAGATGTGTTCAACGAGATGCCCACGACCTTGCAGGCAGGGTTGGCGATTTGCGCAAGCTGCAGGGCGCTGTCTCGCACCGCTTCCAGACTTGGTAAACTATAGTCTGGCAGACCGCGCATATGCGGACGCCCCGGTTCGTCGCACAAGATCAATGCGTCGGGTTGCCCACCATGGATGAGCGCCAAGGTGACGCCGGAATAGGAAATGTGGAAGAGGCTTCCCTGGCCTTCGATGATGTCCCAATGATTTTCGGCATTATCCGGTGTGATGTCTTCGATTGCGCCAGCCATGAAATCGGCCACGACCGCGTCGAGCGGTACACCGTTTCCCGTGATCAGAATACCTGTTTGTCCCGTGGCGCGGAAAGTTGCC
This sequence comes from Roseibium algae, assembly GCF_037783265.1. NCBI lineage: Bacteria > Pseudomonadati > Pseudomonadota > Alphaproteobacteria > Hyphomicrobiales > Stappiaceae > Roseibium > Roseibium algae. The sequence goes on from NZ_JBAKIA010000021.1 coordinate 42,512, forward strand.
TTCATGCCTTTGACGCGCATGGCCTTTTCAAGGCAAAGGGAGGTATACATCTTGCCGACCGAGCAATCGGTCCCAAGAGCCAGAACCCGCTTCCCTGACCTCTTTTTTCCGTTTGCAATTCCTGAGGTTTGCGAAGGAACGCGGACATCATGAAGCCGGCGGCCATATTTTTCTGCCTGCCTGACAAGGTCGGTATTGTCCCGCAAAAGGTTGTGTAAGCCCGAGGCCAGATCCAGGCCCGCTTCGAGCGCAGACATCAAGGTCGGCATCCAGTCCGGGGAGATGGAACCACCCCGATTGGCGACACCGATCACCAGGGTCTTGGCCCCCTTGGCAATAGCTTCCTCAAGGCTCTGATCAGGCAGATGAAGATTGGCCTTGCAGCCGTCAAGTCTCAGTTGACCAGCGCAATGCTCTGGACGCCAATCCTTGATACCTTGCGCAACTTTTGCGGCAAGTGGGTCAGGCGCGTCTCCAAGGAAGAGCAGATAAGGTGTTTGAAACATCGTGGATTTCGCTAAAGAATTTGGCCCAGGAAAGCTTTTGTCCGGTCGTCCTGTGCATTATCGAAGAAGGTAGCCGGTGGACCGTGCTCAACAATCACGCCGTTGTCGGTGAAGTAGATGTGGTCTGCGACTTCGCGGGCAAAACCCATCTCATGCGTCACTAGGATGCAAGTCATGCCATCGGCTGCGAGGTCCTTAATGGTGACAAGAACCTCATTGACGGTTTCAGGATCCAGTGCTGCAGTGACTTCATCGAACAGCATCACATCCGGCTGCATGGCGAGCGAGCGCGCGATGGCGACACGCTGCTGCTGACCGCCTGACAATTCGCCCGGATAGGAATTTTCCTTTCCTTGCATGCGAACCTTCTTCAGCAACGCAAGCGCCCGTTTTTCGACTTCGGCCTTTGGTTGTTTCAGCACCTTGACCGGTGCCATCATGATGTTTTGTAGCGCGGTCTTATGCGGGAAGAGATTGTACTGCTGGAACACCATCCCGACTTTCTTGCGCAGTTCGAGCTTGTCGAGAGCGTCATCATGAACTTCCTGGCCCTCGACCTGGATGGAACCGCCCTGGATGTCGGCAAGCGCGTTGATGCACCGGATCAATGTCGACTTTCCCGAGCCGGACGGTCCGATGATGCAGATCACTTCACCTTTTTGAACATCGAATGAAACACCCTTGAGAACCTCAAGGTCACCGTAGGACTTGCGAACGTTTTTTATGGAAACAATCGGCTGACCTTCATCCCATTGTGTATTGGTCATTTCTGTCCCCCATTAGAGTTTTACAGCGAAGCGCTTTTCAAGCAGCAGCGTCAGGCGTGCGATCGGATAGCAATAGGCAAAGAAAATCACCAAGGCGAAGCCGTAGAATGGAACCAGGAGCGATGGGTTGTTGCCCTCTGCCTCCATGGCCTGGCGCGACAGGGTCACGAGTTCGGAAACGCCCAGCAAGGACACAAGCGGTGTTGCCATCGTCATGATCGCATACCAGTTCATCCAAGGCGGGATCATCCGCTTGATGCATTGGGGCAAAATGATTTGCCACATCATTTGCGAGCGGCTGAACGCCAGAGATTCTGCGGCTTCCCACTGTCCAGTCGGGACCGAGCGGATCGCTCCGCGCACGATCTCCGCGATGTTGGCCATCACTGGCAAAGCCAGACCGATCACGGCCTTGAACCAGCCGGGCACGGTGATGTGCGTGTCCCCGAGCGAGATCTCGAAGGGAAACGACAACATGACAATGAACAACAGAACGAGCCACGGCGAGTTGCGGAACACCTGCACGATGATCCAGGACATGAACCGCACAGGATAAATTTGCGATACTTGGCCGAGTCCCAGAAATACGCCGGCTACAGTGCCTATCAGCATGGTGAAGAAGCTGATGACAATGTTCAAAACGAACCCCTTGAACACCAGAAGTGGCATCCACTTCAAAAGAATGCCCCAGACCTTTTCCAGCGAGTAGGCCGTTTGGGCTGAAGCCAAACCTGGCCAGAGCAGGATGACTGCCGAAAAGGTAAAAATGACCCATAAAGGCATTTGGGCAATCCAGCGGGACAGACTGAGGTCATCCATCGGTCGCGTCTTGACCGCCTTCAGGACCGGAAGGTCGGTATTTTGCGGGATAAGGGATCCATGTTTTTGAAGGACGCTCATTTTGTGCCTCCAAATCCGGGAATAGAAAGAGCCCGTTCCCAGCGATGCATGCCAAAAATCAGGACACCAACAAGACCTATGTAGGTGAAGAAGAGCACGGTCATCGCGGCGTTTTGGGCTGAATTGTAGTCGTTCCAGATAGAAACCATTTCATATAGAAGTTCAGGAACCGCAATTGCGATGGCCTGGGTTGTGGTCTTCACCAGGTTGACGAGGTTGTTGTTCAAGGACGGAAGACTGATACGCAGGGCAAGCGGAAAGACGACTTCTCTATAGGTCTGCAGACGGGTCATGCCGAGGGATTCGGCCGCTTCTTTTGTCGTATCGGGAACGGCTTCAATACCGGCCCTGAAAATCTCGACGTTAAAGGCGCCGGCGAAGAACGAGAGCGACACGATCGCCCATCCGACATTCGAAATGATGGGCTGTTCCGTCCAGCCATCAGCACCGGTCACAGTTGGCGTGAACTGGCCAAGTGCGAAGTAAAAGAACAAAAGCTGGATCATTGGCGGCGTGTTGCGGAAAAACTGGATATAGCCTGCAACAAGCCAGCGTATTGCCGCAGACGGCGACCCCTGTGCCAAAGCTCCTATAGTGCCGATCACCACACTGAATATCACACAAACGATTGATAGCTGTACGGTCACCAGCAAACCGCCCAGGACCCTTTCCCACTGAACCGGGTCATAAAAGAAGATGAAATTCCACTTGGGATAGGTCTCCGCCAGTTGGCGGAAAAACTCGGGAATCGTCTCGAGCATTTTCGTCTCCATCTACGTTGAAAAACACGCGCTGACCCGACCCGATGAGCAGATCAGCGCGAGATGGTACGAAATCAGTCTTCCAACCAGTCTTTGAACCGGTCTTTTTGTTTCACGAGAAAAGCGCTCTCCTGAATGCCCCACTTCTTCTCAAGCTCGAGAAGGTGACCAGTCCGAAGCCATTCATACTGCATGCCGGCCATAAAGCGGCCAAAGATACAATCGCGTTCGCCGATCGGAACCGCGAGAGCCCACGGATTGTCATCCTCGGTCTGCAGCGGCATTTCAAAATCTTCATATTCACCCGAAGCAAGATCTGCCGCGATTGATGAATCGTCAAACACCCAGGCGACGCAGCGCTTGTCCCTCAATGCCTGTTTTGCTTCTGCATTTCCGGTAAATGCAACGACAGTCGCACCGTATTTTTCTTCAATAATTTTGTTGTAGAAAGTGCCTTGCTTGCCGCAAACCGCCTTGCCCTCAAGTTCAGACCAATCCTTAAACCCGAGCGCTTTGGGCGCAAGTATGTTCGTACCGGATGTGTAGTAATTGGGCAGAACAGCACCCACAATCTTACGCCGGTCATCGCGATCCGACATGGTGGCTATCATGAGGTCGATATAGCCCTGTTCCAGAAGCTGCATTCGGTTTGAGGATTGAACACCTACCAATTGTAGCTCAACGCCGAGCATATCAGCGACTTCCTGCGCCATGTCGGCTTCCATACCGACAAGATTGCCATCGGTGTCAATGAAACCCCAAGGCTTTGTGTCTTCCTTTATACCCACGACCAATTTGCCGCGGTCCTGAATTTTGTTCCAGCTGTCATTCGTGCAAGATGCAGCATAGGACGAAGCTAGTGCAGATAGAGTTGTCGCAGTCGCGACGGCAGTCGTTGTGAATAGTTTTAACAGCGGTTTCATGTCAGTGTCCCTCTGATATCGGAAGCTAGTTACTTTTAACAATCTTTGTTGTTTTCACCTGCATTGATGCACACAAGCAAAATTGAGTGAAATGCTGTTTCGTGATAAGGTATGCAAAATTTGCATAAGGTTACTTTACGGTTATTGAGGTCGCAAAAAGTTGGAGTTTTTCGATGGAATTGGGTTGGCTGGAGGACTTTGTGGAGTTGGCAGCAGTCAGGAATTTTTCGACTGCTGCAGCCGCAAGGAGCATTACGCAACCAGCTTTCAGCCGCCGCATCCAGGCCCTGGAAAACTGGGTTGGCGCCGAACTGGTCGATCGCAGTAGCTTCCCGGTCTCATTGACCAAACCCGGCGAAGTGTTTCTTGAAGCGTCCCGGGGCTTGATAAAAGAAATCTATCGCCTTCGCGATGAATGCCGACAACAGGCAGACACAGGAATTGAGGTATTGAGTTTCAGTGCCCTACATACAATCGCATTGAGCATATTTCCCGATTTGCTGCGCGACGTTGAACAGGAAGCAGGCTCATTTGTCTCGAGAATGAACGCCACCGACTATTATGACTGTGTTGAAGCCCTGGCCCTTGGACGTTGTGATGTGGCCTTGTGTTATTCGCACAAATACGGGCCACCCGTGCTGCAGACCGGCCAGTTTATCTCCAAGAAAATCGCAACCGATCCGTTTCTTCTGGTGTGTGCCTGCGACAGCGATCGCTCACCGCTGTTTGCTCTTCCGGAACGCGGAAAAAGTGAGCCGTTTCCGCTTGTGGCCTATTCGCTGGGCTGTTTTCTTGGCAAGGTTCAATCTGACCTTTTGCGTCAATTGCGGTCAGCCGGAATGGATTTCAACACCGTCTTTGAAAACTCAATGTCAGAGGCCGTAAAACGGATGGTTCTCTCCGGCAAGGGCATTGGGTGGTTGCCGAGAAGCGCTGCGCAACTCGAACTTCAACAAGGGCTCCTGACCTGTCTGGAAATCGACCAGGCGCCGGTCGATCTCAATGTTTTGGCATTTAGAAAGACGGCTACAGGGTCGGCTGTTATGGAGCGGTTCTGGTCCCACTTGCCCGAATTCGGTTCGGACGTGTCGCAAAGTTTTTTAACTTAGAAATTCATTCCATTCAGCAGACTCGAATGCGTCAATTTAAGTGTCACAAGTTCAAGAACGTCTCCCAAATGGCCCCCTCAGCATTGATCTACCTGCCGATACTCATCATCCTGCGACCAAGCCATGGAGAGATTTGTTGAGGTGGAGTTTTCCGTCTGCTGCCCTGTCGATCATGGCGCGGAAGTATCCGCCCGGTGATGAGATTTGTTCAGGATCTCGCAGGGCTTTTTCGGTAACGACGGCAATGCAGGCGGCGGCCAGATATCTGCCCTGTCGCTTGATTGCCTCGTTGAAAGCTGGCTGGCTGAGGCCGATCAGCACCCGCAACTGATCAGCGGCTTCGCACAAGGCTGGCCATGTGCTGATCTCAAGCCCGGTTTCCTCTTGGAGTGTCGAACAGGCGGACTGGATCAGCCCGATTGAGACGCCATCGAGCTTGGTTTCCAGCCGTTTTGGCTGACCTCCCCTGCCCTCGTGCAATTTGGCTTCTTGTGGCTTGGCCTCTTGCGGTTTTGGCTGTTGTGATTGCCTGCGCCCGCCGCAAGGCTCCCTTTCAAGAGCCATTTCATCGGCGTAGCCGGTGTCAGAGGGAAATTCAGTGTCTTGCTCGTCAGAGCAAGTCCATTCCTCATTACGATTAGAGGAGTCGGGATGGGTTGTAATAGATAAGCGGGTGTCACCAATGTCACCCGCGCATGACATTTGAGGGCTTTGAATGTTGTTCTGGTGATCCTGTTCAAACTGGCTTGCAGCCTCATGATCCTCCCCCTTTGAAGTGGTCCTCCGCTATGTTTAGGAAAACGGAGGAAACACATGACCAACAAGCGACCAAAGCCGGAGGAGATTGTTACGAAGTTACGGCAGGTTGAGGTTCTGACGGGGC
>NZ_JBAKIA010000022.1:0-47123 GCF_037783265.1 Roseibium algae
GACAATGTGTCGGTCGTCGTTGAATTGATCGTACCAATCGCCATGGAAGAAGGCCTGCGCTTCGCTATTCGCGAAGGCGGTCGTACCGTCGGCGCCGGTGTCGTCGCTTCCATCGTCGAGTAATTGACGGCAAGGCCTGCTGTTTCTTTTAACAAATGGCAGGCCCGCCTGTCTGAACGGGAACTCTGAAATGAACGGTCAGAATATCCGGATCCGCCTTAAGGCATTTGACCACCGCATTCTCGATGCTTCCACAAAGGAAATCGTGAATACGGCAAAGCGGACTGGAGCACAGGTACGGGGACCCGTACCGCTGCCGACGCGGATCGAGAAGTACACAGTACTTCGCGGACCGCATATCGATAAGAAAAGCCGCGATCAGTTCGAGATGCGTACTCACAAACGTTTGCTCGATATCGTTGATCCGACGCCCCAGACGGTTGATGCTCTTATGAAGCTCGACCTAGCAGCTGGTGTTGACGTCGAGATCAAGCTTTAAAGCGGATCGAAGGGAACACGTTTATGCGTTCTGGTGTGATCGCTCAGAAAATGGGCATGACGCGCATCTACAATGATGCGGGTGAGCATGTACCAGTTACAGTCCTGCGGTTGGAAAACTGCCAGGTGGTTGCCCACCGGACTGAAGAAAAAAATGGCTATACTGCGCTTCAAGTTGGCGCTGGTCTGGCTAAGGTCAAGAACACGGTTAAGGCACTTCGCGGACATTTCGCGGTTGCCAAGGTGGAGCCGAAGCGCAAGCTCGTTGAGTTTCGCGTTTCGTCTGAGAACCTGATCGACATTGGCGCGGAAATCACCGCTGATCATTATGTTGAAGGTCAGTTTGTTGACGTTACCGGCAATTCGATCGGTAAGGGTTTTGCCGGTGCGATGAAGCGTCACAACTTCGGTGGTGGTCGTGCATCTCATGGTAACTCGGTCTCCCACCGTTCGCACGGTGCTACGGGTCAGTGTCAGGATCCTGGACGCGTGTTCAAGGGCAAAAAGATGGCCGGTCACATGGGCGATGTCCGCGTGACCACGCAGAACCTCAAGGTTGTGCGCACTGATGTTGAACGCGGCGTGATCATGGTCGAAGGTTCTGTTCCAGGCGCTAAAGGCGGTTGGATCCAGATTCGCGACTCGATCAAGAAGGCGCTTCCGGAAGGTGTTCCGGTACCAGGTGCATTTCGTGCTCCTGAAGCTGCTGTAGCCGCCGGGAAGGAGAGCGAGTGATGGAACTCCAGGTCAAAACCCTCGAAGGTGGGTCGGCCGGTTCGATCACGGTGTCGGACGAGATCTTTGGTCTCGATCCACGCACTGATTTGATCCACCGTGTGGTGCGTTGGCAGCTTGCCAAGCGCCAGGCTGGCACTCACAAAGTGCTAGCACGTTCGGAAGTTTCTGGTACGACGAAGAAATTCGTTCGCCAGAAGGGTTCGGGCGGTGCACGTCACGGTAACCGTAAAGCCCCGCAGTTTCGCGGCGGTGGTAAAGCATTCGGGCCGGTCGTTCGCGACCATGCCCATGAATTGCCAAAAAAGGTTCGTGTCCTAGGCCTCAAGCATGTCCTCTCCGCCAAGGCGAAGTCAGACAGCATTGTGGTTGTCGAAGATGCGAAAGCTGCCGAATCCAAGACCAAGGCGCTTAAGGCTCAGTTTGCAAATCTGGGTCTGGCTAGCGCTCTGATCATCGACGGCTCCGAGCTTGACATGAACTTCTCTCTGGCTGCTCGCAACATTCCGAATGTGGATGTGCTGCCGATCCAGGGGATTAACGTGTACGACATTATGCGAGCTCATACCTTGGTGTTGACGAAAGCAGCAGTGTCCGCACTAGAGGAGCGCTTCAAATGAGCAATCTTCCTCACTATGACAAGATCGTCGGTCCGGTGATCACCGAGAAGGCGACCATGGCTTCTGAAGACAACAAGGTTGTTTTCAATGTGGCCAACGATGCAACGAAGCCTGAAATCAAGGCAGCTATCGAAGCGCTCTTCGGCGTGAAGGTCACTGCAGTGAACACCTTGGTTCGCAAGGGCAAGGTGAAGCGCTTCAAGGGTCGTATTGGTCGCCAGTCTGACGTCAAGAAAGCCGTCATCACGCTCGCGGAAGGTCACGCAATTGACGTGACCACCGGGCTCTAAGCGGCGAGGACAGTTAAATGGCACTTAAGACATTCAACCCGACATCGCCAGGACGGCGTCAGCTGGTCCAGGTAGATCGCAGAGATCTTTGGAAGGGCAAGCCAGTCAAGACTTTGACTGAAGGCCTTTCCAAGTCTGGTGGTCGTAACAACACCGGTCGTTTGACAGCACCGAACCGCGGTGGCGGTCATAAGCGGTCTTATCGTCTTGTTGACTTCAAACGTCGCAAGTTCGATATCCCTGCTAAGGTCGAGCGGCTCGAATACGATCCTAACCGGACCGCGTTTATTGCGTTGATCCGTTATGAAGACGGTGAACTGAGCTACATCCTGGCGCCTCAGCGTCTGGCTGTTGGTGACACAGTGATTGCTGGTGCAGCAGTTGATGTTAAGCCAGGCAATGCGATGCCACTTTCAGCCATTCCGGTTGGAACTATCGTTCACAACATTGAACTTAAGCCAGGCAAGGGTGCGCAGGTTGCTCGTTCCGCTGGGGCATTTGTTCAGGTTGTTGGTCGTGATCAGGGTTACACGACCCTGCGTCTGACTTCGGGCGAACAGCGCCGCGTTCTGGGCACCTGCATGGCGTCTATAGGTGCGGTTTCAAACCCGGACCACGGCAACATTAATCTGGGCAAGGCAGGCCGTTCTCGTTGGCTCGGCCGGACCCCGCATACTCGCGGCGTCGCCATGAACCCGGTTGATCACCCGCACGGCGGTGGTGAAGGCCGGACATCCGGTGGTCGTCATCCGGTTACCCCTTGGGGCAAGCCGACCAAAGGCAAGCGCACGCGGAGCAACAAGCAGACTGATAAGTATATCGTCCGCAGCCGCCACGCGCGCAAGAAATAAAGGACAAGGATCGTGGCACGTTCGATCTGGAAAGGTCCGTTTGTCGACGGGTATCTGCTGAAAAAGGCTGACAAGGTTCGTGAGAGCGGGCGCAACGAGGTCATCAAGACCTGGAGCCGCCGCTCGACCATCCTGCCGCAGTTCGTTGGTCTTACTTTTGGTGTCTACAACGGACAGAAGCATGTCCCGGTGTCGGTTTCGGAAGAAATGATTGGTCACAAGTTTGGTGAGTTTTCACCAAGCCGGACCTACTACGGACATGGCGCCGACAAAAAGGCGAAGAGGAAGTAACCATGGGCAAGCCGAAGGGTGAGCGGACGCTCGCTGACAATGAGGCCCGGGCAATGACCCGCATGCTGCGCGTTTCTCCGCGCAAGCTGAATCTCGTTGCGGCTGCTATCCGCGGCAAGAAAGTTGGTTCTGCGATTGCAGACCTGACATTCTCTCGCAAGCGCATCGCTCAGGACGTCAAGAAAACTTTGATGTCTGCGATTGCAAATGCGGAAAACAACCACGAACTGGATATCGACAACCTTGTGGTTGCCGAAGCGCACGTTGGCAAAGCTTTTGTCATCAAACGGTTCCAGCCTCGTGCACGTGGCCGTGTTGGCCGGATCGAGAAGCCATTCTCGAACCTGACCATCGTTGTACGTGAAAAAGAGGAGACTGCCTGATGGGTCATAAAGTAAACCCGATCGGCATGCGCCTCGGGATCAACCGCACCTGGGATTCACGTTGGTTCGCCAACAAAGGTGAATATGGCGATCTTCTTCATGAAGATTTTCGTATCCGGGAATTCCTTTTGAAGGAATTGAAGCAGGCAGCTGTTTCTAAGGTCGTCATCGAGCGTCCGCACCGTAAGTGCCGTGTTTCAATCCATTCCGGTCGTCCGGGTGTGGTCATCGGCAAAAAGGGTGCTGACATCGAGCGTCTTCGCAAGAAGATCAGCGAAATCACGAATTCGGAAGTTCATCTCAACATAGTTGAAGTGCGCAAGCCGGAAATCGACGCGACACTTGTTGCCGCTTCGATCGCTCAACAGCTGGAACGTCGTGTTGCTTTCCGTCGTGCCATGAAGCGTTCCGTTCAGTCGGCAATGCGTCTTGGCGCACAGGGCATCCGGATCAATTGCGGTGGCCGTCTCGGTGGAGCTGAAATCGCTCGTATCGAATGGTACCGCGAAGGTCGCGTACCACTGCACACCCTACGTGCTGACATCGACTATGGTGTCGCATCCGCTCATACCGCCTATGGTGTTTGCGGCGTGAAGGTTTGGATCTTCAAGGGTGAAATCCTCGAGCACGACCCGATGGCGTCAGAACGCCGTGCGACGTCTGGCTCGGACAGTAACCAGGGTGATCGCGGTGGACGCCGGGATCGGGGCCGTGAGCGCGCATCCTAATCGGATGCCTGCTGCTCGCGTAACACGAAGGACGAGAGAGAACGATGCTGCAACCGAAGCGAACTAAGTTCCGCAAGCAGCACAAGGGCCGCATCCACGGTTTGTCGAAGGGGGGGACTGACCTCAACTTCGGCGCCTATGGTCTGAAGGCTGTAGAGCCTGAGCGGGTAACCGCTCGTCAGATTGAAGCTGCCCGTCGTGCCATGACCCGTCACATGAAACGTGCCGGTCGTGTTTGGATCCGTATTTTCCCGGATCTCCCAGTATCCTCCAAGCCGGCTGAAGTCCGGATGGGTAAGGGTAAGGGTGCTCCGGATTACTGGGCTTGCCGCGTCAAGCCAGGCCGGATCATGTTCGAAATCGACGGCGTGTCGGAAGACGTAGCGCGTGAAGCTATGCGTCTGGCGGCTGCCAAGCTGCCTATCAAATGCCGGTTCATTCAACGAATTGGCGAATAGGCGGTCGAGGAGAAAGAAGCCATGAAGGCTACTGACGTAAGAGCAAAGACCACCGACGAGCTCCGCACGGAACTCGAAGGCCTCAAGAAAGAGCAGTTCAACTTGCGCTTTCAGAGAGCAACTGGTCAGCTCGAAAACACTGGGCGTGTTCGGCAAATTCGCCGTGATATCGCTCGTATCCAAACGATCATGCGCGAAAAGCGCGTGTCGGCAAGCGCTTAAGGAGACTCCCATGCCAAAGCGCATTTTGCAGGGCACCGTTGTCAGCAATACAAACGACAAGACGGTGACGGTTAAGGTGGAGCGTCGCTTCACTCACCCGCTGTTGAAGAAGACCGTGCGCCGGTCGAAGAAGTATCGGGCGCATGATGAAGCAAATAAGTTTCAGGTTGGCGACTCTATTCAGATTGAAGAGTGTTCTCCGATTTCAAAGAACAAACGTTGGACCGTGGTCATCTGACCACGCTCCTGGTTGAGCATCAGGCGCCCGTGGCAGGTGCGCCAGACAAAGAATAAGGCAGCCAGTCATGATTCAGATGCAAACAAACCTCGACGTGGCGGATAATTCCGGCGCCCGTCGTGTCATGTGCATCAAAGTGCTCGGCGGCTCCAAGCGTAAATATGCTTCTGTTGGTGACATCATTGTCGTCAGCGTCAAGGAAGCTATTCCGCGGGGTCGCGTTAAAAAGGGCGACGTGATGAAGGCTGTCGTTGTGCGTACGGCGAAAGATATTCGCCGCGCCGACGGCAGTGTGATCCGGTTCGACGGTAATGCGGCGGTCCTGATCAACAATAACAAGGAGCCAGTCGGTACCCGTATCTTTGGTCCGGTACCGCGCGAACTCCGTGCAAAGAACCATATGAAAATCATATCTCTCGCGCCGGAGGTGCTCTGATGGCTGCGAAAATTAAAAAGGGCGACACAGTCGCCGTGCTCACCGGCCGTGACAAGGGCAAGACCGGTGAAGTGCTTCAGATACTCGTGTCTGACAACAAAGCTTTGGTCCGTGGCGTGAACCTGGTTCGTCGTCATCAGAAGCAGACCCAGACTCAGGAAGCTGGTATCATCGCTAAAGAAGCGCCGATCCATCTTTCCAACATCGCGATTGCAGATCCTAAGGATGGCAAAGCGACACGGGTTGGTTTCAAGGTCCAGGAAGACGGCAAAAAGGTCCGTGTGGCCAAGCGTTCGGGAGACCTGATCGATGGCTGACACAATCATTGTGCCACGGATGAAAACACACTACGAAGAAGTAGTGCGTAAGACTATGCAGGAAAAGTTCGGGTACAAGAATCACATGCAGATTCCTGGCCTCGACAAAATCGTTCTGAACATTGGTGTTGGCGAAGCTGTTGCTGATTCCAAGAAGGCACGTATTGCTGCGGACGATCTTGCCCTGATCGCTGGTCAGAAACCGGTTATCACCAAGGCAAAGAAGTCTATCGCGACCTTTAAGGTTCGTGAAGAAATGCCGTTGGGGACAAAGGTCACACTTCGTCGCCAGCAGATGTTCGAATTTCTTGATCGCCTGATCACCGTTGCGCTACCACGCGTACGCGATTTCCGGGGATTGAACCCGAAAAGCTTTGATGGCCGGGGCAACTATGCTCTGGGTATTAAAGAACATATCGTGTTCCCGGAAATCGAATATGATAAGGTCGACCAGATTTGGGGTATGGACGTGATCGTCTGTACAACTGCTGACAACGATGACGAAGCGCGTGAACTGCTGCGCGCGTTCAACTTCCCGTTCGGTAAATAAGCCGAGATACGGGAAAGGAACGAGGAACTACGATGGCGAAGAAAAGCGCAGTCGAAAAAAACAAGCGTCGTAAGGTGCTTGTTGAGAAGTACGCTGAGAAGCGCGCTGCCCTCAAGGCGATGGCTAAAGATAGCAGCCTGTCCCCTGAGGATCAGTTTAACGCACGTCTTAAGCTTGCTAAGTTACCGCGGAATTCCGCGCCTAACCGTGTTCGTAACCGTTGCGAAATCACAGGTCGGCCGCGCGCATATTACCGCAAGCTGAAGATGTCACGTATTGCGCTTCGTGAACTGGGCTCTCTGGGTAAAATCCCAGGCCTGGTCAAGTCGAGCTGGTAAGGAGAAACTCCCATGGCAATTACTGATCCGTTGGGGGATTTGCTCACACGTATCCGCAATGCGCAGATGCGTCGTAAGAGCAAAGTCAGTTCACCAAATTCCAAATTGCGCGCACATGTACTTGATGTGCTCGCCAAGGAAGGGTACATCCGTGGGTACACCATGGTTGAATTCGAGACCGGACGTTCCGAGCTCGAAGTTGAACTGAAATATTTCGATGGCGAACCGGTTATCCGGACCATTGAACGGGTGTCAAAGCCGGGCCGTCGGGTTTACTCGTCGGTAAAAAATATCCCGCATGTGTCCAATGGCCTGGGCGTGTCGATTTTGTCGACACCGCGTGGCGTCATGAGTGATCATCAAGCGCGTGATGAAAATGTAGGCGGTGAGGTTCTGTGCCGCGTCTTCTGATGCGGTTTCAGTCTTACCTTTAAAACAGTGACAAGGTTGGTCAGATGTCTCGTATTGGCAAAAAGCCAGTCCCCGTGCCAAGCGGGGTAACGGCAACGATCAACGGTCAGACGGTTGCAGTCAAAGGTCCGAAGGGTGAACTCTCTTTCGTACTTAACGACTACGTTCTGGCCGAGATGACGGATGGCGGTATCCAAGTGGATCCGCGCGGCACCACTAAGACGGCTCGCTCCATGTGGGGCATGAGCCGGACTATGGTGCAGAATATCATCACTGGTGTGAGCGACGGCTTCCAAAAGAAGCTCGACATCACGGGTGTTGGTTATCGTGCCCAGATTCAGGGCAAGAATCTTCAGCTGGCGCTGGGTTTCTCGCACGACGTTATCTATTCGATTCCGGAAGGAATCGAGATCAAGTGCCCTAAGCCTACGGAGATTCTTATCTCCGGGATCGACAAACAATCCGTCGGTCAGGTCGCGGCTGAAATCCGCGATTTCCGCCCGCCTGAGCCCTATAAGGGTAAAGGTGTTCGTTATGCTGACGAGTTTATCGTCCGCAAAGAAGGCAAGAAGAAGTAACGGACCTGGATCATGGCGAACAGCAAAATTGCTTTCGAACGCCGCCGCGATCGCGTGCGTCGTTCTCTCAAGAAGGTGGCGAACGGACGTCCGCGCCTTTCTATTTTTCGCTCATCGAAGCAGATCTATGCTCAGATCATCGATGACGGAATGGGAAACACATTAGTTTCTGCCTCGACGATCGAAACCGATCTGAAGGGCTCCCTCAAGACGGGCGCCGACACCGCAGCAGCTGCTGCAGTTGGCAAGCTTGTCGCAGAGCGTGCAGTGGCCGCTGGCGTCAAGCAGGTCGTGTTCGACCGAGGTGGGTATCAGTATCATGGGCGTGTTAAAGCGCTTGCTGATGCAGCCCGCGAAGGTGGACTTGAATTCTGACCAGCGCCCGTTGGCGCTCTTAAGAACGGAAGACTTATAAAATGGCGAGACAGGATAATCGCGATCGCGACGAGCGAGACAGCGAATTCGTCGACAAGCTCGTGCACATCAACCGTGTCGCAAAGGTGGTCAAGGGTGGCCGTCGTTTCGGCTTCGCTGCGCTGGTCGTGGTCGGTGATCAAAAGGGTCGTGTCGGCTTTGGCCACGGTAAAGCACGTGAAGTGCCCGAGGCTATCCGTAAGGCGACTGAAGCGGCTAAGCGCACAATGATTCGTGTGCCTCTCCGTGAAGGTCGGACGCTCCACCACGATGTGGAAGGCCGTCACGGTTCCGGTAAGGTGATCCTTCGTGCAGCTCCGGCTGGTACAGGTATCATCGCTGGTGGTCCGATGCGTGCAGTGTTTGAGACCCTTGGTGTTCAGGACGTTGTTGCCAAGTCACTTGGCTCATCGAACCCTTACAACATGGTCCGTGCAACGTTTGATGCACTGACCAAGGAAGACAGCCCGCGTTCGGTCGCGGCACGCCGTGGACTTAAGGTCTCGGTGCTGCAGTCGCGCCGTCGTGATAACGAAGATGCGGCTCCGGCTGCTGCCGAGGCTTGATCTCGGTAGCTCCGGCTCCCAAGTTGAATAAGGGTTAGTTCCATGGCGAACACCGACAAGACCGTTACGGTCGAACAAACTGGTAGCCCGCTACGCCGTCCTCAGGATCAGCGCGCTACGCTCATCGGTTTGGGTCTGAACAAGATGCACCGCCGCTCCACACTGAAGGACACTCCTCAGGTGCGTGGCATGATCAACAAGGTCCAGCATCTCGTTCGCGTTGTAGAAGACGCGTAATAACGGGATCAGGAGATATAACATGAAGCTCAACGAACTCAGGGACAATCCCGGTTCTACTCCGAGCCGTACCCGCGTTGGTCGCGGCATCGGTTCCGGCAAGGGCAAGACCGGCGGTCGTGGCGTCAAGGGGCAGAAGTCCCGCTCTGGCGTCGCTATCAAGGGCTTTGAGGGCGGGCAGATGCCGCTCCATCGTCGTCTGCCTAAGCGTGGTTTCACGAACATTTTTGCCAAGGATTTGAATATTGTTTCCTTGGCCCGTGTTCAGGAAGCCATTGAAGCTGGCAAACTCGATCCAAAAGTGGCTGTTACAGTGGAAACACTTAAAGCTGCTGGTATCGTGAAGCGTATCAGGGATGGGGTTCGCCTTCTTAGTGATGGTGAATTGAAATCTGCAGTCACATTCGAAGTCGCTGGTGCCTCTAAGGCCGCAAAAGCAGCGGTAGAGAAAGTTGGCGGCAAGGTTGTCGTTCTGGGAGCTCAGGCCGAATAGGCCTGGGCTTTTCCCATTTGTCGGTAATAGACTGACCGGAGTAGGGCATGGCATCCGCCGCCGAACAACTGGCCTCAAATTTAAATTTCTCAGCTTTTTCAAAGGCTGATGAACTCAAAAAGCGCATCTGGTTCACGCTAGGGGCGCTTTTGGTCTATCGTCTGGGGACATACATTCCGCTGCCGGGTATCAATCCTGACGCGTTTGCTTTGGCCTTTAACCAGGCGCAATCCGGCATTATTGGCATGTTCAATATGTTCTCCGGCGGAGCGGTCCAGCGTATGGCCATCTTCGCACTGGGGATTATGCCGTACATCTCAGCTTCCATCATCATGCAGTTGATGACGACGGTCGTGCCGTCGCTCGAGCAGATGAAGAAGGATGGTGAGCAGGGCCGTAAAGTCATCAACCAATACACCCGCTACGGAACAGTGGTTCTTGCTGCATTCCAGGCCTATGGCATCGCTGTTGGTCTTGAAGGTGCGACCAATGTCGTATCCGATCCGGGTTGGTTCTTCCGCGCGTCAACTGTTTTGACGCTTGTCGGTGGCACCATGTTCCTGATGTGGCTTGGTGAACAGATTACTTCGCGCGGTATCGGCAACGGTATTTCCTTGATCATTTTCGCAGGGATTGTAGCAGGCCTTCCGACAGCTGTGGTTTCCACGCTTGAGCTTGGCCGTCAAGGTGCTTTGGCGACCTGGATTATCCTGCTTGTGATCATACTAGCTGTCGTTGTTATTGGCGTGATAGTGTTCATGGAACGTGCTCAGCGTCGTCTTTTGATCCAGTATCCAAAGCGGCAACAGGGCAATCGTATGTTCGAGGGCAATACCTCGTTCCTGCCTTTGAAGTTGAATACGGCTGGCGTTATTCCTCCAATCTTTGCATCATCTTTGCTGCTGGTTCCGGCAACCATTGCTGGATTCTCATCCAATGGTACGAATGAGTGGGTCACCACCATTACAGCTCTGCTTGGCCACGGTCAGCCGCTGTATATGCTCTTCTATGCTTCGATGATTGTGTTCTTCTGCTTCTTCTATACCGCGATTGTTTTCAATCCGACGGATACGGCAGATAACCTTAAAAAGCATGGCGGCTTCCTTCCGGGAATCCGGCCTGGTGAACGTACGGCCCAGTACATTGATTATGTGCTGACTCGGATCACTGTTGCGGGCGCTATCTACATTACGCTTGTCTGTCTATTACCCGAATTCCTAATTTCGGCGACGGGCGTTCCATTCTACTTCGGGGGGACATCACTGTTGATCGTAGTTAGTGTCACCATGGATACGGTTTCCCAGATCCAGGGCCATTTGCTCGCTCACCAGTATGAAGGTCTGGTGAAAAAAGCAAAGCTCAGGGGGAAGCGTAGATGAGACTGATTCTGGTCGGACCGCCAGGTGCGGGGAAGGGGACGCAGGCAAACAAGCTTGTTGCCGAGCATAACATTCCGCAGCTGGCGACAGGTGATATGCTCCGTGCAGCAGTTGCAGCCAAAACCCCGGTTGGGTTGAAGGCTAAAGAAGTTATGGAAGCTGGCGGTTTGGTTTCTGATGATATTGTTGTCGGTATCATTCGAGATCGGATTGCAGAGCCGGACGCCAAGAACGGGTTTATTCTCGATGGTTTTCCGCGCACGCTTGCCCAAGCTGATGCTCTGTCTCAGATGCTGTCCGACAGTGGTCTTGCTCTTGATGCTGTGATTGAATTACGTGTGGACCAGTCCAAGCTGGTTAGCCGTATCATTAATCGTGCTGAAGAAGCCAAGGCTGCAGGTCAACCAGTTCGAAAGGATGACGATCCTGAGGTATTCAAGGATCGGCTTCAGGCTTATAACAACGATACGGCCGTGGTCATTCCATATTACGAAAAAACAGGTCTTTTGACAGTCGTGGATGGAATGCAATCAATCGTTGAAGTTTCTTCTGCGATAGAAGCAATTCTTTCTAAACTTGACGAAAAGGTTTAGAGCCGTTAAAGGACGCGCTCTAGCTTCAATGAATTTCGTGCCGATTCCATTTATGATGGAACCGGCACGTTGTGTGCTTGGTGTTTTGGGTGACTTTAGCGCTGTTGGCATAATGAGTGCTTCGCATGGGCCGGGCTCCACCGGACGCGGGGAATAATAATTAACGCGGTCTAAAGACTGCATAAGATGGAGAGACACGTGGCACGTATTGCTGGCGTTAACATCCCAACGAACAAGCGCGCTGTAATTGCGCTTCAGTATATTCACGGCATCGGCGCGAAATTCGCGCAGGAGATTGTCGAAAAGTGCGGTATTCCGGCTGAAACTCGTGTGAATCAGCTTTCGGATGCTCAGGTTCTGGCGATCCGCGAAGCTATCGACAGTGACTATATGGTTGAAGGCGATCTGCGTCGTGACACCGCAATGAACATCAAGCGTCTGATGGACCTTGGCTGCTACCGCGGCCTGCGTCATCGTCGTGGCCTTCCTGTTCGCGGTCAGCGTACACATACGAATGCACGTACCCGTAAGGGTCCTGCAAAAGCCATCGCAGGCAAGAAGAAGTAATTTTTCCGCGATTGCGGGTGGAGCTGCCGGTGTTACGGCAGTGGCGATATCAAACTAAGGACTAAAGAATGGCTAAGGAAACGACGCGCGTGCGTCGCCGTGAGCGCAAGAATATTTCTTCGGGCGTTGCACATGTGAATTCCACGTTTAACAACACGATGATCACCATCACCGATGCACAGGGCAACACCATCTCTTGGTCGTCTGCCGGAACGCTTGGTTTTAAGGGATCACGTAAGTCTACGCCTTATGCGGCGCAGGTTGCTGCTGAAGATGCTGCCAAGAAGGCCTCCGAACATGGTATGCGGACTCTTGAAGTTGAAGTTCGCGGTCCTGGTTCAGGACGTGAATCTGCTCTTCGTGCGCTTCAGGCTGCTGGTTTCCTGATCACATCGATCCGCGACGTGACCAAGATCCCGCATAACGGTTGCCGTCCGCGCAAGCGCCGCCGCGTCTAAGACATATCGTCTTAGGTATCTGTTTCTCCAATGGCAAGGCATAGCTTAGGGTTCTTGCGAACCCAGGCGGGAAAGCCGAAGGGGCAAAAACGTGACCATTCAAAAAAACTGGCAGGAACTGATCAAGCCAACCAAGCTGGAAGTGAAGCCGGGCGATGATCCGCGTTTCCTTGCAACGGTTGTTGCGGAACCGCTTGAGCGCGGTTATGGCTTGACACTCGGCAATGCTCTACGCCGCATTCTTTTGTCGTCCCTTCAGGGTGCGGCGGTGACTGCGGTTCAGATCGATGGCGTTCTGCATGAATTCTCATCCATCCCAGGTGTTCGGGAGGATGTCACTGACATCGTCTTGAACATCAAGGAAATCGCGATCCGTATGGATGGCGAAGGTCCTAAGCGGATGGTCGTGCGCAAACAGGGTCCAGGTAGCGTAACTGCCGGTGACATCCAGACTGTCGGCGATGTCGAAGTATTGAACCCTGAACTGGTTCTTTGCACGCTCGACGAAGGCGCTGAAATCCGTATGGAATTCACTGTCAACATCGGCAAGGGCTATGCGGCTTCTGATCGCAACCGTCCGGAAGATGCACCAATTGGCTTGATCCCGGTCGATAGCCTGTATTCACCTGTTAAGAAGGTTTCTTACAAGGTGGAGAACACCCGCGAGGGTCAGGTTCTTGATTATGACAAGCTCACACTGACCGTTGAAACCGACGGTTCGGTGAAGCCGGATGACGCAGTCGCATTCGCTGCGCGCATCCTTCAGGATCAGCTGTCTATCTTCGTGAACTTTGAAGAGCCACAGCGCGAAGTCGCCGAGGATACTGTCCCGGAACTCGCGTTCAACCCGGCCCTTCTCAAGAAGGTTGACGAGCTGGAACTGTCTGTCCGTTCGGCAAACTGTCTCAAGAACGACAATATTGTATATATTGGCGATCTGATACAGAAGTCCGAAGCGGAAATGCTGCGCACGCCGAACTTCGGCCGCAAATCGTTGAACGAAATCAAGGAAGTTCTTGCCCAGATGGGTCTGCACCTCGGTATGGAGGTTGCCAATTGGCCGCCTGAGAACATCGAAGATCTCGCGAAGCGTTACGAAGACCATCAGTATTAAGAGACGTTCCCGTCTCTTCACACTCAACCGGATAACGACGCAAAGGCGTTGTATATCTGAAAATAGAAGGAGAGGGCCATGCGCCACGGTAATTCCGGCCGCAAGCTCAACCGGACTTCTAGCCATCGTAAGGCTATGTTCGCTAACATGGCAGCTTCGCTGATCAATCACGAACAGATCGTGACGACTTTGCCGAAGGCCAAAGAAATGCAGCCAATCATTGACAAGCTGATCACGCTTGGCAAACGCGGCGATCTGCATGCACGTCGTCAGGCAATTTCGCAGATTCGCGACGTTGCTATGGTTCGTAAGCTTTTTGATACGCTCGGTGAGCGTTACAAGGAACGCAGTGGCGGATATAGCCGTGTTCTAAAAGCTGGTTACCGTTATGGCGACAATGCGCCGCTGGCAGTGATTGAACTCGTTGACCGTGATGTTACAGCACGCGGGGCAGCTGATCGTGCTCGCCACGAAGCTGAGCAGGCGTCTGAAGACGCTGCGTAAACTGCTTTCAATGCTATTTTAAGAGGCGGGCTTTGCCCGCCTTTTTTTATGCCTAAATGAAGTTGGTCCCTACGTAAGTTACTGTTTTTAAGCGAAGTTTATCGTTGTTTACATATTCAATTATCGGATTTTTAACATCCCTAGGTAAGACTCACAGTCAGTTTTTTGCTGATGCTCTAAGGGGGGCATAATGATTTCTGATGTTAAAACTCCTTCTAAAACGAAGAATCGTATTCTGAAGTTGTCAGTGGTAGTCCCGGCTTTAATGATCGGCGTGACATTTGCAGCTTGTATGGCTGTAGGCGTTGGTGGTTACGTCAATGCACGGTCGGGCCTGGAAAAGGCCTCTAATGGCGAATTGGCTATGGTTGGTAAGGCTCGCCAAGCGCTGCTGGACATGCGTTTGGACAGTTTGGCGGGCGATCTCACGACCAGTGCATCGGGTGCTGCGGCAACTCTTGCATTCACGGACATGAATACGGCCTTGTCTAGCCTGGAGAATGATCGCCCAGCGTTGACTGAGTATTTCCAGCCGGCTGGCTCTAATTCCTCCGCAAGAGCCGAGCTGACTGGCGCAGATAACAAGACAATGTATGCTTGGCGGCATACTGAGGTTCACAATAGCTTTTCCTCTTCCTGGAAAAACAATGAATACGATGACATTTACGCCATCAACAAAGATGGTCTGGTGATTTATAGCGTGACCAAATCACGTGATTTTCTGGGGTCCGTTATAGATGGGCCTTTGAAGGACACAGGGTTAGGGAAGGTTTTTGCTGAAGCCATCACTGCGGAGAAGGGGACACGGTTTCATTCTGATTTTGAAGCCTATGAACCGGCTGGTGGTGTAGCGTCCATGTTTGTGGCAGCGCCTGCGTATATTACAACTTTTTCTGGCGAGGAACTTGCCGGGGTCATCGTCTACCGTATTGGCACGGATTATCTAGAGGCCGTAACGAATAGTCGTGATGGTCTTGGTGACACTGGCCAAGTCTACCTGGTGGACGACAATTCAAGACTGATTACCAATCAGCCATTATCGGCCGAACCAACTGCGTTGGTGACTGAGGCTTCATCTGATGTTGTGCGCGCGGCCCTTGGTGGCAGCACAGCTTCCGGTATCGTCAAAGGTGCTGATGGGATTGATCGGATTACGGTTGCCTCACCATTGAATTTTGACGGATCTACCTGGGCAATTGTCACAGAGCGTTCGATTGCGGAAGCGATGGCGAGCGTGACGGAAATGCGCGACTCCATGATCGTCACAACGCTCATTACGGTTGGTATTGCAGCGATCATTGCTCTGTTTTTCTCTCGTTCGATTACCCGTCCTTTGATTGCGTTGGTTTCTGGATTGGAATCCATTGCTGATGGAAATGTGACCACCGAGATCAAAGCTGCTGAACGCGGTGATGAAATTGGTGATATCGGCCGGGCAGTTCTTCGTATCCGTGAGAATTCGTTGGAAGACCAGAGACTGCGGACAGAAGCAGATGCCGAGATGGCCAAATCGCAGGCTGAGCAGCGTCAAAATATGCTGGCTGGTCTTGCCAGTGAATTTGAGGCTTCTGTTGGTAAGGTTGTCGATCATGTGGCGCGTTCAGCAGCGGGCTTGAAGGGGTCGGCCGATGATATGCGCCAAATGACTGTTAGCTCTGGCGAGAAGTCGGTGCGGGCAGCTGAGGTCTCTGCTGAGGCCATGGCAGAGGTGCAATCGATTGCTTCTGCCTCTGATCAGTTGTCTAGTTCAATTGAGGAGATTTCCGGCCTGATTGAACGCTCTTCAGCTGTTGCGCAGACGGCAACAGAAAGAGCCGCTTCAACCAACAGCACAGTGCGCTCTCTTGCCGAGGCAGCGAACCGTATTGGTGAGGTTATTACCCTGATCAGTGACATTGCGGACCAGACTAATCTATTGGCCCTAAATGCGACTATTGAGGCTGCACGGGCAGGTGATGCAGGGCGCGGCTTTGCGGTCGTTGCTTCTGAAGTCAAGGAACTTGCTTCTCAGACAGGCAAGGCGACTGGCGAAATTCAGCTCCAGATTGATGCTATTCGTCAGGCAACGGATGATGCTGTTGCCGCGATCGGGGATATTCAGGACACAATTGGCGAGATCACCGAATCTGTGACGAATGTGTCTGCTGCGGTGACTGAGCAAAGCTTCGCAACACGCGGTATTGCTGAAAATACGCAACGCGCAGCCGTCGGAACATCTAAAGTGTCGGAAGACATTACGGACGTCAGCAGCATTACTGAACAAACGAGTGATGCGGCGAACGCATTTGTGGCATCTGCAGAAGATTTGACTGAGCAGACGAACCATCTCGACGCGGAAGTGAAGAGCTTTCTTGCTCAGGTCCGCTCTGCGTAATTCAGACGGTAGCTGATTTATGCGGCCGCAGGGACATCCCTGCGGCCGTTTTGATTCTTGCCTGCTTCTTTGTTTGCATTGCCTCAGTCTCTCCCTATCTGCCATGTATCGATCTGGTCGTTCGGTCGGATTCGGCCTTTGAAAGAGGAAGAGACATGGGATTGAAATTGGCCAGACCCGGGTTTGGGTTTGTATCGGCATTCTTGATTGCGCTCGTTACGGTTTCGGCTGGGTCTTTGCACGCTCAGGACAATTCGGCTGCCGAGCTGCGTCTTGTTCCCAGATCTGCAGGGGAAGTGAAGCTTTCCTTCGCGCCTATCGTCAAGGATGTGGCGCCGGCAGTGGTGAACGTCTATGCCAGCCGAAAGGTTGAGCAGCAGCAGCGAAGATCGCCGTTTTTCGATGATCCATTTTTCCGCCGCTTTTTTGGAAACCCTGGGCAGGGAGACACCAAGCCGAAGCAGCGCGTGCAATCATCGCTTGGTTCAGGGGTGATCATTTCCAAAGACGGCACAGTGATCACAAACCATCATGTCATCAAGGATGCGGATGAAGTCCGCGTGGCGTTGAGCGACCGACGTGAGTATGATGCCGAGATCATTTTGAAGGATGAGCGGACCGATCTTGCCGTACTGAAGATAAAGGGCGATGGCCCGTTTGATTTTGTGCCCTTCGCAGAACCTGACAGTCTTGAGGTAGGCGATATCGTTCTGGCAATTGGTAATCCATTCGGTGTTGGCCAAACTGTCACCCAGGGCATTGTTTCAGCGCTTGCGCGTACACAAGTTGGCGTGACGGATTACCAGTTTTTCATCCAAACAGATGCCGCAATTAATCCGGGGAACTCCGGCGGCGCACTCGTGGATATGAACGGTAATCTGGTTGGTGTGAATACTGCGATTTTCTCGCGTTCTGGCGGATCCAACGGCATAGGGTTTGCCATCCCGGCACATATGGCGGAATTCGTGGCGACGGCTTCCGGTCAAGGTGGTAAGATTCAGCGTCCCTGGCTTGGCGCAACTGTTCAGCTGGTGAATGCAGAAATTGCGGAAGCCCTGTCGCTTGATCGTCCGCGCGGCGTGATCGTGACAAATATTTTCCCCGGTTCACCTGCTGAAGATGCCGGTTTGAAGGTCAGCGATCTTGTTGTGGCCATTGATGGCAAGGAAGTGCTGGATCCTGACAGTTTTGGCTATCGCTTTGCGACCAAGAAACTTGGAGAGAGTGCGCGTTTCACGATCCTTCGTGGCGGTGAGCAAAGGTTGATCGATATTTCCCTGGCGCCTGCACCGGAAACAACGGATCGGGACAGTCGTGTCTTGACCGAGTATTCGCCTTTTGAAGGGGCGACGATCATGAATCTGTCTCCAGCGGTTGCTGAAGAGCTTAGGCTTGAGGGAACCTTCGAGGGCGTAGCCATTGGGGCGATTGCTCGGGGGAGCACAGCTGCGCGGGTCGGTATGAAGGTCGGCGATATTGTGCGTTCGATCAATGGCGATAAAATCACGTCTACGAGGATGCTGGAAGGCGTCACAAAGATCCCACCCAGGGTGTGGCGGATGGAGATTGAGCGGGATGGGAAAGTTTCCCGTATCGAGCTGCGCAGCTAAACGCTTATAAAGCTGTCATGAGTGATTTGTTTGAGGCCTCAGGGCTTGCCGCATCCGGTCCCCGGCCATTGGCTGATCGGATGCGGCCTGAAAGACTGGAAGATGTTGTTGGCCAGGAGCATCTCCTTGGGCCAGAGGGTTCTCTTGCGCGGATGCTCAAGACCCGAACGCTCGGGTCTCTGATCTTCTGGGGCCCACCGGGCACAGGCAAAACCACAATTGCACGTCTGCTGGCAAATGAAACGGACCTGGCCTTTGAACAAATCTCGGCGATCTTTTCAGGCGTTGCCGAGCTGAAGAAGGTGTTCGAGATTGCCCGTGTCCGGAGACTGTCGGGCAAGTCGACGCTTTTGTTTGTTGATGAGATCCATCGCTTTAACCGGGCGCAGCAGGACAGCTTCCT
The DNA here is from genome assembly GCF_037783265.1 of Roseibium algae. Classification (NCBI taxonomy): domain Bacteria; kingdom Pseudomonadati; phylum Pseudomonadota; class Alphaproteobacteria; order Hyphomicrobiales; family Stappiaceae; genus Roseibium; species Roseibium algae. Next base: position 18,657 of record NZ_JBAKIA010000022.1, read on the forward strand.
GCCTGTCATGGAAGATGGAACCATTACGCTTGTGGGGGCGACGACAGAAAATCCGTCTTTTGAACTCAACGCCGCTCTGTTGTCGCGTTCCCATGTGATGACATTTCATTCGTTACACCAGGAAGCCCTGCGTAAACTCCTCAACCGAGCGGAAGCCCTGGAAGACAAGCCGCTGCCGCTGGATGAAGAGGCCAAGGGCGTCTTGTTGCGGATGGCGGACGGGGATGGCCGGTCCGCACTGACCTTGTTGGAAGATGTTTGGCGTGCTGCTGGCGATGGCGAGGTGTTTGACGCAGAGCGCCTGCAGCAGATCGTACAGCGACGCGCCCCGATCTATGACAAGGGGCAAGACGGCCACTACAATTTGATCTCTGCCCTGCACAAATCTGTTAGGGGCTCTGACCCTGATGCTGCGCTCTATTGGTTTTGCCGGATGCTGGATGGCGGGGAGGATCCGCTCTATCTGGCTCGGCGACTGATCCGCATGGCTGTCGAGGATATTGGTCTGGCTGATCCCAATGCTTTGGTGCAGGCCAATGCTGCGCGCGACGCCTATCAGATGCTTGGTTCTCCGGAAGGTGAGCTCGCACTTGCTCAGTCTGTGGTCTATCTGGCCAGTGCGCCGAAATCGAATGGGGTTTATGTGGCCTATAAGGCCGCTGTGCGCAGTGCCAAGGCGAATGGGTCCCTGCTGCCGCCCAAGCATATCCTCAACGCTCCGACCAAGCTGATGAAGAACGAGGGCTATGGCGACGGCTATCAATACGATCATGATGCGCCGGACGGCTTTTCCGGGCAGGACTATTTTCCTGAAGACATGGGACGCCAGACCTTTTATGATCCGCCAGAGCGCGGGTTCGAACGCGAGCTTCGCAAGCGGCTGGAGTATTGGTCCCGCTTACGCAGGGAACGCGGATAATCTGAAACAATAGAGCCTTTGGCCGTAGGTGCCTGGAGCTAAAAGTTTCGTCAGCTTTCATGACGCAGCTTAAAAGCTGACTATTTTTCTCCGTAAGCTTTTCATTGCACTGCAACTATGTTTGAGTTTGCCAAACAAACTCCAGCAGGCGTGAGATCTGGTCCTGCCTGTTGGTTCTTTATGTATCTCGTGAGGTCGTCCTGCTGATGGTTCTGGTCGAAAACAGTTTTCTGAACGGTTTTTTGGAATTTACTTTTCTGATTGCGGTTCTTTATCTGGGGAGCCTTGCGATCCTGTTCACTGTCGGCTTGATCACCATGGCGGTGAACAAGCGGTATCCGGAGCGCCGTATCCAGAAACGGCAGGCCGACCATCGGATGGTGGACGACATCAAGTCGTCCATGGTGCAGGTGATGGTGACCAGCGTGTGCCTTGCCATTGGTCTCTATGCCCAGTATCGGGGCTGGACCGTAACGCCTTTTGAGCTTTCATGGTGGTCGGCGCCGCTGTTCTTCGGGCTGTCCCTCGTCTTGCATGATGCCTGGTTCTATTGGGGGCACAGGATCCTTCACACCAAGGCGTTCTACAAGTTCCACAAGCCGCATCATCTGAACATCACACCGACCGTCTGGTCGAACGATGCAGGCTCCACCGTGGATACTCTGTTCGCCCACAGCTATTATGCCTTGGTGCTTTTTGTCGTTCCGATGCCTGCTGTGGTCTTTATTGCGCACCGGATTTTTGATCAGGTGACTGCGCTGCTTGGTCATTGCGGGTTCGAGCATTTTGCCAGTCCGACGGCTCGACGTCCCTGGCCGTTGCTGTGCACGCTCTACCACGACCAGCACCACCAACATTTCGTCTATAACTACGCCAACTACTTTTCTTTCTGGGATCGGTTCTGCGGCACAATCCATCCGACCTATGATGACAAGGTACTGGGTTTCGAAGAGCTTTACGCCACCCAACGAAGTGGCGGCAAAGCTGCTGCGGGGGCATCGGGCAAGGATTGAACCAGATGCAGCTCATCGTCGACTATCTGATCGTTTTCGCCGTGATCTATGCGGTCATGATCCTTGTCTATTTTGCGACCGGTCTGTCGGTCACATGGATCAACAACCGGCATCCGGATCGGCGAATTCAAAAGCATAGGGACGGTGCGAAGCGTATGTGGACGGAAATTCGTGCATCGATGCACGCTTTGGCCACGTCGTCTGTTCTGCTGTCTGCCGGTTATTTTGCGCAAACCCAGGGCTGGACGCTGGTCGCGCCCTTGCCGCTGTCCTGGTGGTCATTCCCGTTGATGTTTGCGGTGTGCTTTGTGCTGTTTGACGCCTGGTTCTACTGGGGGCACCGGATCCTGCATTTGCCAGCGTTTTACAAGTTCCACGTTCCGCACCACAAATCTGTCGCCCCGACCGTCTGGAGCAATGACAGCTCGACCACGGTGGATACCCTGATTGAACACGGCTTCTATTTCATCGCCTGGTTTGTCTTGCCGGTTCCGGCGTTATCGATTTTTGCTCTGCGGTTATTTGATCAGATCTCAGGCATGATCGGGCATTCAGGCTTTGAGTATTTTGCATCGCGGTCCTCGCGTGCGCCCTTTCCGTTGATTTGCACGACCTTCCATGATCTGCATCATTCCCAGTTCCACTATAACTATGGCAACTTTTTCTCGTTCTGGGATCGTGCTATGGGCACTGTTCATCCAAACTATGATGCGCTTGTCGAGGAAATGGAGGTGACCGGCGAAGTTCCGGACACCAAGGCGGCCAGGGTCGATAAGAGCGCTGCCTAGACCCTCTTCGGGTGGCGTATGGGTTTAATGCGATAGATGCCAATTCGGTAATTGGCGACAAGGTAAGACATGTTTCAGCAGTTTATTGAGGTCGTGCTTGAATTTCTGCCGTTCTGGGCAGTGGCCTATGGCGTCAATGTGTTCCTCTATTTCGCGACCGGCTGGGTGCTGGTTCAAATCCAGAACCGCCATCCGGAACGCAGAATCCAGCCAAATCGCCGCGGTGAAAAGCGGATGTGGAAGGAAATCCGACAGAGTGTGTTTTCACTGACGGTTACGGCCGGCTGCATCGCTGGTGGTGTGTTCGCATCCTATAAGGGGTGGACGCTTGTGGCGCCACTTCCCCTGACATGGTGGTCTGCGATCCTGATGTTTGTCGTGTCCATAGTTGCCTATGATACCTGGTTTTACTGGGGGCACAGGTTGATGCACACGAAGTTGTTTTACCGGTTCCATGCAGAGCATCATCGGGCTGTTGCTCCGACGGTCTGGAGCACCTATGCGGATGATCTGGTCGACGCTTTTGTCATGCAGAGCTATTACTTGCTGGCGGTGTTTGTTCTGCCAATCCCGGCTGTTGTGCTGATCGTTCACCGGCTGTGGGATCACTTCAACGGCACGATTGGTCATTCCGGTTTTGAATTTTATGCTTCGCCGATGTCACGTCTGCCATCTCCCATGGTGTGTGTGACCTTTCATGATCAGCATCATTCCCGCTTTCGCTATAATTATGCGAACTTCTTCTCTTTCTGGGATCGGGTCTGCGGCACAATTGATCCGAAATACGATCAGCAGGTGAAGGTGTTTGAAAAGATGGGTGAAGCTGAGGACAGCAAAGCACCTGCGGCTGGCGAATAGACATCAGATTCTGCGGATCTCACTTCAGGACACGCTATGAAACACCTTCTTCTCGTGATGTTGGGCGGCGGCCTTGGCGCTGGTGGTCGGCATTTGGTTGGTATTTTGACCTTGCGCCTGTTCGGTACAGGATTTCCCTATGGTACCTTTGCGGTCAATGTCATTGGCTCGCTGGTCATGGGAATTTTCATCGGCTGGCTGACACGGCATGAAGTGGCGGGTATGCAAAGTGTGCGGTATTTTGTAGCCACGGGAATTTTGGGCGGCTTCACGACGTTTTCCGCGTTCTCGCTTGATACGGCGGTGATGTGGGAGCGAGGTGATACCGGGGCTGCCGTGTTGTATGTTGGCCTGTCTGTCTGTCTGTCGCTGGCTGCTGTCTTCGCCGGTCTTTATGTGATGCGCCAACTGGCATCCTGAACCGTTCTGCGGGCAGGGCTTCCAAAAATGTGCGTTTGCGCCTATACGCGGGGCAAGTTTACGCTGGCGTTGGGCTGGCCTTAAAAAAAGACGCGCGTCAGACACGTGCGCAAAGAGATCCAAATGGCCGCGATTGAACAAAGAAAAGTGACCGCTGATGAAGCCGGCATGCGCCTTGACCGTTGGTTCAAGGCCCATTTCCCAGGGCTTGGATTTGGCCGACTGCAAAAGCTGGTACGGACTGGGCAGGTCCGGGTGGATGGTAAGCGGATTGAATGCTCGACCCGGATCGCCACTGGCCAGATTGTCCGCATTCCGCCCATGGGCGTTGAAGTGCATGCGGATGATAAAAACAATGCCCGCCCAAGGTCGACCAAGCTGATCGAAGATGATCGCCAGGCGATTGAAGAGATGATGCTGTTCGAAGACAGCCATGTGATGGTGCTGAACAAGCCCGCTGGCCTTGCCGTGCAGGGCGGCTCCGGCCTGACGCGTCATCTGGACGGCATGCTGGATGCTTTCACGGACCAAAAGGGCGACAAGCCCCGTCTGGTACACCGGCTTGACCGCGAAACCTCCGGGATCATTCTGGTCGCAAAGACCCGGAAAGCCGCACAGGAGATGACCAAGGCGTTCCGCCATCGCAACACCCAGAAAGTCTATTGGGCGATGCTGGCGGGCGTTCCAAAGCCCAAGCAGGGACGTATCTCGACCTATCTTGCAAGAGATGATGAAGAAGAACGGATGCGCGTTGTCAAGCACGGGCAAGACGATGCGCAGCATGCGGTTTCACTCTACTCGGTGTTTGAGCAATCTGCGCAGAAGCTGTCCTGGGTGACCATGAAGCCAATCACAGGCCGGACCCATCAGCTCAGGGCTCATGCGGCTCATTTGGGGCATCCGATCATCGGCGACGACAAGTATTTCAACATTGAGAACTGGGAGCTGCCTGGCGGTATTCAGAACCGTCTGCATCTTCTGGCGCGCCGGATCCGCATCCCGCATCCATCAGGGACCGGGATCATTGATGTTTCCGCCCCTCTGCCGCCGCATATGCAGCAGACCTGGAACCTTCTGGGTTTCAATGCGTCTGATTATGATCCGGAAGCTGATGATCCGGATGAAGCGGAACTCAACACTGCCCGCAAACGCTGATTGTCGTTTATTCAGAGTCTCTTGTCATTAACGCATGACACGATGATTCAATTGCTTGATCTGATGTATGAACTTCGTTTCGAAAGCAGGCCATTGGCCTGCTTTCTTTTTATGTGTTTGCAATGCTCATGCAAAATCGCTCGACTGAATGCGTGCAATGCCAGCATTCTTCATGTCGATCCAGGCCTTGGCTACGGAGCCGTTCAGGTCGATACCGCGAGAGGCGTCTTCAATAGCGGAGACATTGAAATCGGATATTGTCGCGTCGATGGCTGACCAGGCAACACAGAAGTCCGTTGCCAGACCGCAGACGTAGACGTCTGAAATTCCGCGCTCCCTAAAGTACCCTGTTAGACCCGTCATGGTTTTCTTGTCGGCTTCGCGGAAGGCCGAGTAGCTGTCGACAGCGCTGTTCCAGCCCTTGCGGATGATCAGCTGTGCATGAGGAATATCCAGCCCGGCGGCGAGCTCTGCGTCTTTCGTGCCCTGAATACAATGATCCGGCCACAGAACCTGCGTACCGTAGTCCATTTCGACGGTCTCAAACGGGGCCTTGCCATCGTGGCTGGAGGCGAAGGAAGAGTGACCAGCGGGGTGCCAGTCCTGCGTCATCACGACGTTCTGGAATTTCTTGCTGAGCGCATTGATGACCGGGATCACCTGGTCACCATCACTGACTGGCAGTGTTCCGGTGGGCAGAAAACAGTTCTGCACATCAATCACGAGCAAGACCGATTTCTTGGTCGGCTTGATTGCACCAGATGCCAATGCGCTCGACAACGGGACAAGGGATGAGACGGCAGCAGCGCTGCCAATTGTCTTGAGAAGCGATCTGCGGGACATCAACATTTAAAGCACCTCACTTGTTTTAACGTTAGCATGCTAACAATAAAGCTAGGAGACTGTGCCGTGGTGCTCAAGCGCGTTTTTTGGGCGGTTTCTGTCAATCTTTAGGCAAAAGAGATCGAATTGGAGCTTTTACCTTCTTTACTCGAAAAGCGCGATCAGCCCCACTGAGAAGACAATGAGGAAAAGGCCACCTATGGCAAGTTTCCAGGCGTCTGAGCGTTTCTTCAGGCCCGGCCAGCCGAGTGGCTTGATGACTTGAATGACGGCAAGGACCAGCAGAAAGATCAAGATGACTTTGGTCAATGAAGGCTCCGGTTCATGCCGTTTGAAGGACTGCCTGTTCCAATAGTGGACGGAGAGGTAAGAGTCGAGGTTGATCGGGCTTACAATTCAATGGCCTGTTCGGCCAACTGGCCACGCTTATTCAAGCAGTCTTCCTTACAATGCGGTTCGGGCCTGACAACCTCTTGACCTGCCCCTGAAAAACAGCCACATGCGGTGCTTGAAAAACAGAGGCGCTTTCTTTCATGTATCTCGTAATTTTCGATTGTGATGGCACGCTGGTGGACAGTCAGAACACCATTTTTCACGGGCTTCAGGTCGGCTATGAGGCGGTTGGATTGCCAATGCCGGATCGCTCTACGGCCTTGTCGATCGTTGGTTTGTCTCTTGAAGAGGCGTTCTCGACGTTGGTGGGCGATGAAAATGCCCATCACGTTCAGACCATGGCGGATGCCTATCGGACCTCGAAGCGGGAGCGGCGCGGAAAAGGTTTGGATCTTGATCCGCTTTATCCGGGTACACGCGAGGTGCTCGATCTTCTGTCAAAGCGTGAGGACGTGCTGCTTGGTATTGCCACAGGCAAGGCGCGGCGCGGTGTCGATCACATGCTTGATGTGCATGACCTTCATGGTCGCTTTGTCACAATTCAAACGGCAGATACATCACCGTCAAAACCCCATCCGGACATGGTTCACCGGGCATTGTCCGAAACTGGTGCTGAGCCGCATCGGACTGTGCTGATTGGCGATACCAGTTTCGATATGGAAATGGCCCGTGCTGGCGGCGTTCATGGGGTTGGTGTCAGTTGGGGCTATCACGAGCGAGATCGCCTGACCGCAGGCGGTGCACATGCCGTGATCCAGCATTTTGATGATCTTTACGGAGTGCTGGATGGCCTCCTTGGTTTTGATGAGGAAACAACCTGATGCGCGACTATCTTCAAGCCTTGGAACAAGACGCTGCAAAAGACCCAGAGCAGCGCGCGCGGGAACTCTCCAAGCGGGAATTGCCCAAGCGTTTCTACAAGGAAGCAGTACCAGCGACAGTGGAAGGCGGTTTTGCCATCCATCTGGATGGTCGCCCGGTGAAAACGCCGAGCAGGACCATGCTGGTACTGACGCATCATGCTGTGGCTCAGGCGGTGGCTGATGAGTGGAACGCGCAGGTCGAGGTGATCAACCCTGCCGTCATGCCGCTGACACGCATTGCCAACTCGGCGCAAGATGCGGTGGCCAAGCGGTTCGCCGAAGTGTCTGATGAAATCACCCGGTTCTGCGGCACCGATGCGCTGTGTTACCGGGCTGATGAACCTGAGACACTGGTTGCGCGTCAACGCGAACTTTGGGATCCTGTTTTGTCATGGGCTGAAGCAATGTTCGGCGGCCGTTTCGTGCGGATCGCTGGTATCATTCACCAGGAACAGCCAGAGGCTCTTCTCAAGGCCTATCGCGCGCGTCTCGACAGCTTCACCCCGCTGGGGCTCGCAGCGCTTCACACGGCCACATCCCTTGCCGGATCGGCAGTTCTGGCTTTGGCCCTGTCAGATGGGCACCTCAGCGTCGAAGAGGCTTGGCTGGCCGCTCATGTTGAAGAGGATTTTAACGTTGAGCGCTGGGGACAGGACGAACAGGCGACCCAGGTTCGGACCTATAAACGCACCGAATTTGACGCGGCAGCCCTGATCCTTGGGATGAATGATGCGGCGCAAGTGTAAAGCTACGTCACCCCAGATAAAACGTTGTGGCCATAAAGAAGAACACCAGCACGCCCAGAACGTCGTTGGAGGAGGTGATAAAGACCCCGGTGGCCATGGCGGGATCTATGCCCAACTTGTCGAGTGCGATGGGTATCGTCGCGCCGACCATTGCTGCAATCGTGGTCACACATAGAAGCGACAGGGAGGTGGCAATCGCCAAGTGAATTGGATGACTGATGGGCACGATAAGAGAGGCCGCCACTGTCAGTCCGGCCAGGATTATACCTGCGACGAGACCATTGAAGAGCGCGGCCAGCAGTTCTTTGAAAAGTCGGTAACCGATCTCACCTGACCAAAGTGTTCCCGAAGCAAGCCCCTGAAGAGCAACGGCTGAGGCTTGCAGACCAGCATTTCCGGCCATTGACATGGTTACAGGGATGAAGGCTGCCAGAATTGCGGCTTTGGCAAGTTGTTCCTCAAAGGAGCCAACGACGGTGGCCGCGATACTGGCTCCGATCAGACCAGCCAGCAGCCAGGGCAGGCGGCCACGCACAATACGAAAGATCGTATCATCAGCCTTGGCTTCGGAGGACACACCGCTCATCAGCAACATGTCTTCAGACGCTTCCTCAGACGCAATGCGTGTCAATTGTTTTGGTGTTACGCGGCCAATCAGATGGCCTTCGCTGTCCACCACAGGAACAGTGCGCATATCGCGCTTGCGGGCCAGCCTGAGGACTTCCTCTTGGTCCATGTCGGCGGACACCGTCAGGAAATCCTTGTTCATGATGTCGCACAGCGTTGCGCCTTGTGGCGCCAGCAGGAGCTTGCCCAGCTCTACCGTTCCTGTCAGATGATGCTGGTCATCCAGAACATAGACTGTGAAGACCTTGCGAATTCGATGTGCGTCTGCCCGGATCTGAGTGACGGCTTCATCTATGGTCAGGGTCTCCGGCAGTGCCACGAACTTACGCGCCATGATCCGGCCTGCACTGTCGTCCGCATAGGATTGGCGCGAGGAAATCTCTTCCACATCCGGTAGACGGCTGGCCAGCTCTTCGGCCATGTCATCGGGAAAATCATTCAGCATTTCCGTTGCATCTTCAGGGTCAAGCCCAGCAAGAATATCGCGGAACTGCTCCAGAGTGGCTTCTTCCATCAGGAGCGAGCGGAATTCGGTCCGCAGCTCGGCGATCACCTTTATTGATGGATTGGCGGGGAGCCACTGGAAAAGTTTGCGTGCCTGCTTCAGGCGCAGGCGCACAAGCAGCTGCATGCTGTCAACCGGGTCCCAGCGCTTGAGTAACTCAACCAGAGAAGCGCGCTCTCCGGCTTTGATCATCTGACGAACCATCCGCAGGGTTTCGTCGTTTGCCTCAAGTGGCTCGCTGGCAGGTTCGCGTTCCCATGTCAGACGCTCTGCCAAATCTGTGCCGCTCATGCGCTGCATCCCCTTATTGTTTGCCGTCTTTTAAGGCAGTGCCATGACGAACAGCTAACAAGGCCCGGTGTTTTTTGAAATGAGTGAGAAAGGGCTCAGGGACAAACCCTACACCTCCAATTCATCCATACTTGCAAAGGAATCGCGCAAGGCATCTGACCAGTCTTGCGAGAGCTTTTGGAAATAAGGATCATCTTTCTCGATACGAAGCTGACGATCCGCAGTAAAGCTGTCAGCATTGTAGAGAAGCAGATCCATCGGCATGCCAACGGACAAGTTGGAGCGAAGGGTGCTGTCGAAGGACAAGAGAACCAGTTTGGCTGCTTCCCCCAGGCGCATGTCGGTCCGGGTTACCCGGTCAAGGATCGGCTTGCCGTATTTGTGTTCACCGATTTGCAAATAGGGTGTGTCTTCTCCGACTTCTATGAAGTTTCCAGCCGAATAGACTTGAAACAGACGTGGTTCCTCGCCCTTGATCTGTCCGCCCAAGATGAAGGTGACAGAGAAATTATCTGCGTTGGCCTCCAGAGCTTCGCCGTCGATTTTCCGAACTTCACGCACTGCGCTGCCAATCAGGCGTGCTGCCTGAAACATGGTCTCAACGGTCATCAAGGTTCGGCTCGTATCTGCAGAACTTCGGATTTGCTCGTTGAGAAGGGAAATAACGGCCTGGGTAATGGCCAGGTTGCCGGAAGACAGGAGGGTGATCACCCGGTCGCCAGGGGCCTCCCAAACCTGCAGTTTCTTGAAGGTGGATATGTTATCCAGCCCTGCATTGGTGCGGGTATCCGATGCGAACACAAGCCCTCGATCGAGCTTCAATCCAACGCAATATGTCATTCTAGGTCTCTTGTCCCGGCCGAATTCATCGGCTCGTGATTGTCTCGCGTTCACTCAGATTGCAGGCGCACGGATCCACTTTTCCTGGGGGATCTACTGTTGTTGCTGGCCTGCTGCCTGTAGCACTTCCACTTCGACATTCATGTTCTCGGCTGTCCCGCCGAACCGAATGCCTCTGATCGGAGCAGCGGAGCGCGAATCCAAGCCCGTGGTCAAGCGGATATAATGCTCTGTGGGACATATACCATTGGAAATATCAAAAGCGAGCCACCCAAGATCCTCAATGTAGACCTCAGCCCATGCGTGGTGGGCGTCAGAGTTGTCTTCATCCTGGATCAAGAGATAACCGGATATGTACCGCGCAGGGATTCCAGCGGAACGCGCTGCTGCAATAAAGACATGGGCATGGTCCTGGCAGACACCTTCGCCATTGGCGAGTGCAGAAGAAGCCGTTGCATGTGTTTCGGTGACGCCCGATTTATATGTGACCTTGTTTCGAACGGCATGCATCAACTCGTGGCACCCTGCAATCTTGTCGTCCGGATTTATCAGGGATCCAAGCTTTCGGATCGCCTGGTTTGGCTGTGTCACCTGCGTGAAACGAGTGTAGATCCTTGGAGGGGCAGCGCCGCGTTCATTGGCGATTACGCCCAAGGTATTTTCTGTTTCAACGGTGCCGCTTGCAATGACTTCAACGTCTTCAACAACGTCTTGCATTGATACCATGTGCACGACGTTGCCAAAGGCATCTGTATAGATCGTTGCCCGGTCCATGCCAGGGGCGTCGAGAGACCAATCGAGCACGCGTTGGCCATTGCTCTCTGGGGGGATAAGACGCAATTGCTGCATCGAATTGGCCAGAGGGGTGTCGTAACGGTAGCGTGTTTTGTGTCGAACGGTCAGACGCATTTTTCACACCGGGTGCGAGAGGAAAGTCATTTTCAAGACCCAAAGGCCAGGGTTCCAACGGGTCAGGCGAAATTATAGTCACGTGAGAGCTGGTCAGCGAAGGCGTTGTTCTTGCCGATAAAGTCGGTCAGGAAATCGTGCAGCCCGTTTTGATAGATGTCGCGCATATCCTGCTCTCTTAGTTCCTTCCATATGGAAGCTGCTAACTTGATGCTTTGTTGGCGTTCTCCATAGAATTGGGCCAGATCATCGGTCGTCTCGTCGATCCAATCATAGCAATGGGCAAGCGAACGTGGCATTTCCTTCCTGAGGATCAGGAACTCTGCAATGTTGAGAGCCTTCAGCTTGGCGTCGGGGTAGGCAAACCTATAGCTTCTAAGGCCTGAAAGTGCCCGCAAGATTCCTGTCCACTGAGTGCGCTCCATGGATCCGTCGCCGATCACGTCATTGTCCGGGAGCAGGACCCAATATTGGGTGTTTAGAATTCGGGCTGTGTTGTCAGCTCTTTCGACGAAATGGCCGAGCTGGCTGAAAAAATAGCCATCGTCGCGCAGGATCGTGTTCAGCAGGGCACCGCGGAACAAATGAGAACGCTGGCTTATCCAGGACAGGAATTCGGGCAACTTGTCCTGAGTGATCGATTGCGGATTGACCTCCGCGAATTCGATCCAAGTGGTGTTGAGCGCTTCCCAGAGTTCAGACGTGATACCGGTTCTGACTGCACGGGCATTGTTGCGCGCCGTTTCCAGGCACGTCCTGACGCTTGACGTGTTCTGCTTGTCGAAAACCATATAGTTGATCACACCGCGTGCGGTGATTTCATCCATTTTGGCCCGATAGCCTAATTCCGTCCCTGACGTCAGCAATGCAATACGCCATTCGTCAAGGCCGCTGTGGCCTGTGTTGGGCACCATGGCGGCGCGATTGGCGACTTCCAGAAGTTTGGCCGTGTTCTGGGCACGCTCAAGGTAGCGCGACATCCAAAACAGGGAGGAGGCAGTTCTTCCTAGCATGTTCAGTCCTCCAGCACCCAAGTGTCCTTGGTGCCTCCGCCCTGGCTTGAATTGACGACCAGAGAGCCGTTTTTCAACGCAACGCGGGTTAATCCACCAGGAGTGATGCGTACTCGGTCTCCGATCAAGACGTAGGGTCTTAGATCGACGTGTCGGGGTGCAACACCTGAGGCAACATGCGTTGGGCAGGCCGAGAGAGCCAGTGTCGGTTGGGCTATGTAATTGGTCGGATTGGACTTCAGGACTTTTCGGAAATCGGAGATCTGCCTTTTGGATGCTGTCGGTCCAATCAACATTCCATAGCCTCCAGAGCCGTGGACTTCCTTGACGACGATTTCTTCCAGATTGTCCAGGACATAGGCCAGATCGTCTTCGCGAGAGCAATTCCAGGTAGGCACATTGTTCAAGATCGGCTTTTGGCCTGTGTAGAATTCTATGATTTCAGGGACATAGGCATAAATCGCCTTGTCGTCAGCAATTCCTGTTCCGGGCGCATTGCAGATGGTGACATTACCTGCGCGATAGGCGTCAAAGAGGCCTGGGACGCCCAGCATTGTGTCTGGATTGAAGGTCAGGGGGTCCAGAAATGCATCATCAATTCGGCGGTATATGACATCCACCTGCTTTGGCTGGCGGGTTGTTCGCATGAAGACTTTACCTTCATCTACGAACAGATCGCGGCCTTCGACCAGTTCAACGCCCATGGAATCAGCAAGAAAGGCATGCTCGAAATAGGCCGAATTGTAGATGCCTGGTGTCAGGACAACGATTGTCTGGTTGGACTTTGACGGATCCGGGCTAACGCTCTCAAGGGTTTGGCGGAGCATTTCAGGATATTGCTCGACCGGGGCAACGCGGTGGCTTTGAAACAGATCCGGAAGCATCCGCATCATGGTTTCGCGATTTTCCAGCATATAGGAGACACCGGACGGGGTGCGCGTGTTGTCTTCCAATACGTAGAATTCATTCTCAGCGACCCGGACAAGATCTGTGCCGATGATGTGAGCATAAACTTTGCGGGCAGGCGTGAAACCGACCATTTCCGGCAAGAAGGCTTCGTTCTGTAAAATAAGGTCAGCTGGAATGCGGCCTGCGCGAATGATTTCCTGGCGGTGGTATATGTCATGTAGAAAGGCGTTCAGGGCGCGGACCCGCTGATCTATACCTGATGACAAACGACGCCATTCACTGGCCGACAGGATCCGCGGGATTGGATCAAAGGGGATCAGTCGCTCTGTGGATTCCTGTGCGCCATAAACGGCGAAGGTAATGCCGAGCCGACGAAAGATGGTTTCTGCTTCCCGGCTCTTTTGCTTCAGGAAGTTTGGCGGTTTGTCTTCCAGCCACTTTGCCAGCTCTGCATAAGCAGCTCTTGGTACGCCGGCTTCGTCCTGCATCTCGTTGTAAAACGACCGCTCTTTTGTCATTGCCTCCCCATTCATCGCTGCTGCCTTGTTGGGCAAGGTTTGCAGATTAGCTCTCTATCTCCAAGCACAATCTCAGGGCGATACTGCCTGTGAAATAGGCAAAGGTGAAAAGACTGAGCTGCGCAACGGAAAAGCCTATGGGGGATGATCTTGTCCCATCTGCTGACTTTGCGAGCATCAAGCCACGTGTTACGACCGTGTCAGGTTCACTGCGTTTCGGAGAATACTATGAATGAAATCCTTGCCGAATTAGAAGGCCGCCGGGAAACTGCGCGTCTTGGTGGCGGCGAGCGTCGTATTGAAGCTCAGCATAAAAAGGGCAAATTGACAGCTCGTGAGCGGATTGATCTGCTTTTGGACGAAGGCTCCTTTGAGGAGTTCGACATGTTCAAGCAACATCGCTGCACGGAATTCGGGATGGATGAACAGCATATTCCTGGCGATGGAGTCGTGACGGGCTGGGGCACAGTCAATGGCCGTACAGTTTATGTCTTTTCAAAAGACTTTACTGTCTTCGGTGGTTCCCTGTCTGAAACCCATGCGCAGAAGATTATCAAAATTCAAGACATGGCTCTTCAGAACCGTGCTCCGATTATCGGTCTGTTTGACGCTGGTGGCGCGCGTATTCAGGAAGGCGTTGCGGCGCTGGGCGGCTATGGAGAAGTGTTCCAGCGCAACGTTCTGGCATCGGGAGTTATCCCGCAGATTTCACTGATCATGGGGCCTTGCGCCGGGGGCGACGTTTATTCGCCTGCGATGACCGATTTCATTTTCATGGTTCGCGACACGTCTTACATGTTCGTGACTGGTCCTGATGTTGTGAAGACAGTGACCAATGAGACGGTCACAGCAGAGGAGCTGGGCGGTGCATCGGTGCACACGACCAAGTCCTCAATCGCTGACGGTGCTTTTGAAAACGATGTGCAGGCGCTTGATCAGATGCGTCGCTTGATTGATTTCTTGCCGATGAACAACACGGCTGAGCTGCCTGAGATCGATTTCTATGACGATGCAGACCAGAGCGACACAAGCCTTGATACGTTGATCCCGGAAAATCCGAACAAGCCTTATGATATCAAGGAGCTGATCCTTAAAACGGTCGATGAGGGCGATTTCTTCGAGATTCAGGCATCCTTTGCGGGCAATATCGTTACGGGCCTTGGCCGTATCGAAGGCCGGACTGTCGGGGTCGTTGCCAATCAGCCAATGGTGCTTGCCGGGGTTCTGGACAGCGATGCAAGCCGGAAGGCTGCGCGGTTTGTCAGGTTCTGTGATTGCTTCAACATTCCGTTGGTTACGTTTGTTGACGTGCCAGGGTTCTTGCCCGGCACTGCGCAGGAATATGGCGGATTGATCAAGCATGGCGCAAAGCTGCTATTTGCCTACGCGGAAGCCACAGTGCCGAAAATCACAGTGATTACACGTAAGGCCTATGGCGGGGCTTATGATGTGATGAGTTCAAAGCACATTCGAGGAGACATCAACTATGCATGGCCAACTGCCGAAATCGCAGTCATGGGGGCCAAGGGGGCTGTCGAAATTCTGTATCGTTCAGAACTGGGTGACAAGGACAAGATTGCCGAGCGGACAAAGGACTATGAGGACAGGTTCGCCAATCCATTTGTCGCGGCAGAACGTGGCTATATTGATGAGGTGATCCGGCCTCATTCGACACGTCGCCGTGTGTCACGTGCTCTGGCCATGCTGCGGTCCAAGGTGCAGGAAAACCCTTGGAAGAAGCACGACAACATCCCGCTTTAGCAGCTAGCCTGTGGTTGGCTGATCAAAACGAAAAACGGCCCCTAAACGGGGCCGTTTTGTTATCGGTGAATTGTTTTCGTTCGCTGTTCGCTAGCGAAAGCTGCTACGTCCGAACAAGGGCTCACGGCATTCATAAGCGACCGGACATTTTTTGTTGTCCTTGGTCGGCCCGTATTGGGTGAAGAGCATCTGGCCAGCGTCGCAGTAGCTGGAATTCGACACAAACAGGGAATAGGTGTGGGTGCCGGTCGTGAAAACTACGTCGCCATTACGTTTCACCATGTCCTGTGCTTTCGCACAGCTTATCTTGCGCAGGTCTGGTCGTGCTTCTGCTGAACCAATTGTTCCAAGAAGTCCTAATGTAATGGCGACCAACATGCCGTTCTTTCGTGCCAAAGTGCCCATGCGTTTCTTCCCTAAAACTTTGATTTTATCAAGTTAAATACACCATTGCGGCAGCATGGTGACAGGCGCTTACATATTGCGCTGGGGCTGAACGCTAAAATCATAGAAACGAGTGGTTTATTCCGGACGCTCGCGAGTCATTTCGACGCTGACTTTTCCGGTCGGGATCGGGAGCGGCGCTCCAGGCTTGTGGATGCGCACTTTGGTTTTCTGAATGCGTGGATCAGTTTCAAAGACGGCAGTACAGACGGCTGTTGCCAAGCGTTCGATCAATTTGAAGCGGGTGTTGGTTACAGTGTCTTCAACGGCCTTTACCAATGTCGCGTAGCAGACTGTCTGCTCGTATTCGTCGCTCTCACCCGCAGCAGAAAGGTCGAGCCAGCAGGTCAGGTCAACATGAAAGCGTTGCCCAAGGCGCGCCTCTTCATCATAAAGGCCATGATAGGCGAAGAAAGACAGGTCTTCGAGGTGAATGGCATCCATCTGGTGTGGGTCCTTAAAGGGCGCTGGGCGCATTGTATTCAAGAGCAGAGCAGCCGGTTTAGGGGCTGTCCGTTGTAAAAGCCAGATAGAGTTTTCGGTTTGAGATTTTTTCAAGAGCAGTTTCTTATTTATAGAAATCCGCTGGGCAGGTATCTTTTGACAGGATTTCCCGTGCTCCCTTTAAGGAGAAGGCTGCGTAGCGATTGTCCTTGAACTTGACAGCCAGACTGCTTCCAGATCGAAGCCGATTCCATAGAACCTTATAGCCGTCGGCGCAGGTTGCACAATCTGTCTGAACATAGCCGCCCTCATCCGCAGTCATATTTAGCAGCTTACGGTCGATGACAATGCTTATTTCTTTGCTGGGAGGCGCGTTTTTGCCGTCGATATCTATGTCGACCACTGTTCCTGAGTATTTTCTCTTTTTATGACACCAGATGGTAAAGCGGGAACCATCTGCAGCGTCAGTCCAATATTTTTCAAAGCCTTGGATTTTCTCATTGTTCCATTTGCCGTGCTTTATGGCGGCAGCCGGTGCAACCCATATCAAAGTTGATAGAATGGTTAGTGATAGTGTTTTTATCATTGAGTTCCCCCAGATTGTTGTTTTTCATCTATTCATAAAATTGTTAAAAATAACTATACTCAACTATGTCGCGCTTACCTGGCTTGTCATTTCTAGAGGTTGTTTCCTTGGTCCTGTTTGTGGGGCTTTTTTTAAAATTGATCTGGAAGCGTCATCCTTTGGGCATATTGCGCCGCGCTAATTCGACGCCTACAACACACCCATAAAAACAGCTGGGTGGAGATTGCATGTTCTCGAAAATTCTGATTGCCAACCGGGGCGAAATTGCTTGTCGGGTCATCAAGACCGCACAGCGCATGGGCATCAAGACGGTCGCGGTCTTTTCCGATGCTGATCGCGATGCCTTGCATGTGGAAATGGCTGATGAAGCAGTTCACATTGGACCGGCAACAGCTTCAGAGTCTTACCTGATCCCGGAAAAGATTATTGCTGCCTGTAAGCAGACGGGTGCAGAAGCAGTCCACCCCGGCTATGGCTTTCTCTCCGAGCGGGCCAGCTTCCCTGAAATGCTTGAGAATGAGGGCATTGTCTTCATCGGTCCGAACAAGCGGGCCATTGAGGCCATGGGCGATAAAATTGAATCCAAGAAGTTCGCTAATGCTGCCAATGTAAGCACTGTGCCGGGCTATGTCGGTGTGATTCAGTCTGCCGATCATGCGGTCGAGATTGCCGGTGAAGTCGGTTATCCGGTAATGATCAAGGCATCTGCTGGCGGCGGCGGAAAGGGCATGCGGATTGCCTGGAATGCGGAAGAAATTCGGGACGGCTACGTGCGGTCAAAATCCGAGGCTGCTTCTTCGTTCGGGGACGATCGGGTTTTCATCGAGAAATTCATCGAGAATCCCCGTCATATTGAAATTCAGGTAATTGGCGATAAGCACGGCAATGCGATCTATCTGGGGGAACGTGAATGTTCAATTCAGCGCCGTAATCAGAAAGTCATTGAAGAAGCACCGTCTCCGCTTCTGGATGAAGAAACGCGCCGCAAAATGGGTGAGCAGGCGGTCGCGCTGGCCAAGGCGGTTGATTACGATAGCGCTGGTACGGTTGAGTTTGTTGCCGGACAGGACAAGAGCTTCTTCTTTCTGGAGATGAACACGCGCCTTCAGGTTGAGCACCCTGTGACCGAGCTGATCACCGGCGTTGATCTGGTTGAGCAGATGATCCGGGTTGCTGCAGGCGAAAAGCTTGAGCTGACACAGGACGCTGTAAAGCTGAATGGCTGGTCTGTGGAAAGCCGGATCTATGCAGAAGATCCTTACCGTAATTTCCTGCCGTCGATTGGCCGTCTGGTGCGCTATACACCGCCTGAGGAAGGCTGTGAAAACGGGATCACGATCCGTAATGACACGGGTGTGGTCGAAGGCTCAGAGATCTCGATGTTCTATGATCCGATGATTGCCAAACTGATCACACATGCGCCGACCAGAGCACAAGCCATTGAGGCCATGAGCTCAGCGTTGGATGCGTTCTATGTCGATGGCATTCAGCACAATGTGCCGTTTCTGACCGCCTTGATGAAGCACCCGCGCTGGCGTTCAGGAGAGCTGTCCACCAGCTTTATTGCCGATGAATATCCAGATGGTTTTGAACCTGCCGAGCCTGATAGCGATAGCTTGTGCCTCTTGAGCGCTGTTGCCCTTTCCATGGGGGCGCTCAACCGTGGGCGCCTTGATCGCTTGCCCGGGCGGTTGCGGGCGCATTCCGGGGAGATCAGGGAAGACTGGGTTGTTAAGCTGGACAAGGCCTATGTGCCGGTTCGTCTGGCAGCCGGCTATCCGGCAACTCCTATTGAGATTGATGTTGCCGTGGACGGCGGGGCCATTGTTTCGGTTGTCTCAGATTGGGCGCCGGGTGACACTTTGTGGACCGGCACTGTTGGACGCCGCAAGATGACTGTTCAGGTTCGTTCGGTCTTGGGCGGCTACCGTCTCGACTGGCAGGGCTTTTCGGTCATCGCCAAGGTCATGACCCCACGAATTGCCGAACTTGATGCCTTGATGCCTGAGAAGTTGCCGCCTGATACTTCAAACTTGCTGCTTTGCCCGATGCCGGGTCTGGTTGTTTCCATTGCGGTGGAGGAAGGTCAGGAAGTGAAGGCAGGCGAGCAACTTGCGGTCGTTGAGGCCATGAAGATGGAAAATGTTCTGCGTGCGGAACGCGATTGCACGGTCAATGCCGTCAAGGCGGTTGCGGGCGACAGCCTTGCGGTCGATGCCGTCATCATGGAATTTTCCTGACATCATGGCGTATCAGACTGTTCTCTTTGATCTGGATGGAACCCTGACGGATCCCTTTGAGGGGATTACCCGATCCATTCAGTATGCTTTGGAGCGTATGGGGGCGGACGTGCCGGTCTCTGAGGACCTACGCTGGTGTATCGGACCGCCTTTGTGGGACAGTTTCGAAGTACTTTTAAAGACACAGGATCGGGCGATTCAGGATCAGGCCGTGGCCTTTTATCGAGAGCGGTTCACCGTCACAGGGCTTTATGAAAACACCCTGATTGACGGGATCGACAGGTTGCTTGTCGATCTGGTGGCAAGTGGTTGCAAATTGTTCGTTGCCACTTCCAAGCCTCATGCCTATGCGGGAAAAATCGTCGAGCATTTCGGTCTGATGCAACACTTTGGAAAGGTTTATGGCTCGGAACTGGATGGAACTCGGTCTGCCAAAGCCGAGCTGATCGCTCATATTCTTGCGGAAGAAGGCTTGCTTGCCGCTAATTGCGCCATGATCGGCGATCGGAAGCACGATCTGATTGGTGCCAAAGAAAATGGCGTTGATTGCTTCGGTGTATTATGGGGCTATGGCAGCCAGGAAGAGCTTGAAGGCGAAAAGCCTGTGGCCGTGGTTGATACGCCTGCCGCGCTCGGAGTTGCGTTGGGTCTTTAAGGCAAAGCTGGGAGGTCAGACTGGTTGCTATGTCGGGGGAGCTGTTGTGGCCTGTCTTGCGCCAGCAGCAGCAAAGCGCTAAATGATCTTTCAGTGAGAGTGAAATGTTCTCGGGGCGGGGTGTAATTCCCCACCGGCGGTATCGGGGAAACCCGGAGCCCGCGAGCGCCTTTGGCTGTGTGTCAAAGGGTCAGCAGATTTCGGTGAGAGGCCGAAGCCGACGGTTATAGTCCGGATGTGAGAGAACGAATGATGCGGTGCCCGGCTGTTTAGCCAGGGCAGGCATTGGTCGTCGTCCTGTGTGCGTTTTCCAAAAGAGGATGACAGGATGACGGGAAAGAGTGGATTGCATGTTCCACTGATCGCCGCCGGTTTAATGGTGTTGGCAGGTGGTTCCTTTGCAGCGGTTAATGTGGCGATCCAGACAGCGACCATGAAGCTCGGAATGCCATCGCCTTCTGTTGTGTTCTGGCAATATTTGGCAGCGCTTGCCTGCGCGCTTCCCTGGCTTGTTCGTCGCGGGCTTGGCGGATTGGCGACGTCCCGTCCCGGGCTCCATGCTATGCGGATTGTCTTTGCCGTTGTGGGGGTTCAGCTTTGGGGGGCAGGGCTTGCGTCCGTGCCGATCTGGCAGGCCATTGCCCTTGTCATGACATCGCCCTTTTTTGTTGTCGTTGGCGCGCGTATTCTGCTCCGCGAAGAGGTCGGGTTCGCGCGCTGGGCGGCAACGGTTTTCGGCTTTGCCGGAGCTATGGTTATTCTGGAACCGTGGTCTGATGGTTTTCAGATGGCGACTCTTTTGCCGTTGTGCGCTGCTGCCTTTTGGGCAGGTGCTTCCTTGTTGACGAAAAAACTGACGGCGTCTGAACCGGCAGAGACGGTAACGGTTTATCTGCTCTTGCTTCTCACACCGGTGAATCTGGGGCTTGCGGTTGCTGATGGATTTGTCCTGCCTCAGGGCCTTGGAATCCTGGCCATCGCGGCTGCAGGCTTTTTCACGGTGCTAGCCAATTATTGTTTGACGCTGGCCTATTCGCGAGTTGATGCAGCCTATATTCAGCCATTCGATCATCTGAAGTTGCCGTTGAATGTTCTGTTTGGCTGGCTGGCCTTTCACTATGCTCCAAGCGGCCCTTTCTGGATTGGTGCACTGATTATCGTCGGGGCGTCACTTTATGTCATGCATGACGAGCGCGGCAGAACAGACCGGCTTGGGTCCAGCATCAAGGGGGAAGCGTGACCCATACGGGCTTCAAGAGTGTCTATGTGACAGTCCTAGGGCGTGTTCAGGGTGTGGGATATCGCTCGTGGTGTGCAAGCAAAGCCGAGCGGCTGGGATTGCATGGCTGGATCCGTAATCGCCATGATGGCTGCGTTGAGGCGGTTTATCACGGCCTTGCTGGCAGGGTTGATGAAATGGTCGCCCTGAGCGAGAAAGGCCCGGTGTTGGCAAAGGTAACTGATATTCTGGCAAGCCCGTGCGATCCGCCTGAAAGTGCTGGTTTTTTGAGGCGCTCTACTTACTGAAATGTGACGTGCGAATTGGGTTTTATAGGCTAAACGGAGCTCCCGACGCCCCAATCAGATTGTTGGGCCGAAGATCTTTTCAAATTCTGCCCGCAGGACGCTGTCATTTTCCGGCATGGTAACCGGAATGCCAAGATCCACCAGGCTGGTGACGCCGTGCTGTTGAATGCCGCAGGGAATGATGCCGGAGAAATGCTCTAGGTCCGGTTCCACGTTGAAGCTGATGCCGTGGAAGGTCACCCATTTGCGTACGCGAATGCCTATGGCAGCGATTTTGTCTTCTACGTTGAGCCCGCGGTCAGGACGTTGCACCCAGACGCCAACCCGGTCTTCGCGTCGCTCGCCGCGAATGTGATAGTGCCACAAGCTGCCAATGATCCAGGCTTCCAGCGCAGCAACAAACGCTCTGATGTCCTGCCGCCTGCGTGTCAGGTCAAGCATGACATAGGCCACGCGCTGACCAGGGCCGTGATAAGTGTGTTGGCCACCACGGCCTGTCTTGTGGACGGGGAAACGGTCCGGTGAGATGAGGTCCGAATCGTCGGCGCTGGTGCCTGCCGTATAGAGGGGAGGGTGCTCCAGCAGCCAGACCCGCTCATTTGCCTCTCCAGATGCGATTCGCGCCACATGCCCTTCCATCTCCAAAAGAGCGGTTTCATAGTCCACCGGAGCTTCAGAGATGACCCATTCTACTGGTGGAGCGTCCTTGATTGGGTGAAAATCAGGGCTGAGGCTGTCTCTTTGTGGAGTTGGCATTGGCTTGAGGCTTTTGCTGATTTTTTCGAATGGAAAGGCGTGGTATGACTATACCATGTCGTGCGTAGCACATCTCCACATACAGGCGGAACTTTCTGATGGCCACCTTCGATGAAATCAATGTCGATATTTCCGTCGTTCTGGGATCTTCAGAAATGCCGATCCACCAGTTGTTGCGCATGGGGCGTGGCGCTGTCTTTGATCTGGATGTGACGGAAGATGATGATGTGAAAGTCTATGCAAACAAGACCCTCGTGGCGATGGGGCAGGTTGTCTTGCTGGGAGAACGGATCGGCATATCGATCACGGAAGTTCTGTTGCGTGGCCCCGAGGACCGGCCGATGCGTACAGACGGGCCTTTGGATCGGGCTTCCTGAGCCATTGGTGCCGGTGCGGCTTGAACCTTTGATGTCATGGCGGGGCTTTTCCACGGCCTTGTGAAATAAACTGAAAAGCGCCCTTGCACAGCAGAATCCCTTTTGCTACATGGGGCTCCTCGCTGTTGAGAGACAGTGAGACATACTACCAAGCGGTCGTGGCGGAATTGGTAGACGCGCAGCGTTGAGGTCGCTGTCCGGTAACACGGGTGGAAGTTCGAGTCTTCTCGACCGCACCATAACTGACTTCATGGTCAGAAATACCCCCTAACGCCTTGAACGGCATGGATAATTTGGGGGTTCTAGGTACTTCATTTCTCACATACTCGATCCGGTCTGCAAAGGCCAGTTTGAGTATGGGCCGGCGTAAGGTGGTATGGCCACTTTCCCAGAGTTTCCAAGGGTTTGCGAGGAATAGCAGGACTGGTTCTAGTTTTTCCTCGAAGGACGTATCTGGTCCGGCCCGATTGGCCAGTTTTTCGCTTAAAATGAGCTTTTGATGCTCAAGGTCTGCAATCTTGTTTTCATAGGCAGAGATCACGGCCGCGTTGCTGGCGCCAATGATTCTTTCCAAAAGACCTTCAACTTGCTTTTCAATCGCCGACAGTTGCTCCTGTCCTGACCGCAGAATTTCTTTTGCTTGCTCACGCCTCGCGTTCCACGCGTAGCGGAACATGGCCGTTGCAAGCGTCATGAGGCCCGTGGTTGGCTGAAGCTGTTTGATCAACGCACCGACTTCCGCTTCGACCTTGTCGCGCGGTGTGGACTTCCCGTAAGCCTCACAGCCTTTTGTCTGGCACAGGTAGTATGGATAGTGACCGCCATTGCCCCTGGTGATGGATGAGCGCAGCGGCACGCCGCAGCAGCCACAGGTCACAAACCCACGCAAGGCGAACTCATCGCCGATATTCTTGCGGGCAGGTGCATGCGCCTTTCCCTTGCGCAGTGTTTGTACCTTGTCGAAGGTATCCAGCGAGAACAGCCCCTCATGATGGCCCTTCAACCATTGAATGCCGTAAGTCTCGGAGCAGATATATCCGGTGTAAATCGGGCTGCTGAGAATGTCGGCAATTCGCTGCTGGGTGATGATGCCCTTCTTGTTGCGCGGGAAGTCAGGAAAGCTCTCAAAGAAGCGTCCGATCTCTGCTGGAGTTCTAAAACGCCCCGTTGCATATCCTTCAAAGCCTTCACGAATGATGGAAGCAAAGGGCTCTTGCGGGAACAGCATCTTGCCGCGTCCCTTCACGGTCTTGCTGATAGCCGACCGGGGCAAGATGGATCCAATAGCCGCTTTGCATGCGGGCTTTCATCTTCTGCGCTACTTGGCGGCTGTTCTGCTTACGCTCCAAAGCCCCTTGTGCGGCGATGATGGTTTCTATGAACTCGCCTTCCGGCGTGTCATCGAACTTGAAGTTCAGGCATTCGATCCGGGCACCGCGTTTGCGGAAGGCTTCGCGCAGATCAAGATGGAAACGGGTGTCGCGTGCAAAGCGTTTCAGGTCATCGAAGATGACGGTGAAGGCTTCACCGGGCTGGGCATCCAGAAAGCTGAGCAAGGCCACCATGCCGGGGCGCTGCATGAAGTTCCCGCCGCCCGAGATTGTGTCGGGAAAGACGGCAACAATCTCATAGCCTTTGCTTTGTGCATACTGACGGCAACGGGTTTCCTGACCCTCAAGGCCATGGCCGTCATCGGCCTGTCCCTTTGAAGAGACACGGCAATAAATAATGGCTTTGGATGGAAGTTGTATGGGTGGTGCGTTTGTCATGCCTCCTCCTTTTTGTGTTCGTTTTCTTTGTCGGGGACTTCACTTGATTGTACCAAATCTCCGCGAAAAAGTGCAGTTAAATCAATATCTTTTTCAGACTTGGCAGAGCCTGAAGTTATGGAAATTCTAAGGTCGATGAAGGTGTGAATGATCGCCCAGAGTGCTTCTATGCATTGGCGTTTGTCAGCTTCACTGATCTCGTCAGTTTCCAGATAGGGAAGCCAGTCTTCCCAGTTGAAGTGGATCGCCATTTGCTCTGACTGGCCGTCATTCTGGGCTTCTGTTGGCGGGGAGGTGTTTCGGTTCATTTTACGTTTCCTTTGCTTTCGTGTCTCCTTCTGTTTACTTTTGTCGATAAGAACAAAAGAAGAACATACTATCTAAGGCAAGTAAATGTCAAGGATTTTAGTCCTATCCGTGTTTTGCTACTTATTGGACGGCTTGCTCAGTTTCGACTGTAGGACTGGCTGCGCTCTTGCAGCTTCTCAGCCTTGCGGCTTGCGATCTCCGCCTCTTTGACCGGGCGGTGATAGGCTTCCTCAAAGACCTTGCCGTCCTCATAGAGGCTTTTGCCGTGTTTGGTCTGGAAGGCGTCTTTCATCATCGATTTCGCATACGACTGCGTTACGCCGAGGTCTTTGGCCAATTCCAATGATGTATTGTCGTAAGCCTTGTAGAACGGCTGTGTCGGGCCGTCCTTGATCCGCTCACCGATGGTGTCAGCCTTCTGGAGGGCACGCGTTTCAGAGTCAGCGGGCAAAGTTTGCTCTACCTCTAACAGTCCTTCGCAGGTTTGGTTCATGCTTTGGCTGTAGCGGCCCTGATAAATATCGCGCAGGATGCTTTCGCCTTTCAAAGCGTCGAATCTCTCCGCACGTGCAAAGGCATGGGAATAGTCGGTCAGTTTTTCCCGGAAAGAGCCGCTTTTGTGGATCTCATTGTGAATGACCCCTGTGATCGCCCAGGCTTCGCGGAACTGGTTTTCGGTAAGGCCTTGCCCGGAATACGTCTCACGGGCAGCCTGAATGCGGGCGGATTGAGTGCTGGGTTGTCTGTCATCGGATGGCATGGGTTTGTCTCCTTATCTGTCACGTGATGGACCGTTGCGGTGGTGGGTCTGTGTGAAGGATTGCCGTGCTTGGTGGGTTGGACTGTCTCGCATGCGGATCTCTTCCTTCAGCGCTTTGTATTGATCGAGTTCATCGCGCTGGATCGTGTCCAGCCTCAGCTTGTGATCGCGCTGAACACGCGCATCGGCCTTGCGGTGCAAAGCTTGCCTGTCGGATGTCTTGTGCGCGCCGGGGGGCAAGGGTTGATCAAGGCGAACGCTGTGCTCCTCGCGCAAAATGACTTCTTTTGCATCCGTCAGGCGCGCGGCATAATTTCGGGCGTAGTCGCTCTCTTCAGCCTTTACCCGCTTGTTCGTCTCATCGATGATCGCGTTGAAACGATCCCAGTCTTCCGCTTGCTTTAAAGACCGGGCAAGCGACTGGCGGGTGGCCTCAACAAAGA
The DNA here is from genome assembly GCF_037783265.1 of Roseibium algae. Taxonomy (NCBI): domain Bacteria; kingdom Pseudomonadati; phylum Pseudomonadota; class Alphaproteobacteria; order Hyphomicrobiales; family Stappiaceae; genus Roseibium; species Roseibium algae. The sequence continues at coordinate 44,338 of NZ_JBAKIA010000022.1, forward strand.
CTTCTCGAACAGCTTCCGTCGTCGATAAACTCATCAATTCACTCCCGAATTTGCGACGTAAGTCGAGTTTGTGGTAACGTGTTACCGTGATTGCTTTTGAAGACATTCAGGATGTTGAGGATTGGCTTGAACCGCTTGGCTATGAAGCGTTTTGGCAAGCCGTCGAGCCTTGGTCGGTGTTTGCTGTCGATGACCGGGCGCATTTTGATGATGTGCTTGCGCGGAATGCGACGGACATGGACACCATGCTCACCTGCCTGAAGGCAGAAGTTCGCATTCTTCTGACTGAGCGCCTTGATCTCAAGCGCCGTCTCCATGAACCTCAAGATCGGGCTTACCTTACGCGTCTTCATTAGCGTGTCTCCGCCTTGAACCAGCGGAAGCACGTACAATGTCCATTGCGCGCCGGTACTTTTTGCAGCCCCGTCCAACCGAGATACGTGCAGTCGATGTAGTGACGCGCGGCCAGCGGATTGTGCCTGTCGCCGTTATCATGAAAGCGATAGCTCACCACCAGATGGGGAGTGCCGAAGAAGGCGACGGTGGCCCAGCCTCCAAGGACTGGTATCAGCCAGATAAAAAGCACAGCATGTTTCATCATGGGGACACCGTCGGCTGAGCAAGGGTGAGGATTTTATTGGACACAAGGCGTCCGCCCTCCAGCGGGTTGTCAGCGACAAGGTCGCAGTAAGGAGCGATCTGGTTTTGACCAATCGTCCGCGCCAAAAAGAACCCGACGCCTTTGATGTGCACCAGCTGGTGTTCCGGCGGCATCGCCATCAGTTCTGCTGGAGACACGTTGGGTTGCTTTCCAAGATTGAGGCTGGTTTGGGAATTCAGGTCAGATTCAAAACCACTGAGGCCTTCAGACACCATATGCTGCTCTCCAATGGCCTTGGAGATACGCTCGGCTTCTTCGAATGACGAAAATCCGAACCACTGTTTGACTATGGCGTTTTCTTCCAGAGTGCGGGTTTCCTGCTCGCCGAACTTTCGGATAAATTCCGAGCGGCTCTGGGCTACGGAGTGAATGGCCCCCCCAAACGCACGGAGGGTAGTGATTTGGGAGATGAGTGGTTTGACAGGGCAGTTGGTGATTTCATCTGCGACAACCTCAAGCCCGCCAGCGCCATGGTAGAGAGCATCTGTAAAGGCAAGGATGTGCAGCGCGTAATAGGTGCCAAGGCGCGGCATGTAGGCCTGTGGCCCGACAAGGAAAATCATCGTCTTGTCGCGAATAAGGCTCTCATGTGTCTCGGACGCACCGCGCCCGGCTTCATGCAGTCTTGTTCCCTCAGAAAACAGCTCAATAGCACGCTGTGCTTCTTCCAGATGCTGTGGCCAGTGTTCGTGTGGGCGCATGCCCAAAATGGCCTTGGCCTGCGCTTTTGCCTGGCCTTCGCCTTCTTCCGCTTCAATCCCGGCAAAGCTTTCCAGCATGTCCGGATCATTCAGAATGACGGAAATTGAACCTGGCGTGGTATTTTCCGGGGCGCGGCTCAACATGGTGCTGTTGGCAAAGGAAATCAGTTTGCGTGGCCAAGCCCGGAAGTATTTGTTTTTTGAGTCATTGTTTGGTTCTTCAATGATCGCATGGGTGATGTTCTCCTCCGCGAATATCGTGTCCCTCGCATCGCGCTGATAAGTTGAGACCAGCGCACCAAATGGGTTGAGCGTGACTCGCCACGCTTCCAGTTCAGGCCGGACACCCATGTCGTCAATGACGGCAACCTTGACGCCCAGCTCAGCCAGCATCGGGACCATTTGCGCGGCCATTTCCCCGTCCTTGCCATCGAGCACGAGCGTGGCTTTGTTGCGAGCGCCGGAGATCAGGGAAAACAGCCAAGGCATGCAGCCGCGTGTGGTTTTGCCGCCGCCATTGGCGGACATCAGCATGCTGTGCCCGCCCGGAGCGAAGATCGGCTCTCCGCTCTCTATTGTAAGACCGACAAGCCGTCGGCCTTCTGGATCGATGACCTTTTGGTTTCGTAAACGCCGGAAGGGGAAGCTCATTTGATCAATCCCTTCCGCCGTAACTGCGCGACGTTGGTCATGTCATTGGCTTTGGGCATGGCGCCCTTGGACCGGAACATCCGCCACTTGCGGCGCCCAGACATATATCTGGCAAGCTCGACCAGGGCTTTGAACGTGCCGAGAATTCCGGCTGCAAAACAAATACCGGCATGCAAGAGGAAGAACACAAAATCTGGATTTTGTCCGATCCGCCAGAACCCCCTGATCCTCCCCCTTTGAAGTGGTCCTCCGCTATGTTTAGGAAAACGGAGGAAACACATGACCAACAAGCGACCAAAGCCGGAGGAGATTGTTACGAAGTTACGGCAGGTTGAGGTTCTGACGGGGCAAGGGATGCCGCGTCTGGATGCTATCCGTCAGATCGGGGTGACTGAACAAACGTTCTACCGCTGGAAGAAGAAGTACGGTGGAATGGGCACAGATCAATTGAAGGAACTGAAACGCCTTCAGCAAGAAAACGAGCGATTGCGCAGGGCCGTTTCTGATTTGACCTTGGACAAGTTAATTTTGGCGGAGGCCGCTAAGGGAAACTTCTAAGCCCCGCTCGCCGTCGTGCTTGCATTGATCGTGTTCGCGGTGAATTGAATGTCTCAGAACGCCGGGCTTGCCGCGTTTTGAGACAACACCGATCCACACAACGTAAGGTACCAGTTGGTCGTCCAGACGAAGAGCGGTTGGTGGCCGACATGATCGAGCTGACCCGGCAATATGGCCGATACGGCTATCGTCGGATCGCTGCGCTGCTGAGAGAT
>NZ_JBAKIA010000023.1:0-38795 GCF_037783265.1 Roseibium algae
GGACTTCACCCCGGCGTGTTTCAATTTGTCTGCCTTCAAATCACAGGCTGATGCTTTCCAGCGGCGTATCAAGGCCGAGCAGGAAGCCAAACGGGCTGTTACCCGGTTCTCACGGGCGATTGTTGATCTGGTGGCGATTGCAGGGCAGGGGTATCAAGACTTCTGCACCAGAGCTGAATGCATCGTGTTGAAGGGCGATCTGGGACTTGATGACAAGGCGAGCCATCTTGATGCGCTCTATCATGAGGCTGCCAGCCAGTTTGAGCAGGATCACCAGAACAACATTCAAAGCGCTCAAATGTCATGCGCGGGTGACATTGGTGACACCCCCTTATCTATTACAACCCATCCCGACTCCTCTAGTCGTAATGAGAAATGGACTTGCTCTAACGAGCAAGACACTGAATTTACCTCTGACACCGGCTACGCCGATGAAATGGCTCTTGAAAGGGAGCCTTGCGGCGGGAGCAGGCGATCACAACAGCCAAAACCGCAAGAGGCCAAGCCCCAAGAAGCTAAATTGCAGGAGAGCCGGGGAGGTCAGCCAAAACGGCTGGAAACCAACCTCGATGGCGTGTCCATTGGGCTGATCCAGTCCGCGTGCTCAACAATCCAAGAAGAAACCGGGCTTGAGCTCAGCACATGGCCTGCCTTGTGTGAATCCGCTGATCATTTGCGGGTGCTGATCGGCCTCAGCCAGCCAGCTTTCAACGAGGCGATCAAGCGACAGGGCAGATATCTGGCCGCCGCCTGCATTGCCGTTGTCGCTGAAAAAGCCCTGCGAGATCCTGAACAAATCTCATCACCGGGCGGATACTTCCGCGCAATGATCGACAGGGCAGCTGACGGAAAACTCCACCTCAACAAATCTCTCCATGGCTTGGTCGCAGGCTGATGAGCATCGAGCAATCACAAACCCGTCTCCCCCTCCTGAAGGCCCGATCCTTTGCGCCTGGAACCAGTTCCAGCGATACGCCAGATGCGAGGCAGGAAGATGGGAAGCGGCCAGAAACGGACTGGCCAATAATGGCCAGACTGACAACCCGCGCCGGGGACACCCCCGCGACCGGTCAAGGTTCCCCGCAAGCGGCAGCCGGCATAGCGGCTGACCTGGACAGCCCGCTCCCCCGTTCCCACGCCGTGGAAATCAAAAAACAACCCTAAACCATAAGGAAAATCCGATGAAAAAGTTCATTCTGGCAGCATGTGCAGCCCTTGCCCTGACAGCCTGTCAAACAACAAGTCCATATTCCACCGACAACAAGCCCCAGATCGTCACAACCAAGACCGTGAGCGAGGCCAAGTCAGCCGCAAAGGCAATCTTCACAAGGCCGACCCTAGCCTTCCGCGTCGTCCGAGAAACCCCGAACACACTTTTGTTGCGAAAATCCCTTCCGGCCAATGTCAACGATACCAACCCCCTCAAGGATCGCACGAAGGGCAGACCCGACGCTGTGATCAAGCTGGTCTTTACACCGGATAACGGCGCAACCCGCGTCACCGGCGATAACTGGATTGTTCTCAATCCAGGCCATCCCAACAAAGACACATACAACCTCCTCGACACGCCAGACGGCAGTAGGTTGAAGAACAAGATGTATGAAATCAGGTAAGCGGGGAGCCTGTGATGGGAGTGCGGCCCAGACGGACGCCTGGGCCGGGCCAGCCGTCATTAATAACGGCGACACATATCATCTATCGAGCTTCTGCCGAAGACCGAGACTGCGAGTAAAATCATTTCAACAAAAAACCAGAATTCCATTTTGAGCGCCTTGAGCTTGTGGTGCTGCTTCATTACAGCATCACAATGCTGACCTGGATCTTTGCAAGGGACAAAACTGGCGATTGCGCCGACGGAAACTCTGGGCCATGAGATGCATGACTGTCGGCTGGAATTTTCATCCTTCATGAAGCGGGCGAAGTCTCCGAACGGCTGACGGGTGTAGCGCTTCTATTGTCGCTAGTCATCAAGCTATCGAGTGCCTCAATGACCTTATCAAGGTCTAAAGCATAGGACTGGAATTCTAACTGCCAGCGATCAAGATTGAAGGACCGGTTAAGCTCGACCATGGCGTCAAACATCTGCCCTTGCAACAGATCGCGTTCTATGTAATCCCGCAAAAATTGCGGCCTCAGCGATGGACTATTCCAAAGATAGTACTGCCGCACAGCGTCGTTGGTAACGTCGAGGCCCTGTTCGTCCTGGGTGACCGACACGCTGTTTAAGCTGACATAGCCTGTTTCGATCATGTTGATCAGTTCCTGAAAACGTCTCACGGGATGTCCGTCCATACGTAACCCCGAAAACATTCCGTTACAGGAAACTATGCAGGTGACGACTTCCTTTGCAGGTTCAACTTTCCATCCCAAGCGGCGATACAGTTCCAACTCAGTCTTTTCATCGGATAAGATATTTGTGATTTTGGACAACTGAGTTGCTGCAGTTTTCATATGTTTGTAAGAGGTGCGTAGTTCGAAAGTATTGCATGGTAAAAGAGAGTGTTTGTTTTCAAATATGAAAAGAAAATCTTCGAACCTGCAGAGCACGTCCAACTCGACCTTTTGCCCGCTAAGCTTGGTTTCATATTCTGTCTGGACCATTGATGATGCGACGCGAAGACATGAAGCAAGCTTCTTGACGGTACCATCATCCTCGATCTTTTCTACTACACGCCGTTTCTCAGTGTGTGCGAAATTTCGGTACCAGTTGGTAGAACCTGCAATATGCAAGGGGACAAGATAATGGCTTCCACCGTCAAGGATCGGTCTGTATTGGATGTCGATAATCCCGTGTGATCCTGTTCCGAAGGCCATCAGGCGAAGGATGGATTCGGCTTCCTCTTTGCCAACACACCAGCCCAATAGTTCCTGCAATTTTTGCTTTGAGAACACGGGTACTAGAGAGCGGTAAACTTGTTCGCTTTCGGTCTCCAATCTCGGTAGAAGATGGTTGGATGCGATACGCGCAAGAAACCTAAAGAGGCGCTGAACTTTCAGCATGCCCTCGAAGGTAACACCGCCTTCAAACTGGAAATCTTTGAGATCGTCCCACGTGACCAGCTCAGTCCTAAGCACCTCTTGAAGATAGAGCCTCTCTTCGATGGTAAAACCATCTTGATTGAAAAACCCACTGAACTGAGGGGTGTCGGGGAACTTGAAGGCGTATCGCGAAAACGGTTCGTGCTTTACGAAAACCACGTCATCGGCTGAACGCTCATAGATACTATCGGCTAAAGATAGTATCGATACCTCGCCTTCCCGAATCGCACGAATTCTTGCGATGATCGAAGGTTGGCCTTCTTGGTCTGACATCGCATAACCGAGGCGGATGCTCTTCTCCAGCTCTGGGCTCGGAGGGACAATCCTCACCATCGTACCGCGGCGTTCGCATTCGTAGTGAAAACCGTCAAGCAAAATTTCCGCTTCGCAGTAGGCACGTATCTTGGCAGCTCTGATCAGAATCTTTGAGTAAAGACCGCGAGAGATACCCGTCTCTCCCATATTATTGAAGTGCTCATCGCTGATGCCGACACACCGATCAAAAACATGAATGATGTAGGAAGTGGCCTCCGCCAATTCTTCTTTGCTATAACCCGCAAACTTGTCGGACGAGAAAGCAGGATGGCCTTTATGCTCTGCCATGAAGAGCGAATCGGCAACCGCGACAACGGACTTCAGTACGGTTTTCCGGTTCCTGACGAGGAAACCCTCAAGCGACTTGTTCAACCGCTCAACCTCTTTCCCCGCCTTCAAGAGTAGCGCGACGGACGTCAAGTATTGGACTATTGGAGGAGGCATTGATAGCGGGGCAGCCTCGCCCACGAGTCTATCGACTACATCCACAGGGATTCGGATATCGAAATTGTATTTCGACGCTCTAAAGATGCCTGTGCTTCCCAAAAGCTCCCGTGTTTTTTTGGGATCCACCACTATCGCAAGAGAAATGTAATTCGCTGCCTTTGCGGCGTTACCGCGCCTCATCTCGGCACCTGCCTCTTCGACAAGTGGCGACAAGCGTTTGCGCAAGCCAGCGAACTCCCCACTGTCTTTCCTCAACACAAGATCGAGAAGCCAATCAGCGCTCTCGCCAAGCGCCGGATATGCGAGGTGAATATCGTCGATGACGCTTGATGTCTTGGGCATAGGATCGCCTCTGTCCTTGGTTGTACTCTGGTCTTAAAATTGAACAAAGCGCCAATATCCATTTACGCTTGCTCGCGCTTGACATTGCACGTCATACCTCGAAAAATCCCACCACTTTGAGGGGTAAGGGTAGGTTATGATCTTTCTGAGGGTGTTTGCTTTGTTATGTCTGTTGGTCCTTTCGGGCTGTTTTGAAATGCAGCAAGACATAATCGTTGGAGATGACGGGACAACTAAATTCAACGTTGAGCTGAGTATAGACGCTGCATTGATCGGAATGGCCCAAAAGGGAAAGCCCGATAGTTTCTGTTCGGCCGATGACCCTAAAAACATGCCGAAGGACCTGACCTTCTCAGCCGAGCGGTCGATGGAAAAAGGGGACATTGTTTGCTTGATCAAAGTTCATGGGCCGACAGCGTCCGTTTTGGGGGCCTTTAGCGGCGGAAAACTTCTACCAATGCCCAACGATCAAAAACCAGACGGCATGCAAATGAATTTTGAGGAGAATGGCAACGAAAAGCGAATTGAAATCACAGTTTTCCCGACAGCGAAGAAAGATGGTGACGAAAATCCAATGGAGGCGATGTTCATCGGCGCTACGTCTGGGCGCTTTATCTCCTGGAACGTGACCGCACCACGTATCATAGAGACTTCTGGAAAGCTGTCCGAAGATGGGAAGACGGCGAGCTTTTCATTGCCCGTTGCAACCCTTCTTACAATCAAAGACGAAACATTCAGCTTTTATGTCAGCTTCAGCGATCAAAAACCGGGGCTATGGGGACGCATCAAGTCGATCTTAGACTGAAACTCCAGAGCTTCAAAGCCTAAGCCAACGAACAGACCTAGACGGAGATTAATATCGAGATTGGCACAAGCATGATTTCCACCGTCAAAGAGTCTGTTCGAGACAGCTCTGGAAACGTACTGCTCTTTTCCTGGTCTGACTTCGTGGAAACGATCTGCACGGGCCCTTGTTGTTTCGTATGCGGGAAACACCCTCGTGATTCGAAGTTCAATAACGAACACATCGTACCTAACTGGGTTCTCCGTCGCTTCAGGCTACATAATAAGAAGGTCACGCTCTTGGACCTGTCCCGGTTTGATTCCGCTCCAGGTTCTCATTTACGCGACCCTGGCTTCGAAAGCCAATGGGCTTTTCCACCCCAGAGCCGAGTGCCTTCGGCGCGGATTGTAGAAGCCGTTGATGTATTCAAAGATAGCCATTTCAGCTTCGCGGCGACAGACCCATGCTTTCTGCCACAGCAACTCAGCCTTGATCGTTTTGAAGAAGGTTTCCACGGCGGCGTTGTCAAAGCAGTTCCCAGTTCCGCTCATTGAGACCTGGAAGCCATGCTGGCGCAGAAGCTTCTGATAGTCGTGAGAGCAATATTGGCTGCCGCGATCCGTATGGTGAATGCAGCCTCTGGGCGGACGGCGCAGGGCGATGGCCATGTTCAGGGCCCGGATGGCAAGATCGCGTTTCATCCGGTTGCTCACGGCCCAACCGACGACACGTCTGGAATGCAGGTCGAGGATGACAGCCAGGTAGAGCCAGCCCTCCCGGGTCCACACATAACTGATGTCGCCAGCCCATTTCCGGTTTGGCCGGTCAGCAGAAAAGTCCTGGTTCAGCAAATTTGGTGCAATGTTGAACCTGTGATTGCTGTCCGTTGTCGCCTTGAACTTCTTGTTCCTTTTCACCGTGATCGCGTTCTCACGCATCAACCGCCCAACACGCCGATGGCCGACATCAAGTCCGAGCTCCTTCAGCTCTTCGGTCATGCGAGAGCGGCCATAGCTGCCAAGCGACAGCCGGAATTGCTCCCGGATATGGGCAAGCACGACCAAATCCTTACGCTGCCGGTCGCTTACAGGGCGATCCCGCCAGGAACGGTAGCCCAGGGGACTGACGTTCATGATCTGACAAAGCCTGGAAGCCGGCAAAACACCCTGGTTCTCGGCGATGAACGCAAATCTCATTTGCTTCGCTCCGCGAAGAACTGGGTGGCCTTTTTTAACACCTCCCTCTCCTCCCGGAGCAGGCGGTTCTCTCTGCGAAGGTCCGCAATCTCCTTTTCAAGATCAGATTGTGTGGCCGGTTTCTCAGGATCGCGCCGGTCCTGCTGTATCCAACGGTTCAGTGTCGAAAAACCAACACCAAGATCCTGGGCAACCTGTTTACGCGACAAGCCGCTGGTCAGCGCAATACGGACTGCTTCTGCGCGAAACTCCGCGCCGTGACGTGATGCCATGAACATTCTCCTTTGTGGCAAAATACCAAGTCAAAGGAGCGGCACAAATCCGCGACAGGTCCATCTCCAATGGAGAAGAGCACAGATATGGAACCTATACGGTTCCATGCTGCGAGAATTGCAACTCCGAAATGGCAGGGGTTTTCGAGAACCTCATGAGTGGTCTGAATGAAAAGGGACCAAATGCGCTACAAGACTATATGGTCGAGAATGGCGGCCTAATCCCTTACACGTGGATGGCCCTCATTTTCTTAAAGGCTCATCTCAAAGACAACGACTTGAGGAAGTTCCTTGATCCAAGAATGGGCGAAGAACCAATCTCTGCCGATTATTTATGGGAGCATATGCATCATCTTCATGCGGTCGCTCGCGCTTTTCACATAAATGCAACGATCAAACCCAAGGCATTCGGGTCGATGTATGTGTTCCCTGTGCGGTCAGACAGAACACATGATGCGTTCGACTTAGTCACATTCACGGAAGCTCAAACTCTATATCTACGCCTTGGAGACACGGGAATGATCACTGTTTTTGATGATGCCTGTGCTGCGGCAAATCGGGTTATGTGTCTCATAGACAAGGTTGAGGGATCGCTTAGTTGGATGCAAGCACGTGAAATGGCCGTGCATATGGCACTTGCCAATCTCGACCTTATCAATCGCCCCCGTTTTTGGACGAATGTGAATAAAGATGGCGCAGTGACCATTGACGGTCAAACCGATACCGTTCCCAAGTTCAGGGAGTTTAATTTCTCCACATTTGGGTCGGCTATGATGAGCGTATTCCCCAAACCACCGACGATTGAGGGCTACTCTGATGAAGAGGCCGCCAAACTATTGAACAGCGGAAAGCTATCGTTCCTATTGGACAATGAAGGCAACTTTATAAAGGATTGATCCGCCACCTTCTTCATGGCTTCACGCAAATCAGTATCGTCCGCTCGCACGCTTTGGTCACCCACAGTCGATCGGTCAATGTTCAGCACATCACACGCCCGCCGCTGGCTCACACCGTGTTCTCCACATGCATGAGCCACGGTCTGCCGCTTGGCAGCGGGCGTCACCACTTTCGCGAGGCGACGTCTTTCAAGATGGGGGCACTGCATAAGAGTGGCATTATCGTCCGGCTCACGCGAACTTAACGGGAACATCTGCGGTTTCAGGCGGTTTTTTGATCTCTGAGGGCGGTGTAGAGGCTCGTTTTGCTTATTTTGAGGCTCAGGCCATCGCTGATGTGGGCTTTGGGCTTCGTCTAGAAGATTCACATTGAATTGTACGTCAAGTTGACGTACATTATCATCTCAATAAGGCAAGCGCTCTGGATAGGGCCAGAACACAGGAGAGACACATGTTAGGGATCACTGACCATGCCTCCTCAGTGCCGGAAAGAAATGATGCCAGGCTGAATATTCGCACCAAAGCCTCCATCAAGGAAGCTATTGAGAAAGCTGCCGAGCTCTCAGGAATGGACCTGAGCACCTTTACGACCAACGCAGCTTATCTGCGGGCCAAGGACGTCATAGCGGTGCATGAACGGACCTTCTTGGAGCCTGTTGACCACACAGCGTTCTTTGACGCGCTAGATCGTCCGGCTGCGCCAACGCAAAAGCTCTTGGCCGCTGCAAAGCAGCATAAGGAGATGGTTGCCACAAGTGAGTGACATAACGCAACCTCTTAAATTCGAGCCGTTCGATCCTGAAAAGCATGATCGAGCGGCTTTTTCTTGCGGCCTGGATCAGGTCGATAATTATTTCAAGCGCACATCCAACAAGCTTCAAAAGGCTGGAAACGTCCGCGTATCGGTGCTCCTTGACGCAACCGAAACGCTGCTGGGCTTTTATGCCGTAAATGCTCATTCGGTGGACTACACAGACCTGCCGAAGAAATACGCACGCAGTCGCCCTAGCCATGGATCTATCCCGGCTGCCTATATCTCGATGGTTGGCGTAGATCAAAGATATCAGGGAAATGGCCTCGGAGGCGTGATCCTCATTGAAGCGCTGAAGAAACTTGCCAGAGCGTCCGAGACACTCGGGATTGCCGTTGTGCTGCTGGACGTTCTGGATTGCGGAATTGAGGAGGCAACAAACCGGCGGCTCGCCTTGTACACCGGATACGGTTTCACGCCTTTGCAGGGCTCCCCGCTCCGCCTGTTCATGCCAATCCAGGATGCGCGGGCTTTGTTGGCGGTTTAGTTTTAGGCTGCTCGAAATCGGCGTGCAGACGCAGTGGACCTGTCACTTGGAGTGCCGCCCCGAGTGCTCGTTTAAGCCACCTTTCTTTCGAAGGCGACAGGGTTTCCCCAGCCTAGTACCGAGCGCCGTTGACTATAAAAGCTGTTTAAGTATTCGAGGATCGCCATCTCAGCCTGTCTGCGGGTCGTGCTGTAGGCGACAGGGCGTGAAGTTGTCTCAATTTCTTACAAAATAGGTCAGTCTGAACAGTCGTCGGACATGAGAAGGTGTTGGAGACGATCTGTTATATTTTTACCATTGCCGACATCGAGGCTGGCCGTTTCCAAGATGGCTTTGTTGCCGTTTATTCTATGACGTACAGGATCAAGCTCTTTGCCCTTCAGCTCTGGATGATGCGGATAAAGAAGGGTAAGACGCGGCGCGCGGTAAAGCTGCCCATAGGCCATCATTTGGTAGATGTCTGCCTGTGAGACACCCTGCTTCGGATCATCTATCCGAGAAGAAAGTTTCTTCCATTTGGTGTCGATTACATGGGTCACCTTGCCATTGCGGCGGATGAGAATATCTGGCTTCGTTTGAAAGAGTTCTCGGCGGGGCTCTTCTAATTCCAGACAGGAAACTAGCCCACCCTGCAATGTTACGGTCAGGTTCGTTCCTTGTAGGGCACGAGAAGTCAGACGCCCGACATATTCTTCAAACAGAGTGTTCATCTCAAAAAGCAGCGCTGTTCCATGACCCGCGCCACCTGTAGTCGTCTGATATCGACCCTCCAGAAAGAGCTTGGCCATGCTTAGAAGTTCCCGCCACCGGCGATTGGTGCGGTCGATCACCACGTCGTCCCATCGCAATGTCGAGGGAGAAATATCTGCGATTTCTGCATACACGAAAGCCAGCTCGCGCAGCCGCTGTTGATTTCCCGAACTCCGTGACATCCGAGAGAGGTACGACACGGCGGCTTTCATGATCCGGTTCAACGACGTGTCTTCCGATAAGACGTCAAAGCGGCATGCGAGACGGGACGGATTGACGGCGTGTCGGGTGAACTGACGTGCTACGTCCAGCCTGCCGCGCAAGGCAGAAAGATCGTCCTCTTGCTCGACATAGCGGCGCGGCATTCCTTTCCGAACGGCCTCGGTGAGTTTGTCGCAAAAGATCCGGATCAGGATTTCCAGCAACGTCTCTCGCTGCCACGCCAATTCTGTTAGCGACCCGAGATCGAGTTTCAGATTCAGAGCGACGGCCAGCATGTGGATCAGCCGTTTCCTGATTGCCGCATTCTGCTTTTCAACAGGCTCTTCCGCAGCAACATCGATCTTCGGCAGGATCTCAAGACTACAGTTTTCTGCAGCCAGGATACCGACGACACCCCGTGCGCGGAGTGCATGCCTACCGTGCTCGAGCACCCCACTGCCACCCTTTCCAGCGAAGCGAGCGCGCCGAGCCAAAGTCGCAAGCTGATCCGCGAAATGTACTGGGATCTGCCCGACATTGTCACCATAGGCGAGTTTGTCCCATTCGCGAACGACGTAGGAGGGCATTAGGCCTCAAACTCCGAAAAGTCGAATTTTCGCTTCACACTCCAACGCAGCTTGTTACTGTTAAGGTCATCTTCTAGCATCCCTTTGGGAGGCTGAAGGCTGGCAGATTCAAGAAAGTGTTTCTTGGTCATTCCCTGTCCGTCACCAAGGACAGCGGCGACCTTGGACCAATCCTCATAAAAATACTCAGCCAAGAGCGGAATGATCTTGTGGCGCATCACGTCTTCTACGTCCGCCCGATTGCCGCAACCGGTGAAATAGGCATGGCCGATCTGATGTTCGCGGTCGAACAGGTACTCGATACGCTCGTTGATCGTGGACAGAAGGGTGCGAAGGTTGATCCCGCCGACGTCCCCCGAAAGGACTGTCGGATCGGGCATCAATTCCTTAAACGTGAAACGGCGGCGTAACGCGGTGTCAAGCAGGGCAATCGAGCGATCCGCCGTGTTCATCGTGCCCACGATATGCAGATTGGGCGGCACCCCAAAGCGCTTCTTGGAATATGGCAGTTGAACGCGAACTTCGTTCTGTGCGCCCAACCTCTTGTCCTGTTCAAGCAGGGTGATGAGCTCACCGAAGACTTTGGAAATGTTCGCGCGGTTGATCTCGTCGATGATCAGGACGTGATCTCGGCCCACATCACCGACGCGCGGTGTGTCTGCCCCGAATGCAATCTCTTCGAGGGCATCCCAGTCGATTCTGTCTGCTGCAAGTTGGTAAATGGGCTGCCAAGCACTGAATCTCTTTGGATAAAAAGCGGATCTGTCGGCCCCGTCCTTGCTTGTCCAGAGCCACGTAATCTTTCTGAAATGCTCTCTCTCGCCGGCATCGGGGCGGTGCTCATATTCACCATCTACCTGACCCAAGGCGACGATCCGGTTTTTTCCGACGGTCAGCAAGACATAGTTGTCAATGTCAATCGCACCTCGAAAATACCGTGTTCCGCTGATGTCTGCCGCCCCGCTTGATATGCCGGGGTGCGATTGCTGCCATTTCTGCTTGATCGCATCAAAATATTCGAACTCGGGAGCGGACCAGTCATTGCCCGCGCCAAAGCCCCACGCGATACCATTGTCTTGCACGGCCTTCGCCAGTTGGTTTCGCCAGTCAGGGCCGATCAGGCTGAGTTTGAAGAGCGCCTGACTGCGATCAAGGTGCTGCGCGCCGCCGCTGTCACCCTGATCCAGCCTTGCCCGTTCGCTTATCCGTTTAAAGATACCTTCGTGACATTTCAGGCTGAAGCCAGCATTGGTTTCCGTCTCCGGTCCCGCTTCGAGATCATCGTCACCCGTACTCGGGCGCAAGCCCTCGACAAATTCCTCGTACGACAGGGATTGGTGGAAGGTTACGAACTCGATCCTGCCCTCATCAACAAGGCGCCGATACTCACCCATCAGCGCAGCGCGGTCATTCTCCAGCTTGGTTGAGGCACCATATCCTAAACAAAGCCGCACCGCCTCCCACGCCGTAGCAAAAGTCTTTCCGGTTCCTGGTGGGCCGTAAAGGATCAGATTTGTTGGTTCTGTCAAGGTGGGCGTCTCCGTTTGGGATCCGAGCTGGAAAGTGAAGATTGTTGAACTGCTAGGGTTAGGCTCAGTGTTTTTAGGGGGAGGCACTTGTGCCAATTGCTGGAATTTTTCGCCGCCTAGCGCCTGGCAAATATTTGGAAAAGCATTTTTCAATCCCAAGGCGGTCGCAAGATCGCTGACGCTTATGGATATATCAACCGCGCCTTGTTCACGCGCCGGTTCGATAAAGTGCTTTAATGCATAGAGGCGTATGCTATCTGCGTTTGACATATGGAGTCCCTAGCGTTTTAAAGCGGCATTCAAAATAACTTGCTGATGACGAATGGAACTGGGTCGCCATTCTATTTCCCGCGTTGGTTCAGCATTTCGTAAATGATGTTTGCGAACTCTTTGCCCTTGTCCGGCATGGAAAGCAGCTTCAGCATTTGCTTCTGATGAGCCTCATTGCTGTCAAGGATTGCGTCTTCGATAGCCTTTTGAAAATCACCCAGCATCGCCTGTTCGCGTGTGTTGTTGGCAATCTGCGTCATGACCCTTTGGTTTTCACGCACTTTGTCGGAAACTGTTTGGGCATAGTTCACCACATCATCATTGGTCAGGCCGTCGCCAGCGAACAGATCATTCAATCTTTCAATGATCTGGGACAGGAACTCTTCTGATTTGTCCTTTGCGACACCGGTGCCCAGATCATTCCCAGGTTCTAGGCCTTCGCCGCCATCGATCGACAGAAGCAGGTCTTGCTGCTTGATTTTCGAAAGCCGGTAGCGGCTCAATGCGAGATTATCCAGATCGATGTCATCATGATCGACATCGGCATCCCGCAGCAAAGGCCTCAGATGGCGGGCGAAAAGGCTCAACTTCTCCAGATCCTTGTCATCGTAATCCACGATCTGGGAAATGAATTCGTAGAAACGGACATAGGTTCCAAGGTCTTTCTTGAAGAGCTCGAGTGCGTCCTTTTCCTGCTTGCACTCCTTGAAGGTATTCTCCGTATTGGCGATCAACACCGCATCCTTGGCCTTCTTGGCCCTTTCAAACATTTCAAACGCGGTCCGGTGTGCCTCGACAGCTGACTTGTAGCGCACGGTCCAACGATCAAGAGCCGGTTTGCAGATGTTTGATATGGCTGCACTGCTCTTGTTCTTTTGCAGATAGGCCTCGCAAAACCGTTCGACTTCGGACCACTGGAAAATCCCGAAAGCGCGCAGCTTATCGGACAGGTCAAAGATCAGATCCGGATTGGAAACGTCAATAAGCTCGGCAGTTTGATAATACTTTTGGAAGGATGTCAGGACTTCATCGGGCTCATTGAAAAAGTCGAGAACAAAGGTGCCGCTGATTTCCTTGCCCGGATAAGTCCGGTTGAGGCGGGACAGGGTTTGCACACATTCAACGCCTGCCAGCTTCTTGTCGACATACATGGCGCAGAGCTTCGGCTGATCGAAGCCAGTCTGAAACTTGTTGGCAACGATCATCACCTGATACGCATCCGTATCAAAAGCCTTGCGCATGTCCCGTCCCTTGAGACCCGGGTTCATGCCGCTTTCAGTGAATTTTTCGCCGATCAAGCCTTCAGCGTTCGGATCGTCTTTGTTGAACTCAACCTCTCCGGAGAACGCCACCATCGCATGCAGCTTGTCGTAGCCTTTCTCCTGAATGTATTTGTCGAATCTGAGCTTGTATCGCACGGCTTCCTTGCGCGAGCTGGTGACAACCATTGCCTTGGCTTGCCCGCCCAGCAGCCCCATGATGTTGTCCTTGAAGTGCTCGACAATCACCTGAACCTTTTGTGCGATGTTGTAGTCGTGCAGGCGCACCCATTGGTTCAGCTTCACCTTGGCCTTCTTGGTGTCAACCTGGGTGTCTGCTTCTTGGATCTTGAGCGCGAGGTTATAGGCAACCTTGTAGCTGGTGTAGTTCTTCAAGACATCGAGAATGAAGCCTTCCTCAATGGCCTGGCGCATCGAATAGACATGATAGGCTTGGGGTAGGTTTGTCTTCGAAGGCGGCTCATCAGGCCGGGGGGGACGGCCAAACAGCTCCAGCGTCTTGGACTTCGGCGTTGCGGTAAAGGCAAAATAACTGAGGTTTGGCGAGACACGGCGCGAGGCGATGGCTGCATCAAGGATGTCTTCTGCTGTCAATTCCTCGTCGTCATCTTTGGCGTCGATCATCAGCACTTCTTTCAGCTGCCGTGCTGTGGACCCCGTCTGGGATGAATGGGCCTCATCGGCGATAATCGCGTAGTTGCGTTCTTTCAGGCTGGTGCTGTTTTCAATGGCCTTGAGCACATGCGGAAAGGTCTGGATGGTCACGATGATGATCGGCTGGGACATTTCCAGCGCCTTGGCCAGTTTCTCAGATTTCGATCCGTCGCCTTCCTGGCGGTTGATCCGTCCGACCACGCCATCGACATGTTCAAACTGATAGATGGTTTCCTGCAACTGGTCATCGAGCACTGTTCGATCCGTCACGATGATCACGGAATTGAACGTCTTGTTTCCCTTGTCGTCATACAGCGATGACAGCTGATGCGCGGACCAGGCGATGGAATTGGATTTGCCGGACCCGGCACTGTGTTGAATCAGATACTTGTTGCCCGGTCCCTCGGCCCTTGCAGCACCAATCAGTTTTTCAACCACATCCCACTGATGATAGCGGGGGAAGATCATGGTTTCCTTTTTGACCTTCTGTCCCTGCCAGTCTTCCTTTTCCTCGATCTGCAAATGCACAAATCGGGCAAGGATGTTTAACAGCGCGTCAGGTTGCAGAACCTCTTGCCAGAGATAGCTTGTGGCATCGCTGTTCTCATCTTCGGGCACATCATTGCCGGCACCGCCATCGCTGGTGCCCTTGTTGAACGGCAGGAAATAAGTGTCGGGCCCTTCCAGCCGGGTCGCCATATAGACCTCATACTGGCTCACCGCGAAATGCACCAAGGCACCGCGTTTGAATGTCAGCAACGGCTCTGGCTTCTTGGTCGCAGGATCAATGGGCAGGCGGGTCTTTTTGTACTGGTTGACCGCGTTTTGCACCGATTGCTTGAACTCTGATTTCAGCTCAAGCGTGACCACGGGCAAGCCGTTCACAAACAGCACCAGATCAATGCGCCATTTCTTGGCCTGCGTACCCTCCGCCGCCAGATGCGCGTCGGTGGCATAGGGGCTATAGGTCAGCTCGGGCACGATGCGCAGGCGGTTTTTCTTGTAGCGGGCCAGCGTGTCGGGGTTCAGGTCATGTTCGGGTTTGAACTGGCACAGTTTGAACTTGGCATTGCGGTCTTTGACACCGTGGCGCAGCACACCCAGCGTGCCAAAGGTGCGCAGCTGCATCCCCGTGGCGTTTGGATCAGCTTTGTTCAGCTGCGCGGCCACCCGTTCCAACAACTTGCCCTCGGGGTCGTTGGGATAGTTTTTGACGTGCTTTTGCCATTCCGCGTCTTGCGTGTCTTTGATAAAGCCAACCAAGTCCTCAGGATACATCGCCAAATCGCGATCATAGTCAGCGGGGGAGCCGAGCAGCCAGCCATCGGCCACCATCTGGTCAATCATTTCGTCCTGAAAGATAATCTCGCGGGCTTTGCCGGTGGACAGGCTCATAATGCGGCCTCCTGTAAAGTCTCTGTGCTTAAATCTGTGTCTGAAACGGCCTGAGGCGGCTGCCAGTCGCGCACGTCAATCTTGCCGGTGACAGCGGCAGAGATCAGAGCCGTGCGGCGTTCTTTGAGGAGGGTGATGGCGGATTGGGCCTTAGAAGAAAGCTTGGCAAAAATATCCACTTGATTCTCTAAGAATTTTTCGATTTTTTTCTGCTCTTCCACTGGTGGGATCGCCACTTCAATTGATTTTACTTGGTTCCCAGTTATCAATGGTTGCGCGCTCTTGTTTGCGAGGTCATTTAGATTTGCAGCTCGTATTAAGTGAACCAAAAAATCGTCAGAAAATGAGCGCCACTTGCTAATCTGTAGTGCGTTGTCTGTTATCCAACAGTCTTCATCGAAAAAATGGACATTTCCGCATAGCGCGCCAACCCGACCAATGACTATCCTCTTTTCGGTGGTATTCACCTTGTTGGTAAAACCCATTGCACCGTTTCCGCCAACCACGCGATTAGCATTGTTTTCATCCAAGTTCGATGTGATGAATTGATTGGATAGGCCTTCTCCGCTTGAAATGGAAATATACCATCGAAGTCGTCCAACCTCCCAATGCTCAGGCACATCGCCGAGCCAGTCTATGCCGGAGGGGCGGAGGGGGGCGTTTGGGTTAAGGCCTTTGGTCACCGCATGGCTGATCACCGCTTGCCGCTTTTCCTCAAGCAACGCAATCAAGCGCTCCTGCTTGGCAATCAACGCATCAATCTTCCCCGTCTCATAATCCAAAAACGCCGCGATTTTGGTTTGTTCTTCCTTGGGAACCACAGGAAGTGTGATGTTTTTCATGGAGTTGAAGTTGGTGCTCCAGAGATCTGCAACAATGCCTTTCCCAAAGCGGTAATATTCCTCTTGGAAAGGGTAGCTTTTGAGCAAGTGATGCGCGAAAGACCCCTCAATGTCTCTAGGTTTTAAGACGTTGCTAATGAGAGTAACCGAGCCATCTAATGCGGAAAGACCAGCAGACCCTTTTCTGTCAGAGCGGCTATTGATAACAAAATCACCTGCCTTAACGAGCTTGCGGTTGTCAGAATCCAGACTCTTTGCGGCAGTTTCTAGTTGGGGCACAATTCCCTGCATAGTGACAGACAAGGGGGGATAATCTTTGTCGCTTACCTTTTCTCGACGTTCTTCGAATAAATTCCCAAGCCTCTTGGCTTCCCACCCCTCAGGAATATCCCCCAACCACTCAACGCCAGACGGTTTATACGCCGGATAGGGCTTGTACCGCGCCGCGCCCATTACGAATGCACCTCTTGCAACAGCGCCATGATCTCGGCGCTGACCTTGTCCAGATCGGCGTCGATCTCGGTCAAATCACGCGGCGGCACATAGGTATAGAAATGCCGGTTGAACGGAATTTCATAGCCGACGATCCCGACCTCTCCGTCAATCGCGTCGCGTTTACTGCCATCAATCCATGCGTCTTTGACATGGGGCAGTACCTCTGCCTGAAAATACTCCACCACAGTGGCGGTGGTGTTCGATGCAGGATCCAGCGGCACGTTCTCATTGTCGCGCAGATCACCGTCGGGTTTGTATTCCACCGTTTGCCCATCCACATCAAACAGCCCGAAATATTCATCCGGCGGGGTGTTTTTGTGGATCTTCTTGATCACCTTTTTGGCCTTGGGGTTTTTCCAGCTAACAGCGGCGGTGATTTGTTTCTTGGCAGCAGCGTCGAGCTTGATCCCCGTCGCCTTGACCGCCGCGTCGTATCCGTTCGTGTCGTCATGCTGATCCGTGCCGATCTTGGCTTGCACTGCGCGGGCCTGTTGCAAGATCGCCAGTTGCGCTGCCCATGTTTTCGGGTCCAGCGCGTCTTTGATCTGCTTTTCCTTCAGTTCTGGGAACTCGGCCTTGATATGGGTGCGGATCTCGACCTCATGCGCAGCTAGTACGCCGTAGTCCGTGCCATCTTCGTCCCAACCCGTGCCATATGTGTCATAGATCCACTGCATAATCGCGTGCAGCGGTCTGGGGGCAAAGCGCAAAGGCGCGATGCGGTCGTCGTTGAACTGATAGCTTTCGCGCAGGGGGCGTTCGATCGTCAGGCGGCGGTAGCCGAACTCATGGGTCTGAAACACCTTGGCGGCAAAGGTTTTTGGCGTGGCCGTTTTTGGCGTTGCTGATTGCCGCCCGCGATTGCTTTTGGCGTCTTCGGGTTTGTCGAGCCTCTGCGCGGCCACGGGTTCAAACGCGCCAAAGCAACGGGTGATCGTGCGAATGTCATCCTCGCCCATGCGTTTGCGTTTCGATCCCAGCGACTTTTGCATTTTGCCGTAAAGATCGGTGCCGTTGATCAGCTGCACGCGGCCTTTGCGATCTGGGTCTTTCTTGTTGGTCAGCACCCAGACATAGGTGGCGATACCTGTGTTGTAGAACATATCTGTCGGCAGGCCCACGATGGCCTCAAGCAGGTCGGATTCCAGGATGTAACGGCGGATCTCGCTTTCGCCAGAACCCGCGCCGCCGGTGAAGAGAGGAGAGCCGTTGAGAATGATCCCAATGCGCCCGCCACCCTTGTCCGTGTCTCGAAGTTTGGAAATCAGGTGCAGGAGGAACAGTAGTGAGCCATCAGACACACGCGGCAGGCCAGGACCAAAGCGCCCGTCATGGCCTTTGATGCTGTGTTCGTCCTTGATGTCCTTTTCGATCTTCTTCCAATCCACGCCAAAGGGCGGGTTGGCGAGCATATAGTCAAAGCTCTCGGTGGCCAGTTGGTCGTTGGAAAGAGTGTTGCCCAGTTTAATGTTTTGGACTTCTTGGCCTTTGATTAGCATATCGGCCTTACAGATCGCATAGCTTTCTGGGTTCAGCTCTTGCCCAAAAGCGCGCATGACAGCGTCGTTATTGAGTGACAGGACGTATTCCATACCAGCCGACAGGAAGCCGCCAGTGCCCGCTGTCGGATCATAGATGGTGCGGATAATGCCTTCCCTGGTCAGGGCGTCATCGTCCTCCATGAAGACAAGCGAAGTGGTCAGGTCGACAATATCGCGCGGGGTAAAATGTTCCCCGGCAGTCTCGTTCGACCCTTCAGCAAACCGCCGTATCAGCTCTTCAAAAACCAGCCCCATGTCGTGGTTCGAAACGACTTCAGGGCGTAGGTCTGCGCCTTTGACCTGTTGCACCGCTTTGTAGAGCAAGTTCGCATCGTCCAGCTGGACAAGGAACTCGCCGAACTTGAAATGTTCGAAAATCTCGCGGGCGTCTTTGGAAAAACTCTGGATGTAGCTTTCGAGATTGTCTTTGATCCCGTTCGCCCCAAGGGTCGAGAGATCCATCTTCGAGGTGTTGTAAAACGAGAGCCCGGACGCGCGGAGCAGGAGCTTGTCTTTGGCTTCTTCCGGCAGGTCCATCTTGTCGACGCGCGCGGCTTCTTCGAGGAACATTGCCTTGCTGGCCTGTAACACGCATTCCAGGCGGCGCAGGAGCGTGAACGGTAGGATTATACGGCCATACTGGCTCTGCTTGAAATCGCCACGCAGTAGGTCTGCCAGCGACCAGATGTAAGACGCGAGATTGTTTGTGGATTGGGACAAAGGAAACTTTCAAATAGACGCTGAATTGCAGTGATTTAAGGGATAAAATGTCGGCTGTATTTTGTACAGGCGCACAAACTTGAATGACCGTAGTATTTTAACTCCCCCACCCCGGGGGAATGCAATCCTCCCGCTTCGGTTGCGAAGATTGCACCCATAGCAACCACCGTCAACAGTCTCTGTTTCGACTTTAAAGTGAGACGAAACCACGAGGTTGATTGGGTGGTCTGCTTGACTCTCGTTTTTTGACTGTTTGGTCAAATATATTCCATAATTTAGATTATGCGAAATTTTATAAGTTATTGATATTATTAACTTAATTTGAATTTACCTTAGTATGTTTTCGCTATTTTTGCACCTATGTCGAATCCAGCTATGCTCCTTGCCTGGAACCCGCAGAAGTCGCACTTCAAGTATCGCTCACAATCGCCTCAGTTTCCGCTCTTCAGCCATGACTTGAAGCCCATTCAGCTTCATAAAACTTTTCCGCGATATATCTGATAAGCAGGTTCAAACACCCCAGCTGCAGTGATCAGAGCAACGCCTACATTTTCCCGCAAGCCAAAGTGTTCATTCGCCCAGATTGCAGCCGTGATTGTGCCTGCACTGATCTCTGTCATGAACAGGATTGCAAGCAGACCAGGGCTTAGAATTGTCGCGCCCCACATCACCGCAAATGCTGACGGAATGACCAGCAATAGCACTATCGGCACGATCCAAGGCAGAACAACGCGGATCGTCTGCCAATCTGGTACCTGAGTTACTCCTTCGAGTGGCAACGTAGTGAGAGCCAGGGCCGCAACACTTCCCCATATAAAATACGACAAAGCGAAATCCACGCCATTGCCACCGGTATCCGACTTCATCCAAACCGCTGCGACTGCCCATAAAATACCGGATGCAATCCCCATCCAGTCGCCAGCTCGAAGCGTGCCACCGAACCCTGTATCGACCTTTAGGATCATCAACAGACCAATCAACGCAAATCCAATCGTTACCCACCGCGCACGGGTGATGGCTTCTCCGAGCGTGATCCGAGTCAGAAATGTGCTCCAAAGGGGCGTCAAATAGTAAAACAACAAGGCTCGGACAACATCCGTGAACACAAGTGAACCTGCATATAAAACAAGAGCAGTCCCGGCGAACATGCCGGCAATATGCAGCGACCATCCTGCCTGCATCATTTGACGACGGCGCAGGAAGATGACCGGGACCAGGAGCATTGTTGGCAAGAGGTAAAACAGAACGATCGCCCAAACGCCTGTAATTCCATTGGCATCCAAAGCTCTGAGAGGAATCCAGAATATTCCCCAGACAAGACCAGACACCGTGACGGCCAGCATCGCTCGATGTTCGATGTTAAATTTTGTCATAGGGGCAGCTCCACGGATCATTCAAAGCACTGGGATCAACGCACTTGGACCCGTATGCTCGCATGCATGCGCTCATCATTCTGGCGGGATTCGGACCTTGAAAAATTTATCCTTTCGATAACTTAATACCGATCAGCTAGCTTTGTATCATGTTGAGTTTTCAGACCTGTGAGGCGGCGCGACTTGCTCGTGATCCTCAATTTGACGGAGTGTTTTTCGTCGGTGTCAAAACATCGAAAATCTACTGCCGCACTGTTTGCCCGGTCAGACAACCATTGTCGAAAAATGTTGTCTACTTCCCAACGCCCTCTGCGGCGGAGGCAAACGGCTATAGGCCTTGCCTGAGATGCCGACCAGAAACAGCGCCCAGATCAGCGGCCTGGAACGGAACATTTACGACCGTCTCCCGCGCCATGAAGTTAATTGAGAAAGGCGCGCTAAATGAGGGCAGTATCCGGGAACTGGCGGAAAGACTGGGCATCGGAGAGCGACATTTGTCCCGGCTGTTCAGACAACATGTGGGTGCCACTCCCCTTCAGGCGGCAAGGACAATACGATTGCAGCGTGCCAAGCGTCTGCTGGATGAGAGTGAACTCAAGATAACCGAGGTCGCGTTTCAAGCTGGATTTGGCAGCGTTCGCCAGTTCAACGCCACATTTTCGGAAAAGTACCGTTGTTCACCTTCTCAATACCGGATCAAACGTCGAAGCTCACACAAAACAGAATGAACCGCAGCGGAATGACGATCTGGACATGTCCCGTTTTCATGCCGCCCCCGGCGCCCGTTTTTCTCCAGCTTTCGATGATGACCTGGGCCTCGCGCAGATATGTGAAGATCTCTCCGTTCAACAGTTCATCGCGCAAGCGCGCATTGAAGTTTTCGCAATAGCCATTCTACCATGGTGAGCCGGGTTCGATATAGGCGGATGGATGGAACCTAAGCCAACCCACCGACGAACCCGGACGTCTCGCATTCATGGTGGAGAGCCAGCCGGAACAGACCCCAACATGAACCGACGGGGCCGACGCTATCTACCGCGTTATACCACTGTCTTGTCAGTTCCAGAGGCATCGGTACGATGCTTGGTCGATCATTTTAACAACACGCCGCGAAAGTACCTCGAATGGAAAACGCCAGCAGAAGTCTTCAAGCAGAAAATGCTGGAGACTTGAGAGACAGCCCCCTACCCTGAAAACCACAGAAATCGCACTTCAACTATCGCTCACAATACAGTCGGGAATGTGTTGCCATTCGCGTGAAGCGAAAGTTGAATTCAACCGAAGTGATTGATGCCCTGACGGACCTGTTCATTCTCCGAGGCGTGCCTGAATATATCCGATTAGACATAGGCCTTGATTGTGGCCCCAGCCGTCAGGGACTGGATTAAAGCAGTCTACAAAAATCTTTGCGACACCCCATCCTGTTTCGTAGAGAGTAGCTTGCACCATAGGTTGCTGTGATGGATATTACAGCTTATATTCCTTGCTAGGATCATAATGCGCGAGTGTTTCGGCGAAGCGGCTATTGACGTATGAACCGGAGGTGATGGGTTCGTATCGTGCAGGATGGGTTTCATCCACGCAGCTTTCGAGCGGTTCAATCACAGCGTTGTAGTTCGGCCCGAAGAAGAACGGGATCGAATAGCGCTCCAGCCCTGATCGGTTAATCGCACGATGAATTGTTGAGGTGAACAGGTCATTGGTCCAGCGGGCCATCTGGTCACCAACATTCACGACAAAATGGCCAGGCAACGGCGGCGCTGAAATCCATTCGCCATTCGTATTGAGGGCCTGAAGCGCCGAGATTTTATCCTGACACAAGATGGTGAAACACTCATAATCGGAATGCGCACCAATTCCTATCTGGCGGTCGTCAATCTCGCCAAATTGCGGCGGATAATGGAGCAGGCGAAGAGTTGCCAGCGGCTTGTCGACCAAGTCATCGAAGTGGTCTTCTTCTAGTTCCAGAGCCAGCGCGAAGGCATGCAAGAGTTGGTGACTGAGTTTGATCATTTCTGCGTAATATGCTTCGACGCTCTGGCGAAATTTCCCATCGTCTTCCGGCCATTGGTTCGGACCATAAAGAACCGCGCCAGCGGTCACATCTTCATCGTCTTCGGGCACTTCCAGGGCCATGTCGAAACTTTCATGAAGATCTCCACGGGCAGTCGGGTCGGTGTTCTCTTCTAACAAGGCCGCATATCCGCGGTTGTTTTTGGATTTGGCAACATGAATTGCCATCTTTTCATCGGTGGCTTGTGCAAAGAAACGCCGTGCAGTACCGAAGGCATCATCGATGACGGATTGTGGGACGTTGTGATTTTTGATGTAGAAGAAGCCGACTTCGGTACAGGCTCTTCGCAGATCAGTGGCAAGTTGTGTTTTGGTGTCCGGATCGCCGTTGAAGATCGGCGCCAGATCAATCACAGGCAAGCTGTCAAATGGGACAGGAGCAGCATCGAGACCGCTGTCTTTGAGCAGGCGAGTCCCGTTACCCGTATTTAGTTTAGCCATGTCATTCTCCATTATTCTTTCAATTCCTGTGGGGTTTGGGAAGAAGTGCCAGCCTGGATACTCAAAGATTCCACGTAGTAGCGCGGTCCGACAAAGGTGAAGCCCGGCTGAAAATAGCTCTTACAAAAGTCGATGAATGCCCTTGTTTTAGGGGCCATATAACGCTGGTCTGGCACACGAATGCAGATCGGGCGCGCCTCTGTCTGCCATTGCGGCAGAACAGGAACCAGATGGTTATAACGGCATTCAAGCTCGGTGAAAAACTGCGGCAGCAGTGCAATACCAGCGCTGGCAACTGTGAAATATTTCAGTGTCCAGTAATCGTTGGCGACGATGTCTCCGGTAGGTTGCACTTCAACGGACTGTTTTTTACGTTTTAGCTTCCAGGACTGGATGCCATCGGCTGTCCGGTAGAGCACCCCGCGATGGTTGGAAAGGTGTGCAGTCTCAATGGGAGTACCGAGCTGGCTCAAGTAGTGGGGGCTGGCATAAAGTCCATGAGTTACGGTGGTCAGGACTTCTGCATGGCGATCGACGCCGCCGGCTTCGTCGAAAGACAGGACTGCGTCGAAAATACGCTGGCGTGACAGGTCGAGGAAGACTGAGGGCGAGAAGAAAACGAGGTCAAGCTGTATCCTGGGATAGGCTTGGCGGAACGCGCTAAGCATCTGCGCGTTGAGTGCTGTTCCGAATTCGCCGGTCGCTCCAATCTTGATCACACCTGCTGCTTCTTCGTGAACTAAACTGACGGCCGCACTAGCGTCGTCGCAGAGTGCAAGAATTTGACGTGCCCGCTCAAGAAGGACACAACCTGCATCTGTTAGTTCTAGGGTCTTTCCGCGGCGAGTGAACAATTCCGCGCCAATCTGCCCCTCAAGCTGCCTTAATCTCAGGCTGATTGTTGACTTGGGTAAATCATAAAGCCTGGCAGCAGCTGACAAGGAATGAGATTCTGCAATTTTTACAAAGGCTTCAAGAGATTGAAAATCCATAAAGACTGTCCAGTATTATAGACGATATTGCAGGTTTTATGCGGAAAATTGCGCCTTGAATGAACAATGGTACCGTGATTGAATTCAATTCACAAGAACTAAAACCATGGGTTTTCCCTGAATTTTTTGCAATTTTGGGGAGCCTGTCACCTATGAGGGTTCCTGATGAAATTACGTTTCTGGCATGCCGCTGCTTTCTCCGTAACTGCCTTGTTTAGCTCACATGCTGCAGATGCTTTCGAGCTCAAAAGCGATCCGAAGATTGCATTCATCTATGCTGCAACGGCAAAGGATGGCGGCTGGAACGAAGCCATCGATAACGGCCGGGAGATTTTGGAAGCTGAACTTGGTATCGATGTCGCTGTGGCGGAGAACATCCCGGAAGAAGCGACCCGCTTGCGGGCGGCCATCGATTTGTATGTAAAGCGTGGCTTTAACATCATTGTCGGGACCACCTACGGTTATTCTGAGGCTATGAATGAAGCCGCTGAAGCTTATCCGGATGTTGCGTTCTTCAATGCCTCAGGCGTGCATAATAGTGACAATATGGAAAGCTTCTATGCACGCACATATCAGGCTTGGTACCTCGCCGGCATTGCGGCAGCCGATGGTTCTGAAGCAGGTAAGATAGGCATGCTGGCGGGCTTCCCCGTTGGTGTCGTGAACTGGGACATCAACGGATTTGCGCGGGGAGCTCAGTCGGTCAAACCCGACATTGAAACTTATGCAACCTTCACCAACAGCTGGTGGGATCCGGTAAGGGAAGGCCAGGTGGCTGAGGCACTGCTCGATCAAGGGGCTGATGTGATCGCCACAGACCTATCCGCAGCCTCGGCTCTGAAGGCGGCTGAAGAACGTGGGGCAAACTCCATTGGGTATCAGCTCGACATGTCTCCCTCCGCTCCTGAAGGTATTGCCACGTCAGTGGTCTTCCATTGGGACAAGTATCTAGTTCCGCGCATCAAGTCGGTGATTGATGGATCCTGGCAGCCGGAAGAGTGGGGCTGGTTCGGCGGGCTTGAGACCGGAGTGATTGGTCTGGCACCATTCGGCCCCAGTGTTACCCAAACGACCAAAGAGAAGATCGAGGCAGCTAAGGCAGCCATGATAGTTGGTGACTTGAACCCGTTTGCGGGGCCTTTGAAGACAAATGCAGATGAAATAAAGGTGCCCGAGGGCGAAATTCTACCGGATGAAGATCTGTGGTCTATGGACTTCTTTGTGGAAGGGATAACCGGAACCATGCCTGCCAGCAAATGATGTCCAAGATAAAAACGCTGTTGAAGTCGCCCGGCTCCCATAAGGCTGGCGGACGTCCACCAGCCTTATTGTTGCAAGGTATTGATAAGACGTTCGATGGCAAGAAAGTTCTGTCTTGTGCGGGTTTTCGTCTGGAATGGGGCGAGGTGCATGCTCTCGTTGGTGAAAATGGCGCGGGGAAATCAACGATAATGAATGTCGCGACAGGGGTTTATGCACCTGACTGCGGCAAGGTGATAGTGGATGGCCGGGATGTGCCGCTGCGCAATCCGGCGGACGCGATTGTTGCTGGAATCGGTATGGTTCATCAACATTTTCGTCTCGTGGGCCGTTTTACGGTGGCGGAGAATGTGGCGTTGGCACTTGGCGGTGCAGGCCGCAGGTGCAGCATCGGCGAGGCTGCACATTTGATCGAAGAAAAGTCAGGTGAATTGGGCTTCTCACTGGACCCGAACGCGCGAGTTGAACGCATTTCCGTTGCCGAACAGCAGAGGGCGGAAATCGTCAAAGTCTTGCTCCTGGGGGCAGGCATTATGATCCTGGACGAGCCCACTGCAGTGCTGACACAGGGTGAGACCCGGGGCCTGTTATCGTTGCTGCAGCGTTTGGCCCTTGCCGGGCATGCGGTGGTTCTCATCACACACAAGTTGCAGGAGGTTGCAGATCATTGCGACCAGATTACGGTCATGACCCAGGGCAGGACTGTTCTGGACGCCGCGCCAATGGCAGTAACAACGATAGCGCAGGTCACACAGCTGGCATTCGGTGAGGTGAAAGAGAAACCACCGGTTCAGATGGGCCACTTTGGTGACGAGCTTCTCCGGATCGAGGATTTAGAAGTCGGGGACGGCGCCGTGACACTTGAAGGGCTGACGCTGTCGCTTCGTGCGGGTGAGATTTTCGGAATTGCCGGAGTGGGAGGCAATGGTCAGTCGGAACTGGTTGCCTGCCTGAACGGACTGATCCGCCCGCTCGATGGGCGGATCGTGCTCACAGGCCTTGACCTGACAAACGCGTCTCCGGCGCAGCGGCGCAAGGCGGGTTTAAGGATCATTCCGGCAGACCGTTTCGACAGTGCCATGGCAGGGGATCTTACTCTGTCAGAGAACTTGACTTTGACCAGTCTGGACAGCGGGCGGTTTGGTCCCTGGTGGCGCATGTCGCGGAAAGCGATGATACGTGACGCGGAAAAAAGCCTCAAGGATTTCAATGTCCTGGGTGGCACCCCGGAGACCAAGGCGTCTCTATTGTCAGGCGGCAATGCCCAAAAAGTACTGCTTGCCCGCGAACTGTCGGCCGGGACCCGTGTTGTTGTTGCCCACTCGCCTGTGCGCGGACTTGACGTGCGCTCGGTGAATGCCGTTCTGGACCTCCTGGCAGAATCCGCAAAGGAAGGCGCTGCCTGTCTCCTGATCAGTGAGGACTTAGACGAGATCTTGCATATGTGCAGCTCTGTGGCGGTCTTGAATCGGGGTCGGCTCAGCGCGCCGTTGTCCGGTGCCGATCTGAACCCGACCCGGCTTGGAGAATTGATGGTCGGCCATGTTTGAAAGTACTCTTTTGATCCGCCGTCAGTCGGCTCCGGGATGGCTTAGCGGATTGTGCTATTTTGGCGGTCTGGCTTCTGGCTTGGGGCTCTCAGCACTCCTTTTGATGTTCATGGGAGTTTCATCGACGGATCTCTATCAGGAATTTGTGGTCCAGACTTTTATGACATTGCAGGGGTTGGACCAGACGGTTACGGCAGCTATTCCGCTGATTTTGGTCGGACTGGGGACTTCGCTGTCAATGCGGGTCAAGTTCTGGAATATTGGAATTGAAGGGCAACTGTGGTGCGGGGCAATGGCCGCAACCTGGGTTTCCGTAAATGATGTTGGGCCGGAACCGGTTCGGTTGTGGTTGATGATGTTTGCAGCGATGGCTGCAGGTGGAGCTTGGATTGCAATTGCTCTTGCCATGAAGCTTGCCTGGTCCGTCACTGAAGTCATTTCCACATTGCTTCTCGGTTCGATTGCTTTCTTCTGGGTGCAGCATATGCTGTTCGGCGCCTGGCGCGATACAGTAACCGGCTTTCCGACTTCACCCAGTTTTGATTCGGCCGAGCGACTTGATCTTTTGGGTTGGGGGCAGGTTCATGAGGGCCTCTGGATTGCGCTGACTGCCGTAGCGGTCTGTACTTGGCTGACCGATGTCAGTCGTTTCGGGCTTCAGGCCAAGGCAGTTGGCGCGAACCTGCGCACGGCCCGGGCAACAGGCTTGCCGGTACTGGGAACTGTGGCTGTGTTTGTTCTGGGCTCCGGCGCTTTGTGTGGATTGGCAGGGGGCGTTATTGCGGCCGGAACAGAGTACCGTCTTAGCCAGTCTATTGGCGCGGGCTACATTTTCAGCGGGATCGTGATTGCGTTTCTGGCCCGGGCCAATCCCCTGGGGGTTTTCGCGGTTGCTGTTGCTCTGGGGGGGATTACGACCGCCGGCGGGGTTCTGAAGGTCTTTTATGGCATCTCGGAGGCCGCTGTACTTATGGTGCAAGGCCTGGTGCTGCTCTCCGTATTAGCAGCGCAACTTTTTTCGGAGTACCGGCTGACGAATAGGAGGCCCGTATGATCGATTTGGTTCTGGCCTGGTTGACTGTACTTCCAAGCTTTACATTGCCCCTTTTGCTCGCGAGTCTCGGATTAATGATTTCCGAAAGGGCCGGGGTTTTGAACCTTTGTCCGGAAGGCCTGATGGCCGTTGGAGCTATGACCGGCGCGCTGTTGGTGCTTGCCGGTTATGATCCGATGCTAGCTGTTCTGGGGGGAGTACTAGCAGGCACCGCGCTGTCTTTGGTTTTCGGCGTGGCAGCGGTCGTGTTTCGTGCCGATCATACGCTTGCGGGCCTTGCCACAGTTGCGCTTGGCCTCGGGATAACCGGTGTTGTGGGACGGTCATCCATGCAAAAGCCGTTTGACGGTTTGGCCCGGTTATCGGATACGGCTTGGGGAGCGGGTCTACCAAGGCTACTGGGGCAACAAAATGTACTGCTGCCTGTTACACTGCTACTGCTGTTGCTTGTTTGGATCTGGCTCTTTCGCTCTCATTCAGGTTTGCGTTTGCGGGCGGTTGGAGAGGATCCAGCAGCGGCCGACGTGGTGGGCATAGATATACAGCTGACACAGCTCGGTGCCGTGTTGGCCAGCGGTGCGCTTGCGGGCCTCGCGGGGGCCTATCTGAGCGTAGCCTCTGCCCATGTCTGGGTGGAAGGCATGATTGCCGGGCGTGGTTGGGTAGCAGTGGCCATCGTAATTTTTGCGGGATGGCGCCCTGGGGGCGTTCTTCTTGGAGCTGCCCTTTTCGGCGGGGCGGAGGCCGCAATGTTACGTTTACAAACACTCGGCTTGGACTTTCCGATCTACCTCGGCGCTATGTTGCCCTATGTGCTGACCTTGGTAGTGTTCTGCATCGCATGCATCCGGCGCAGCGGAGACAATGGGGCTCCATCTGCCTTGGGCCGAACTTACTTGCGACAGGACAAGCACTGATAGCAGGATAAAACAGGCCTATGGCGGGCGCTAATTCCGAAGAGCACCGCCAGCAAATCGTTTTGTTCGCGGACACTCCATTGACCGGTAACGCCGAAACCCTTCTTGAGCCACAGCATGGCTTCAAAGTCGGTGATAGATTTTCTGGCTGAATTGAACGAGCGGAAACCGCCAACCTTCGGCATACTCTTCTTCACCCTGAAATGATCGCTCTCGATGCCTTGTTGCAAATGCTTGGTCACATAGTGCACAGGATCCGGAGGAAGCAGACCGCCGTCAACCGCGTCCCCGATGGCCGGAGGAAACGTGCCGGCACCATCGGTGCCGATTATGCCCGGTGACAGCAGCGGGGCACCCTTCAACATTTCTCGAAAGAACCGCTTGGCCGAATTCAGATTACGCTTTGCTGCCAGCAGGAAATCGACCGGATTTCCATGCTTATCGATGGCCTGATACAGATAGCGCCATTGGCCCTTGATGCGCACATAGCTCTCATCGATGCGGACCGAGCCGCAATGCGGTTTGCGGAACCGGCGTAGCCGCTTTTCGATCAGCGGCGCATACACCAAAACCCATCTGTTGATGGTGCTGTAGTCGAACTCAAAGCCGCGTTTCAGGAACATTTCTTCCAAGTCCCGATAGCTCAGCGGATAACGCAAGTACCAGGACACGGCCTGGATGATCAGCCAGGCCTCAAACTGTCTCCCTTTGAAGTCATCCTTCGATTGGCGTTTCAGTTTGTCGGCGATGGCACTGAGAACCATGACGCAGAACTCCAATTACAGGAGCGCTCTTTCAACAGCCAAATCTCAAGACACAGTTAACTCGACAAACTTTGCGACATGCCCCGTGTAAGCCCCCGAATTGTCAGGCTCAATCGCATTTACTTCATTACCGACAAAGCTTGACGGGTTTGACATTTGCAGTCTCCATAAGGGGCAAATACCCGGTTCAAATGATAGGAACAGACATTCTACCCGTAAATATGCATGGACATAATTATAGAAAACGATGTCTTTTCATCAAACCACAATCCAAAAGGAACCACCATGACTCGTCCTATTTTTGACCTTTCCGGTCGCACCGCTCTCGTCACAGGTGCCAGCCGTGGCATTGGTCAGGCGATTGCCATAGCCCTTGCTCAGGCTGGTGCGGATGTGGCCATTACTGCGCGGTTGGTTGGGAACCTAAGCGAAACCAAAGCCAAGGTTGAAAAGCACGGACGAAAATGTGTGGCACTGGCACAAGATGTGCGTGATGTAGAGTCTTGCACCTGCGTAACTGATAAAGCGGCGGAAGAGTTGGGCGGGCTATCGATTTTGATCAACAATGCCGGCTTTGAAAATGTATCTCCATCTCTTGATGTGGATGAGGCGCTTTGGGACCAGATCGTTTCTACCAACCTAAAGGGCGCATTCTTTTGCGCCCAAGCGGCGGGGCGAATTATGGAAAAGCAGCATGGTGGGGCGATCGTCAATCT
The DNA here is from genome assembly GCF_037783265.1 of Roseibium algae. Lineage (NCBI taxonomy): Bacteria > Pseudomonadati > Pseudomonadota > Alphaproteobacteria > Hyphomicrobiales > Stappiaceae > Roseibium > Roseibium algae. Next base: position 29,994 of record NZ_JBAKIA010000023.1, read on the forward strand.
GTGTTCGCTGACATCTTATGTCGGTATTCCGACGGCTGCACCTTATGGGGCCTCAAAATCCGGCCTGCTTGGTGTCACTCGCGCCTTGGCAACAGAATGGGCGCCGTACGGCATTCGCGTCAACGCAATAGCGCCGGGCTATTTCAGAACCGCGATGACCGAAGTTTTCTATGAAAACGAAGACTGGCAAGCCACGATGCTCGATAAAATTCCTCAGCGCCGCTTTGGCAAAGGCAGCGACATTGGTGGTGTCGCCGTCTTTTTATGCAGCGATGCATCCGCCTATATTACTGGCCACTGCTTGCCGGTTGATGGCGGGTTTCTGGCGTCGATTTAAAGTTTTGATTGGGGTGAGCCAAAATGCGAAGACCTTCAGATTTGCCCAATAATAAGGCAATGCTCACACAGAGTAAAAATTACGCATTTTCGTTGACTGAGCATATATGCACATGTATATACAAGTTAATAAAACTCAGACTGATTTGCCGATCAATGTTCAGTACCCATCGGGTACTGGGCGTTTATTGTGGGGCAATTTTAATATCTTAACTGATTTTGATGCGCTTCACACAAGTTCTGGAATGCTGTCGTGGCATCAGGCAATAGGACACAAGGCTCCGCAGTGCTAAGGCCATTACGTGGAGAAAAGCAGGGGACCATAATGGACGCGAGCGCCTCCAATCTCCATGCGGCTGATGACATCGCCGTTTCAGTTAAGAACGTCTCAATGGTGTTCGGCGATGTGCATGCGGTTGATGACGCGTCTTTTGATTTGCCCGAAGGAAAATTCCTTACAATCCTCGGTCCATCAGGCTCGGGCAAAACCACGCTATTGCGCATGATTGCAGGTTTTGACATGCCGACTAGGGGGGAGATTTTCATCAAAAATCAACCGGTCAGCGCTATTCCTCCGCACAAACGTGCCATCGGCATGGTCTTTCAAAAGCTCGCCCTTTTTCCCCATATGACGGCTGCGGAGAACGTTGCCTTCCCGTTGAAAATGCGCCGCTATCAAGTGCGCACGATCCCGGACAAGGTTCAGCATTATCTCGAACTTGTGCGCCTTGGCGGCTATGGTGAGAGGCGCATCAATGAGCTTTCAGGCGGTCAGCAACAGCGTGTTGCCATTGCCCGCGCTTTGGTGTTTGAACCCGACCTCTTATTGCTTGATGAACCGTTGGCAGCCCTTGATCGCAAGCTGCGCGAAGAGATGCAGCTCGAATTCCGCCGCATTCAAAAAGAGCTTGGCGTGACTACAATCAACGTCACCCATGACCAGCGCGAAGCCCTAGTAGTGTCTGATGAAATCATAATCATGAATAACGGAGCAATTCAACAAAAGGCAGCTCCCGTTGGGGCGTACCGCGCACCAGCCAATGCATTTGTGGCCAATTTCATTGGCGTGACCAACTTTGTTGAAGGCAAAGTCAGCAAACTGACAGACCAAAGCGTCGAATTCGAAGCCGATGGTGTGACCCTGTCGGGGACACTTGTTGAGCAAACTGATGGGCTGCGCGTTGGCGCGAATTGTTCGGGTGCGGTCCGTGCCGAGCAAATCCGTATCACCTCCAGAGACGGGCACCTTGATAGCCTAGATTCCATCGTGCAGGGCAAGGTTATTGACTGCATTTTTGAGGGCGAGCGCGTTGTCTACGAAATCCTAATTTCTGAACTTGGTGATACGCTGATGCGTGTCTTCGACCATGATCAGGAATCGCATTTGCAATTTGGTCCCGGTGACGATGTGCGTCTTGGCTGGAATGCAAGGGATATGCAGGTCTTTAAAAAGTGACCACTAAAGGTCCAGCCAGAGGAGAATGTAAAATGTCGCATGATACAATTCTTTCAACAAAGATCCGTCGACGCAGTTTACTTGCGTCAGTTGCCGTAATCGCCGCTGCCGCTGGTGTCTCATCGCTTGGCGTGAACCGTGCGTTTGCGCAGGAACCTGAAAAGCCATCAGAAATCATCGTGCGCGCCTGGGGCGGCAGCTGGGTGGAGGCACTTAAAGCTGGTGTGTCTGACAGCTTCACCGAAATGACAGGCATCGCAGTTCGCCACGACTTGACGGAAGACAATGAAATTCAGCCAAAGATCTGGGCTGCGGTTGCGCAAGGTCGCGTTCCGCCAATCCACATCAACTGGGACACCACAACCAACGCCACCAAATCAGCTTTGCGCGGCGTGACGGAAGACCTCTCTGATCTGCCAAACCTCAAAGACACCACAGATCTTGCAAAGCCAGTTGGGCTTGAGGGCTACCCGATCGTCAACACCTACGGCTATGTCTATGTTCTGGCCTATCGCCCGGAAGCTTTCCCGGATGGTCCGCCAAAGTCATGGAAAGATCTGCTTGATCCGAAACTCAAGGGTCGCATTGCGCTCTACAATGATGGCATCGGCTTCCACTTCCCGGCACAAGTCGCCGGTGGCGGAAGTCTTGACGGCATTCCAGATGACATGCAGCCATGCTGGGATTTCATAAATGAAATCAAAGCACAGCAGCCACTTCTCGGCGAAGATCCGGACTTCACAACATGGTTCCAGAACGGCGAAATCGACGCGGCCTGCACCATCTCCACCAATGCCCGCGAAGCCAAGAAAAACGGCATAGACATCGCTTGGGTGGTTCCTGAAGAAGGTGCTAAGTTCGACACCGACGGGCTTTGGATTCCAAAAGGCCTGCCGGAAAACGAGCTGTATTGGGCCAAGCAGTATATCAACCATGCTTTGACCAAAGGTGCTCAGCAGGTGTGGCTTGATGGCTTGGGCTTGCCCGGCGTCATTCCTGGCCTGACACCGCCTGCGGATCTGATCGGCGACCCATCCTACCCGGTCACCCCGGAGCAGTTCAAACACCTCATTCGCGTCTCGTCAAAGATTCAGGTCGAGCATGAAAGCGAATGGTTCGCGAAGTTCAAGGAAATCATGCAGGGCTAATCAATGCTCTCTTAGCCTGCCGCTGCTCCCTTCGGCGGCGGGCGCTTTATGGTTCTGAACAAGGATTGGTGTCATGCGCGCTCCCCGTGCACAGTATCCCCTGATATGGCGCACTATGGATGCGTTGGAACGCTTTGCGGAACTAGTTTGGCCGTCACGGTTCCAGCCGGGTCTGCCCTATGTCATGCTGCTGCCGGCCCTCGTCCTTGTTGGATTACTTGTTGTGGGGCTGATCCAAATCGGTGATGCAAGTCTTCGTACTCTTGACACCAAAACATTCTTGACCTCCGAGAATTATACGCTGGCCAATTACCAACGCGTGCTCACAGAAGGTTTCTTTTTCAAAGTGGCCAGCCGCAGCCTCATGGGCGCGCTGATTGTCACGCTCGTCACACTAATCTTTGCCTTCCCCTATGCCTATTTGATGGTGCGTACACCATCCTCCACTTTGCGAAAATTTTTGCTTGTCGCGTTGTTCCTGCCGTTCTTCATTGGCCAGGTGGTGCGTGCTTATGGCTGGCTCATCATTTTGGGTAATCAGGGCGTGGTCAATGATGCCTTGGGTCTTGTCGGCGTGTCCCCTATCCGCCTGCTTTATAATTATCCGGCGGTTCTGTTTGGTCTGGTGCAGTATATGTTGCCCTTTGCGGTTCTAATGTTGGCTCCGGCTTTGACCGCTATTCCGAGCGAACTTGAATCAGCGGCCAGCTCCTTAGGGGCGGGCTGGGTGAAAACTTTCCGCTATGTGGTTTTACCACTCTCAAAACCCGGTCTGATTGGGGCGGGTCTGGTAGTCAGCACCTTGTCACTGACTGATTTTGCCCTTCCGGCAATTCTTGGCGGCGGCACGCAGGATTTCATCGCCAATGCAATCTACGACCAATTCTTCCGCACCTCTGATCAAGGCCTGGGTGCCACGCTGTCGCTGATGCTGGTGGCCGTGGGCTCCATTCTTGTGGGGGTCGTCTTCATGCTCTTTGGCGCTGGCACTCTGGCAATGGGGGATGATGGCAAGTGAGCGACAGCACTAGCAAATCTCTCGTCATCTGGGCCTTTGTCGCCACAGCCATCGTCATGCTGTCCGCCCCCACCATTGTGGTCTTGGGTGCATCATTTACGGCCGGAAACATCATAACATTCCCGCCCGATGGCCTTTCTTTGAAATGGTATGCCTCCATTGCCCAAGCCAGTGATCTGCGTCAGGCTTTCGTGCGCTCGCTCATTGTCGCGACGATTTGCACGCTGATTGCCATACCCGCAGGAACGCTTGCAGGTATTGCGCTGGTCAAATACCGGGTGCGGTTTGCGCGCTCAATCCAGATCTACCTGCTTTTGCCATTCACAATCCCTCTGATTGGGTCAGGTATCGGCATGATGCTGGCCTTCGGCAAGATAGGCGTTTTGGGCAGTCTCTGGCCGGTTGGAATTGCCTGCTGTGTAATCAATTTGCCGTTCATGATCTGGGCGGTCACCGCAAGCGCCAGAAATCTATCGCCTGATCTAGAACTCGCTGCCGCCAATTGCGGTGCGCCACCGCTGCAACGCTTTCTCTACATCACACTTCCTGCCGTTCTTCCTGGCGTGATCACCGGATCGCTTTTGATGTTCATTCTTGCGCTCAATGAATTCTTGGTCAGCCTGTTGTTGGTTGATGCGCGCATTGTGACGCTGCCAGTACAAATCTACAATTCTATCCGCTCCATCATCACACCTGATCTCGCGGCAATTTCCGTAGTGTTTATTGTTTGCGCAGGACTTGTGATTGCTCTTTTGGACCGGCTCGTCGGCCTTGATTTTTTCCTCAAATCAAAATGAAACTACGGTCCCTTTCGGGGCTGATACGAAGGACAAGACTATGACGAACGTGTCTTTTTATGAGTATGCCAAGCTCAATACGGAAGAAAAAAAAGCCCTGCTTCGCCGCTCTGAAACAGACCTTTCCGGCTTTATTGAAAAAGTTGCACCCATCATCGAGGCTGTACGCACCGAGGGTGATTCAGCCGTGGCGCGTTTCGGACGCGAGCTTGATAGAGCCGATGTGAGTGAGGCCAATATCAAGGTCACTGAGGCCGAATTTGACGAGGCTTTCAAGTTGGTCGATGAGAGCGTTATTGAGTCTATCCAGTTTGGCATCAGCAATATCCGCACCTTCCATGAAGAGCAAAAACCTGAGGCCATGTGGCTCAAGGAAATCCGTCCCGGCGCTTTTGCCGGTGACCGCTTTACACCGATCCAGTCCGTCGCGCTCTATGTGCCACGAGGCAAGGGCTCGTTCCCATCTGTTACCATGATGACCTCGATCCCGGGTGTTGTCGCAGGCGTGCCAAGCCTCGCTATCGTAACGCCACCTGCACCCGATGGCAAAGTGGATGCGGCAACATTGGTCGCAGCACGTCTTGCAGGTGTGGAAAGCGTTTACAAAGTGGGGGGCGCGCAGGCAGTTGCGGCGGTCGCCTATGGCACTGAGACCATCAAGCCAGCGCTCAAGATCGTTGGCCCAGGTAGCCCTTGGGTGGTGGCAGCCAAACGCAGCCTGTCGGGCATCATCGACACAGGCCTGCCTGCTGGCCCTTCAGAAGTCATGGTGCTGGCCGATGACACCGTGCATGGTGGTCTTGCAGCACTTGATCTACTTATTGAGGCGGAACACGGGCCGGATTCATCGGCCTATCTGGTCACCCATAGCCAGCGCGTGGTGGATGAAGCGCTTGCAGCTCTGCCGGAGCATTGGGCCAAGATGACCGAGCAGCGTGTTGAGTTTTCCAAAACAGTGCTCACCGGCAAGACCGGCGGCATTGTGCTCACCTCTTCGATTGAGGAGAGCTACGACTTCGTCAATGCCTATGCGCCTGAGCATTTGGAACTTCTCTCCGAACAGCCTTTCGTGCATCTCGGTCACATCACCGAAGCGTCAGAAGTCCTGATGGGCACACATACGCCGGTCAGCATCGGCAATTTTGCCCTTGGCCCGAATGCGGTGCTGCCAACCAGCCGTTGGGCGCGAACCTTTGGCCCGCTTTCGGTGAGCGACTTCGTCAAGCGCAGTTCCATAGGTTATGTCACTCCCCCGGCCTATCCGGAATTCGCTAAGCACTCGTATAATCTAGCACTTTATGAAGGCTTCTCATCCCACGCTCTTGCGGTTTCGCCTGTGCGTGATGCCTATCTGAAAAAGGACAGCTGAGCCATGAAAGCTGTCCGACTGTATGAGGCCATGGAACTACGCGTTGAAGAGGTGGGCTCCCCCTCCTCTCCACCCGCAGGCTTTGTCAATCTCAAGGTCAGGGCGGCGGGTATTTGCGGCTCTGATCTGCACAATTTTCGCACAGGTGAATGGATCAGCCGCAGCCCCTCGACCGCTGGTCATGAGTTCTGCGGTCGGGTGAGCGAGATCGGCGAAGGAGTGAGCAAGATTGCGGTTGGGGACCTGGTTGCGGTGGATTCCCGCGTCACCTGCGGTACCTGCCCTGCCTGCAAAAGCGGACTGAGCAACGTCTGTGAATCCATGGGCTTTGTGGGCGAAGCTTGCGACGGAGGCTTTGCCGAAATGGTGCAACTGCCTGTTGATCTGGTAGTCAATCATGAGCAGGACCTGTCACCGCGCATTGCCGCTATGGCCGAGCCTCTTGCCGTTGCGCTTCACGCTGTGCGGCGTCTGGCTTTGCCTACGGGTGAACCAGTTCTTGTGGTTGGCTGTGGCGCCATCGGCGGTTTGAGCGCCTTGGTCATATCTCACCTGCATGATGGCCCGCTGCTGCTCGCCGACCTCAATGCAGACAAATGCGCATTGGTCAGCCAGGCCACCGGCGGCAAGGCCGTCGCGCTCGACAAGGCCGAGATCAGCAGGGCTTTGGCTGAAAAACGCTTGCGCTATGCGCTCGATACCACGGGCAATGTCATCGCGATTGAAAAAGCGCTGAACCTCTTGGCAGGCGGCGGCGCACTGGGCCTGGTCGGCATTGGCCATGGTACGCTGGCGCTCGATCCGAAACGTCTGGTGGAATCCGAAACCTCTCTCATAGGCTGTCATGCCTATGCCGATGAATTGCCTGAGGCTGTCAAAATGTTGCCCTCTTTGGCTCGGGTGCTTGAGCGGTTTTGTGAGGTGCTGTCTTCGCTCGATGACATCCCCCAAGCCTACAAGTCATTGCTCGCAGGCGAAGGCAAGGCATTGAAAACCATCATCGAAGTAGCGGAGTAGGTTTTGCGTCCGAGTTTGCAGGGCAACTCTCAGCAAAAGAAAATGCCTGCGCGACATAGCAATTTCAACGTGATGCAGCGCTCTGAGTATGTTCAGTTGAACACAGGCACTGTAAAGGCCGGGCTTTAAAGCCGGTGCTGAGGACATAAAACCATGGACGCACTTTCGGACTCTGCAGCACCGCTTTATGAAAAGGTGAAAGACTTTGTGCTCCAAAATATCGGCAACGGCAAATGGTGTTTCAACAGCCGGCTTCCCTCAGAGAACGATCTCGTGACAACCCTCGGCGTCTCGCGCATGACCGTTAACCGTGCGCTGCGTGAATTGACATCTGAGGGACATCTGCGACGCATACAGGGCGTCGGCACTTTCATCGCCCCGCCCAAGCCGCAATCAACTTTGATTGAAATCTCCAATATAATTGCCGAAATTGAGGCGCGCGGCAGCAAACACCGCGCCGAAGTGGTCACGCTCGAACGCATTCAGGAACCAGCACCGGAGCTACTGCTGGCCTTCGAATTCGAGACCAGCAAGCCGGTTGATCATTCGGTTGTCATTCATTTTGAAAACAATGAACCGGTGCAGCTTGAAGAGCGTTTTGTCAATTCAGCGCTGGTGTCGGGATATGTTGATCAGAATTTCACAGCTATCGCCACCTATGACTATCTGCAAAACGCAACGCCGCTGACCGAGGTGGAACACCTGATCAGTGCCCTGCCTGCAGATGTTGAGAATGCCAAACTTCTGCAAATCCAGCCTGGTGACAGCTGCCTGGTCCTGCGTCGCAAAACCTGGAGCGGGTCGGACACCGCGACCGTGAACACGCTCACCTATGTCGGCAGCCGCTATACACTTGGCAGTCGTTATCTCCATGGCCAAAAACAAGCCTAAAAACGGGTTTGCCACAAGATTCGCCGCCGGACAGATCTTTCACGTTTTGGGAGCAACTTTTAGGGTTCTTCAATTTTTTAAACCTGAAGAGCACTGCAAGTAGATCGGTAATCCAACCATTTTTAACGGGGAACAACCGTAGAATTCAGGCGGCCATTTTAAGTTTCATGAAGAGGATTACACCGCCGATGCCCATGTTGGGTCGCTCATTATTGTAAGTCCAGAGCCAATCGGTTGCCTGGTCCTGTCCCTCCTCGATGGTTTCAGGCCCCGGTGGGCGTTAGCCCAATACCCCCGTTCTTGGGGCACTGTGTGGTCGTTTTGTGTTGTCGTATTTTCTCCAGCTTTCGATGATGACCTGTGCCTCGCGCAGAGATGTAAAGATCTCGCCATTCAGCAGTTCATCGCGCAAGCGCGCATTGAAGTTTTTGCAATAGCCATTCTCCCATGGCGGGCCGGGTTCGATATAGGCGGATGGATGGAACCTAAGCCAACCCACCGACAAACCCGGACGCCTCGCATTCATGGTAGAGAGCCATCCGGCACTGGCCGCGACATCCGCGCTTGCGACAGGTTTCATCGCGCTCGATCTCGATCATCCAATGGAACATAAGGTCTGCCCGGGCCTGTAATTCAGAAGCCTTGCGGTGGTGAACGTGGCTGCATGACCGGCAGATGAACTCGATCATCTGATCCGGGTCCAAATCACGGAGCTGGATTTCAGCTTTCCAGTTCACCAGAAATCCTCCGCACGTGGAATGCGGGTGTAG
>NZ_JBAKIA010000024.1:0-38636 GCF_037783265.1 Roseibium algae
CCTTACCGTCGTCGGTCCGGCAATGCACGAAGTCGTACGACCAGACATGGTTGCGATACTCAGGTCGTAGCCGAACGCACGACCCGTTGTTCAGCCAGAGCCGTCCCTTCTTTGGTTGTTTCATTGGCACTTTCAGCCCCTCTCGCCGCCACAGTCTTTCAATCCGCTTGTCGTTCACCTGCCAGCCAGCATCTCTCAGCAGCGCAGCGATCCGACGATAGCCGTATCGGCCATACTGGCGAGTCAGCTCGATCATGTCGGCCACCAACCGCTCTTCGTCTGGACGACCAACTGGTACCTTACGTTGTGTGGATAGGTGTTGTCTCAAAACGCGGCAAGCCCGGCGTTCTGAGACATTCAATTCACCGCGAACACGAATAATGCAAGCACGACGGCGAGCGGGGCTTAGAAGTTTCCCTTAGCGGCCTCCGCCAAAATTAACTTGTCCAAGGTCAAATCAGAAACGGCCCTGCGCAATCGCTCGTTTTCTTGCTGAAGGCGTTTCAGTTCCTTCAATTGATCTGTGCCCATTCCACCGTACTTCTTCTTCCAGCGGTAGAACGTTTGTTCAGTCACGCTGATCTGACGGATAGCATCCAGACGCGGCATCCCTTGCCCTGTCAGAACCTCAACCTGCCGTAACTTCGTAACAATCTCTTCCGGCTTTGGTCGCTTGTTGGTCATGTGTTTCCTCCGTTTTCCTAAACATAGCGGAGGACCACTTCAAAGGGGGAGGCTCAGAAAACGAAACCCCTTCAGACGGGGAAAGTGCTCGGCAATCTCATGTCGTCTCGATAACCGAAACGCCGGGGTCAAACAACTTGGCAATACCCATTCAACAACTGCTCAGAATTTAGGCTCGTCGAAATAGCGCAGCGGCAACTCCCAGATCACCACTTTTAGCTGCGGAAGCTTCGCGCGTTCCTCTTTCAGGAACGTTTCCATCGGCTTGAAAGGCCCCTCGCCTTCCGCGGCCAGATTGATCAGGTCGGTCCTGGTGACCGCGCGCAGCTGCGACTCGAAGCTCCAGAGCGGATTGGCGGAGTAACTGGACCCGACCAGGGCGACCTCTGGTCCAGCACTGTCCTCGGCAAATAGGTCGTCGAGGCCAAGCTCGGCTGCCACCGCGTCGAGACGCGTGACCTGCTCCGCCGACTGGTCAAAATAAGGCGAGAAGACGGAAAACTTGGCAAAATTATAGAGATCGCCCATATGAGCGGTCACCGCCTGCGGCTTCAGCTCATAAGCGGTCTCTTTCAGATCGACGCTGCCTGCCAGGGTCTCCGCGACCGCTTTCGCGGCGACACCGGCGCCGAAAACGGTCCAGTGGGTGTCGGCCTTCAGGAAAACGCTTTCAAATTCCCGCGCGTCCTGAAACCGCGCCCGAAGATCGGGTACCTTCAGGTGTTCCATCGCCAGAAGACGTTGGCGGACTGTTTCATAATAGACCGTCCGCGCCGCAGGCTGGTCGATCCGTCCCAGATTGTCGCTGTAGATGTCCGCCTTTTCCGGGATCAGCACGGCAACCACAGTGATCCCCTTGTGGCTGAGATCGAAGACGGTTTCCTCGATGAATTTCAGATGCTCATTGAGCGTCTCGGTCGATTCCCGGTTCCAGGTGAATTCCTCGTCGGAGAACAGCCAGCCGTCCGCTCCCTTCACCAGGCCCTTGCGGGCTTCGTCAAAGACCCCGAAGCTGATCGTGTTCATCAGACCGGTCGCAAAATCGCGGATCGGGAATTCTTCCTTGTAGATTTCCTCCAGCGCGAGAGCCTCGCGACCCTTGATAATATCCTCGTAATCGACGGGCTGCCGGCGATGCTCCACCATCGCGTCGCTGGTCCAGAAATGCACAAAGGCATAGATGCCCAGACCGCACATGGCGGCACAGAACAGTGTCGGCAGGTACTTGATAGTCGTGGTGACAGGATTGTCGCCCGAGCCGGACATGGCACTGAGATTGAACTGACGAATAGGCATGTTTCTTTCTCCGGCCGATTAGAACTGGAAATACAGGAAGGGTGTGTCGCTGTCGGCGACCAGCTTTAAAATGGCCAATCCGCCGAGAACGGTGGCTGCAATCGCCATCGGCTGGGAAATCGGCGGATTGTCGATTTCATTGGTCTTGACTAGCTCATGGGTGCTCTTCAGGCAAAACGCCTTGCGCAGCTGACGTTCCCCAAGGGCAATGGCAATGCCGAGCGCGAGGAACACCAGCGAGAACGCGGTGAACTGCCAGGCATAGTCGCTGCGCAGCGCAAACCCTTGCAGACCGAACATGCCCGAGAGCATGTCCTTCGCTTGCCCCATGGTCTCGGAGCGGAAAAACACCCAGCCGATGACAAAGACCAGCGTAGTCAGCAGCCAGTTGCCAATCTGGAACGGTGCATTGGCCGAGATCTTGAAGATCCGTTCGATGATCAGCCACAGCCCGTGCCAGGCACCCCAGACGATGAAAGTCATGTTGGCACCGTGCCACAGGCCGCCCAGCACCATGGTGGCCGCCAGGTTGACATAGGTCCGGCTGATGCCGATGCGGTTGCCGCCCAGTGAGATGTAGAGGTAGTCGCGCAACCATGAGGACAGCGAAATGTGCCAGCGCCGCCAGAAATCGGTGATGTTGACCGAGGTATAGGGCGCGTCGAAATTCTCGACGAAATAGAAGCCGACCATCATGGCAAGACCGATCGCCATTGAGGAATAGCCCGAGAAGTCGAAATAGAGCTGGATCGAATAGGCGATCGCCCCGAGCCAGGCTTCCGACGCCGTCGGATTGGGGATAGCAAAGGCCGCGTCGGCGATCACCGCCGCGCTGTCGGCAATCAGCACTTTCTTGGCAAGGCCCGTCATGAAGCGCACGGCGCCGTAGTTGAATTTCGAGGCGTTGTGCGCCCGGTCGTAGAATTGTTCCTTGAGGTCGGCGAAGCGCAGCACGGGACCGGCGATCTGGTGCGGAAAAAACGCGATGAAGGCCGAGAAGTCGACAAAGCTGCGCGACGGTGTCAGATCGCGCCGATAGACATCGACCAGATAGCTCAGATTGTGGAAGATATAAAAGGAAATACCGATCGGCAAGATCACCTGCGGCAGCGCCCAAGCATAGGCTTCGCCGCTGTTGAAGGCAAAGGACGTGCTTTCGGCGAAGAAGTTGAAATACTTAAAATAGAACAGAAGGCCGAGATTGGCGACCACCATTCCAACCAGGATGTTCAGCCGGACCCGGTCCTGATCCAACCGGAACATGAGAGCCACGGCCAGGTAGTTCACCAGCGTCGTGAAGAACATCAGCAAGGCGAAGTCGACACGCCACCAGGCGTAAAAGGCGTAGGACAGGATCAGGATCGTATAAGACCGGTACTGGGTCGGCGTTAGGTAATAGATGGCCAGGAACAGCGGCAGATAGGTAAATATGAAAATGACCGACGAAAACACCATGGCCCAAACCTTTCCAGTATGATTCAGGTCACCGCCGACCGGGCGGCTCCCGAACAAGTCAATTTCCGTAACCTTCAGCAGCGCCCGGCAGAGCGTCACTGGCAGGTGTCAAGCGGGACGGCCGACTGTTTCAATTCCTCACCCACAAGCGCGCGCAGCGTGTCCTGCGCTTCGTAAATGGCGCAGACGATGTGGTAGAAGCTGCTGGCCGGAGCAGGCTCATCAACGAATTCGCCCTTCGGGCTGAGCTTGTCGAACCAGAGCCCCGGCACCGGCGTTTCCAGGTACTTGCGCAGCGCGACACACGCCCTGACCGCTTCCTGCAGATAGGCGAAACGCTCCCCGCCCAGGCTCTGACGGGCCAGGATCCCGGCTGCTTTCAGCCACTCCGTCTGCGGCCAAAGCCTGGCGACCGGGTCGGACACCGAGAAATCGTCGTAGAGACCCATGAAAGCCACCTGGCGCTGGTCGCAGATGCCATGATCGACACCGATGGCGAACAGGCGTCTTGCCTTTGCGAGCGCCTCCGTATTGCCGCGGCTTTCGCCCCAGCGGCACAGCAGCCAGGCCCATTCGAACTGGTGCCCCGGCTCGACGATGCGTCCCTTGTCACCCTCGAACGGCGCCCAGTCATGCTCGAAGAATTCTCGCAAGCCGCCATTGCCGGCGTCAATGAACCGGGTCATGGCGAGGCTGGCGATCTCGTCGGCCAGGGCCGTCCAGGGTACCGGATCGGCAGCGACCGCCTCCCAGGCCAGGGCGGCCTCGAAAAGATGCATATGCGGGTTGGAACAGAGCGGCAGACTGACCGGAACGGCCTCTTCAAAACCCATCTCCGGATGGGCATAAGTCTGCTTCAGCGCCTGAAGAAGGGCCGTCGCCTTCGCTTCCATCTCGGCCTTCCGCTCAGGAAAGGCGGTGCCGAACTCGGCAAAGGCAAACAGGGCGAAGGCCTGGTTGTAGAGATCGAAGCCAGCGTCGATCGGAACACCGTTCTGCGACGCCAGATTGCCGTAGAACCCGTCGGTGCGCCGATAGACCTTCTCGAACCAGGCAAAGCCGCTTTCGGCTGCGCCCCGCCAGTCGCCTGCCCAGCCACGCGCGCCGGCAGCGGCGAAACAATAGACCTGCCGGGGCTGGACCCGCGCGCGCCGGTTGTCCGCCTCGCTCGGCTGGCCATCCTGCTGAATGCGCTCGTAGAAGCCGCCGCGGACCGGATCCCGTCCGGCCTCAAGCCAGAGTGGAAGCGCGGCTTCCGAAAGCCAGGTCTCAAGGGTTTCGACCTGCCTGGCGAAGGGCGCGGTCTGCACTTCAAACTTTGAATCAACCACGGCATTTTTCCTTTTAAAAACAGAAAACTATTGCTTTGTTTTGAGATAGGAAGAAGCAAACGGATCGCCGCTGGCGGCGGCCATTTGAAGGTATTTCACGGCCACCGCCTGATCGCCGCCACCGTCGCCGTTTTCGTATAGATCGACGCCGAGCTCATATTGGGACTTGGTGTCGCCGGCATCGGCCGCCTTGCGCAGCCATCTACGACTTTCCGCGACGTTGGCTGGCTTGGCGCCGCCGATGGAATACATGGCGCTGAGCGCACGCGCCGCCGGAACGCTACCCCTGTTGCCGGCCGCGGCGACCGCCTGATAGAGCGCCTCCGCCGACGGGGACCCGGCCCTCGCCCGCTGCAGCCGCGTGATCATCAAGTTGAGGGCTTCGCTCTTGCCGCCGACATAGGCCTTGCCAAGGTACTTTGCGATCTTGTCGTCGCTGCCGCCGGTCTGGATATAGATGTTGGCGAGAATCAGTGCGGCGTCCGCATTGCCGCCATCGGCGGACCGTTCCAGCGGTTCGATCAGGGCCTGACGCTCCGCCTCGGTCTTGGCGGCCCGGTAGTCGCGGGTGATCCGGCCCTGCGGCAGGACATTGCTGATGCCGGCCGCCGAGGCTACTTCCTGCAGATAGGCGCCGTCCCGGCTGCCGCCGGTGGTCCTGTAGACACGCGCCGCGAGTTCGCCCGCGCCCTTCTTGTCGAGCCTGCGCGCCACATTCATCCAGGCATGGGCAATTTTCGTGTTCTGCCGCACGCCCTGGCCAAGGTAATAAACCCGGGCCTGGCGCAGGGCGCGGGCGCTTTTCGAGATCTTGTCGGTCTTCGCGTAATTGGAGGCCGCCAGCTTGATGTTGCCGGCTCTTTCGGCTTTTTCCGCAAGCTCACGCCCGGCTGTGGTCGACCCCTGTGCCACGGCGCGCTCTAACCAGTAGCTTTCGGTCTTGAAATCGGGGCCGCGCACCTGGCCTTTGCCGACCAACTCCGCCATCAGGAGGCTCGCGGAAACGCTCGAGCCATTTTGCGCCGCCGGCAGATAGACCTGTTGCGTCACCTTGCTCAGGTTGGAGGGACGATAATGTCCATCTACCTGTCCGCGCACGAGCCTGTTGGCCGACGAGCTGTCACCGGCAAGCGCCGCCGTTTCAAACGCCTGATAGGCCTGCCGCCTCATGCCCTTTTCCAGGAGATACTTGCCGTATTCCCGATTGTACTGCTGGATGTCGCGCTTGCTCGTCGCTAGGCTCGCCGCGATCGAAAGCAGCTTTTCGGGGTCGTTCGGCGTTTTCACACCCGCCTTGTTATGGGCAATGCTGACCTTTGCGTTCTGATAGGCTGCTCCCGGATTGCCCTGACAGGCGGCCAGCTGCAGACCGACGGTTCCCAGCAGCATGACCAGCCATGCGTTAGCTTTGATGCGATGAGCCACTTTTCAACTCCAATCCCCAAGGTTTTCATTCACTTTTGTGTCCCGCTCCTCGACTAGAGGCCGCCCCTCAGGCGGTTTCGGTCCGGTCGAAAGATACAAGCAGGTTGAGCCCGCTCTCCAGCAGGTGTTTGCAGATTTCCGGGCTCGAGGCCTCGACATAACAACGCATTTCCGGCGCGTTGCCGGACGGCCGGAAATGCATGACGGAGCCGTCTTCCAGGGTGATCCGGAGACCGTCGAGCGTGTCGACGGCCGCGGGCACGCCGACAGGCTTGAGAAACAGGGCAAGGTTGCCCTCTTCTTCCGTCAGCCAGGCCATGATTGCCGCGCTCTTTTCCTGGGCAAAGTCCTTCAGCCGGTCCGAGGCCGTGGCATTAAGCCCAAGCGCGGCCGTCACCGTGGACACCGGGCTGTTGGCGACCCTTGCCGTCGCCAGAACCGCCAGAATCGGCAAGAAACAGTCGCGGGTTGGCAAAGCGCTGAGCGTGCCACCTGCAACCTGGAAATCCGAGGCCGTCAGCGTGCCACCATTGGCTTCGAACCCGACCACGAGAGCGCTGTCAAGGCTCGCTTCGACGTCCATGCCGGCGATTACGAAAGGCGAGCCGACCTTGGTCCGGCGCACGGCGCAGACGCATGCGGTCTCAATGCCGGAATTCGATGTGATCGGCGTCACGATACGGTTCGCCTTTAGAAACAGTGCCGCCAGAAACCCGCAAATGTCGCCGTTGACCGGCTCCCCGGTCTCGTCCACGATCAGCGGGCGGTCGCCATCGCCATCCGCGGAGACGATCGCATCGAGGCTGTGATCGGACGACCAGCTTTTCAACGCCGCGCGGGTCTCGCCCGAAACGGCTTCGGTATCGACCGGAATGAATGTCTCCGAACGCCCAAGCAGAACCGTCTCCGCGCCAAAGTCCTTGAGGATGCCGGCGAGCATGTCGCGCGCGACCGTGGAGTGCTGGTAGATACCGACCTTGAGCCCCTTCAACGCTTCAGGTGCCAGCAGCTCCCGGTTCCGCTGCATGAAACGCGCGACGGCTTCCTTGCCGAGTTCCTCGAACGGCACCTCTTCGGCGGCGGTCTCAGGCGCCGAGATCCCAGCGGCTCGTTGGGTGATGGCTTTTTCGTCTTGTTTGGTGATTTCTCCGCTCGGCAGATAGAATTTGATGCCGTTCCGGTCGGCCGGAATATGCGACCCGGTGATCATCGTAGAAGCAGCTCCCAGCTCGAGGCCGTAAAAGGCAAGTGCCGGTGTGGGCAGCGTACCGCAGTCGACCGGAACCAAGCCGGTGTCATGGACAGCCTGCCGGACATTTGCAGCAATGGCGGGACTGGAGTCGCGGAAATCATATCCAATCAACACCCGGTCACCGGAAGCGGCGAGGTTCTGATCCAAAAGGTATTTCGCAAACGCGGCGGCATATACGTAAGACGGACTCCCCACCAGCTCGGCGGAAAGGCCACGCAGGCCGCTGGTGCCAAATTTCAAACTCATCCGCTTCTCCTTATGGAGCTAAATCTTTGTTTAAATTCAGTTTCTGAAATCTAGACTGTAGACGACGCTAATACGTCCCCCCAAGGTGGAGGCGTAAAGCGGGCCTTCAAAAAGCCCTTCGTATTTCGCACGGTCTTCCGGGTACTTCTGGAGATAGACTTCCAGCCAGGCGATGCGGTCGCCGCGTGTCAGGCCGTTCTTTCCTTTCGGCAGTTTCACCTGTTGCGCGCCGCTCAGTCTTTCCATCCGGCTTGGATCAATGATGGATTCGAGCGAGAACCGCGCCAGCCGCTGGAGGCCATTGTCGCAGAGCGCAAAAGCTTGGTAGCCGTTGGCCTCCGTCAGGGAGGCGAGCATGACGAGCGGCGCCAAGGCATGAAGGTGGTAGTCGCGGGCCTTTTTCTTGCGGTCAAGCTCAAGCGGCAGGACGCCCTCTTCGGTGACCTGGCAGACGCCGATCTTGTAGCTGTCATAACCGAATTGAAGCAGGTCCTGCCGGCCGACCGCGACACCGACGGCAGCAACCGCAAAACCGCCCCAATATCGGTGGTTCTGAAGATTGGACCGGCGTTCGCCGGACTCCGTGTAGACCGGAACGGTCTCTTCCGCGAGGCGCGTCAGCCATCTTTCTATGCGATCAGTGTCGAAGTTGAGGAGCCGAGCGGCCGACCGCACCTGCATATACGCAACGGCGCTTCCTGCAATGATCCGGGTCGTGCTCAGGAAGGATTGCCGGGTCTTCAGATCCGACAAGGCGTCGGCTCTGGCCCAGAGATCGAGCGCGGCCAAGGCGCAGGCTGCCTCGTCGAGGCGGTTGCCGTCTGTCTGTGTAAAGTTGCTGGCGCTGCGGGTGACGAAGGTCAGAAATGCCCTCGTGCCAGCAATCGCCTCCTCGTAGCGTTTTTTGTTTTTGGGATCAATGGTCGACCGGCTCTCGTCCTCGTCCTTGTAAATACTGCTGAGTTCGAGCTTTTCGACCGGTTGCGGCAACTTCTCCTCGCAAACGAAACGCCCGTTGTTGTCTTCGAGATGGCGCGCCGGCGTGAAGGGCAAATTGTAGCCGCTGGCGGACACGTTCGACACCGACAGCGCCCCCAAAGCAAAAACCAGTAATTTCAAGACATTCAGCGTCATATAGCAGCCTTGGATCTAAGGTTCACGTTCGAACTAACCGCCACCCGCCAAGTCAACGGACAGCCGTCTTTTGTCTAGTCAACGTCCGATAGGTCGTTGTACTGTTGTTCCCAGAAGCTTGCCTTTTCAGGGTCAGGCGACAGGCCGGGCACACCAACCTTGTAGGCAACGGCAAGGTCCCGCGCGGCCTTGGCATTGCCCGCTTCGGCGGATTTCTGCAACCAATCGAGACCGAGCCCGACGTCCTTCGCAGTCCCGTTGCCGAAGAAATGCGCCTGATAGAGGCGGTACATGGAATTGGGCTCGCCATTTCTGGCGGAGACGGTGAGCCATTCCAGAACCTTTTGGTGGTCTGTCTCGCCCAGCCTCCCTTCCAGGTTCAACCGGGCGAGTTTGAGCAGGTACTTGTCCGGCGCGTTGACCTCGTCTCCCAGGAAGACCAGAAGATCGGACACTTCTTTCAGGTCCGAGTGGATGGTTCCGTCGGCGATTTCGCTGAGCAGCTTGTTGCCGGCTTCCTTGTCCCCGAGATCGGCCAAACTGGTGAGGTATTCCTTAGCTTTTTCAGGCGAGGATTGCCGCCAGAAACCTTTGAGATGGCCCTCGGCAAGATCGCGCAGCACCGACGTGCGGCCGAGCGCCAATGCGCCTCGCAGATACTCCTCGGCGCGATAGCGCTGATCAAGCCCGTCCACGCCATCCTGGAAGGCCGAGCCGATCGCGTAGAGATCGTCGCCATCCTGATCCGCAATCGTTGTCGCCAGCGACATCCAGTATCTTGCCATGGTGCCGGCTTGAGGATCCGGCAAAGTCGAATAAACACGGGCCATCGACACCATTTCATCGACGGTGCAGACCTCGCCAGAGGTTGCGATCGACGCCATGACCTGCAAGGCGTCCTCGGCGCCCGGGTCGAGGAGCGCCAGCTTTGCCTTGAAATCGCCGGCCTTGGCCGCCTTTTCCAACCAGCCCCGGCCGACGGAGACATCCAGCGTCAGGTCGGCCAGAAGATGCTTTCCGAACTCGCGCTGCCCGCGGCTGTCGCCCATTTCCGCGATCATTCGGTAAAGTTCGGCAAGGTCCGGTGCCTTGGCCGTTCCCGCATTGCGCAACATTTCCGCCTTGGCGAGAAGGGCCTCGGCACCGCCTTCTTCCAGCATCGGTTCCAGCGCAGCGATCTGGGCTTCCTTGTCTTCGACCGTCGTCGCGACCTCAAATCGGTTTTTGAGAATGGCAAGCTTCGCCCGCATACGCAGGTCAGGGTCCTTCAGGTTGTCGACAAACGCAATCAGGCGGGCTGCCGCCTGAGGCTGTTCTTCAAAGCCCTCGATACCTTTCTCCCAGCGGGCAACGGCATAGCCGATGGCCGACGGATTGCCCTTGAAAGCCGCTTGCTTGATATAGATCCGGCCACGCTCCTGCGCGGCCGGGTCGTTGCTGGCAAGTAGATTGAGGCCGGTGATGTAGATCGAGTTGACGCCCCCCAATACGGCCGACTGATGCAGCCATTCATTGGCAAGATTGACTGAGATCGGCACGCCCATGCCGCATGAAAACATCCTTGCCAGCTTCGAGGCGCTGTCGGGATTGCCCGATCTCGCCGCGGTGCGGAAATATTCCATCGCCTTTTCAAGCAGTTTGGAATCCTCGCCGCCGAGCTGAAGATAGATCTTGGCGATCTCGTTGGCCGCGTCGACAGAACCGGCATTGGTGGCTTGCTGAAGAATACCAAGCGCTTTCAGAAGGTCTTCCTTGCCGCCGACTTCCGACAGATAGCCACCATAGATCACGGGCAGTGATTTAGATTTTTCTGGCTGTTGCAACGCCTTCTCAAAATAGATTTTGGCTTTTGCCTCATAGGCCTCTCCGCCGAATTCACCGGAATAGATGCGGGCCAGCCATTCGTCAGCGGCATGCAGGTTCTGGGCAGAGGCCGCCAAGAAATATTTCTCTGCGAGCGCGAGATCGGGCTCGATGGAAAGACCGGTAACATACGCCTTGCCAAGACCGAATTGCGCCGACGCGATGCCCCCATCAGCGGCCTGCTGCAAATACTGAAGGGATTTCGAGACATCGATCTGCTCGACCTGATTCGAGACAAACAGGTTGGCAAGATAATTGGCTGTCCTTGTGTGCCCCGTCTGGGCGAAGGCTTCCAGCCATTTCAGGGCCGTCCCGACATCCTGCTGGACCAGCACGCCACGCAGATAAAAAAAGCCGATGTCGTTGAGAACGGAACAATCGCCTTCCTTCAGCAAGGCGACCATGTTGAGAAGTGCTCCCAAAACCGCTGTGCGCTTCTGCTTCACCGGAACGTCCGGGTCAATGACCAGCACCTGTGCATACTCCTGCAACCCGTCCGGATCCGCAGCGAGGGCGGACAGCTGCAAATAGTTGCGGGCCATTTCGGCGTCGCGCATTTCCGCCGGACCGTCTTCGCCGTAAAACTGGCCCAGGGCGAGCGCAGCACGAGTGTAGCCGCTGTCATAGGCTTCAAGCAAATAGGATTCGGCGCGTTTCAGGTCGCCCGAAGTTTCGGCTGCCGCCTGGAGGACGCGTGCCATGGGCAGAAGCAACGAGCGTCTGCTTTCCGGATAAAGATCCATGGCAGCCTGCAAAATACGGCGCGCGGTTTCCGGCGAGCGCGGCGCCTGTTCGCTGCCCTTCAGGTATTCCCGGGACACGGCGATGGCCGTGGCAGCGGCAATCTCCATACCAGCCCCATCCCATTGGGTCCAGTCGCGGTCCAGAACCAGCTGGTCATGCTCCGCCCTGGGCTTGCAGATTGCCGCATAGTCCAGCTGTGGCGGTTCAAGAATGATGAGCGGATTTTCAGCGCGGGCGCCGTGCGCGCTCAAGGCCAGAAAGGCCGCGACAGAAACAGAACCCAGAGCGGCCCTGAAATACGTGATCGTTTTCATTTTTCTTGTTCCCCAAACCTGACGGGTTGGCATTCCCTTGTTATTTGCTGAGTGCCGTCATCGCGAGATAGGCTTTCACGCCGACGGAAGTTTCCAGAACGACGACGTTCTGACGCTTGTCGGCCGCCAGCGATATGGCTTCCGCTTCAAACACCGGCTGATCGTTGACGGAGGCCAGGAGACCAATGTCGATCGCGGGCAGTTCCCTGCTCGACATGGAGCCGGGCGCGACCCCTTCGAAGAGCTTGCGCGTATCGCCCTTGAGCGCGAGGGCGAGATCCGCCGGTTTGCTGGCAAAATTGTAGAAGGTCAGGGCAGACTTTGACGGATTGTCGACGGCCTTGTCCTCGATAACGATGATCGTCGGTTCGCTGTCGATCTCAGCGCCGACGGCAACCGTATAAAACTTGCCTGGCTCCAGAACAGCGTCCTTGGAAGAGATGCCGTCGGCGATCGTGTAGCTTCCGTTCTGAATGATGTTGTAGGCCGACAGCGCCTTCCCATCGACGGAGAATTTCTGGCCTGAGAAGTCTACCACGAGCCCGTTCTTGAGCTTGGCGTTAACAAACCGGACAAGGCTTTTGTCAGCGGGTATCGGCGCCTCGTAAAGGGCATCTTCGGCAATTACTGAGCTGGAAGTACCTGCCACCATAAGGACGAAGACAGCGACCAGGGCAAGGAGTTTGGACAACATATTCAATCCTCAAAAACTAGTTGGATACGGGGCGGCGGGAAAAGGCATCAATCGGAAACCGGCAAAGCTGAACGTTTCCGGAGGTCGAAAGACCGTTTTCCAGCTGCAGCGACACACCCACGGGTGTGTCATCTCTTTCCTCGGGAAATCTCTGGTACAAGTCCTTCAATCTCGCGACGCGCGTGGGATTGGTGAAGGTCGCAATTCGTTCATTACCATCGGCATAACGATAAGTGATGTGAAAGCCTGTGAGGGCCGCATTCGAAAAATTCAGGTGAAGGTAGTAATTCGATGCGCGTTCGCCGGTTTTCGGCAGATCGAAGGCGAAATTGGACCCGGCGGCGAATTCGCCGGCGGCAATCTCTAGGTCGCCCGAACAGGCCCCGAAAATTGCGGGAACAATCGCGCTGCTGACAATGGTGTTTTCCTTCAGGATCTCGCGCAGCGAGGAATACTCCCAGAGAAGGACTTTCGGCTTTTTCGCCAGCCCGCCGCTCTTTTGGGTCCATCCATAGATGGCATCGGTCAGACCGCCGCCAGCGACTGAGAAACTGCTGACATCCGCTTTGAGAAATTCCCTCAGAAAACCGGCGAAATTGTAGTAGAGCGCTTCGTCGGTGTAGGACGTACCCACAATGTGGAGCAGGTCCCTCCCGTCGCCGCCTTCCGCCACGTCTGCAAACAGCGCATCAAGGGAAGTGAGCGCCTGCACGGTCTTGAAGGTTGCCAGTTTATCTGGCGGAACCTTATCCTGGCAGACCTCGTTCAGGGCCTTGGTCAGATTGCCCCTGATGAGAACCTCTTCCCCCGACAAACTGGTCTCGAACTTGGTCGGATTCGGTTTTTCGGGAATGATCTGCCTGATCTTGCGCGCAACAGCCTCGGCAACAAGCCGGGCTCCGTCAGGCGTCCAATGCACGTCTGCGGCGAAGGAATAGCTGCTATGGTCGAAATCCGGTGCGCTTTCCAGGATCTGGTTGATATCGACAACATCGATGCCCGCCTGCCTCAGTGCGTCGATGAAAGCACTGAATTGGCGCGCCGAGAAATCGGGATCGTAGATCATGTCGGACAGAAGGCCGTCATTCGGGATCTTGTCCCGACCGACGATCCCCCTCGGGATCATTGGCATCAGCACCAGGTGAATACCGCGCGCTGCCAGCGCCTCGTTGACGCGTTTGAATGCAGCCAGACTCTCGTCGGAAACCTCAAAGAGGTTCTCAAGATCGCTCTTACGGAAGAACCAGCCATCATAGCCCTGATACAGTTTAACGCCGATGGTCGACCGCGGAGACTTTTCCTGAAGATTGTCGCAGCGATACAGGATCTGCTGTGCCTCCTGCGCATGCGCCCCCGTCGCGCCCCCCTGCTCCAGGGCCACGACAGGTCTAAGCATCAGGCTTACCGCCAAAAGGGAAATGCGGCGCAGCGTGAATGTCTGTCTGATCATGTCGCGTCCTCAGCTCGATCTTCCTGCAGGTAAATGTTGCGCAAGCGGCGGGCGAACTGGCTTCCCAGCTCTTCGGCCCTGTCGAGCAGCCGGTCGATTTCTTCCCGGTGCTCGTCCTTGGAGTGGTTGCGCAGCGACACGGCCTTGCGAATGATCATGTCCGGCACATCCGCTTCGACGAGCGCGTTGAGCCACTGTTCCGCTTGCGGATTGTTGTTGGAGGGGTTCTGCACAAAGTAGAAATAATAGAGCTGCACCATGGCATCGGTGCTGCCGCGCGCGGCAGCCCGCTCCAGCCAGCCCAGGCCTTTTTCAACGTCCTGCGTAGAGCCGGCACCGGCAATGTAGCTGCGGCCCAGCTCAGTCATTGCGGTGACGGAACCGCTGGTGGCAGCCCGGGCGAAATGCGCAAAGGCGCGGGCTTCATACACGCGACTGTTCGGCCCCTTGGAATAAAGCCTGGCCAGTGACAGGGCGCTGCGGTTCGAGCCGATAAAGGCCAGGTCGCGGTAGATCGCCATGGCACGCTTGCGGTCCGGTTCGACGCCCTGGCCGTAATAGAACGTGTTGGCGATCTCGAACAGGCCAGATTCGTTGCCGAGTTCCGCAGCTTCCCGTATCAGCTGTTTCGCTTTCCCTGCGTCCTTTTCCCGGTATTTGCCGCGGACATATTGCCGGGCGACAAACATGCGCAGGTTGCCGTTGGTCGGCATGAAGGATAGCACCGCCTCGACTGTGTCGATCAGATAACGGTAGTTGTCTTCGCCGACCGCCTGGACATCCACGTTGCGGGCAACACGCGACAGCGGGCCGCCGCGGCCCCGTTCGGCAAAGACGCGGCACCAGTCGACCACTTTCTTGAAACTCAACGATTGGGTCTGTGGCCATTTCTGACGCAGCTGGAACGCCTGTTCGATGGCGTCGACCTGATGCGTGTCAGCGATTTGGGCCAGGCGCGCCAGCACAGGCTCGACAAAGTCGAACGCCAGACCGTCCTGCCGGGTCAGATCGTCGATGAAGGTCAGGAGCACTCTGTCGTCGCCGGCAAAGCTCAGGACGATGTCGCGCATTTCAGCCGAAGCATCTTCTTTGGACAACTGGCCGGTCGCCTGCGCAGCCTTGGCCAGCAAGAACCGGGCCTGTGCAACGCTCGCCATCTCGGGCGCCTCAAGAAGTCCGAGGGCCTTTTTGAAATCGCCGAGCGTGTAGTTGATCCGCGCCAGAAAAACGGTGTCTTCCGGTGTCAGCGTGCGGGGATCAAAGCGGTCATAGGCCGCTGCCAGCTTGACGAGTTTTGCCTTGTCGTCGGTTTCCAGCGCGTAGGCCGCCGCATTGGACCCGGCAGAGAGATAGCCCTCCTCCAGTGCATCGATCAGCAAGGCAAACCCTTGCTCCGAGTCCTGCTCGAGTCGAGGAGCGCCTTTCAGCAGCAATTTACCGTATTCGCGTTTCGCCCAGACGCTGCCGCCGTCGACCAGCCCACGAACCATGCGGTGGTATTCGCTGTAATTGCGGAAGACTCCTAGTTCTTCCCGCATGATTTTTGCGATCTGTTCCTGAAACAGCAGGGTCTTGGCCGTGTCTCCGGCCGCCTGGAGCAGCAGCTCCTCGTAAACCTGTCTCGCCTTAACGGTCTGCTGCGGCACCAGCCGGCCGTCGCGGAAGATCTCCGCCAGAAGCGAACCGGCCGTCAGGCTGCCGTCCTGATAGGCCGTCTCAAGTTCGGAGATCAGAACGTCCACTGGCAGCGGAAAGTCGTCCGGCGAGGCATAGTAGCCGGCGCGGTCGGCGCGGGTGACAATCCTGGCAATCCGGGTGATCACGCGGGCATCGCCCCTGGCGCGCAAATCCAGATAAAGCGGCAAGGCATATTTTGCGATCAGCGCCTCGGACAGGTTCATGCGGGAGAACCTGTCGGCAATCGCCAAGCGGTCCTCGCCGGCTTCGGACACCTGCGCCAGCATCCGTTCCATGGCCGAGATAGCCCGCGGCAGATCCCTTTTCACGTGAATGCCCTGGTAATAGAGCTTGGCGATCAGGTAGTTCGTCCGGAAATTCTGCAGTTCTTCCAGGCTGGAAACGGCCCAGAGGGCGTCCTCCCGGTCGAACCCGAATACGGGATTGTCGACAAGATCCAGCGCGATCACTTCCATGGCGCGATCGGACCCGGACGCCACCAGTTTCCAGATGATGTCACGGACGTTTGCGACATCGCCCGCGGCGAGCTGCTCGCGGTGCGCATTGACGATCGACATCACCGCGTCCGAACCGCTTCCGGCGGCCAGTTCAAGCAAGGCTGCCAGCGTCTCGGGATGGTCTTCCGCATCGAGCGTCTCGGCATAACGGCGTGTCAGCTTGATCACGGAGCTGTCGCTGTCGATGAGCCGGATATTGGCGAGATACAGCATCTGCCCGCGCAACACCTCCGCCTCTTCGGAGCCCTGGCGGCGCAGCAGAACCAGAAGATCCAACGCCGCGTCCAGCGAACCGTCCGCCATCTCGCGGCGCAGTTTCTGCTCCGTTTCGGCTTCGCTCAGCGCAACTGGCGCCGTCTCGGGCGCCGCCGGCCGCGTCTCCGACTGCAGCAGCTGTTCAAGCTGGGCGATTTCCTCGAAATTGGTGTCGTCGCCGAACCGCAGCAGCAGGCTGCGCAGCTCTTGTGCCGCTTTGATCCTGGTTCTCTGATCGTCGACGCCAAGCAGATCCCGGTAGATATCGGCCGCGCTGCCCGGTGCCGGAACGCGGATCGGGTTGCTTGACGAGGTGATCAGGCCGTCCACGAGAAAACGCGCATAGGCCAGGCGCTCCCCGGGCTCCGTTTCCAGTTCGAACCGGGTGAGCTGCTCCTGCTGGCGATCGAAGGCATCCGCCGTCTGCCGCTCGATCCGGGCCGACATTTGCGAGGCAAAGACGTGTGTCGACGAGAGCGGCAGCATCAATGCCGTGGTCAGGAGGGTCAGTGAGAGGGTGCGTGCGGTGATCATGATTTACTCAACCCCTTCTCCGCTGAACCACAGGGCCTGCGGCGAGCCTTCGACGTCCACGCAGTAATTGTCCGCAGCCTCGGCCCCGAGATAGCGGGGCTGGGCGACCTGCGAGAAAATGATGCCCTTGTCGTAAAGCGAGCAACTCTTTTCGATGGTGATCCTGGGCACGCAGGCGGACCGCACGCGCACGCCGTCCTTCACGCTGCGCGACACCAGGTCGAGCGCGAGCGGCTTGACATCGCCGCTGGCAAGTTTTGGCGCCTGGTCGATGAACCGGTTCCGGTAATACAGCGTTTCCGTGGCGCCGCGGATGGAGACGCCGACCGTGTTGCCCCGGATTTCGTTGCCCAGGGAGGACATGGTCGCCACCGGCAGGACCGGATCCTTCTCGAAATTCCGGAATTCACTGGCGTCCGCGGACCGCAGATTGTCGATATAGGCTTCGATGCCGGCGGCCCGGTTGCCGGCGACGATGTTATCGGCGACATGCACGTCCCAGGAATTGCGGACCTTTATGCCGGCCCGGCGGTTTTCGCCGAAATAGTTGCTGTCCACCAGGACGCACGGGCTTTCCATCGCGGCAAAGCCGTCGCCCTTGTTGTGGCTGGCATCGTTGGCGAACACAATCGTGCCGTAGCTCAAGCGGTCGAGCATGATGCCCGAGCCCTTGTTCTCGAAGGAGAGATTGCCGACGATGTAGCTGTCGTCTACCTCGCGCGAGATGATGATGCCGTGTTTCTTCTGCGTACCGTAGGCCGTGTTGTAGGCCATCATCAGATTGTAGGACCAGTCGTGCGGATCCAGCCCGTAGATCACACCGTTGACCAGTTCATTGCCCACAACAACCACGTCCTCGGCCTCGTAGGTGTAGAAGCCGTAATAGAGGTTGTCCAAGGAGTTGTTGATGAAGGTTCCGGTCGGCGGTTCGGTGTGCAGGCGCTTGGATTTCTCGTCGGCCGGCCCCGCCGACAGCGACAGCCCGTAAGTACGCCCGCCTGCGTACCCCAGCGCGACAAAGCGGGACGACGTCGCATAGGTGTGGCTGTTGCCCCAGCTCAACAGGAACGGCCGGAATTTCGGCGTTTTACCGCCGTCTTCGACATAACTCGGCTGTCTGGTTTTCTCGTCAAAGGACGAGACCGTGACACCGTCGATGTAAAGATCGCCGCTGTTGACGAGAAAGGCGCCCTTGTTGGTGTTGAACCGGAATTCCTTGATGTCCAGACCGCTCAGGACAAGGGTGGCGCCTTCATTGACGGCAAGGGGAACGTTCAACGTCACGATGCCGTTGTCGTAGCTGATCGCATCCGGGTCGTTCGCCTGGATCTGCGACACCAGTTCGCTGGCGGTAACGGTGCCCTGCGTGATGAAAATGATGCGCGGCGTGGACGTGCCCGCGTTCAGGAACACATATTCGCGCGCGCCAAGATTGATCAGTCCGTCATAGTGTTCGGACGAGAACCGCACCAGGCGCGTCGCCCGCGTTTCGCCGCGCCTGGCAACGCTTGCCAGCGCACCGTCCAGCGACCGCTTCCGCACAACAGGCAGGTGCGACGTCACTGTTTCCGGTCCGACCAGAAGGTTCGGCATGAACGGCACACGGGTTTCCGGAAAGCTGCCCTCGGCACTAGTCTTCATGGTCAGGCGTCCGTCACCGGCAATGCCATAGGCTCCGAACCCGGGCATGACAGGTCCAGGCGCGCCGTCCCGTATTGCGCTGTTGAGCCACCCCTTGCGGTCAAGCACATCGGCCCGGGCGATGGCGAGCCGGCGGAACGCCTCGACTCGAGTCCGGTAATCGACGATTGCCTTCAGCCCATCGGTGGCGCTTGTCGCGCCATTGAAAACCGCCCAGGCCTCGCTGAGGCCGCGCGTCTCGCTGTCGGTTCGGGCGACCGAAGAGTTCAGACGGTCCCCCTTAGAGGCCAGATACCGCGCATAACGCACAAGGCTCTGCCCGCTTGGCACCGCCTCTTCGTCAACGGCTCCGATGGAAGCGCCCAAAAGGTCCTTAATGTTGGACGGTTTCAGGGACGGCCGCAGCGCGCCGACGGCGGTCGCGACTTTTTCACCTTCCGCATCGGTTGCATCGAATGCCGGGTTTGCCGTTACGCCCAGGGCCACCACCTGCCGCAGCACCGGGTCGGTTTCGCCGGCGACAAAACCTGCAAGCAGGGCACGCCGGCCCTTGTAGGACCAAAGCTGATCGGCCACCTGTTTCAGGAGTTCGAAATCTTCCGGCGGCGCCTCACCGGCCTCACCTGTCGGCATATCGCCATTGATCAGGGCCACCGCGGCCGCAAGCGCGGCATCGGCATCGGCCGGAAGCGCGAGCGGACTTGCTGCGAGCGGCTGGTCGACCGGCCCGGCAAAGGCACCCCGGATCGCGGCGCGCAGCTTCGCGCGCGCACCCAATTGCTGCGTGCCGGGAAGCGCGGTCACGACACGATCGACAAGTGCGCCGTCCGTTACCGTTTCAAGTGCCGCAAAAAGCGCGCGTTTCCGGTCATCTTCCAGAACCGCCTTGCCGCCGGCGACAGCGGCAGCGATGTCTTCCGCGAGCACGGCGACATAGGCGGCGTAGCCGTGATCGGCGAATTGCTCGATCAGTGCCAGATAGAGCGGTAACGCGTCCTGCGGTTCGAAAGGCAGGTTGGTCAGCTTCTGGTAGGCCAGCAGTGGATACCCAGCAGAAATATCGGCTTCGAGCGACTGTTTCAGCAAGGTATTGCGCGCGTCGGCGTCTGGCTGCGCCGCAAAGACCAGTTCAAAGGCCACGAGGTCAGCGGACGCGGTGGCCCTTTCGGCCAGGTCCCTCGCGTCGGCGGACAGCTTCGCACCCTTGAGGTTTTCGGTTCCGTGGATCCACGCTTCGACGGTGATCCGGCGCGTTTGCGGCACCTTGTCGAGAAAGCCGGTCAAGTAAGCCGGGTCGAGCCGGTCGAAGGCAAGCTGTGCCAGAGCGACCTTTTCGGCCCGCGGTGCGTTGGTCACCATCTCGCCCAGGGCCCGCAAGACATCCGGGTCTTTCAGGAGTTTCGCCTTTTCCGACGCAAGCGTGACCAGAGCCTGCCGTTGGTCCGGATCCTCGATCAGGCTGAAATAATAGGGCACAAAGTCGGAGAAGGTTTCGACAGCTAGATCGTCCAGACCGTCCCGCGAGAAGCGTTCGGCCAGGGCAATGACAAGCTCCGCGGCCTCGACATCCTCCAGGTAATCGAGGATCAGCGCATAGCTGACCTTCAGACGCTCGATCTTGTCATCGGCAAAGAGTGCCCCTTCAGAAGCTACCAGAGCGGCGAGCGCCGCCTTGCCGGCCGCATCGGCCGTCAGATGGTTGGCCAGAAGGTCCGCATGGATCGTCACCGCGGCCACCGACAATTCGCCTTCCAGCCCGACGCCGGCAAGCAGCGACGCCCGCTCAAGGCTTTCAATCCGGGCAACTTCCCTGAAAATCTCGAAATAGCCGTCGAAGGTGCGCAGCACGGGATCCGCCTGCAAGGCCTTCCAGCGCTCGATCGCCACCTCGGCACCGAAGGTCAGGCTGTCGATTGTGACTTCCTTCTCGGTAGGAGCCAGCTGACGACGGCCGGGCAGAAGTTCGAATTCCGTCAGCTCCTGCGCAACCGCCATGCCCGCGGGACCGACCGGCAGGCTATCGGGCAGCGTAAGGGCACCTGCCGCAAAGGTCCAGCTAACCAGAAGAGCCCGATATGCAATCGACATAGCCATGGGACAGTTGTTCCTCAAAACACTCTTGCTCAGCTTCCGAACCGGTACGGCCACAGGCTGCGGTTTTCCCAGAAGGGCTCGGTGAACTCGACGGTAAGCGCCTCGCTTTCAGGCACCTCCATGTCATCCGGGAGCTGGATTTCAATTTCCGCCAGGATGGTTCCGGTCTCATCAGACATAAGCCGGCTGCTGTTGGCGTATTTTCCGTATGAGCCCGGGATCGTCAGCGACGTTCCGGACGCGACGAAGGTGACGGTCACCAGCGGCGCCTGCAGCGCGGCGACAATGTCTTCCGGTCTGACAAAGACCGCGAGATAGGGCCTGGCGTCTTCCCTGGACACCCGCGCCAGCGGCTGGCCCTTGCGAACGAAATCGCCATCCTGAACCGCGACGCTGGACACGACGCCTTCCGACGTCGCCTCGAGAAACTTGGCAAAGCCCCTTGGGGTCTGAAGCGCGGCGAACATCTCACCTGTCTCCAAGCTGCCTTCGCTCTTCAGATAGGTCACCTCACCCGTCGTATGCGCTTCCAGGGTCGCGCCCGGAAAAGCGATATAGGCGAGCGGCGCGGTGATGGTTGCGCTTTTCTGGATCAGAAGGAACGAGATCAGCACGATCATGGCGATGGCAACGAGACCGAGCGCCGCGATCTTGCCGAGTTGAACGACCCGGAAACGCCCGAACCCGCCAGACTCGGCTGGCTCGTCGTTGAAACCGTCGGCATAGGAGCTTGCCGCCCCGATCCCCCACTTCAGAACGCTGGCGATGCGGTTGAGCTCGGCCCTCGGTCCGGTGAACACAAGCCGCATGCGGTCGTCCGAACGCTCAGCGCGGATCTGGGCACTGCCCTTCCAGACGGCATCCGGCCTGTGCACCTCGATATCGGCGCGGCCCTGATAGCCGATCAGGCCGGGCTCAAGCGGCACGACAAGCGCGCCGGCGGCGACGTCGAACAAGGGCAGACGCACACCGTCGATATCAATGGCTGTCTGCGAACCAAAGTCCATTCAGAAAGACCCTTTCCGTTCAGGCGAACCTGGACGTTGCCACGTCCAGTTCGATTTTGGCGACTTGCGGAAACCAGTCTTCGATCGCGTGGTCGAAGTCCGGCTCGTTGCGCACATAGGTGAATTCGGCATTGCCAGTGATGTTGCGCAGCGTCACGATCTGGCCTTCGCGGAAGGACACCGGCACGCCGGGCTGGAACCGCTTGAA
Source organism: Roseibium algae (assembly GCF_037783265.1). Classification (NCBI taxonomy): domain Bacteria; kingdom Pseudomonadati; phylum Pseudomonadota; class Alphaproteobacteria; order Hyphomicrobiales; family Stappiaceae; genus Roseibium; species Roseibium algae. Next base: position 21,823 of record NZ_JBAKIA010000024.1, read on the forward strand.
CGCGCCATCCTCGCTGTATTCCGCAGCCCCGTGGCCGTGGATCATCCAGACTTCGCGCTCCGCGCCCGCCACCCGGTAGGTGATCGGAACCTGCTTCTTTAGCGTGACAGCGCAGACCTGGCTGCTGTCGAAGGTCCGGTCGATGCTGACGGTCCCCCAGCTGCGAGTGCTGCTGCGGGTGAATTTCACCTGTTTGGCGTTGCTGGCCTTCAGCGTTTTAACGATGTCCTTGACCCGTTGCGACTGGTGGCGTGGCAGGATGACCACCGCGTCCTCGCTGTCGATCACGACCATGTCGTCGACATGGCCCAGCACAACCTTGCGGCCGGCCTGGGCATGCACGAAGCAATTGCGAGTTTCGTTCAGAAGAGCGTCGCCAACCGTGACGTTCCGTCTTTCATCCATGTCCTTGTGGCTGATCTCCCAAAGCGCTGACAAAGACCCGATATCGGCCCACTCGATGTCGTTGCACGGAACCACGGCAACGCAATCGCTTTTTTCCATGACCGCAATGTCGATCGGCACGTCATGGGGGCATTTGGCAAAGTCTTCAGCGGACGGAATGTGAACAACGTGGTTGCTGAATGTCCGGTCTTCGCCGCGATCAATCGCGGCGTTTGCGGCCTGGAAGGTTTCCGGCGCATGGCGTTTCAGCTCCGCCGCCAAGACGGACACCTTGAACAGGAAGATGCCGGCGTTCCAGAGATAGCCGGCGGAGACAAACTGTTCTGCACGTTCCCGGTCCGGTTTTTCCAGGAAGCCGCCCGGCTGCTCGACCAGGGCACCGATTTCAACGCCGTTGAGCATGTAGGGTTCGGACGGGCGAATATAGCCGAAGCCGGTCTCCGGCTCGGTCGGAACAATGCCGAAAGTGACGATCTTGCCGTCTTCGGCAAGCGGAATGGAGCGTTCGACCGCCGACACGAAGTTCTCCGGATTGCCGACCACATGATCGGCGGGCATAGCGAGGACCAGGGCGTCCGGGTCGGATTTGGCAAGTTTGAGCGCCACGGCGGCGAGCGCCGCTGCAGTGCCGCGCTGCATAGGCTCCAGGACGATCCCGTCATAGGCATTGCCGGCTTCTTCCGATTGGGCGTTGACCAGTTCGACAAAGGACTGCGCGGTCAGGAACCACGGATTTGCAAAGATCGGATGTTCCACACGCGCCAACGTGTTCTGAAAGAGGCTCTTTTCGTTAGTGAGACACAGAAACTGTTTCGGCATGTTGCTTCGGGAAAGCGGCCACAGACGATTGCCCGTCCCACCGATCATGATGGCGGGAATGATATGTCTCGAATTCGCAATCTCATCCATGGTCCAGTCTCCATTCAAAAATCGAGTTCAGTAGCCCCTGAAATCAACGCCCTTACCGCCACGGAGCCATGTCAAACACGGCGTAGACGGGTTGCCCGATGGTTGTCGGATCAAGTTCTTTTCCGGCTTCGACAACCACTTCGAGCTGCGTGGCCGTGTATTCGCTCACTTTCGGAACGGTCAGGATCCGAACGCCTTCGACCTGACTTCCATCAAGATAAGTCAATGAAATATTAGGATTTTTGGAAATCGCTTCCAGCTTTCGAAACGGAATTCGCAACGACACATGCGGGCGTGAATCCTTGGGAACCAGGTTGAAGATCTGGGTTCCAGCCCGGCCGAAATAGGAGGCCAGCGGCCTGGACTGTGCCAGGACGTAACAGTCGCAAGGCGCGATGATGTCGATCACCCTGTTGCCGTCGTGATCAGCCGTGTCGAGGGTGACGGTTGCCAGCTTCTGACCCGGGCTCACTTCGCTGGGCAGGTCCTGGATCTCGACCACGCCATCCCTCGGCTGGTACACGGTGACAACATCCGAGGACACGCTCGCCGAGATCGCCTCGAAGGTGAACAGGCGCTTGTAGACAACGTCGAACAGGAACAGGAACGCGACGACACCGACAATCGCGAAGATGGCAAGGCCGAAGAGCCGGCCGGCAAGTTCACCAGCTTCGGAGGATGGTGCCGCGGCGACGACCGGCGACTTGATGCTTTCTGTTTCGGACATGTCTTTTCCCAACACGTAAATTTTGGAATCCTGCTGCGCCACCCGGCCGGCCAGGTAGAGGTCTGCAAAGTCGGACAGGGGCGCGGTCTTGTCAGCGTCCTCGAGGAGCTGCAATCCGGCCCGCCGCTCCTCGGGGTCGGTCCAGACCACGCGGGCCTTCAGCGGCAGCTGCAGCACCGATCCGTTGGTCTCCAGAAGAACGGTGACCATCGGCGTTGCATTCACCTCAAGCGGTGTTGCCAGGTCCGTCAGGCCAAGACCGGCGCTAGACCAGTCGCAGACGGTGACTTCCTGATCGTCGATGCGGGCCCGCATCGGAATTTTGTATCGCGGAAACTGCCGGTCCGGCCGTTTGGATTTCGCCACGGCACTCATGAAAAAGTCCTTTCCGAAACGCGTGGCAGGCGCGGCGGCGGCTCCGACGGCGCGTAAGTGTGCATGTTGGACAAGAGCACCAGCACCGAGATGAACACCAGCATCGCGACGGTGTTGACCAGGTGCGACGACCACACCTTGAACCGGGCCTCAAAGGCGCTGTCAGTTTTCTTCAGCGCGGTCTTCTGACGGGTCCACTTCTGCCGGTCGAGGCGGAAGAAGATAATCACCTTCACCAGCGAACCGAAGATCTGGTTGAAGTAGAGCAGCGGAATATAGACTAGGTTGATCGACGGCCTGACGGTCAGGAAGGTGAGCGCCAGCAGGTAGCGCGAAACCACCACCCAGAGCGCATAGAAGACCAGCGTCCAGGGCGTGATGAAGGCTGTGCCCAGGAGGGCCAGCGTCACGCCGGAGAGACTGGTCCACATGGATATGCGCTGGTCCAGGACCGACCACCAGGTAAAGGAACCGATCCGGAAAGGGCCGAGCTGCAGGGCACGCGAGTTGGTGCGCAGCATGTTTCCGAACCAGCGCGTCATCAGGACGTAGGCGGATTTCAGGAAACTCGGATGGGGCGGCTGCTCGATGGTCTCCACCTGCACATCCGGCACGTAATACATCTTGTAGCCGTTCTTCAGCAGCCAGAACCAGCTCGACTTGTCGTCGCCCGTCAGCATCTTGATGCGGCCAAGACGCCAATGGTGGATGTAGTCGTTCTGGACGTGGTCGATGAATTCGGGGCTGCAAGCCACCTCGGCGCGGAACATCGACATACGGCCCGTCAGCGTCAGCACCCTCTTGGCGAGGCCGTGCGAGGACATCAGGATCTGCCGCTGCGCGAAACGCATGGAGTACCACTGCTTGAAGATCTCCACCCCTTCGACGGTGCAGACCTCATCCGTGGTCAGTGCCCCGAGCTGGGGATCAATCTGGAATAGGCACGCGCATTTGCGGACCAAGTCGGGCGGGATGATGCTGTCGCCGTCGATGACCGAGACCGTGTCGTCCCGGGCCGGGTTATACGCGGCTATGGCTCGGAAGCCGTGCGCAAGCGCGTCCCGTTTTCCGGTGCCGGGAATTCGTACGATTTCGAGCGTGAACGGGAGACCTTTTTCGTACATGACCTCGGCAAGACGCCGGATGAGGCGCTCGTCGCCAAGTTCCACGATCGAACACACCACCGTCGCGCCCGCCGGCGCGGCGGCGGCGGCAATGAACGCGCCCCGGTACACCTTTGTGGTCGTTGGCGCGTCGATGCGGAAACTGGTGATCAGGAAAAAGGCATGCCCGTAGCCTTCGGTTTCGGCCGTCCGTTCCGCAAGCTTGCGCGTGCGCGGGAAACTAACGAGCCGGAACCAGAGGCTTCTGACCAGATGAAACAGTCCCCAAGACCAGCGCCACATGCCTATCACGCCGACCAGGAGAATAACATTCCGTGATTTTTCGTCAAAGGCGATGTCCGGCAAAAGCGCTGCGCACAGTGCGATTGCCAGGACAAAGATGGCGTGGGTCAGAATGGCGATCATATCAATTTACCAGACAAGACCTTCGTAGTGGACACTTGCCGATGCCTCGATCGGCAACCGGACGAGATCGACAATGCTCGCACCGCCCCGGGTATTCTTGAGGGCCTCGCGAATCTGGTCGTTCTTGATGCCGATTATGATCGTGTCCACTTCGGACGTGATCTCATCCGCGGAGCTCTTGATGAAGTCCGCCAGGTGCGGGATGAAATTACGGCCGCCATCGTCGATTGCGGACACGTTCGGATCGTAGATCGACAGCTTGTAGCCCTTGCTCATCAGGCGCTCTGCGAGCAGGATCAGCGGGCTTTCCCTTAGGTCATCCGTATCGGGCTTGAAGGTCAGGCCGAACATGCCGACCTTCCGGGCGCCGCCGCGATTGACCAAGCGGAAGGCTCGTTCCAGCTGGTATTCATTGGCTTCGACCGCGGCATCCAGCACCGGCGTCGAGATGTTGTGGACCTTGCCGAAGTGGCGCAGTGCACGGAGATCCTTCGGCAGGCATGAACCGCCATAGGCGAAACCCGGCTTCATGTAAGCCCGGGAGATGTTCAGCCGCGTATCCGCACAAAGGACATCCATGACGACATGGCTGTCGATGCCCACGGACTTGCACAGGTTGCCGATCTCGTTGGAGAAGGAGATCTTGACGGCGTGCCAGCAGTTGTTGGTGTATTTGACGATCTCAGCGCTGCGGATCGGAATGACGTGAGGCTTGACCGGGATTTGCCCGCACAAGGTCTTGAGCGCGTCAACTGAAGACTCATCGTCCTCATACTGCCCGAAGACAATGGCACCCGGCTCGTAGTAGTCGGAGATTGCCGTGCCTTCGCGCAGGAATTCCGGATAGTAGGCGAGCCCGATATCCTTGCCGACTTTCTTGCCGGAGCTTTTTTCAAGCGCAGGAATGACTTCGGCTTCCACGGTCCCCGGAAGAATTGTCGAACGCATCACGACGATGTGCCGGCCTTCCTTCTCGCGGATCGCTTCGCCGATCTGCTCAGAGACAAGCTTCACATAGCCGGTGTTCAGCGACCCGTCTTCCTGGCTCGGAGTGCCCGTGCAGCAGAACGAGACGTCGGTTTCAAGGACAGCCTTCTTGAAGTCACAGGTCGCTGACAGCATGCCGTTGTCAACGCCTGACTTGATCAGAGCAGACAGGCCTGGCTCATAGATCGGAGAGTTACCCGCAAAAATTGCATCGATCTTGTAGCTGTCCGGATCGACCGCGACCACTTCAAAACCGTCCTTCACAAGACAGCCGGCAGATACGCAGCCCACATAGCCAGCACCGAAAATGCTTACCTTCAACTTCTTCTCGTTCATTTCCGAAACTCCATATTTCAAGTCGGACTGGTGGCCACCGCTTCAGGACCCTTCTATAAACTACTGTTTTAAGCGCAGTTTCCCGTTCACAGCCGAAGAACAGCTGTGCTGGATTGCTCCTGTTGCTTCACTTAATCTATGTGCACTGCACTTTGTGCATCGCAAAAGCAATTAATGAGAAGTTAAAGGGACAATAAGAATTTGCGTCAAGTCGAAATTTTCTTGCCATTGTTACGGAAAGCAAAAAAAATAGTCAGTTGACCGCACAACAATCACGCAGCCAACACGTGCGCTGTTGCGAAGTAATTTCACCTGCTTAATTTGCCGTCATCCCAAATGGCCAGAAGTCGTCGTTTCCCTGCAATTTAATGAAAATTTGAACAACCTGTTGTTTCACCGGAGAACTGAATAACTTTGCGTCATTTTTTATTAACTCTACGGAAATTTCGTGTCACAAAAATTTTCAAAGCCGCCTTCAGACTGCCAAACAGCAGCTCACTCGCCCTGGCAAAACCGCATTAAATCGAATTTCAGATGCCCTTGGCTCCGCAAAATTTCTGCCTGACCAGACGGAAATCGGCGAGACGGGAACCGGTCTATGCAAACTCAGGGGGCCGAGCGGAGCAAGGCAGTCCCCTATATCTGCGCATCAGACACCTTGAAACAGGCAAACCCAGGCAGCTCGGCACGCCGGGGTTCTTCTAAAACGACAGGATGTCAGGCGGCATCGTAACGCTAACCGGACATCGATCAAAATGTGGGATCTGGCAACATGACCAGATTTACCCGTGATCCTCTTTATCGTCGCCACCGTTTTCCAGCGGAGGTGATTTCCCATGCCGTTTGGCTTTACTTCAGGTTTCCGCTCAGCCTGCGGATGGTCGAGGATCTGCTGGCAGTGCGTGGCGTCATCGTCTCTCATCAAACCGTACGCCTCTTGGCTGAGAAATTCGGCCGGCACTTTGCCAATGATATCCGGAAGCGATCTGCCTGCAAGCTCGTTGATAAATGGCATCCTGATGAGGTTGTCATCACCATCGGTGGAAAGAAACACTGGCTTTGGCGCGCCGTTGATCAGGACGGCTTTGTTCTCAACGTGTCGGTGCAAAGCCGCCGGAATAGCAAGGCGGCAAAGCGCCTGAAAGCCCAAGGCCGGTCGCCTCTTATTATGATCACCGACAAGCTGCGTTCCCATGGGGCGGCGAAACGAGAGATCATGCCAAGCGTCGAGCATCGTTCACACAAAGGACTGAAGAATCGGGCGGAGAACTCCCATCAGCCCGCCAGAAGACGGGAGAGGATCATTAAGCGTTTCAAATCAGCGCGACAACTTCAGCGTTTCGTTTCCATCCACGAACCGATCAGCAACCTTTTTCATATTCCCCGCCACGATATTCCATCTGCTCACCATCGAGAACTGAGAGTAGCAGTCTTGAATACTTGGCGTGACGTCGCTCGCCTTCAAACTGCCTGATCCCAGAAAATATCACTCTTCCTTGGCATTGGCACGTCAAGTTTACGATGCCGGTCAGGCTGTTTCAGATGCCGAGCTGCTGAAGTCGCAGGGCAGCTGAAAAACTGGTTTCGCTGAATTTCACTTTCTGCCGCATGCCCGAGTATCTTTCAAAGTCAGCGGGATCTTTCATCGCCTTTTCCATGGCTTGCTGAAGACGCCGGAATCCATTGAAACACTTCAGACTGTCAGGGGAGCCGTTGACCTGGTGCAGCCTCGCGATTGCCGCCAGTGGGCGCAGGGCATAAAGGTGGTATTCTAGGGCCTTCGAACCGCGGCGCAACTCGCCGGGCAGCAGGCCGTTGGCGTCCACCTGACAGGACCCGATCTCGAAACTCCTGCGGCCCCAGGCCTTCAGGTCCTGATCTTCGAGGACACCCCCAATCGCAATCACCGAAAGGCCGGCCCAATATCTATGATTGTTGGTGCGGGACTTGGGACCTAGGCGCATGGCATAAGCCTCGATCGTGCTGTCGGCGATCTTGCGCAGCCAGGCATCATATTTCGCGCGGCGCTCTGAACTCAGTTTGACTTTCTTCGAGGCTTCATGCAACGCGAGCACAGTCTCGGCGACCCAACGGTCCCGGCTCAGGACAGCATCGGCGGTTTGCATGTCAGTCAGGGCATTTGCCTGAGCCCAGTTGTCCAGGCTTTTCAAGACACATTCCGCCCGCGCCTCTACGACTGCGGCCTCGTCGGACTTGGCATAAGCGATATTGGTGAGCAACCGGACCGAATTTCGGATCGGCTGAACCTGCGCCTTGCGCTTTTTGTGTGCCGCAGGGTCGATGGTCGAGCGCGAACTGTCGCCCTGGTCATATTTCGAATAGGTTGCTAGCTCGGCAGGCGGTGCGGCCGCTGTCAGACATCCCGGCAACGACACGCGGTTTTTCGGAAAAGGGCTTTTCTGAAGCTCAAGCGCATTGCCACCGAAAAGCGAGGCGAGCCTCGTACCGACAGCGGCAGGGGCTCGCAAGGTTTCCGGGGTGGCAAATGTGGCTGGGAACAAGGCGTGTTGCGCATTGATGCGATTACCTAAACGCGATGCTGGGTTCTGATCCCTTAGGCGTGAGCTTTCAAAACGGCCAAGGCCAGCGTTGTGCTGGTCGCTCTGAAGCAATGTCGCGAGCTGGATGGGCTTTCCAGAACCTTTCAGTGAAACAGTGGCGCTGTCTTCTGCAAAGACGTGTGTGCTCAAGAAAATTGGCATCAACACATTAACAATTAGTAATCGCTCTAAAACGGATTTCATTCGCTCGCTCCGCGCTTTGACAATGCGGAAGCTAGCGAGGAATATGAAAGACCAGATTGAGGGAAAATCTCAAATTTTAAGTATCAGCCGTTTTCTGGATGAATCTCAGAAAAATATAGAGCGCAGGTAACGATCCAATCTTGAACTGGTTTGAAAGGATTGCCATTTGTGGACAGCCCCAGTTTTGCAAGAGTTTTCTTCCGTTATTGCGATCATGTTGCGAGCGGTCTTTTGTCCGGCCTGTTTTCGCGGCACGGTATTGCCAAGTTGTTTGACCCCGGCGTTTCGGTTATCGAGACGACATGAGATTGCCGAGCACTTTCCCCCGTCTGAAAGGGTTTCGTTTTCCGCGTGGAGTTGCCGCCTACGCAATCTGGGCCTATCATCGGTTTGCTCTGAGCACGGCCGGTGTGGAAGACCTTCTTGCTGAACGCGGTGTTATCGTGAGCATGGAAACGGTTCGTCTCTGGATCAACCGCTTTGGCCGACATTTTGCCGACTGCATTCGCAGAGACCGGCCCAAGCCGAACGATAAGTGGCATATGGATGAGGCCGTCATTACGATCAGTGGAAAGAAATTCTGGCTCTGGCGGGCCATTGACGCCGATGGTGAGGTACTCGACATTCTGGTTCAAGCTCGCCGCAACACCAAGGCTGCCAAGCGGTTTTTCTCCAGACTGGTCAATCAATTCGGTGAACCGCGTGTCGTCGTGACGGACAAGCTGCGCAGCTACATAAAGCCGATACAAACTCTGGCCCCGATGCTGATCATCGAGCCCACAAGGGCCTGAATAACAGAATTGAAAACGCACACCGCCAGACCAGGAAGCGAGAGAAGATCATGGGGCGGTTCAAATCGCCCAGCCAAGCACAGCGTTTCCTGTCAGCCCACGATCAGATAAACGCCATCTTTCGTCCCCGCCGATACAAACTCTCAGCCCGCTCCTGGCGACACGCCAGCGCAGATGCCTTCTGCCTGTGGTCCGACTACACTGCAGAAATGACCGTTTGAAAAAGCAGGGACCGCGCCGCCTTGCATCCAATGACAAACAACTTGGCAACACCCCTGAAACATGTCAGCCAGGCGGACCTCAAAGACATTTGTGACAGACTCAGCGACACGCCGCGAAAGTGCCTCGCATGGAAAACGCCAGCGGAAGTCTTCAAGCAGAAAATGCTGGAGACTTGAGAGACAGCCCCCTACCCTGAAACCCACAGAAGTCGCACTTCAACTATCGCTCACAGTTCGGACCAATTCATTGGGGGATGATCAAACGCCCAGAATCTAGCGTTTGCGTGTCACCCGCCACAGGACGGAGGCGGCGATAACCAATGCAATCGCGAAAGGAGCCAAGTGAAACGGAGACTGTGCGAAATGACTGATGACGTCACTGAGCTGCAGAGCCGAATGCTGTCCCACATGGGCAAAGGCTGGGGAAGATAGAGCCAGTGTGCCAGCAGCACCGATCAAGGCGGATGTGGGAGTTTTCATTGTGGTGTCTCCGTTTCAAGGCGTTTGTTCAGAAGGGTCAAAAGGTCGATATCGTCCCGGTTTGTCAGCGAGACGTAAGTGAATGTCATGGTTTCCCGGCTCTGGACCATCGATCCAGGAAACGGCATATAGGCCAATTCGCGGGATGCGAAGGCTGGCGAGGCGGTGCCTATCTGCCAATGGCTGACGATCTTGGCGTCGACCAGATGTTGGGTCAGGCCGTCCTCACCTTCGAGTTGAAATGGAATGCTAGCCAGCCTTAGATAACTGGTCTTGTCTTCGGCTGCTCGAAAGCCGTCGATGAAACTCGCTGCCAGCGTCTGCAGTTCGTCTGTTCGCTCTTTCGGAGATGTGCCATGAACATGGGAATGCAGGTGGTCTGGTCCCGGGTGATTGTGCCCGTGCAAGTGATTTTTGCCATGGCTGTGATCATGAGCATGTTGGTGCCCGTGATCATGCCGGTGTTCATTGTTATGTGGGTTTTTGACGTGTCTCATTGCAGTTACACCACATCCGGGCCAGCTGGGATGGTGACTGGCTTGTCAATGATCCCCTTATGAGATCCCATCTTACCGTGTGACACGAGTGTGCCGAGCACATCGACAATCACCCGGGTCGCCAGAAGGGCGGTGATGTCGGAACAGTCATAGGGGGGCGAGACCTCGACGACCTCAAGTCCGCAAATGCCTTCCTTGGCCACCAGAGACACCAGCTCGAGTGCTTCACGGGGCAAAAATCCGCCGGGCTCAGGCCAGCCGGTACCAGGCACAAAGCCGCAATCGACGCTGTCGATGTCAAATGAAATATAGACTGCGTCGGCATCTTTCCAGGCCAGTTCTAAAGCCCGGGCTGCGGTTTCGGCAAGGCCCAACTCTTCCACATCCCGCATGGTGAAAATGTTGGTGTTGCGTTGGCGTGCGATCTCGACGCCCTCGCGTGGCACCTGCCAGCCGCCAATGCCGACCTGCACCAGGTTGACGGCAGGTACATTGGCCAGATCGGTGGCATGGAACCAGGGCGTCGTGTGCATGCGCTCATCCAGATCCTTTTCCTGGATGTCTATGTGGCGGTCAAAATGAACGATGCCGATGCGTTTTGATGTGCATTGGGCAATGCCGCGCACACAAGGGAAGCCAATTGAGTGATCTCCGCCAATCATGATCGGTAGGGCACCTGAGGACACCACATGGCTGACTGCCCGAGTGATTTGATCGAATGTCTTTTCGATGTTGGCTGGGATCGTGAATACGTCGCCAACATCGCAAAGTGTCATTTGCTCGCGCAAGTCAACGCCCATCTCATAGTTATAGGGCGTGTAAAGGGCTGAGATTTTGCGCACGCCCTGTGGGCCGAAGCGCGTTCCCGGTCGGTAGGTTGTCCCGCCATCAAACGGAATGCCCATGACGGCAGCATCATAGGCACCCACCGCTGTAACGTCTTCGATATAGGGAGCTTTCAGGAAGGTGTTAATGCCTGCATAATGGGGCAGTTCTCCGCGCGCGAATGTCGGGATGGATTTATCATTGATGGAGTCTGCACCCGTCAGCCCCATGCGCAAGGCCCATTGCTTTTCCTTTTCCCAGGCCTTTGAAGGCAAAAGAGCTTCCTTTTCAGCTGATTTCCATCCGCGAAGCTGTAACTTATCAAAATCTGGATGGTGCTGTCGGCTCTGGTCTGGTTTGGAAATGCAGCCAGCGGCGCGGTGCCTGGTCGAGGGACCATTCGGGTCGAAGATACTCATGGAGCGCTCCTCAGAAAATTGTATCAGTGTTTTAGATATGTGGTGGAGTTGGACGGCTCAATTACGAAAGGGAAGTCATGCGCTTCCTGAGTGATTGGGCCATTATTTGACTTCAGCGGAAGATCGTAAGTGACTGTTGCGCCATAGGCTTCGGGTGCGTGAGGATCATGTCGGATTTTGTCGAAAACGAGTAGCCGTGTTCCCAGTTTGAAGGCCTCGTGAATGTCATGGGTGACCATGAAAATGGTCATGTTCATCTCGTTCCAAAGCCCTATCAGCAGTTCGTGCATGTCAGCCCGGATCCCCGGATCAAGCGCTCCGAACGGCTCGTCGAGAAGCAGCACTTTCGGCTTCTTGACCAGCGCCTGGGCAATTGCGAGCCGTTGCTGCATCCCGCCAGACAGTTGTGACGGGTAGCGATCTGCAGCTTGAGTGAGGCCTATCCGTCCCAGCAAATCCCCAATGTTCTGCCGCGCTTTTTGACGTGCGGAGCCAAACAATCGCCCGGCAATAGGGGCCTGTTCGAACTCGGTTGACAGGATCAGGTTTTCGGCAACAGTCAAATGCGGGAAAACTGAATAGCGTTGAAACACGATCCCGCGATCCGGCGTCGGCTCGGTTGGCAACGGCATCCCGTCCAACAACAGTTGACCCCGACTGGGTTGTTCCTGTGATAGCAACATCCTCAAGAAGGTCGACTTGCCGCAGCCTGATGCCCCGACAATGGTACAGAAGGAGCCTGCCGCAACATCGAGTGAGACGTTCTCCAGAATTGGAATGCCGTCGTAACTCTTGAAAACGTTTTTTACGGACAGTTTTGGGAGATCAGTCAAATGCTATCTCCTTCCAGGTGGTGCCAGGAGAAAGCCCGTTTCGAAAAAAGCAAAAGCGCACGGTCGTTGAGAAACGCCAGCAAGGTTATCCATGCGACATAGGGCAAGATGATATCCATCGCCATGTAACGCCGTACAAGGAAAATGCGGTAGCCGAGCCCTTCGGTGGAGGCAATCGCTTCGGCCGAGACCAAGAAAATCCACGCCGGACACAGGCCAATTCTCAGCGCAGTTATCAGGGCGGGCAAAATGTTTGGAAGGATCACGCGCACGGTGATTTGCCATGTGGAGGCACCCAGCGTCTCTGCTTTCATAACCAGTTCGCGGGGAATGTCGATTGCGGACTGAGCGAGCGCCCGGATCATGATCGGGGCTATGCCAACGACGATCAATCCAACCTTGGCAGCCTCACCGAGACCAAGGGTGATGAACAGGATTGGTAGGACGGTGATCGGAGGAATCAGCGAGAATGCTGAGGTGAAAGGTGCAAAGAATGCTCTTGCATAGGGCAGAACACCCATCGCAACACCGACCATCAATGCTAGGAAGGTGGAAATGATGAGGCCATAGCCGAGACGCCATAGGCTGGCGGCAGTATCGCTCCACAACAGGTAATTACCATTGCGCTTGTCTGGTTCAAACGCCATTCGGGACATGGTAGACCACATGGTTTCGAATGCAGGCAGCAGTTTATCCGCCGGGTTTTCTGTCAGTCGTATTTGGCTTGCGATCGAATAGATCAGGATCAGTGCCACAAAGGGCAGCAGACCTAGAAAGATGGCGATGGGTCGGCTGGGTTTGTGATTGATCCACTTCATCACATAGCCATCCCGTTCAGGGTATCAGTGCCATTCGTCCGGGCTATTCCTGAAGCCTCTTGAAGGACTTGCCCTTCGATCCAGGGATGAGTGGAGATGAGCGCCATCCAGCTTTCCTTTCGTTTTTCACAAAGGGTAACTTCAAGCGACGCTCGCCAAAGCAAATCTGCGTGGCTCAGTTGGTCAAGTGCTTCATAAGGATCGATATCGGTATTGGCCGGGAGCCGCGGATTGACACGAATGCTCCAATTTCCCGAGGTCAGGAAAAGCCGACCGGAAACATCCTTCTGGAGGTTTTGCTCCGCGTCGGGCGTGGATTGTGGGCACCGGCTCCAGTGTTCGAGATAGTCTTCTGCGATGCCTCGCTCCAAAAGCAGGTCCGGATTGGTGAATGTCATCCGCCCGATATCAAGGGCCGTGCCGGGGTTGAGGTCCATGAGACGCAACCATGTACAGACGACCCCGTCGACTTTCGTTATTCCGAAGAATGCTTCTTGCCCGGCAATGAAGACGAGTTGGTCTCTACTACAGTCTTCAATATTCTGGATGCCGCTGAAATCCGGGCGGTCGAGCGGAATGCGCAAGTCTGCATGCCAAAGTGCCGTCTGCATCCAGAAAACGCGCACTGGCCGATCACTCGTCAGCGTTCCCTTGGAATAGCGCTCTAGCAGCGTGCGCTCCCATAAGCCGCGATAGGCACTTGGAACCGATTTCAAAGGCTCATTCATCTTGCGCTTCCAGATGGCGGGCGTATTGGCCGAATGAAGACAAAGCTTTGGCATCTTCGGGAAGAGTGACCTCCCCGCGTGCAAGTCGGTCTCGCAGATAGGCAAAGCTCTGCACAGTCTGGGAGAAAAGGTGATCACCTGCCCGAACAGGGTCGTAGTTCGCGGTTTGGCCATCACCGATGAGATCCGGTATTGGGGCTACGGTGGTGTGATAATCACAAGCGAAGAACAGCGGGAACGAATACCGTTCCTCTTTCACCTTCCGAACCCTATGAGATGTGGCGATAAAGGCACCGTTGGTCCAGATTTCCATCATGTCGCCAATGTTGACCACATAAGCGTCCGCAAGCAGCGGGACGTCTATCCACTCGCCATCGCCATTCATCACCTGCAGACCGGGTGCCGTTGGCAACAACAGGGTGAAGCACTCATAGTCTGTATGCGCACCAATACCCTGCGCATCCTCCGCGTCTGCGTCATAGGGATAATGCAGCAACCGCAGTTGGCTGGGTGGCTTGGTGACAAAGTCATCGAAAAAGGTCTCATCTTTCCCTAGCGCCAAAGCAAAGCCATGCAGGAGACGGCGACCAAGATCGAATACAGCTTCGTAATAGGCTGTTACATCTGTCCGAAATCCAGGAAGATCTGGCCATTGATTTGGACCGACCATCGGCGTTCCAGCTGTCACCAGAGGATCGTTGGAGGCAAGTTCCAGGCCTATGTCCAGCGCTTCCTTTCGGTCATGCTTACCGCCGACCATGACCTCCTCACCTTCTGGCACATAGCCACGGTGATTGATCGATTTACCAATATAGACGTCCATCTTGCGCTCAACAGGCTGTTCGAAGAACCGCTTGGTCTGCTCCAACAGGTCTTTGCGCAGATCCATCTCGACCTTGTGGCCGGTAACATAGAAAAAACCCACTTCACGCGCGGCCCTGCCGAGCGCTTCGGCAACCGCTCGGCGGTCTGTACTTTGATCCGAATATAGTCCGGAGACATCGATCACAGGCAGTTCGGTAAAGGCTGTCCGGGTGGAAGACATCATGTAACTCCATGGTCAGTGCTAATCGACAGCTCCGCCCAAATCGGGCGGAGCTTCTTCCACAGAGCTAGAGCGTGCCCTTCGCTGCCATTTCGACGAAGGCGTTGTTAAAGCGCAACTTAACATTATTCTCATCGCCGACGACGGAGCCATCTGGCAGAGCGACACCGACAAAATCTGCGCTTGGTGCGCCATCGCCAAGAATTCCATGCTCAAACAAGAACTCAGCAATGAATTTTGTCGTCGTCGCCAACTGATCGCTGGATGTGAAGGCGACAAGCTCTTCCGGCGAGTAAAACAAGGCGGTTGCAGCAAGTTGAGACTTATATCCTTCAAGATCGGTTCCGGATGCCGCAGCCATGGATTCAAGAGCAGCTTCACCTTCCGGTGTGCCGGATTTCATCAGTGCCAGCGTTTCGAACCAAGCGCCGACCAAGGCCTTGCCGAACGCAGGATTGTCGGCCAGCGTTTCTGTATTGACCATCATGATGTCGATGATTTCGCCTGGTATCTGCGATGAATCGAAGACCAGATTGCCGGGCTGGGATGCTAGAATTTCCGACAGCATGGGGTTCCAGGTCGCGACCGCAGTGATGTCATCTGTACCGTAGATCGCAACCATATCCGCATCGGACGTGTTGACAACGGTTACATCTTTTTCAGACAGGCCAACCGTTTCAAGGGCTCGCGCCAGGAAATAATGGGACACTGACAATTCAACGAGGTTGACGTTTTGCCCTTTGATTTCGGCAAGAGTCTTTCCGCTTTTCAGGATCAGTCCGTCATTTCCGTTGGAGTAATCTCCGGCAATCAAGGCTGTTGTATCAACGCCGCTGGCGGAGGGGATGGAAAGCGCGTCCATGTTGGTCATGGCGCAACCGTCATATGCGCCTGCAGTGTATTGATTGATGGACTCGATGTAGTCGTTTAGCTGCACAACCTCGACCGAAATGTCATATTTGTCGGCCCATTTTTTCATAATACCGCTGTCTTGGAGATAGCCCCAAGGCATCCAGCCGGCATAGATAGACCAGCAGACTTTGAAGTCCTTCTTTTGCTCTGCATGAGCTGCGGAAAATGACAGCGGCAATAGAAGCGCTGCGGTGAGGAGGGAAGCTTTGGCAATTGATTTCAGCATCTGTGCACGTCTCCTGTCTTGAGCCCCGGGAGATCCCGAGAGCATAAGTCATGAGGTTTTGCGCACGTCCGGGAGCAGGTTCGCGCGCGCAAACCTCGTGCAGTGGTCTCCCGGGCTTTTGTCCCGCCGTGTCACCGAGCGTATGAGGGCAATTGCCCGTAGCCGTCGGCTTGCACCTCTCGGTCCTGCATCATCAAAATGACCGGATCCCTAGGTGCGCTGCACGAGGTTTAAAAAGCAATACTCATGCCAGTTGGAGTAAATTGAACCTAAAACGGAAATTCTCTCAATAAAACAGTGTAATAGACGCAATTAAATTTCTATTTTTTCAATTTTGGTGTGATTGAGATTCGATTTGTACAAATTTTAAGCGTCGCAAGTAAATTCAATGCTGCGTTTTTGACCAATCAGGATCGAGTATCCATTTGATGCCCTGTTAGGTTGAAGGGCAGTCACATCGGCAGACCGTTTCGGGGAGACTTGGGTCGGACTTGGGCTTGATCGCGTTTCGGCCACAGAGATTGGCTGTCCATCCAATTTCCTTTGGTCTGTCATAAGGAACCGCCCGAAACGGCATGGCATCACTTATGCGGCCAGTCGAATTCATCTGCGGCCCAATGCACCAATTCCGGTTGAGAGCGCCTCCGCCATAGCCATTCTCCCATGGCGAGCCGGGTTCGATATAGGCGGATGGATGGAACCTAAGCCAACCCACCGACAAACCCGGACGCCTCGCATTCATGGTAGAGAGCCATCCGGCACTGGCCGCGACATCCGCGCTTGCGACAGGTTTCATCGCGCTCGATCTCGATCATCCAATGGAACATAAGGTCTGCCCGGGCCTGTAATTCAGAAGCCTTGCGGTGATGAACGTGGCTGCATGACCGGCAGATGAACTCGATCATCTGATCCGGGTCCAAATCACGGAGCTGGATTTCAGCTTTCCAGTTCACCAGAAATCCTCCGCACGTGGAATGCGGGTGTAG
>NZ_JBAKIA010000025.1:0-35948 GCF_037783265.1 Roseibium algae
TCCGCCTGCCTCAACACCGCCATGATCTGTGCGTCGCTGTATCGTCCGTTCTTCATCAAAAATCTCCTCAGATATCTTGCCGAGAAAATTCTACTTTTGAACACCACTAATTTTAGGGGGGATTACCTTCCGGCTTCAATCGGCTGCAATTGATCGGGATCGCCGACAAGAACGAGTTTTGCGCCAATCTTTTCTAGTTTGCTGGAGACGCGCGCCATTTGCCGCGTGCCAATCATACCAGCCTCATCAACGACCAGAACATCGCCTTTGGAAATCGGCTCATAGCCATTTTCCCAACTTGCTTCCAAAGACGCCAATGTCCGACTTTGAATGCTTGAGGCGCTTTCCAGCCCATCAGCGGCTTTGCCTGCCAATGCTGCACCGTGCACGGTGACGCCTTGTCGTTTCCAGGCATCCATGGCCGTCGCCAGCATCGTGCTCTTGCCGGCACCAGCCAGTCCAACAACACAGGCAATCTGGCTGCCGCCTAGAACATCACAGATGGCCGCGCGTTGCTCATTGCTCAGTTTTCCACCAAATGCCTGACGCATTGCGGCATCTTGCCGTTTCATGGCCGCCTTGATGTGAATTTCATTAACATGAAAGCCGCTGGTCCCGAGCATGCTCTGGGCTATGTCCTGCAGTTGCTTCTCGGTGTTCAGCATCTCGCGTGTGGTAAGGGGGTTGCCGCTTGTTCCTTCGACTCGAACCAGTTGCGGCGATTTAAGAGCTGTTTCCGCAGCTTTCGACAGGACTAGTGGATCGTCTAAGTATCGGGCCAATGCCCGCAGAATATCGGTGCGGTCAAATCTGGCGTTCAGCTTCGAGACTTCATCCAAAATGAGCGCGGGATTGCGGAGCAGTTCGGCTTTTGAGAAGAGCTTTTGATCCGGTGGTGTTTCCAGTTTCTGGCGTGGATCGGGGACGGCGCGTTTGCGCGTTAGCTTGCCGGAATTGCCCCTCTTGAGTTCGCGCGCCAGTGCCCGTCGTTCGGCGAGATGCGTTTCGATCAGTTTCTGCTGCTCTGCGCGATCACGGGTTTCGGCTGCTTTGGCGGCAGCCTCAGCGTCTTTGACAAAGGTCTGATACCGGCCGGTCATGCGCAGGAACGCTGCCCGCAGCCCCTTTGGCATTCGGGACTGTTGAGCTTTGCGCTCTTTGAACCGGCGCTCTTCTTGGTTTTTCAGAAAGGCAGCACGTTCCTTGCGTTGACGCGCGACCAGTTCAGAGCGCCTCAAATCTTGCAGCGGTGAGGGGGGCGACTTAGACGGTGGCGTTAGATCGCTAACCTCGCCCAAAACATCTTCGATGGATGGCAAGTCGTCTTCGCTACCCAATCGAACCCGCAGATCTTTGGGCTTTACGCCGCACCAGCGCGAAAGCGACCAGACTTTGCCATCTGCATCGATGGCGACAAAAGCCCGCTGCTTGCCCTGTGCCAAGACAAAGCCTTGCTCTTTTAACGCTGCAGCAAATGCCCCACGAGAATCCGAATTCTCCCAGCAAAGGCGGAACATGGCTTTGTGCGCCTTGCGATCCCGTTTTTCTCGGCTAGCTTGCTGGGCCTCCTGTCTTGATACGTTAAGCGGGTCGCGTTTTGCTTGATCCACAAACCCAGGCGGCATCTTCCATTCATGCTGCCTGTAAAGCTCACGAGACACATCGCCGAGCTTGCGTTTGCAGTGGGGTAAATTGATTGCATTCATGCGCCGGGCATGGATGCGTGACCAAACACAATGGGCATGCCGTCGCCCGTTCTTTTCATGAAAGACGATGGCTCGCGGTTGTCCCGTCAAATTGAGCTTCGTTTCCGCAGCCGCAATGGCTGCTTCAAAGTCCTCGATGGAAACAGGCTCATTCGGCGGCGGATTTAGCGAGAGGGAAAAGAGGTACTTGGTACACTGCGTCGCGCCGCTGATCGCCTCGGCTTCTGCAAAAGCACCAAGCAAATCATCGGCGACAAATCCTTCAATCGCATGGACTGTGACGTGATCATTGTCACGCGGGTTCAGGAGGTGCTGTGCCAGCTCTGCTCCATACCCGCGCTCGTTGCCCTCCAGGATCACGGTCGCGACCCAAGAGCCCGCATCAACAGCACGCGAATGTCAGCCAAATAGGCATTGGCTTCGGCAATTTGGTCTCGCTCATTTTTTCCAATCTCCAACACGCCGCAATTGGCGTGATAGGCAAGCTGGTTCAAATTGCTGGCAATGCGGGATTGGCCCAGCAACGCCAAAACTTCGGCGGTTGCTTTCTTTTCTGCTATCTCAGACGTAGGCCTTCGCTTGCGCCGCTTGGCTTCGTCGTTGAAGACACATGCCCGAATGTAGGCACTGAGCGTCATGCCCACCGCAAGCTCTTCCAGCTTCGCTCTCTCTTCGACTGTCAGACGTAATGTCAAAGGTGACAATGAAGTCCGCTTTTTTGACGCCTTGGTCGGCTCTGAACCTTGCTTGGCAATGCCCTGAGCGCTGTTCTCAAAAACCGTTGTTATCTCGGTCATGGTGATAACTCCGGCGCGGTGAGCTCTACCAAAATTGGCTCTTCACCCTCATCTGAAGCGGCAATCGCAAACTCGCGCAGAGCCTCACGCAATTCTGTTTCGCCATGAAGTGTTTCAGAAAATTCTTCCAGTTCTTCGAGGAACTTGTATGCTTCGGAAGGTTCTAGATTTATCTGATTAGGTGCACCATTGATCATCGACATAAGTGATTGATATTTAAAGAGAACCGGCCTAGTGCCGGTTTTTTTATTGACTAGATTCCTGAAATTGCCCTACTTTTTGTATCTCATTCGCCTCTCCCCATCGGAGAGAGGCGGTGGTGGTGGGGGAGAGGGTCTCGAGGCGATTATCCATCTGCATCTGACCGGCGGCGGAACTACTTCGTGTCATTGAACCACTTGGCAATTGCGGCGATTTGTCGTTTTAATCGGAGTGTTTCAACGAGGACGTCATGCCCGGTGGCTCCTTTCAAGCGTTTATCAGCATGTGCCCAGTCATCCAACGGCTTGGATATCTTGCTGATTGCCTTGTACTCAGCCGAGTTGGTTGGGTAAAATCTCTTGAGATTTTCAAGGTTGACAGTGATGTCTCGTGTCGCCTTTAGGATACCTTTGTTGAATTCCGCTACATCGGGTTTACGCTCCTGCTTCGCGATCCATTGTGCTGCCAGTTTGATTGGCGCATGCAATTTTGCCCGAAGCTGTTTCACGGTCATTGATCTTTGGAGAATGGATTTATCTTCGTTTTCCCAAAGGTCGATGAGCCCGGCGAGAGCTCCCTCAGCAGAGACTAGGCAAATGTCGAAGGTGCTGCTGAGAATGGCATAAAGCGCTTGGAGATCATTTGCCTTTTTCTTGGCGTCCGTCGTCTTGGCTGCCTTTTTGTCAGCAGCTGCGGTCTTTATCAGCTTGTCGATATAGTCGTCGGTAACTTTCTTTGTCGCTTTTATTTGGGCCTCAAAATTCTTGATGGCAGCAGCTCTCTCTGGAGCTTTGAAGGTTGCTTTCCCAAGTTTGCCATAACTCTTGTCGAGAGCCTCGAAAGCACTTGAGACGCCTGAACTTTTTCTGAAAAAACCTAGAAATTTTTCTGTTGGCTTCTTCTTGCCGCTCTCGGTTTCAAAGTACTTCTTTGATTTTTTCCATTCTTGGGCCCACTTTCCGTAACCAACTGCCATCTTGTTTCCACTTCTGCTGTTTAACTTAGTAAAACTTAAGTGGCGGCAAATGTTTCAAAGGTTCAGGGTGGGTGCAGAAATACCTATTCGAGACCGTTCGGTGCATTGATCATTGTCGTTGTGATTATCGTTTCTCTCTAGAGCTGGTGATCAATGAGACTTATAAACACTGATGTTGGAAATGATGAAAACTCGCAGCCATTTTGTTCTGATTGCAAACCTGGTTTCAGCGCTGGCTTGTTCGAGTGCTGCGGTTGCTCAAAATACGCCGGAACTGGCAGCGGCGATGCGCATGCCCACGGATCGCTTTGAAACGCTGTCCTGCCAAAAACTTTGGTATCTGGAGCACAAGGTGTTGGCAGCTGGCCGTGTCTGCTTGCCGACGGAGCGGGCGAGGGCGGCTTTTTCGTCTGCCAAACACTGCATCTCCAAAAACGAACGGATCCTGGCTGCTCCAGTGCAGGCGTATCTTACAAAACTGCGCAATGTGGCAGGCGCAAAAAACTGCACTTCGTAACCGGCTGTTGTAACCTTTGCTTTAAGAGGCGTGGGATTGGAGACACTGGGCAAGCTGACTGTGGATGGCTTGCTGGCGACCGGTGGTAAACCGTAGAGTGCGGCGCTACAGGATTGCACGAGGCGGGAGATGCTGCGCAGAACATGCGGGTGGCATCTGGAAATACGGGGGGCAAGGCGTGGCTGATATCAATCCGAAGATCGACGATACGTTTGTTGAGTTGCCCCTTCTGGCTGTGCGCGAGGAGGAAGGACATCTTAATCCTGATTTTATTCTAGCGGTTGAGACCGCGATTGACGCTGAAGATTCTGATGGCCTGCGTGAGCTTGCCGGTAAATTGCATGAGGCTGATACCGGCGATCTGATCGAAACTCTGGGCGAGGCACAGCGGGCTGTTTTCGTTCGTCTGCTTGGGAATGAGTTCGACTATACGGCCTTGACGGAGACCGATGAGGCGGTCCGCCTCAAGCTGCTTGAAGCGCTGCCGAACGAGGACATCGCTGAAGGCCTTGGTGAGCTGGATTCCGATGATGTTGTCTATATCCTTGAAGATATGGATGAAGCTGATCAAGCTGAAATCCTAGATGGCTTTGCGCTGGCTGACAGAGCGCAGCTGCAACGTTCACTGGACTATCCCGAAGACAGCGCCGGGCGGCGTATGCAGGGCGAATTCATCGCTGTTGCCCAGTTCTGGACGGTTGGACAGACAATCGACTACATGCGCGAAGCGCGTGACTTGCCGGAAAGCTTCTACGAGATCTATGTGGTTGATCCGGGCTTTCGGCTTTTGGGCGCTGTGGCCCTGGATAAAATACTCTGTGCCAAGCGGCATGAAAAAATCACGGAGATCATGACGGAAACCCGTCGCGCGGTGTTGGCGACAGAGGACAAGGAAGAGGTGGCGCGGCGGTTTGAGCGCTACAATCTGATTTCGTCAGCTGTGGTGGATGACGCGGATCGCTTGGTCGGTATTCTGACCGTCGATGACATTGTTGATGTGATCCAGGAAGAGGCCGAGGAAGATCTGCGCGCCCTGGCCGGGGTCGGCGATGAAGAAATTTCCGATAGCGTGATCACGATTGCCCGTTCGCGCCTGACTTGGCTGGTGGTGAACCTTGGAACTGCGGTGCTGGCATCTGCCGTCATTGCCATGTTCGAAGACACCATTGAGGCCATGGTCGCTCTGGCCGTGCTCATGCCGATTGTCGCCTCCATGGGGGGCAATGCTGGAACCCAGACCATGACCGTTGCCGTGCGCGGCATCGCGACCCAGGAACTGGGCACACGGAACATGCTGCGGGTTCTTCGTCGTGAGGTTCTGGTTGGCTTTTTGAACGGGACTATTCTTGCCTTGCTCATCGGCGTAACGGCCTGGATGTGGTTCCAAAATCCGGGGCTGGGCATCGTGATTGGCGGTGCCATCATCATCAACATGCTGTTTGCCGGGCTTTCGGGGCTCTTGATCCCGATAGGATTGGACCGGATCAATGTGGATCCGGCCATCGCCTCCAGCGTCTTCGTCACGACTGTGACTGATGTCATAGGCTTCTTTGCCTTCCTGGGCATTGCCGCCCTGTGGTTCGGACTGCCGATTTGAGTGGTTGCTGGTAATCAGCTTGTCTCTTCTGCCGATTTCAGCAAATTATTCCGAAGGGTCATGATGCGACCTTGAAGTTCAATGACTTCATCCATTGGAAGGCCGGTTGCTGCCAGAATGCAGGCGGCAAGGGTCTTTGTTTTCTGTTTCAGGGATCTGCCTTTGCGCGTCAGGGCGATGCGCACCTGCCGCTCATCCTTTTTGTCGCGTGTCCGGGTTAATAGCTCCATCCCTTCCAGTCGCTTCAAAAGAGGCGTCATGGTGTTGGATTCCAGATGCAGCTGGTCGCCAAGATCGCCGACCAGGATCTTGTCTTTCTGCCACAGCACTGTCATCGCCAGATATTGCGGATAGGTCAGGCCGATGTCTGTCAGCAGGGGCTTGTAGACCCTGTGCATGGCATGGGTGGCTGAGTACAAAGAGAAACACAGGAACTGGTCCAGCTGCAGACCTTGCACGTCAGGCATGATCTCTGTTTCTACCTTTTCCGGAGCTATTTCTGCAGCAAGTTTGGCAGACGCTTTTGCCTTGGCCTTTTTGCCGACGGCCTTCTTTTTCGCCGGAGCTGTTGCTTCTTGGGCTTCGGCATCAGGCTCTGAAATCGACTCTGAGCCGTTCTCCGAAGTTGCGTGGGGCGCTGCCTTGGGCTTCTTTTTTCTGGTCGGTTTTTTGACGGGGTCTTTTTCCGATTCTGGCCCCAGATCAAAGGGGAAGGCGGTCTGAGTCATGGGGCGGTACTTTCCGTTCTTATATCGGTTTTCTTTAAAATAATTCGTGCGCGATCTAACTGCAAGCCCTTGTAATTATGTCGCGCACGATTTATATTTCGCCTGTATTCGTATCGTGCACGATATGACTTTTCGCTGGTGTGCCCCGCAGAACTGCGGGCTTTTCCAGCGATGTTGAAACTTGAAAGGTGAAGTTGATGAGTGTGGAAGTTGTTTATAAAACTCAGGCCAAGGCGACCGGCGGGCGTGATGGTGTCGCGGAAACCCTTGATGGGTCGTTGTCCTTGAAGTTATCAACTCCAAAGGAGTTGGGTGGTGCTGGCGGTGAGGGCAATAACCCTGAACAATTGTTTGCAGCAGGTTATGCGGCCTGTTTCATCGGTGCCTTGAAGCTCGTTGGCTCTCAAGCGAAGAAGCCAGTTCCGGCGGACGCGAGCATAGTCGCAACAGTTGGAATCGGGCCCCGCTCAGAAGGCGGTTTTGGTCTGACTGTTGCTTTGGATGTGACCATTCCGGGCATGGACAAGGCAGAGGCCGAAGAGCTTGTGGCCAAGGCGCATGAAGTTTGCCCCTATTCCAATGCGACGCGGAACAACATTGGCGTCGCATTGACAGTGGTTTGAGTGGGCTGTTCTATCTAGGGAAAGCTTGAATCTGGTGTTGGCTTTGAGGCAGTGCTCAAAAGCTGCTGCTCCAAAGCCCGCACCGCCAAAGCAACAGAGGTGCGCCGGGTTTTAACAAATTGTGAGTGCTAATGAATTCCGAAACCAATCTGTTTGTGATTGATCTTGAATATCGTGTATCGATTGAGGTTGTTGAGCCACATCTGGATGCACATATTGCTTTTTTGGAGCATTGCTACGCCACTGGTGTGTTCTTGGCTTCAGGCCGAAAGGTGCCGAGGACGGGCGGGGTGATACTGGCGCGGGGACAAAGCAAGAGTGAGATCGAGACTTTGGTCGCAGGTGATCCGTTTCACCAACATGAGCTTGCGCACTACACAATTACAGAATTTGTGCCAAGTATGACGGCGCCGAGTTTACAGCTCTGATTGTTGTTTGAATATTGTCTTTGGTCTGGAAATCGCTAGGAGCCTTGAAATGGTGTCTGCACCTCCGATCGATGGAATTCTTGAAACCGCTGTCTATGTCGAAGATATGGATGCGGCACATGCATTTTATCACGGTGTGCTTGGGCTTCCGCGCATGGTCAAAGGTGAACGGCTCTATGCTTATGATGCGGGGCCGGCGCAAACGCTTCTTGTGTTTCATCGCGGTCATACTGCTGAGGATGTTCCTACGGAAGGCGGTGTTGTACCGGGGCATAACAGTGTTGGTCATGCCCACTTTGCGTTCCGGATTGGCGGCAGCGCAGTCGATGCCTGGCGGGTCTATCTGGCGCAGTGCGGGATTGATGTTATCAGCGAAGTGATTTGGCCTGCTGGCGGCACCAGCCTCTATTTTAATGACCCTGCCGGCAATGTTCTGGAAATGGCTTCTGCTCCGCTTTGGTCGAATTTTACCCGATAGTCATGAATTTCAGGTAGTGATCCGGGATTATTTCTTTCGGAGGTTGTGATGTTGTTTTCCAGATCAGCGCAATCATTTTCCTTCTTGAATTGGATAAGGGGCGTCGGCCGGGTACTGACGGGAAACGTTGGTGTTGCTTCTCTTGCAGGCTTCTTATTGCTTGGTGGCCAGTTGTTGAACGCACCTCGGGGTCAGGCAGAGGCGCAGGAACTTTCTCCAGCTCAAACAGTCTCCGTCCCTGTTGAAGATTCGCAGATCGCAGCTGCTCTTGAGAGGCTGGATGGGATGTCGCTCGGCAGTCTGAAGCGCTCTGGCGTGCCCGGTCTAGCCGTCGCCGTGACCTGGAAAGGCAAAACGGTATTTGCCAAGGGCTATGGCGTGCGGGCAAGTGGCAAGCCTGACCGAGTCAATGCGGATACAGTGTTTCAGATTGCATCTGTTTCAAAGTCTCTGGCGGCAACCGTGGTTGCGGGACATGTCGACGCGCGTAAGATCCGTTGGGACGACCTGGTTGTGAGCTATCTTCCGGACTTTCGTCTTCAGAACGAAGCAGTGACCGATATGGTCACCTTGGGTGATCTTTTCGCGCATCGTTCCGGTCTGCCCGACCATGCGGGAGATGATCTGGAGGATCTTGGCTTTAACCGGGCGGAGGTACTTGCGCGTTTGCATCTGTTGCCTTTGGGCGGCTTCCGGACCGACTATGCCTATACGAATTTCGGACTGACGGCTGCTGCCGAAGCTGTCGCCGTTGCATCTGGTACAGACTGGGCCACGCTGTCGGAGAACATTCTCTACACGCCGCTAGCAATGGATCGCACCAGTTCCCGGTTTTCCGACTTTATGGCTCGTGACAACAAGGCGCTCCCCCATGTCCGGGACAACGGCCAATTCGAAAGCCTCTATCAGAGGCAGCCTGATGCCCAGTCTCCAGCAGGTGGCGTGAGCTCAAGCGTTACCGATCTTGCCAAGTGGATAGCTCTGGTGCTTGGAGAGGGCAGTTGTAATGGTAAGTCGGTGATAGACGCGCAGATGCTTCTAGAGGCAACAACAGCCGAGGTCATTTCTGGGCCATCACGTTCGCTTGACGCCAGGCCCAGCCTTTATGGCTATGGTTTCAATGTTGGTGTTGAGCCGTCCGGTCGGGTTACTTTGAGCCATTCTGGCGCTTTTGCGCTTGGAGCTGCGACGAGTTTCCTAATGGTTCCGTCTCTCGACCTCGGGATCATTGTTCTGACCAATGGTGAGCCGTTTGGAGTTCCCGAAAGTCTGGCCAGATCCTTCATCGATGTGGTCGAGTACGGAGAGCCTAGACGGGACTGGCTGGCCGGATACCAAAGGCTCCTTAAGCCCCTTATGCAGCCTGTCGGGATGATGGCGGGCAAGCCGGTGCCAGTGGCCGCTCTACCCGCAGCACCGTTGACGGACTATGCTGGCACGTATTCCAATTCCTACTTCGGCCCGGCAGCGGTTCTTTCCGATGGCAATGAAGTCACCTTGGAAATAGGTCCTGCTGGATTGAAATATGACCTGAAGCATTGGGACGGCGACACGTTCTTCTTTGAACCGCGACTGGAGAATGCACCAGCAGGAAGCCGATCTTTGGTCCGGTTCGAACGTGGACCGACAGTTGGTTTTGGATCACTGTGGATCGAGTATCTGGACGAGTATGGCCTTGGCACATTCGAGAGGAATTAGCGGCTGAGGGCAACTCGGTATTTACGCTTCGTCAGGCCGGGGAAACAGTGTATGCCGGTCAATGTGGCGCCAGATGCGTCCTGAGCGTGATTGAATACAAGAGGCTGGGGTCTAAATGCATTTTTTGCAGAGGTTGCTGAAGGTCCTGTTTTATGTGGCCGTTGGCGCTGTTTTGTCGATAGCGGGAGTGGCAGTATTCTTCATGACTTGGGAGCCGGATCGCAGCCTGTATCCGATCAGGGGTATTGATGTGTCCCATCATCAAGGACCGATCGATTGGGTTCAGGTGGTGGGCGATGATGTTGCTTTCGTTTACATGAAGGCAAGTGAGGGGCAGGATTTCAAGGATCGGGCCTTTGCTGCCAATTGGCGTGGAGCGGGCAGTGTCGGGCTTGCGCGAGGGGCTTATCATTTTTATTCCCTGTGCAGTCCGGGCCTTGCCCAGGCCGAGAACTTTCTGGAAAGCCTGCCTTTGGGCGGTGTCATGCTGCCTCCGGTTCTGGATCTTGAGTTTGACGGCAATTGCGCCGCTCGCCCGCCTGTCGATGAACTTCTCACGCAGGTCACGGCTTTTGTTGAGCGGGTTGAAGAGGCGATTGGGCGTAAGGTGATCCTATATGCACCAGAAGATGTTTATCTGACCTATTTGAACCAACGTGGGTTCAGTCGCAGCCTTTGGGCACGCTCAGTCTGGCGCTCTCCGGGTTATGCAAATGACTGGGACTTGTGGCAATATCATCAGCGTGGGAGCGTCGCCGGGATTGATGGCGACGTTGATTTGAACGTGCTTGCCACCGGTTTGTCTCTCGATAGTCTTGTTCGCTAGAGTTCGATTCTGAATACAAGAGGTTGTTATTTATTAAATAATTCGTTTGTGTTGACTTTAACGTAAAAAGGCGAAAGTGTTGAGCATCCACGGGGGGATGTATGCAGCGCCTATATACTATCACGCAATTGACCCAGGAATTTTCGATCACGACGCGTACTTTGCGGTTTTATGAAGCCCAAGGCCTTTTGTCGCCGCAGCGCCGGGGCCGTCAGCGTTTGTATAATGCAGCAGACCGTACGCGATTGAAGTTGATCCTCCGCGGAAAGCGTCTTGGGTTCTCCCTGGCAGAAATCAGCGATCTCATTGAAATGTATGGCAAGGCACCGGGTGAGCCTGGGCAATTGCGTCTTTTGATGCAGAAAATTTCCCAGCGCCGGGCAGAGCTGCTTGAAAAGCAGAGAGACCTTGAGTTGTCGTTGAAGGATCTTGATGACGTCGAGGCGGGGTGCCGCGGCCGGATGGCAGAGCTCGGTATTGAATTTGAAGAGTTCTCGCCGGAGTCAGAAATAGATTCAGGGGTAAGTGCCGAGCCTGTCGCGGATACTGCTTGATGCTGCTGTCTTTGAAAGCCCTCCATGTGCGCCGAGCTGATACTTATGGGCTAGATGGTGCCGATAAAATTCTATTTCGACTGGGCTTGTTATGTTGATGCACTTGCCCGGTATGAAGGATTAACCAGGATGAATGACCTGATAATTCGCCCTTTGAAGGCGTCTGACTGCGCTGAATGGGCCAGCCTTTGGCATGGCTATCTGACGTATTACAAGCTTGCCGATCTGCCACAGGCGGTCACCGATGATCTGTTTGAACGGCTGTTGGGCAAGGGTGGACATTTCGGTCTGGTTGCAGAACGTCAGGGCAAACTTGTCGGCTTTGTCCATTCTCTGCCGCATGACAGCACATGGTCGCTGCAACAAACCTGTTACCTGGAAGATCTTTACGTCGATGCCGAGCAGCGCGGCGGCGGTGTCGGACGCAAGTTAATTGAGGCTGTTTCTGCAGAGGCGGAGCGGCTCGGTTGCCACAAGGTCTATTGGCACACTGAGGAAAACAACACTCGGGCCCGGCAACTTTATGACCGGATCGGGACTTTGAGTGATTTCGTTAAATACGACCGACGCTAGGTCAGTCATCACCTGACAGTTATTTTTTGGGAGGAGAGCTTCTATGATCCGTAATGATTTTCCATCGTTCAACTTCAACCTTGGCGAAACTGCTGATATGCTGCGTGACAGTGTACGGTCCTTCTCACAGGACCGCATTGCGCCACTGGCCGCCAAGATCGACCGTGAGGACTGGTTTCCACGCGAGCTTTGGCCGGAGATGGGCGCTCTAGGCTTGCATGGTATTACAGTGGAGGAAGAGTGGGGCGGGTCCGGCCTTGGCTATCTCGAGCATTGTATTGCGATGGAAGAAGTCAGCCGGGCGTCGGCTTCGATTGGCCTGAGCTATGGTGCGCATTCAAACTTGTGCGTCAATCAGCTGCGCCGTTGGGGCACCGACGACCAGAAGAAACGCTATCTTGGCAAGCTGATTTCTGGCGAGCATCTTGGAGCGCTTGCTATGTCGGAACCGGGTGCCGGTTCAGATGTCGTATCCATGAAGCTGAAGGCTGAAAAAAAGGGCGACAAATACATCCTCAACGGTACGAAGATGTGGATCACCAACGGCCCGAGTGCAGATACGCTGATCATCTACGCCAAGACAGACCCGGAAGCGGGTCCCAAAGGCATGACCGCTTTCCTGGTCGAAAAGGATTTTCCTGGTTTTTCCGTCGCGCAGAAGCTCGACAAACTGGGTATGCGTGGCTCTGAAACAGGAGAACTGGTGTTTCAGGACTGTGAAGTTCCGGAAGAAAATGTTCTTGCGACCGTCGGTAAGGGTGTCAATGTGTTGATGTCTGGTCTTGATTATGAGCGTTCTGTCTTGGCTGCAGGTGCCGTTGGAATCATGCAGGCCGCTATGGATGTGGTCATGCCCTATATCCATGAGCGTGAGCAGTTTGGTCAGCCGATTGGCACATTCCAGCTGGTTCAGGGCAAGGTTGCCGACATGTATGTCGCGATGAATGCGACCAGGTCATACGTTTACGCTGTGGCGCAGGCGTGTGATCGGGGCGAGACCACTCGTGAAGATGCGGCAGGCGCTATCCTCTTTGCTGCAGAAAACGCTACCAAACTGGCTCTCGATGCGATTCAGCTGCTGGGCGGCAACGGCTACATCAATGAATATCCGACCGGCCGGCTTCTGCGAGATGCCAAGCTTTATGAAATTGGCGCTGGTACATCTGAAATCCGGCGCATGCTGATTGGCCGTGAGCTGTTCAACAAGACCAGTTGAGTGTCGGTTCTGAGCCCATCTGACGCTGCGGGAGTAATGTTCTAGAAGTGACTTCACACGCCAGGCTTGCAGTTTTGGAGTATGGTCGAGGTTTCCGCACGCATTTGATTTGAACTGGGGTGATCCTGTGGCAGCTTTCCGCTGCGATAGGATCGCCATCTTGTGAATTGATGTTGTGGATGCACCGAAACAGCAGGGTTTTAGAGGGGATGTGGCTGGGAAATGATGGAAATCTGACGGGATCATGGCAAGCTGGCAGGTCATTCAGGCAACTCCTGATCCTGCGACATTTTGTTATGTTCTAAAGTTACGATCCAGGTCCGATCTTTTAGGTGTGCAGTGAGATGCACGGTCAACCTGAAAGGTTATGAAATGTCCAAATCTGTTGTTATGTCCGCTTTTGTCGTTGCTTCTGGCTTGCTGGCCCCGATCGCGGCTCAGGCCGCCGGAACCACTCAATGTTCGTCGCCGGGGATTACCAAGGCGGATGTTCAAGCCATGGAAGCCAAATGGGGGCAGGGCATTGTCGACATCGGCGCGGCCCAAGACCCGAAGGCGACGGCCAAGGCTTTCGTCAAGGATCTGTATGCCTATGACGCTGGATCTGTTCTGTTCAAACCGACCAAGGCGTCTGCGGACGAGTTCCGTGAGACACCTGCCGAAGCCCAGTCCTATTTTGTTTCCGGCATCGTACCGGAAGACCATGGCTTTGCTCTCGCGCCCTATACGAAGGTTCGATTCGAAAACAATGGCATCGTCTATGATTGCAACTCTGCAACGGCAATGGGGAATTACTATTTCACCAACACGTCTGGCAAAGAGGTCAAGGCAGATTTCACGTTAGGCTTTGTCAAACAATCTGATGGCGACATAAAAATTGACGTCCATCATTCTTCATTCCCTTTTTCGCCGAAAGCAAAACACTCTTAACGCCATAGTCCTAGTGCGTGAAATTCAGAATTTATAGCTAAAAAGGAAGCCCGTCCTCTCGGTAAGAGGGCGGGTTTTTATTATCTGCATTGCTGGCTGACCTCGACGAAATTAAGGTTCCGTTAGGCATGGTGAGGGTTGTTATGAAATAACCCTGTAAAAATACCAATGTTTTGAGCTCGATTCATGAACTCCTAATGCGTGCTGCTTATATCTCGTGTCTTGCAGTGCTGAGTTTTTAACTACTCGTTTCTGGAGCTTATTTTTTATGCAATTGGATGTTTTTACCATCCTGGTGTTTAACGCAGTTTTTTGCCTAATAGCCGGTTTTTGCCTGCTGTTGATGTGGTGGCAAACGCGATCCGAAACCGGGGTTCTGTTGTGGGCCATAAGTTTTCTTGTTCGTTTTTCTGCTTTTCCATTGCTTGTCCTGAATGGCAGCGTTCCAGTTGGCCTGTCAGTTGTTTTGCCCGGCGCCATCCTGTTTGGAGCGCTGGGCGTCAGTTGGATGGGGACGCGCGCTCTTATGGGGCGTCCTGTCAGAGGCTTGATTGCGATAGCGCCAGTCGGGATATGGTTGGCCCTCTGTCAAGTTCCAAGCATACAAGAGCAAACAGGAATGCACCTGTTTGTCCACTCCGTCCTGATGACGCTGTGTACCTTGGCGATCGCAATCGAATTTTGGAGTGGTTCAGCCGCGGACGATAAGTTCAAAAGAGGTTCGGCTCTGCTTTTTACGCTTGTTTCGGTGTTCCATGGTCTTCGGGGAGTTATTGGGCTGTCTGAAGCGTTTCCAGGGAATATCCTGGAAGGAAACAATGCATTGGCCTTGTCGTTTTTTGCACCCTTGTTTCTGTTTCTGGTGGGGGCTTTGATGTGGCTTGCCATTTATTGGCGTGGATATGTGGCAGAGTTGAAAAATCTTGCCGAACGGGATCCGCTGACGAATGTGTTCAATCGCCGAAGCTTAATTGGTCTGGCGGAAAAGCTGATCAAATCACGGCATGCTAAGGGGAACGCGACTGCCTTGTTGTTGTTCGACCTGGATCATTTCAAGGTCGTTAATGACACGCATGGTCATGCGGCGGGCGACTTGGTGCTTAGACGGTTCTGTGATCTCATAACAAGCGAATTGGGCAGTTCTGATATTTTTGCCCGCTTGGGCGGGGAAGAGTTCGTGGCAATGCTTGCGGTGAATTCCTCGGATGACGCCTGTTCATTCGCTGAAAAGTTGCGAAAGATTGTGAGTGCTTCGACCTTCGAGCTTTCTGGCCGTTCCATTTCGGTGACCGTAAGCGTCGGTGTCGCGGTGGCGGACGGGGATTACTGTTCCTTTGCGTCTCTCATGAAGAATGCGGATGGCGCGCTCTATGTGGCGAAAAGGACTGGGCGCAACAGGGTCGAGAGCTGCAGGTCTCCTTCGGTGGACAATTTGCTAAATTGCAAGGAAGAGCTGTTTGCTGGAGGATCTGTTGCGGCTTGAAGTTTAAGTTTTTGAGCGTTTAGTGTTGCGACTTTCAATTGAGTTGTGCTTGCGTTATTCTCTACCTTCGATATTCTTATGCTGAGTATCTCAAATGACTTGAAATATCCATTTCAATTTTAGGAGAGAAAAATGTCAGAGGATATATTCTCTGTATCTTATACAGTCGTTTCTTACAATGTTGGTGGCGCGCAAGGTTTGACGACAAAGGTTACTCCTGGTGATGTTCTATCTGGAAAGCTAAGTTTCTTTCCTAATGTCAGCGGTGGTTCTGCGGAAGTGAATTTTGTTTTTTGGAAAGATGGTCAACATGTTGGTGACACTGTTCCGATGAATATCAGTCAGACCGATCAGCCGACTAATCACATCACTGTCCCGGAAAACGTTGATATGGCTGTTATGACGTTTGGAAATGTTACCTTCCCAGCTGGATCAGTTACGATCTCCCTTAGCCGCTCTTGATGTTTGGCCTTGCCGTAATCTCAATACCTCATTTGAATAACCAGAGCCGAGAAGTATTTATGGTCACCATGCAGATCCCAAGTGAATGCGCGAGTTAGACCTTCGCTTGGTTCCTACGGCATCTTATGAAACACTGTATGTAAGCTGCTACCTTTTCACACTCTCTTTGGGGTGGTGAGAAAGAGTTGTCCAACTGTGTTGCAATTGAGTGCACGAGTACCCATTCCTATAGAGAGATCAATTGGGGTATCCGCATGGAACGGGCAAGGCGCCGTCTCGCTGCTGTGATGTGCGCAGATGTTGCACATTACTCAAAGCTGATGGAAGCAGATGAGGACGGCACGCTGGATCGGCTGAAGTCCTATCGGTCCATCATGAGCGGATTAACCGAGCGGCATCATGGCCGGATCGTCAACACTTGGGGTGACGCGGTCATCATCGAGTTTTCCAGCGTTGTTGAAGCAGTCCAATGCGGAGTTGATATTCAAAGTGAGTTGTCCTTGCGCAATTCGGACCTGCCTGATGCCGCCAGAATGGACTTTCGCATCGGAATAAACCTCGGCGATCTCATGATCGAAGGGGATGACATCTACGGCGATGGTGTGAATGTGGCTGCGCGGCTTCAAGAGCTGGCTCCCACGGGCGGTATTATGTTGAGCCAGTCTGTTCATGATCAGGTGCGCAGCAAACTTGCGCTGGGTTTTGAAAGCATGGGTCCGCAGAACGTGAAAAACGTCAGCGAACCTGTTGAGGCGTTTTCCGTTCGCCTGGGAGGCCGTAATTCTCTTGATGAGAGAGAGTATGTTCCTGAATTTGATCAGGTGTCTGGCGAGCAGCCTGAGGGCTTAGGGACTGGTTCCGGTCCTGAATCTTTTGCTAACGGCTTTGATCAACTGCGGGGTTGGTTGTCGCAGCAGCCGAAAAAGGTTCGGCGTGCTGTTTTCGTGATAGGTTTCTTCTTCGTCCTGAACCTTCTGACAAGCGGTCTGTCGACTCTTTGGTTCGTTTGGCCATCTCTGCCATTTTTATTATATCTGGCGTGGCATATTTTGGGAGGTTCTGATCGCGGAAATAAGCCAATAGAACCCGGATCAGAGAAGTAATCGTGTGGACTGGCACCTTGTGTTGCCGATCTGATAACTCTTTTTCGCTTAAGTAGGGCCTTGGAATTTGCGACAAGCGTTCGCTTCGCATACACATGGGTCAAGAACCTGCTGGCGGCAGCGCCGGCAAACAGTCAACGGAGCCTATCCTGCGTATGAAAAACTATTCGACAATGGTGCCAGCCCGCCTCGATGACGAGGACGAGGACAAAGCAAAAAGCCAGCAGTCGATCCAGGTCGACAAGCATCTGTTTGATGCCCGCACAGTGCTGATCACCGGTGGTGTTACCCAGGAAATGGCGCGTGATGTATGCGCGCGTCTTCTGGCGCTCGCTCAAGTCTCGAATGATCCGATCACTGTGATCGTATCTTCTCCGGGTGGTCACGTGGAATCAGGTGACATGATCCACGACACGATCAAGTTCATTGCTCCCGATGTTCGTATCCTGGGCATGGGCTGGGTCGCCAGCGCTGGGGCTTTGATTTACGTTTCCGTTCCCAAGGAAATGCGCTTCTGCACACCAAACACCCGCTTCCTGTTGCATCAACCATCTGGTGGTGCAGGCGGCATGGCAACAGATATCGAAATTCAGGCCAATGAGATCATCAAAATGCGTGATCGGCTGAATCAGATTTTTGCTGATGCAACGGGTCAGCCAATTGAGCGGATCGAGAAAGACACCGACCGTGATTACTGGATGAGCCCGTCAGAAGGCATCGATTACGGACTGGTCGGCAAGATCGTGACCACCGTGGCCGAATTGGGCTAACAAGCCCGTCTTTGCAAAATTTCAATAGCGCCGACAGTTTTTCTGTCGGCGCTTTTTGTTTGTCTGTCTTGTCACAGGCTTTTAAGCAACCATTTCATCTGCCGCTGGCCGGTCGAAATTTTCGCGCGAATCATGATCACTGACTGCGTAGCAGCGAATTTTCTCCATCAAACTTCGCAACTCCTCTGTAGCCTCAACAGGTACGTTATGGCTTTTCAGGGCGGCGGCAAAATGGTCGACGAAAGCGTCAAAGGCTCGGTCCGTCTGGCAAAGAGCTGATAATAATTCACTGACCGGGGTGTTCTCGTAGATTGGTGAGCCGCCGGTTAGAAATATCAAAAATTCGCAAAGGTCATCCTGGTGCTTGATTGATATGTCTGCTGCAGCACGGCTGAAATCAGGATCAACCCGCAGACGCTGCATCAGTTGGTTCATTGCCTGAGCAAAGGCCGGTCGGCCACCGAATTTCAGATATAGTGTCATTGCGTCGCCCCAAAACAGTTAATTTGATAGAGGGCAGGATGCCGGAGGTGACTGTTCTAACCTGTGATGGCTGTCACGGTTTCGCTTTTTCTCGAAACCTCTTGGACTGAGGGCTACTGGCTCTTGCTGGTTCCGCTGGCCTTGATCCAATCGCGGCAACGGTTTTCGGGATCTGCGTCATTGAGAACGTCAGTTATGACGCAGATGCTGTGTGCCCCGGCTGCGTAGATTTCTGCGGCATGTTCCAAACGAATGCCGCCAATGGCAATCAGAGGGCATGAGATTCTCTCTCTCCAGGTGGTGAGGCGCGCGATGCCCTGTGGAGCGTAGTCAACAGTCTTGCCTCTTGCTGGAAAAATTGGACCGAGAGCAACATAGTCGGGGTCAAAGGTCAGTGCTCGATCGAGTTCTGCTTCTGTATGGGTTGAAATGCCGAGTTTCAGACCAGCTCTCTTGATTGCCACCATGTCGGCGGTATCCAGATCCTCTTGGCCAAGGTGCAGCCAGTCAGCTCCGGTCTCTATTGCGGTCTCCCAATGATCGTTGATGACCAGGGTGCAGCTATGCGCCCGTGCCGTGACCAGCGCTGCTGAAACAGCTTCGAGGCGCTCAGAGGGGCTCTTATGCTTGATCCGCAGCTGTGCAAGGCGCAAACCTTGCGGGCACAATCGTTCAAGCCATTGGAGGTCATCCACGATCAGGTAAAAGGGCGCTAGCACGAACAGTCTCCTTCTGATGGGGACGTGTCTCGTCTCTTCATGGGGAAATGGCAAGTAAGATGTTTTTATTTTTTTCCAAGATCGGCTTCTTTTTCATTCAGCCTTCCAACGCACTGGTGTTTCTGGGAGGGCTGGGAGTTGTCTTGCTTTGGAGCAGATGGCGACGCGTCGGGCGAGGGCTTTGTAGCGTCGCAGTGCTTATGTTGGCAGTGCTGGGTCTGTCTCCGGCGGGGAACCTTCTGATTTTGCCACTTGAAGAGAGGTTCTCTATCCCCGAGCACATTGATGCAATTGACGGCATCATAGTGCTTGGAGGCTCCCTGGATACGATTGTGATGGGTGCAAGGGGAGTGCTGGTATTGACCTCTTCAGCTGAGCGTTTGACCGTTGTTCCAGGGCTTGCGCGCCGGTTTCCTGGTGTGCCGGTGATCCACGCCGGTGGACATGGGCTGCTGATGGCCGCAGCTGTGAGCGAAGCAGATGGGGCAGGGGAGCTATTGCTGGATTTTGGTCTCCCAACAGAGCGGATCATTTTGGAAGACCAATCTCGCAATACGCATGAAAATGCGATGTTCACCTACAAGATGATTGCACCCAAGCCTGGACAGAAATGGCTCCTGGTCACATCAGCCTATCACATGCCTCGGTCAATCGGCGTGTTTCGCAAGGCTGGATGGACGGGGCTTATTGCGTATCCTGTTGATTGGCGAACTCGTGGCTGGGAAGATGCGACACTCGGGTTTTCTGGTGTGTCCAGCGGTCTCAAGCGCTTTGATATTGCAGCCAGGGAGTGGATCGGCCTGGCCGCATACTGGGCGAGTGGTCGGACGTCGGCATTTTTTCCAGTGCAAGCGGATCAGTGAGAAAGGTAATTCGCCTTTTGGTTGGGCTTTGCAATTTTTCTCTCTTTTTTTGCCAGTTGGCCATTCCCATATAAAGATCATCATAGATATCGGGGAAACAGATCCATGGTGCTCGAAGCGCCGCTGATTGCAGCAGATATTGTTCAATGGCTCTACAGTGATGCCGTTGGGCGCGATGACAGCCTGGCGCTGATTGAAGAACTTGCACAGCGTTTGTGTGCAGGAGGTATTCCTGTGGACCGCATCACAACGGGAATCATGATTTTGCATCCCAATGTGAGGGCCGAGGCTTCTGTTTGGACCAGCGATGGCACGCGTGAATTGCGCCGGTATCTTGCAAATGAAGAGCTTGACGAAAGCTATGAAAACAGCCCGTTCAAGGTTGTTCACACGGAAAATAAATTGGTGCATCTTCCGATAACGGCTGAGTTTCAGCCAGGGGAGTTCAGCATTTTTGCTGAGCTTAGAGCGGAGGGCTATATTGACTATGTCGCGCTTCCTATGCCGTTTTCGGATGGATCTATCAAAGCCTTTAGCGTTGCGACGAAGGATCCAGGCGGTTTCTCAGTTTCCAGCATAGCTGTTCTTGAATCCATTATCCGGCCACTTGGCCTTGTGTGTGAGCTGGCGACGCTTCGGCGGACAGCAGAAACGCTGCTGGATACCTATGTCGGGCCGCGTGCCGGGCGCAGGGTTCTCGACGGAAAAGTCAAGCGGGGCGATGGGGAGTGGATCTCTGCGATCGTCAGCTTTGCGGACCTGCGCGGTTTTACAAGGCTGTCAAATACACTTCCAGCCGACAAGCTTGTGCATTTTCTGAACAAGTACTTCGGTGCTATGGCGGCAGCTGTAGAGGCTCATGGCGGAGAGGTGCTGAAGTTTATCGGCGATGAAGTCATGGCGATCTTCCCCTATGATACGCCAGATGAGGCCTCTGACGCAGCGCGTCGTGCTCTGAAGGCGGCGGGGGAGACGACCGAAAACATTCGTTCTATCAATCAAGATAACAGTTGCGATGAAACACCTGACATGAGCGTCGGCATCGCCCTTCATGCGGGCGACGTTTTCTTTGGTAATGTTGGCAGTGAAACGCGCCTGGATTTCACGGTGATTGGCCCGGCTGTTAATCTGGCTGCCAGAATTGCAGAACTCGCCAAGGATCTAAATGTTGAAGTCTTGGTTTCGGACAAGATCGCGGAAATCATGGGCTGCCGCGGCGGGCTCTATGGCCAATATCAGGTGAAGGGGTTTGACGAGCCTGTCTCTGTATATTCTCCATCCTTGGTGGGGGGCGAAGCCGGGAAATGGTGCCCTGACAACACAGCAGTACGGGATTTGGATGCGAATTGACGGCGTATCAGAACGACAAGGACTGACAAGGTCGTAAATGCAAAGACCTCTGGGCCTGCAAACCAGCCCAAAAACGCAATTGCGAAGAAAAAAGAACGCTGCCCCCTGTTGAAATGACGACCTGCCAAAACGTTCAGTTCTGCTGCCTTGCCTGCGATGTTCAGAATTTCTGCTTCGCTGGCCTGGCCGGTTTCGGGAACGCTGCCCATGATAATTGAGCAGTAGTTGAACAGCCGGTAGGCCCAGCCGAATTTGAAGAATGCATAGGCAAGGATCAGCATCAGACCAAGAACCTTGACCTCCCAAAGTGCGCGGCTTTGCTCGACCGGTATGGACAGATCACCGGCCATGGTCAAAATTCGGTCTGTCGAATCGAGTAGGGCGAACCCACCCCCGATCGCCAAAAGAGATGTAGAAGCGAAAAACGCTGTGCCCTGCTGCAGGCCGGACATGATGGCCGTATCCATGATCCTGACCGGCCGGGTTGCCATGGTAAGCATCCAGGAGCGGCGGTAAACTTCCATGGATGCTGAGAGCGTCTTTCCCCGTATAGGGCTTAGGTCAATCATCAAGTTGAAGCCAAACCAGGCGAAAAGAAACCAGCCAACCGCGAGTAAATCAAATAGAGAGAGGAAATGCATTGCGGTCCCATTGTGTGTGGAATTTGGCGATCCGATCACATCGGGGCCACTTTATACCCTTTTTAGCGCACAGGGCTTCAAGCCGCCAGACCGGCTAATTCATTGCAAAATCAACGGTCTTTATTGCAATGCAAAAAAGGCGGAGCTGATGTCGATATTTTGTGCTTGCGAAACGGTTAGGGATCCATTAACTCCTCGCCTCATTGGAGCCATATTCTCCCTCCCGGGAATGAGGCATAGTTTATCAAAGGGTTTTCATGGACGAAAACGTACAGAAGTCCTGCTGGGGCGTTACCGCTTGGACGGTTCTCGCACTGGGAGGCGCACTGGCGATGCTGGTCCTCTTCAACGATGTGGAAAGCGCTCAACAGGCGGTCGCTTCCGCTGGCTGAAGTTAGAAGGCATGCTTTGAGAAACGGGCGCGGGTGACCGCGCCCTTTTTTTGTTCAAATTGATTTTAGCGTCTGTGTTCGGGCCATGTGCTGGACGTGTCTTCATCGGCCCTCTGTCTTCGTCCATGCATC
Organism: Roseibium algae; assembly: GCF_037783265.1. Classification (NCBI taxonomy): domain Bacteria; kingdom Pseudomonadati; phylum Pseudomonadota; class Alphaproteobacteria; order Hyphomicrobiales; family Stappiaceae; genus Roseibium; species Roseibium algae. The sequence goes on from NZ_JBAKIA010000025.1 coordinate 22,247, forward strand.
TGATGAAATTCCATCTGGCGCACGATTTTGGCTTCCGAAGGTTTGCTGATCAGGAAACCGCCAAATGATCGTTCGTCAAATTTGAACAACACGAGCGTGGACGGTCCTGCTTTTGGCCAGTCGATTTTGGCGGCCCAGGTTTCGACGTTTTTCAAACTGTCCTTGCCGGAAAGGCTGAGTATGTCCTGGTCATGAAGTAAGTCCGTGTCGGTCGAATCCCATTTGATCGATGCCAGGCCGTTGGTCAGAGGGAAGAGTGTGATTTTTGTTCCGCGGATTTCAATCTGCAGGTTGCTATTGTCAACCGCTGTTGAGATCCAGATTGTTCCGACCTCCGCCTCAGGTGCCAGTCGCTCGCGGATGCCATGTGCCTCAACAAAACCACCGGTGTTGACGATCTTGAAATTCTGAGCAGGCTGGCTGTTTACAGGCGTCTGTTGTTGGGCGAGCGCAGGTTCTGACAGGAGAGGCTGATAGATAAGAACAAGGATTGCTGCTATGAATCTGAACATCTATTGCCTGCGTTGTTCCCCATGATATCTCTTAAAAATGATATGCTCATTTTGTAAATAAACATTTGTTATAAAAGAGAAATTAGTTTTTCCTTTCGTTAGGTAACTTTTACAATGCTAATTGTCTCGGATCGATCCGATTTGAGCGTGGTTTACCTCCTTGGTCTGTTACGCTCTGTAGGCATGCAGCTTGGCCAGCTTCGAAAATGAGTGGTTCTGTCCATCATCGCGCAGCACAATTTGTTGATCCTATCTGTGAATAACAAACCTGTAAGAGGGATGTGCCGTTGACGCTGGTCACGAGGTTGCTAGGTCAAAGGGTATGACCTTGAATTTGGTGAAACTCTGCGTCGGTGTGGACAGTGTCGAAAGCCTTCAGGCTTCGCTGGATTTTCGCGCGGAGCAACAGCGGCTGTCTGGGCAGCCACTGGAGCAGTTCCATACGACCCGCATGGTGCCTACACGAAAAGACGAGCTGCTGGATGGTGGGTCGCTCTATTGGGTCATCAAGGGCCGCATTCAGGTCCGTCAGCATTTGATTGATATTCGTAGCTTCACCGATCAGGGCGGAATCAAACGTTGCGATCTGGTGCTGGAGCCCCGATTGATCCCGACACAGTATCAGCCGAGGCGACCGTTTCAGGGCTGGCGCTATCTGAAACCGGAAGACTGCCCGGCGGATCTGCGTGGCATGTCTGAATCTGCCAATATGCCCGACCACATGCGCCGCGACCTGGCTGAGCTTTGCCTGATTTAGGCTTGGCTTAGATCAGCTCAAGGCCAGACCCTGCCTCGAATTAGGCCTGGTTCGGGTCTTTATTCTGGGTGTTTAGATCCAGATGTTTGAGGAGATCGGGCAGCATGGGCAATGCCGTACTGATACTTCCCTGGCGCTTTTTGTTGACCATCGCGAGATGGGTGTATCCATGGATAAGCGACCAGACGAGAAGTTCGATTTCCTCTGGATCAGCATCTGCGTGAACGAAGGGCGCGCAGGTCTCACGCAGGATTTCGTAAGCCCTTGTTGAAGCGGCTTCGAAGTGTGTGTTTCCACTGTCTATTTCCTGTCCGGAAAACATGAACAGGAAGAGTTCCCGGTGCTCGGCTGCAAAGTCCAGGTAGCCTTCACATGTCGCCAGAAGTCGGGCTTTGGGTGCTGAGTCGCGTGCCTCGTTTCGGCGTGCCTCCATCGCGGCTGCGAAGAGTTCGTAGCCGCGCGCAGAGATGGCCGTATAGAGCCCGGTCAGATTCTTGAAATGATAACCGGGAGCGGCATGGGATACGCCAGCCAGCGCCGCGCATTCTCGCAGGCTTAGCCCATCGGTTCCCTTTTTCTGCAAAATCGTGATGCCTGCTTCAACAAGGCACGAACGGAGTGTGCCGTCTCGCCGTCTGGTTGTTGTGTTTCGAGGCGTTGTCTTTGAATCGGTCATAAGGCAACTTTACAATCCAACTTGACACTGTCAAGCGCTACGGTATCTTGACAGTGTCAAGTTACGGAGAAGAGACGCATGAAAATTGGTTACCGATTTGTCCGCCCCCTCACAGTGATTGCTGGGCTCCTGTGTGTCCTCGTTGCGCTGGCCTCCTATCGGTTCGTGCCGTTCGGGGTTGCGGACACGATGGCGTTTCTGGCGTATCAATTGCCAGACAATCGCTGGTTTCTCTATGCTCATATAGCGATTGCCCCATTGTCCTTGATGCTCTTGCCACTGCAACTGAGCAGCCGGTTTCGCGCGAAATATTCCAAGGTGCACAGGTGGGGAGGGCGCTTGTATGTTCTCCTCATTCTCGTATCGGGCATTGCGGCCATTCAACTGGCGTCCTCTACGGAAGCCGGACCTTTGGCCGGGGTCGGGTTTGGGATCGTGGGCGTCTTGTGGCTGATTGTGACAGGATTGGGCTTCAGGAGTGGTCTGAGACGAGACTTTGTGGCACATCGGCGCTGGATGCTGCGATCCGCAGCTCTCACATTTGCAGCTGTTACCTTGCGGCTTTATTTGGGGCTGACAATGGCCGCAGGTCTGCCGTTTGGCCCTTCCTATACGGCGATTGCCTGGCTGTGTTGGGTACCTAATCTCTTTGTGATTGAGCTTTATTTGCGAGGCAGTCTCCGTTGGAAGTCGCGGCCTTTGTTGGCTCAGTGATGATCTTGTCGGAATGTAGCTTGCCAAGTGACGCCTTTGCACCCACGTTCTGTAAAGGGAACAGAGCTTTGGCAGGAGACGTACATGGCAGGGCGAAGGCCTCCTACAGACAGCAAGCGACAGCAAGCGGAGCTGCAAAGCGGGCTTGAGAACACAGGCGTTAGCCCCGTTTCCAATGCTGCGGAGGTTGCTGCCTTTCTGAGTCAGGCAAAGGCTCTGGACATGGTCAGGGGGAGTGCTGGCACACAGAATCGGGGTCGACTTATCTTTGCGCTGGATGCGACCATGAGCCGGCAGCGCACGTGGGACCGGGCTTGTCAGCTGCAGGCGGAGATGTTTCTCGAAGCAGACAGGATTTCCGGTCTGGATATCAAGCTTGTCTATTTTCGCGGGTTTTCCGAGTGCCGAGCTTCCAGGTGGTTCGATAAGGGCTCAGACTTGGCTGGGGCGATGTCCGGTATATCGTGCCAGGGTGGCCGCACTCAGATCCGGAAGGTGCTGACATCCGCCCTTGGTGAAGCGCGCAATTCCAAGGTGTCTGCAGTGGTCTATGTCGGCGACTGTATGGAAGAAGATATTGATGAATTATGCGCCCGGGCTGGCGAGCTTGGGCTGCTGGGAGTTCCCATGTTCCTGTTTCAGGAGGGGCGGGACCCATATGCCGAGCAGGCATTTCGCGAGATGGCACGACTGACAAAAGGTGCCTATTGTTCTTTTGATTCCGGCGCGGCCCGACAATTGGCTGATCTCTTGAAAGCTGTGGCGGTCTTTGCCTCCGGAGGGCGTTCTGCCTTGATGGCTCTTGAGCCTGATGGCGGCGCAGGCGTGCGGCTTTTGATCGAACAAATGAAGTAGATGAATGGTTTATCTTTTATTGGGTGTTGTCGCCATTGCGTTGATGGTTGCTGTTGGCCAAGGGTTTGTGCGTGCCAACCCGGCTGATCTGGCCCGGCAATTTAAAACCACTGGCGGAATTCTGCTCTTGGTGCTAGCTGGCATTTTAGCGCTCACAGGGCGATTTGGCTTTGCCATTGCAGCCGGTGGCTTCGGGCTGACGCTTTTGGGCCTGCGCGGGTCACGCGGCGGACGGGGCGCGGGCGCTCCGTCGAGTGGGCAGACCTCTCAGGTTCGGGCTGCCATGGTTGAGATGGAACTGGACCATGACAGCGGCGAAATGCGTGGAAGGGTCCTGGCTGGCCCGTTCACCGGGCAAGCCCTTGATGATCTTTCGCGCGAAGATCTGCAAGCATTTTGGGTCTCGACTGAAGCGGACGGACAAAGTCGCGCTTTAGTCGAAGCTTACCTCGACCGAAGGCTTCCCACATGGCGAGAAGACTTCGAGGCGGATCGAGCAGATCGGCATGGAGGCGCGGCGAGCGCGGGCTCCATGACAGATAAGGAGGCCTACGAGGTCCTGGGGCTTCCGGCTGATGCCGGGGACGCGGAAATTCGATCCGCGCACAGGAGGCTCATGAAGCGCATGCACCCCGACCATGGAGGCACTGCGTTTTTGGCTGCTAAACTCAACGAGGCTAAAGACAGGCTTCTCAGAAGACATTGACGACATCCGTTACGCGTTACTGGTAGATGGCATAGCAGGCGAACTTTGCCCGCTTCAGGGTCTTGCACGCGCTCAAAGCTGCGGTTTTGGTTTCAAAACCAACGAACCGCGCGCGGTAAAGGGTCTGGCCATTGGAGGTGACCGGTTCTGTGTAAGGCACTCGCTTGCGCAGGGTTGAACCTGTGCGTGACTTGGCCTTCTTGAGCATTTCAATGGCACCGCTTTCGCTTTCAGCCGCTGCAATTTGAACTTGCCAGCTTGGGTCTTGTTCAACGACGTCATTGGTTGCGATCGTCACCGTATCACTGGATTTCTCAGCTGCCTTTTGCGATTGGTTGGTGACTTTCACCATCGTAATTACAGGCTTTGAGGTGCCAGACGTTACGCTTGCCCCATTGGACGGTGCTTGATCGGGTACAGGGGCAATACTTGCTGCGGCAAAAGTGTTGGCCATCCGAAGTTTCACGTTTTTAGGCGGTACCGGGATCGTTCCGGTTATCAACCGTGTCGGGTCGTTTCGGGTGGATTTCTGATCGGCCAAGGCGAGAATGACTGGGGCAGCAGGAACTGCTTTTGTGCCTGGCTTCAGACTTGGCAGCGGCGCGACCTTGAGATGAGCTGCTTGGAAGCTTGGGGTGATATTGCGAGACACCAGCAGGGGAGCGGTTTTGCGCCCTCTACTGGCCTTCTTCATGTACTTGTTGATCAACTTGGTCATCTGTGCGTCACGGGATCGGCCCGTTTTTCCGCCCATAACAACAGCTACAATGTGACGGTTGTCGCGCTTGACCGAGCTGACAAGATTGAAACCGGAAGCGCGAATGTAGCCGGTCTTGATGCCATCAACACCCTTGACCCGGCCCAGCAGCTTGTTGTGGTTGCCATAGCGGCGCCCCTTGTAGGTGTAGGAGCGGGTGTTGAAATAGCCGTAGTATTTCGGAAAACGTTCCTGAATTGCGCGGCCAAGCGTTGCCATGTCGCGTGCGGTTGTCCGCTGCTTGGAGTTCGGCAGGCCATGGGGATTGCGGAACGTGGTTTTCTTCATGCCGATCTGATGGGCGGTGCGGGTCATGCGCACAGCAAACTTCTTTTCTGATCCGCCGATGTTTTCTGCAATAGTGCTGGCAACGTCATTTGCCGATTTGGTGACAAGAGCGAGGATTGCATCCTTCACCTTGATTTTTGATCCAGGCTTCAACCCGAGTTTCGATGGCGGGCGGCCGGACGCATATTTTGAAACCTTGAAGCTTGAATTCAGCGTCAAACGGCCAGCTTCCAGCTCTTCAAAGACGATATAAAGCGTCATGATCTTGGTGAGCGAGGCAGGGTAGCGCGGTGCGTCCGCGTTGGATGCATAGAGCGTCTTGCCTGTCTTGGCGTCCACGACAATACCAGCATATTTCGAATTTGCCGCAGCAGGCACAGCTATTGTTGCGATCAACCCGGCTATTGCCGCCGTCTTGATCCAAGAGCTCTTGATCCGTGTAGGGCGAAGGAAACGCATACCAAACACTATTACTCATCCCATTAGGGGTCACACGGTTGCAGCATGTCCACCCTGAAATCCTGTATGGATAAAGGGTATAGATGTATGAAAGCTGCTGATTTGATGTCCAATGTGATGGAAACGCGGTTACGAATGAGTAAATGAAATCGATCTAATGCAGAAAATAATTAGCTGAAAATTAGTATTAATCAAATGTTAATAGCATAATTTATGTATTAATTTTTGTAATTAAAAATAAATTTAAATTTTATTCTAATTAAATAGTATATTATGGTTATTTTTATATTAACGTAAGTATAGTTTGTATTTGATATTATATTGTATTTTTATGCTGTTCATTTTGTTTGTGTCCATTTGTAATTGGGAAGTATCTCGGGTTTTCTTGGGGTTGAGTGTATAAATTACCTAGTGTTTGAAATATTGCGGCGCAAAATAATATTTGACAATAATTGTGCGCTGCGGGATATTTTGCGTAGGGTCAATACAGAATAGATGCCGCTGAGTTGATCTTGTTCAATTGCTATTTTCGACATGGCATCATCGGAAGTATGGGGTCTGGAAATGATGAATAAATTCGATGAGCTTCAGAAACTGGTAAAAGACAACATGGATCTTAGCATGGAGAGCCTTGGTACTGTTTCCAAGGGCATGCAGGCAATTGCCGCCGAAGTGGCTGATTATCAGAAAAAATCTTTTGACGAAGGTACCGCAGTTGCTGAAAAAGTCGTTGCGTCCCAGTCCATAGAAAAGGCTTTTGAAGCGCAGAGCGATTATTTCAAGACGGCCTATGAAGGTTTTGTTGGTGAATTGACCAAAATCGGCGAGATGTATTCTGACATGTCAAAAGGCCTCATCAAGCCTTACGAAGCAATGCTCGGCACAATTGGTAAGTAAGACCGCCAAAAGGGTCTGACTTCATGGTGTTTTGTTAAACCCGGCTCTTGCGAGTCGGGTTTTTGTGTTTTCGCCTTTACCGCATAGGGCTTTTTCAGTGTCCGGGGTTTAAAAGCCTCTGATCAGACCTACATCAGATCCTCAAGCCATTACACAACAGTGCCCTTTCTGGCTGTACCCAGATTATCAGATGTGTGTGGAATAGCGGTGTGTACTTTGCATTTGCCGGTGTAATGCCTGAGTAATGTCAAATGGGCGCAGAATTTCGGGTTTTCGAAAAGGTTTTGACCATTTTGTATGCCTCCGAATTAAAATGAACCTTCCGGTTCAGGCTTTGACTTGGTCGTTGCGGTTGCTAAGCTGCAAAAAGATGTTGAATTGAGGACTATGAGCTTGGAAATGGCAGGCGGGCCTGACTTTGAAGATGAGGATGGTGATACGGGAACCGTCGTCATCACCAGAACCAAAACGGTTACCAAACGCCCAAATATGTACCGGGTGTTGCTCCTTAATGACGATTATACGCCGATGGAGTTCGTGATTCATGTCGTGGAAAGTTTCTTCCAGAAGAATAGGGAAGAAGCGACTCGGGTCATGTTGCATGTCCATCATCATGGTGTCGGGGAGTGTGGGATCTTTTCCTACGAAGTTGCCGAAACAAAAGTGACGCAAGTTATGGATTTCGCCCGTAAGCACCAGCATCCATTGCAGTGTGTTATGGAGAAGAAGTGAAGGATATCGAACGTGCCGTCATTCTCCCGTAGCCTGGAAAAAGCGCTTCATCAGGCGCTGTCTTTCGCCAATGAACGCCAACAAGAATATGCGACGCTGGAGCACCTCCTGCTTGCGCTTCTGGATGACCAGGATGCTGCAGCTGTCATGAGGGCTTGCAATGTTGACCTGGATGCCATTCGCCGAAGTCTGGTCGAATATCTGGAAACGGAGCTGGAAAATCTGGTCACAGATGGTGACGATGATTCCAAACCGACAGCTGGATTCCAACGCGTTATTCAACGCGCGGTCATTCATGTACAGTCGTCTGGCCGTGAGGAAGTGACCGGAGCTAATGTTCTGGTTGCGATCTTTGCCGAGCGAGAAAGCCATGCGGCTTACTTCCTGCAGGATCAGGACATGACCCGCTATGACGCGGTCAATTACATTTCTCATGGCATTGCCAAGCGTCCAGGTGGGCCTGACGATGACGTTGTCGATGGTGAAGAGGAAGCTGAAGACCTGGCTGAGAGCGGCGCGGGTGATGCCAAGCCCAAGGCAAAGACCGATGCGCTGGAAGCTTATTGCGTCAACCTCAACCAAAAGTCGGAGAAGGGCAAGATCGATCCGTTGATCGGCCGTGATACCGAGATTTCCAGAACCATCCAGATCCTGTGCCGTCGTTCGAAGAACAATCCTTTGTTTGTCGGTGATCCGGGCGTTGGTAAAACGGCGATTGCGGAAGGTCTTGCGCACCGGATCGTCAAAGGCGATGTGCCGGAAGTTCTGGCTGACGCGACCATCTTCTCCCTTGATATGGGCGCGTTGCTGGCGGGCACCCGCTACCGCGGCGATTTTGAAGAACGCCTGAAGCAGGTGATGAAGGAAATCGAGGAATATCCGGGCGCCGTGATGTTCATCGACGAAATTCATACCATAATTGGTGCTGGAGCGACCTCGGGCGGTGCAATGGATGCGTCGAACCTGTTGAAGCCGGCCCTGGCGTCTGGTGCGATCCGTTGCATTGGATCAACGACTTACAAGGAATACCGTCAGTTCTTCGAGAAGGACCGTGCCCTTGTGCGCCGGTTCCAGAAGATTGACGTCAATGAGCCTAGCATTCCGGATGCGATTGATATTCTGAAGGGGTTGAAGCCGTACTTTGAGGACTTCCACAAGGTGCGCTACACCCATGATGCGATCAGAACCGCGGTTGAGCTGTCTGCGAAATATATTGCGGATCGCAAGTTGCCGGATAAGGCGATCGATGTTCTGGATGAAACCGGTGCGTCTCAGATGCTGTTGCCGGAATCGCGTCGCCGCAAGACAATTGGCGTCAAGGAAATTGAAAACACAGTCGCGACGATGGCCCGGATTCCGCCCAAAACGGTGTCGAAGGATGATGCTGAAGTTCTCTCCAGTCTTGGCGCAGACCTGAAGCGTGTGGTCTATGGCCAGGAAGCAGCCATCGACGTGCTGTCGTCTGCGATCAAGCTGGCCCGTGCTGGCCTGCGCGAACCGAACAAGCCGATTGGCAGTTACCTGTTCTCTGGGCCGACAGGGGTCGGCAAAACAGAAGCTGCACGCCAGTTGGCGTCATCGCTCGGTGTAGAGCTGATCCGCTTTGACATGTCCGAATATATGGAGCGCCATACGGTTTCGCGCCTTATTGGGGCGCCTCCCGGATATGTTGGGTTTGATCAAGGTGGCTTGCTGACGGACGGTGTGGATCAACATCCTCATTGCGTGCTGCTGCTGGATGAGATCGAAAAGGCTCACCCAGACCTGTTCAATATTCTTCTGCAGGTGATGGATCACGGCAAGCTGACAGATCACAACGGAAAACAGGTCGATTTCCGGAATGTCATCTTGATCATGACGACAAACGCGGGGGCTGCTGACATGGCGAAATCTCCGGTTGGCTTCAACCGCGTGAAGCGGGAAGGGGATGATTCCGAGGCGATCAACAAGCTGTTCACGCCCGAATTCCGCAATCGTCTTGATGCGGTCGTGCCATTCTCCAACTTGCCGAAGGACGTGGTACACAAGGTCGTTGAGAAGTTCGTCATGCAGCTGGAAGTCCAGCTGGCAGATCGTGGTGTGACGTTCGAGCTGACCGAAGCGGCAACCGAATGGTTGGCGGAGAAAGGCTATGACGATCAGATGGGTGCCCGTCCGCTTGGCCGGGTGATCCAAGAGCACATCAAACGGCCTCTCGCCGATGAAGTGTTGTTCGGCAAGTTGAAAAAGGGTGGCATGGTCAAGGTCACCGTGTCCGAGGACAAGGCTGGTTTGCTGCTTGAGAGCATTGAAGAACGTGCTCCAGCTCCGCCGAAGGCCAAGGCCAAACCTGCTGCCAAACCCAAGCGTCGCCGCAAACCGGCAGCTGCCAAGGCTGAGGTTAAGGCCGAGCCGAAAACGCCGCCAAAGTCCGGCGGCAAGGGACGCAGCAGGAAGAGTTTGGTTCCCAAGGTGCCTCTGGCCGATTGAGCCGGAACATCTATTGAAATAAAATAGGCCGGGGTGCGGATATCGCCCCGGCTTTTTTGTTTTGAATTGGTATTTTCCAGCAGGGCTTTAGCATGATCGATCAAACAACACTTCTGACATATCTCGCTGTTTTGCTTGGGTTCGTGGTGATGCCGGGACCAGCTATCCTGTTGACGCTGGCGCGCTCTGCAAGCTCGGGAACACGGGTCGGTATTGCCACCGGTTTGGGAATAGCCGCCGGTGACCTCGTTCATACAGCTATGTTGGTGCTTGGTGTTTCAGCCATCATCATGGCATCTGCGGTTTTGTTCAGCGTTATCAAATTTATTGGGGCAGGCTATTTGATGTATCTCGGCATTCGCCTGTTTTTCGACAGGTCCGCTTCTGACATTCAGACAAATGCGCAGCTACTCTCGCCAAGGTCTGCGTTTCGGCAAGCGGTTCTGGCTGAGTTATTAAACCCGAAATCTGCGATGTTCTTTCTGGCGTTCTTGCCACAATTTGTCCGGCCTGAAGCTGGTTCAGTCGCGTTGCAACTGGCTATTCTTGGTGTTCTGTTTGTAGCCATGGGCTTGCTCAGCACCGTGTGCGTCGCTGTGTCCGCGGGCAGGGGTGCTGGGGTTCTTAAGCGACAGCCTGCTGTTTTGCGCTGGCAGGGGAAGGTCGTTGGCAGCATCTATTGCGCCCTCGGCTTGCGATTGGCTTTTCAGCAGAGATAATTGTTGTCTGGGATCTTGGAGGGAGAACCGTGCGGGTGAAACAGGTGTCGGGTGGCCTTTTACTGCACTTGCATTTGACAGACAGGGGTATGGGGATTAGTAAGGAAGCCTTCCTAATTTCCGGTCCCCGGGTCCGATGCTCATGTCACAAGATGCTGTTCAGAAACCACAAGATGCCGATGAGGCTTCGTTGCCTGGGCGCGTTTGGTTTTTTCGCGGCTCCCGGGCGGCTGTTTCGATCCCTGCGCTGATTTTGACGGCTGCTTTTGTCGGTTATGCCGGGCTTGCGCGGGGCAGTGGTCTTAGTCTGGCAGAGACGCTGTTGATGACTGGCATGGTCTGGGCGCTGCCGTCGATTGTTGTTTTAACCGGAGCGATTTCCTCTGGTCTGGGCCTGGTGCCTGCCGCGATTGCAGTCGCTCTTGCCTCTGTACGTTTGATGCCCATGACGATGGCGCTGGTGCCATTGGTCAAGGTTGAGGGCAAAACGAAGCGTTGGCAGCTGCTTTACATTTCTCATTTTGTTGCGATTACGGCCTGGGTTTATGGCATGCGGAATTTGCCGAACTTGCCCAGGGAAGGGCGCTTGCCGTTCTTTGCCGGGTTCGGCACGACGGTGACGAGCTTCGTCTTCTGCATGACAGGCATTGCCTACATGCTGGTTGAGCGCATGCCGCCGGTTCTGGCTGGTGCCCTGTTTCTGCTGACGCCAATTTATTTCGTCTGTTCATTGTGGAGTGCCTCGAAGATCTCTGCGGATAAGGCCGCGATGATCATCGGGCTTTTGCTCGGGCCACTGTTTTACATATATCTTCCGGGTCTGGATCTGCTGTGGACCGGCCTTGTCGGCGGGACTATTGCCTATCTGATCACCCGTTATATGCGCCGGGGGCTGGCATGATTGATCCCTGGTGGTGGCCGACTGTGATGATTATCGTTGCTGGCTGGCTGGCGACGGACATCTGGCGCTGGATTGGTGTGTTCGCCGGTGGCAAGCTGCGCGAAGATGGTGAGCTGCTTATTTGGGTACGCTCTGTGGCCACTGCGCTGGTGGCTGGCGTGATCGCCAAGCTGATCCTCTATCCGACCGGCATTCTGGCAGAAACACCTGCCTGGCTGCGCGTGCTGGCTGCAGGTTGTGGCTTTGCGTTATTTCTTGCGGCTGGGCAACGTGTGATCGTTGGTGTTCTGGTGGGCGAAGTGGTGCTTGTGGTTGGCTGGTTGCTGCTGGGCGGGGTCTGACGGTTCAGCCCCATAAAGCTTCACAAGCTTTTGTGCTTCTTCGCGCATTGCAGTCCGCAGTTCTTCAGGCTCCAGGACTTCGATGTCACAGCCAAATCTCATAAGGTCAACACAGGTCTGCCGAATGCTACCTGTCTGGATTGTAGCCCGGAGCCAACCGGCATCATCAGGCTGCTGATCATAGACGGCACTTGTTCGTACATAGGGAGGGACAAGCGCTTCAAATAATTTGTTGCCATAAGGGGACAGGCGCACGACGACCTTGGTTGGATGCAGTTCCTCTTCCAGGCGCCGGGTGTTCTCGTTCCAATAGGATGCGAGATGAAATTTCTCCGGGCGCTCAAACGTGGCCTCCAGGGTTTTTAACTTAAGAATACGTGAGATCCGGTAAGTGCGCACCGCGCCCTCAATTGTGCCAGCCAGATACCAGGTGCCGCTTTTCAATACGATGCCGAGCGGTGAAACGCAGCGACATTTTTCAGCTTTCCAGCTTCGATAGAGAATCTCAATCTGCCGCTGATCCCGAATGGCGTTGGCGATTTCGGGCAAGTGTGCCGGATGTTCGGCTTCGGAAAACCAGGCTGGCGCATCCAGATGAAACCGGTTCTGATATTGCTCGGCATTCTGGCGGATAGCTTCCGGTAAGGCTGCCAAGAGCTTGTTCTGTGCCGCTGCCATGACAGCTCCCAACCCCAGATCTGCAGCAGGGCCGGGCAACCCGGTCAGGAACAGGGTGTCCGCTTCAGCGGCGGACAGCCCATTGAGCTGCGTACGGTAACCGTCGAGCAGTCTGTAGCCGCCCTCTGATCCCCGCTCGCTGTAGACCGGAATTCCAGCCAGGCTCAGCGCGTCAATGTCGCGATAAATGGTGCGCAGGGAGACCTCGCACTCATCGGACAGCGTTTGGGCTGTCACTCTTCCGCGCGCTTGCAAGATCGTCAGGATGGAAAGAAGGCGGCTTGCTTTCATGATGTTTTATTAAACCAACCTGACAGAAATTGACAGGTATGGGGGTTTAGGTTGGCGCCGGATCCACTTTATGGATCCCACAGGAGGCACTGACTGATGCACGACAAGATTACTTTCTATTATGCGCCGCAAACGCGGGCTCTCAGCACGGCCATTTTGCTGGACGAGTTGAATGCCCCCTATGAACTTCATGTGCTGAACATGAAGGTTCAGGAAAACCGTCAGCCGGAGTTTCTGGCACTAAATCCATTGGGCAAGGTCCCTGCGATCCTCCACGGCGACACACTTGTGACAGAGCAGGTCGCGATCCAGCTTTACCTGGGAGATTTGTTTCCTAACGCTGGAATTACACCGGCCATCGCGGATCCCCGGCGTGGTTCTTACCTGCGCTGGATGGTGATCTATGCAGCTTGCTTTGAACCGGCGCTGGTGGATGCTTTCATGAAACGGGAGCCGGTTGACGAAACCATGTCTCCATACGGTACCCATGAGCAGGTGATAGACCTCATTCGGGCGCAACTCTCCACGGGGCCTTATCTCCTGGGAGACAGGTTTACGGTCGCCGATGTACTTTGGGCAACGGCGCTCATGTGGACGATGCAGTTCGGGATTGCGCCCAAGCTGCAGGAGTTTACGGATTACACGGCGAGAGTGTTTGAGCGACCGTGTTTCAAACAGGCCCTTGAGAAAGATGCATCGATGGCTGCCGAACATGAAGCGGCGGCGGCTGGCTGAAAAATGCAAATCGCCCCGGCATGGGTACTTGCCGGGGCGATTTATCAGGTTTCGAAGTGTTCGAGCGGCATTCGTTGAGGTCTTGCCCTAGGCTTCAGACCCATAAAATGGCTATGCAAATCACTTGAAGTCTGATTCAAGCTCCTGAACAGGAGTTTTGCGATGTCAGATGGATGTTTCTGGCTCAGCGATGAGCAGTTCTCGAAGTTGCAGCC
>NZ_JBAKIA010000026.1:0-34577 GCF_037783265.1 Roseibium algae
TAAGGAACTCAAGCTTCCAGTGCGCCAAAGATATAACGCGGGGTGGAGCAGCCCGGTAGCTCGTCAGGCTCATAACCTGAAGGTCGCAGGTTCAAATCCTGCCCCCGCAACCAAATATAAAACCCGCTAACTCAATGAGTTGGCGGGTATTTTGTTGCAAAAAAGAGGAAGAGTGCAGGGGAAGTATTATGAACAGCCAGGATAATTGGAATGCTGCTGAAGCGTAGCAGGGCACATGAGGCTGTCTTGGATAATATCAATGTTGGCTAAAAATTGACCTTGACCGTTACCGCGCCAGTTTCATAGGCTTTCTTGACCAAATGGTCAGGTCCTGTGTTCGAACGGGAATGCTGAAGCGGGTCCTCCAGTTAGCGAGCTGATCCTGACACTAAGGTTGCGGCAGAGGCTGCCCATGACGTTGTCAATGGCTGATAATAAATCCAGCGAGGGCAATGCATATCCAGTAGCCTGCTGATACCGGGATCAAAATTTAAAAAGGTCAGCCAAAAAGGCGGCCATCAAGAGGAGTAGGGGAATGGCTTTCACAGGTTTGACGAAACTGGCGCTATCGTCAGTGTTCGCATTCGGTCTTGTTGCTGGAACAGCAAAGGCCGCTGATGATCTGACATTGCAGTTGAAGTGGGTCACACAGGGCCAGTTCGCAGGCTACTATGTGGCCAAGGACAAGGGATTTTACGAAGCTGAAGATCTCGACGTCACGATCAAGCCAGGCGGACCGGATATCGCTCCTCCACAGGTGATTGTCGGCGGCGGCGCTGATGTCATCGTTGACTGGATGCCGTCTGCTTTGGCTTCTCGGGAAAAGGGCGTGCCGCTCGTCAATATCGCGCAGCCATTCAAGAAGTCCGGCATGATGCTGACCTGTCGCAAAGACACAGGCATCACATCCCCTGCAGATTTCAAGGGCAAGACCCTTGGCGTTTGGTTCTTCGGCAATGAATATCCGTTTCTGTCATGGATGAGTCAGCTTGGCCTGTCGACAGATGGTGGACCGGATGGTGTGACTGTCCTCAAGCAGGGCTTTAATGTTGATCCGCTGCTGCAAAAGCAGGCAGATTGCGTCTCTACAATGACCTACAATGAATATTGGCAGATCATTGATGCTGGTCTTCCGGCTGAAGAGCTGATTGTTTTCAAATATGAAGATCAGGGCGTCGCAACGCTAGAAGATGGCCTTTATGTTCTGGAAAGCAGCCTTGAAGACGAAGAAAACGTCGATAAGTACGCTCGGTTCGTGCGCGCTTCCATGAAGGGCTGGGCCTATGCAGCAGAGCATCCTGAAGAAGCAGCTGAAATCGTTCTCGAGAACGATGCGTCTGGTGCTCAGACCGAAAAGCATCAGGTTCGGATGGTTGGCGAAATCAACAAGCTGGTTGACGGTTCCGATGGCATACTTGATATGGACGCCTATCAGCGGACTGTGAACTCGCTGTTATCCGGCGGTTCCGATCCTGTGATCACGAAAGCCCCCGAAGGCGCAACCACAACGGTTGTGACTGACAAGCTTTGATCATCATCAAGGTCCAGGGTCACTGATCCTCGAACAAGAATGCAAAGGGCGCTCCTTGGAGCGCCCTTTTTTATGTGCATCGGCCTCTCCAGTCCGCGGGTTTATTCTGGAAACCAGAGTCGTGCTTTCTCCGAGCCGCGTTCAATCAGAACATAGGTGTTGGCGAATGTTCTGTAGCTGTGGCTCCAGTCGCCGTCCGGCCAGCGGATCCGCACCTGTGCCCGCTCTGAAACACCAAGTCCGAAATGGAGGAACCCGGCCTGTCCGGAAGCATGTCCTGCCCCGATCTGAACATCCCGAACGATGGTTTTATTGCCGATTTTCACGCTGACTTTGGCACCAACAGCATGGCCATTGGCTTTGCCTGGCTGCGCGATTTCGACGGCGAGCCAATTGCCGAGAGGGCGTGGTTCTTCAGCTGTGCCTGCTCCGACATTTCGGAACAGGCTGACCGGGGAAGATCGATTGATGACGATCAAATCAAGCAATCCGTCCATGTTGAAATCTGCAAGGCCCGCTCCGCGGCCCCGACGATCCAGGTCGATTCCAGCTAGGTCACCCACTTCGACAAACTTGTCATCCCACTGTCCCAACAACAGATTGTCTGGGTCAAATGCGGCAAAATCAGGCATGGCTTCGACGTTGCCCTTGGCGATGAAGAGATCCCAAAGGGTATCGTTGTTGACGTCCTGGAATTCAGAATGCCAGCCGGTTGAAGGACGCAAATCCGTGCCCGTATAGGGTCGGTGGGCCGTAAGGCCCCTGTCAAAGGCGATGTCTCGGTAGACCGGCAGGGCTTCATTGGTTTCATCGTCCAGCATCTGCAATTTGGTGTCGCCCATGCTAGTCAGGGCAAATTCCGGGTAGCCATCGACATTGAGATCAATGGACGCAATCCCCATGCCCCATATTTTCAAATGTCTCCAACCGTCTGCTCGCCTGTAAGGGCGGGGCGGTCGTCCGGGAGGCAGCGCCCAGAGTTGCTCTTCGCCGCCTCGATAGTAATGCCTGTCATTGGACACCCGCAGGGCTTGTTCGCCGGAGCGGTTCCAGTCGGTGAACAGGATGGAGAGCGTGCAATATCCGGGGCTGAGTCTGATGTTCTCAGAATAATCCAGCCGACCACCGTCTTGTGGCCGAAACAGGAAATTGTCGCTGCAGGTGCCCCATGGAGAACCGGGGGCAGAGCGGTCGACATAATTGCCAAAGGCAAGTGTCGGATAGGTCGCGCCGGCTTCCCAAACCGCAGAAAACGCTGTGCTCCACTCTCTGCCACCGTCAAAACCGAGTGCTCGGTTAGCTGTCTCAAATCGGCATTCGCCCATGCCTTTCAGCAGAAGGTTCTCGCCAAGGCGCAGAACGGCAATGTCCATAATGCCATCATTATCAAAATCGAGTGGATAGGCTCCGAGAATGTTTTTCTCGTGCCGCTCGCTCAAACCGCTGTCTATTTTTTCAAATGACAACGCACCACCGGTTGGGCTTTGGTTTGTATAAAGCCCAGCTTCTTCCTTGCCGCCTGCAATGAACAGATCCGGCCGCCGATCGGCATTGCAGTCGAAAATAGCGACGCCACCACCGACGAAAAACTCCCAGGGGCCCCCGTATGTGTGATCAAGGCCTGCCGTTGCAGCCTCCTCGACGAACGTTGGCACTGGGGCAAGGGATGAAGGCCGTTCGCTTTCTTGGGCTTGCGCGAATTGACCTCCAGCCAGAGTAAGTGCGCCGGTTGTGATCAGCCTGGCCAGCTTCAGTGTCTTGCGGCTCATTTACTGATCTCCAGGCTACGCAGAAAGGCGATGATCGTTTGTTTGTCGTGATCTGGCAGCCCTGAATAGGATTTGCGCGCGGTCGTCGCCTCGCCGCCATGGGCCTCGATGATCTCATCTAGTGTGGTCAAATCACCCCGGTGGCCATAAGGCGCGGTGCTGCCGATGCCCCAAAGCTCCGCGGTGATGAAGACATCGCGAGCCACAAAGCGCTGGCCCAGCAGTTCGTTCCCGAGCGTGTCACGGGCCGCATCAGCGATCTTGTGTCGTTTTAGGTCGCCAAACAGCGGGACCAGTGTCCGGCCCTGCTCATCCTTGGGCAGCGATTGAACCCAATCGAGCTTTGAGAGATCCAGTTCAATGGGCGCGTCTACATCCGTGGGCCGCAGAGTTCCGGCATTGTCATAAGGATTTGGGTCTCGAAAAATCAGACTGTCCAAAGGCAGCGTAGGCCGGTGGCACTCGGCGCAACCAATCTCTGAGAAACGAACTTCGCCTTCTGTTGCTGCGGCTTGCCAGACCTCTGGCAGGTCCGTTGTCCGTGTCGGAGCCGGCAGTGTAGCCTGCCACGCCACAAGGGCGGAAACTTGGCCCGGTCCGACTTCATTGGTCACTTTGTCGCCGTCGAAATCATTTGTCCCGGTCCAAAGCGCGCCAAATCGCTCGGTTGCCTGCAGACCGTGGTGATGGTTTAGGGCGTTGACTGTGAATTGGCGTAGGGAGGCAAAGACCCCCTTCTGGCCGAAGGGGCGCACTGTGAGATCATCATCAATGCCGTCGAGGGCCGAAATATCCAACGTTCCGTCTGGCGAGGCCGTTAGCGTCCCGAAAGAAACGCCTTTCGCGTTGAGCGCAATCGTTGCCTGTGCTCCGGTGTTACGAGCATCCGCGAGAACCTGACTACGCTGTGCGCGCAATGCTGCGGTCATTTCCCTTGCCAGCAGCTCCAGCAATCCTGCGCCTTGCAAGGCATTGGTGCCGCGTTCATTGGAAAACTGTGGGTCAATCGTATCGAAGTCTGCACTCTCGAAGCCTTCCGAGACGAAGACATTTGCAGTGAAATCACCTGCACCACCGGTTATCGGGGCATTGTGGCATGATGCGCATGAGTTTGAATCAAGGCCTGCCAGACGTTGGAACATATGCGGTGCCGGCCGTCTTCGTTTGGTTGGAACGATGGCCTGGGTCGCGTTGGGTCGCCCTGCGCCATCTGAGGCTGCGTATTTGCCTTCAAAAATGCGCTGGCCGCTCTCTATCAGATCACTGGTTTCCAGGTCTTTGCGTTTTGCCAGATCGTTGAAATCGAGCTGCTCAGTCAGGACACGCTCGTCCCAGGGGGCAATTTCGGTTTTGACCTGGGCATCCGCCAAAGAGGGGGCTGCCGTTGCTGTGATGAATACGAGAGTTGCAGCAAGCGTTTTCGGGCTTAGACCTTTGCGATGTTCAGCTATCATGCCATCACCTCTGGTCGATTGATTGAAACTTGAGCCTGAGGTGAGGGACACGCGGGGCCTGTGTAGTCCATATCCAAGCGTTCCATCGCTTGTGCAATCAGTCCTCTGCGTATGAAATCCTCATTCCAGGGCATGACGTCGATAACGAAATTCTGTCTTAAATCAGCGACCAGTGCCTCCTGAAGGCCAGCGTGCATGCCTGCCTCCAGATAATCGAAAGCGCGCATTCCGGCGCCGGTTAGTACAATTCTTCTGGGATCAATGATCGCCAGCAGTCGCGCCAGACCATAGCCAAGTACACGGCCGGCTTTTTCAAAGGCTTCTAGTGCATCAGGATCACTATCGACGGCCCTTTCAATCAAGGCTTTAAGGCCGGTAACACCAGCCTTGATCTCTTTCGGGTCTGTATCCTCTGGAAGATGAGAGGCAGATCGGATCAAGGCATAATCGGACAGATAGGCTTCCATGCAGCCGCGTTTGCCACAACGGCACAGGGCTCCACCTGGAATATGATTTGAATGGCCGAATTCGGCTGCAGTGCCGCTGGCACCGGCAAACAGATGATCATCGAGATAAAGACCCATCCCGACGCCATAGTCGAGCATCACAACCGCGAAGGTTCCACTGTATTTTTCCGGGTCTGACCAATGCAGCGCCTCGGTGATCATATTGGTGTCGTTCGACAGGGTGCAACGGGCATTGAACGCAGCTTGAAGCGGCTGGGTGATGGGAATCTTTCGACCCTTGAAGGCGGGGCTCCAGACTACAAGGCCATTGCCGAGCTCTACCACCCCTTGTGCGGCAACCGCGATTTCGCGGATCTGTTCCGGCAGCAGGTTTGCTTCTTCAGTGAAAGACTGAATGCCGTTGATCAGGATGTTAGGGAAATTGTCGTTGTCAGCGATTGAGCTGTCGAAGGTGATTCGCTTGGTCTGAACCGTTTCGCCTGCAAAGTTTGCAAGCGCCATATCGATGATATTGACCGATATTCGGATGCTGATCACATAGGCTGCAAATGGGTTGAGGCGCAGCAGCGACCGTGGGCGGCCGCGTGACAGATGTGTCTTCGGCTCGTCGCTCTCCAGACCTTCAATAAGGTTTTGATCAAGCAGATCAGATGTAATGGTTGTGACTGTTGCCGGGCTTAATTTTGTAAAATGCCCAAGGTCAATTCTGGCCTGCGGTCCATTACGACGTAACGTTTGCAATATGATGGTTCTATTTTGTCGCCGGATTTGATCCCGGTCTGCTTTCCTCGCCATTCTCTCCCGAGCTTCCCTGAAAGGTGTTTCCCCTACGTCCCGATTTTCCGGGTATTTCGTTTGTTTTCTGCCATCATTGCGTCTTACGTGACAGTTTTACAAAACCATGTTGACAGGAGCGATGCTTTGGAGCAACTTTTTTTCGGACATCGAAAAAAATAATGATAAAGGTGTCGATGTGGGAGCTGGACAAGCTTCTTGGGATGAAGTTCCGGACGCGACCAGTACGCTGGTTCCGTGTCTACAGGAGGAAACTATTATGCGTAAAATTGCTTCCGTACTGGCTGGCGTGCTGATGTCCGCCACTGCTGTGAACCTTGCACATGCTGAAGATGTTGTTGTTGGTGTGAGCTGGTCCAACTTTCAGGAAGAACGCTGGAAGACAGATGAAGCTGCAATCAAGGGCGCTCTTGAAGCTGCTGGTGCAAGTTACATTTCTGCCGATGCTCAGAGCTCTTCTGCAAAGCAGCTCTCAGACGTTGAAGCCCTGATCGCACAGGGTGCAAATGCACTTATCATTCTTGCGCAGGACGCTCAGGCTATCGGCCCTGCAGTTCAGGCTGCTGCTGATGAAGGCATTCCGGTTGTTGGCTATGATCGCCTGATCGAAGATCCGCGCGCTTTCTATCTGACATTCGACAACGTCGAAGTTGGCCGCATGCAGGCACGTGCCGTTCTGGCAGCTGCTCCTGAAGGCAACTACGTGATGATCAAGGGCTCCCCGACCGATCCAAACGCAGATTTCCTGCGCGGTGGTCAGCAGGAAGTTCTTCAGCCTGCTATCGACAGCGGCAAGGTCAAGATCGTTGCTGAAGCCTATACAGATGGCTGGTTGCCTGCGAATGCTCAGCGCAACATGGAACAGATCCTGACAGCTCAGGACAACAAGGTTGACGCTGTTGTGGCTTCCAACGACGGCACAGCCGGCGGTGTTGTTGCAGCTCTTGCTGCTCAGGGCATGGACGGTATTCCGGTGTCTGGCCAGGATGGTGATCACGCCGCTTTGAACCGTGTTGCTCGCGGCACCCAGACTGTGTCCGTATGGAAAGACGCACGTGAACTCGGCAAGGCTGCCGGAACGATTGCTGCGGCTTTGGCTAACGGTGCAGAGATGACCGATATCGAAGGTGCTGGCGCCTGGACATCTCCTGCAGGCACAGAGCTGACCGCTCGCTTCCTGGCTCCAATGCCAATCACCAAGGACAACCTTACGGCTGTCGTTGATGCTGGCTGGATCACACAGGATGCACTTTGCCAGGGCGTTTCCAACGGCCCGGCTCCTTGTAACTAAAACTACACGCTAGGATTACCCCGGTCTTGAATCGGGGTAATCTTCTCGCCCGTTTCTGATGACTGAACGCTTGGACAGAACGGCCTCCCGGAAATAGCTTCGGGACTATGTGCGTGTGACCAATCTCCAAGCAGGAGTTTACCCCATGTCCGATGACGCCCTGTCCGGGTCAAATCCCCCGACAGCCCGCAGCCTCTTTTCCGCGTTGCAGCTGGACACTCGCCTACTGGGCATGATCGGTGCATTTGTTGTGCTGTGTTTGGTGTTCAACGGGTTTACAGATGGCCGGTTTCTGACCCCTCGTAATGTCTTCAATCTTACCATTCAGACTGTTTCGGTCGCGATCATGGCAACCGGTATGGTGTTCGTCATTGTCACCCGTCACATTGATCTGTCGGTCGGGTCTCTGCTCGCGACTGTGGCAGCGGTGATGGCGGTTGCGCAGACCGACTTTCTGCCGAATGTTCTCGGGCTTGGCCTTGGGCATCCGTCAATCTGGATCTTGTCTATTCTTGCGGGCATGATCGTTGGCGTTTTGATTGGTGCATTCCAGGGATGGATGGTCGGCTACCTCGGTATTCCGGCCTTTATCGTGACCCTTGGCGGGTTGCTGGTTTGGCGGAACACTGCGTGGTTTATCACCGATGGGCAGACGATTGGCCCGCTTGATGAGACATTCACCAAAATTGGTGGTATCGGCGGCACACTCGGTGAAACCTGGTCCTGGATATTTGGTATACTCGCTGTGGCGGCATCCCTTGCCATGCAATATGTGTCGCGCAAGCGCAAAGAATCTCACGGGTTTCCGATCAAACCACTTTGGGCTGAGCTGACGATTTCTGGCCTAGTTGCTATCTCGATCCTGGGTTTTGTTGGAACGCTGAATGCCTATAACATTCCCACTGCCCGATTGAAGCGGATCTTCGCTGCCAATGGCGATGTGCTGCCTGATGGCCTCACAATGGGCTACGGCATTCCCTATTCGGTCGTGCTGTTGATCGCAGTCGCCATCATCATGACGGTTGTTGCGCAACGGACTCGGTTGGGGCGCTATATCTTCGCGACGGGCGGAAATCCTGATGCTGCGGAACTGTCCGGCATCAATACCCGCCTCCTGACCGTCAAGGTTTTTGCCTTGATGGGAGGTCTTTGCGCCCTTGCTGGAGCGGTTGCTGCAGCGCGCCTTGGTTTCTCGACCAATGATATCGGTACACTTGACGAATTGCGTGTCATTGCTGCGGCAGTGATTGGTGGCACGGCGCTGTCCGGCGGTGTTGGAACGATCTATGGTGCGATCCTGGGGGCCTTGATCATGCAATCCCTGCAATCTGGCATGGCTATGGTCGGCGTTGATGCGCCGCTTCAGAACATTGTTGTCGGGATCGTGCTGGTATTCGCTGTATTTATTGACATTCTTTATCGCAAGCGCACGGGAGCCTGATCCGATGACAACTCCCCTGGTTGAAATGAAAGACATCTGCGTCTCCTTTGGTGGAGTGCATGCTGTCGACCACGTCTCTGTCGATCTTTACCCTGGTGAGGTTGTTGGCCTTCTTGGCCATAATGGTGCCGGCAAGTCCACCCTGATCAAGGCACTGTCCGGTGCATACAAGGCAAACAGTGGTGATATCTTGGTTGATGGCAAGGAGGTGGCGATTAACAGTCCCCGCGATGCCCGGGCCCACAACATCGAAACCATCTACCAGACGTTGGCTTTGGCCGACAATCTTGATGCGGCGTCCAATCTGTTCCTCGGGCGGGAATTGACGACTAAACTTGGTTTCGTCAATGACGACGCCATGGAGGCGGAGACCCGCAAGATCATGGGGCGCCTGAACCCGAACTTCAAAAACTTCAAGTCTCCTGTGAAAGCCCTGTCAGGCGGTCAACGTCAGTCTGTGGCGATTGCTCGTGCGGTCTATTTCAATGCGCGCATCCTGATCATGGATGAACCGACGGCTGCGCTGGGTGTTCACGAGACCCAGATGGTTGCCGAGTTGATTCAGGAGCTGAAAAAGCAGGGCCTGGGCATTTTCCTCATCAGCCATGACATCCATGATGTTTTCCAGCTTTGTGACCGTGTTGCGGTGATGAAGAATGGCCAGCTTGTCGGCAGCGCCAAGACCACTGATGTGACCGATGATGATGTGCTCGGCATGATCATTCTTGGCAAGTGTCCTGAAGGGGCAACTCCGGGACCGGGTGCGCTCGTTGAAGACGCCGTTTCCGTATAGAGCTTTGACCGTTCAGATGGATTGCCTTGTGATCCATCTGAACGTGAAATCACCCTTGCTTGACACGAGTTGGTGAGGGAAGAATAACAATAAGTGCCTTTGGGGAAGTCTCTGGCACTTTTTTCTGAATCTCATTTGAGGGGCGTACCTCATGTTTATTGGTCTCGACATCGGGACAAGCTCGGTCAAGGCAATCTTGCTGGACGAAGACCAGAGATTGGTCGCTTCAGCCACTGCCGATTTGACCGTTGAGCGGCCACACCCGTCGTGGTCCGAACAGGACCCGGAGAGCTGGTGGACTGCTTGTCAGACGGCGATGGATGAATTGGCGCAGTCTTCGCCAAAGGAAATGTCCGCCGTCAAAGGTATTGGCCTGTCTGGCCATATGCATGGGGCAACCTTGCTGGGGGCTGATGACAAGCCGTTGCGTCCCTGTATCTTGTGGAATGATGGCCGCTCTGCACAGCAATGCGTGGAGCTGGAGGCCGCTGAGCCAGGGTTCCTGACGTTGGGCGGCAACCGTGTCATGCCCGGCTTTACTGCGCCAAAGCTTCAGTGGGTGCGTGAGAACGAACCGGATACCTTTTCCAAGACAGCCAAGGTTTTGCTTCCAAAAGACTACGTCCGTTTGCAACTGACTGGCGAGCACGTTGGGGACATGTCCGACAGTGCAGGAACCCTCTGGCTTGATGTCGCCAAGCGTGATTGGTCCGATGAGCTTCTCAACGCTACAGGTCTGACGCGGGACCACATGCCGCGTCTTGTTGAAGGTTCAGAAAGTTCCGGGCAATTGCGCAAGGATCTCTGTCAGCGCTGGGGTATGACATCTGCTCCGGTTGTGGCTGGCGGCGGCGGTGATAATGCAGCATCTGCTTGTGGCGTCGGAGCAACGGCCCCTGGCTCGGCCTTCGTGTCACTCGGAACGTCCGGCGTTGTCTTTGCGACCAATGATCGCTTTTCTCCAAATACTGAAAGTGCAGTCCATGCGTTCTGTCATGCGGTTCCATATACCTGGCACCAGATGGGCGTTATCCTGTCAGCAACAGACAGCCTTAACTGGTTGGCGAAATCGCTAGGCGCGGAACCGTCTACCCTGACCGGTGCCCTTGGGCCTGTGTCGGCGCCTTCTGATGTGCTGTTCCTGCCGTATCTTGGTGGTGAGCGGACGCCTCACAATGATGTGTCGATTCGTGCGGGTTTTTACGGAATTTCCCACGAGACCGACAATCGGGCGCTGACCCATGCTGTGCTGGACGGTGTTGCTTTCGCGTTGAAGGATTGCATGGAGGCGCTGGCAGTTGCCGGAACCAAGGTTGAGCGAGTAACTGCTGTTGGCGGTGGCTCGCGCTCCAAAGTCTGGCTCGAAATCATCGCCAGCCTGCTGAATGTGGTGGTGGATGTGCCTGCTGATGGCGACTTTGGGGCCTCTCTAGGCGCGGCCCGTCTGGGCCAGGCAGCAGCCGTCGGTTCAACTGAAGGCATTTTTTCCAAGCCGCCTATGAGCACCAGCATTGAACCCCGTCCCGACCTGACAGATGCCTATGCGGAAGCCTATGCCCGCTGGCGTAAACTATATCCAGCCCTTAAAGAGGCTGGTTTCTAAGGAGAAAACCCCATGAGCACCGGATTTTTCGGCGATATTACAAAGATCAAATACGAAGGACCGGACAGCACCAATCCGCTGGCGTTCCGTTTCTACAACCCTGACGAAGTCGTCATGGGCAAGCGGATGGAAGACCATCTGCGCTTTGCCGTGGCTTATTGGCATTCGTTTGCATGGGAAGGCGCCGATCCTTTCGGAGGACGTACATTTGACCGCCCATGGTTCGACGGCGAAATGGACAAGGCGAAACTGAAGGCCGATGTTGCCTTCGAAATGTTCAGCCTTCTTGGTTCGCCATATTATTGTTTCCATGACGCCGATGTGCGCCCGGAAGGAGCGACCTTCGCCGAGAACACCAGCAATCTGAATGAGATTGTTGATTATTTCGCGCAGAAGCAGGAAGAAACCGGTGTCAAGCTGCTCTGGGGCACGGCCAACCTGTTCTCCAACCGCCGCTTCATGTCAGGTGCATCGACCAATCCGGACCCTGACGTCTTTGCTTACTCCGCTGCGACCATCAAGACCTGTATGGATGCGACGATGAAGCTTGGTGGTGAAAACTACGTGCTGTGGGGCGGTCGTGAAGGTTATGAGACTCTTCTCAACACGGATCTCACCCGCGAACTCGACCAGATGGCGCGCATGCTGCATATGGTCGTCGAATACAAGCATAAGATCGGTTTCAAAGGCGCAATCCTGGTTGAGCCGAAGCCGCAAGAGCCAACCAAGCACCAGTACGACTATGATGTCGCGACTGTTTACGGTTTTCTGAAGAAATACGGACTTGAAAAGGAGGTGCAGATGAATATCGAACAGGGTCATGCGATCCTGGCCGGTCATTCATTCGAGCATGAATTGGCTTTGGCCAGCTCGCTCGGCATCTTCGGCTCCATCGACATGAACCGGAATGATTACCAGTCCGGTTGGGACACCGATCAGTTTCCGAACAATGTCCCGGAAATGGCTTTGGCTTATTATCAGGTCCTCAAGGCTGGCGGTTTCAAGTCAGGTGGCACCAACTTTGATGCGAAATTGCGTCGCCAGTCACTGGACGCTGAAGATCTGCTTCATGGTCACATTGGTGGGATGGACTGCTGCGCTCGCGGCTTGAAGGCTGCAGCAAAGATGGTCGAAGACGGCGCTTTGCAGAACCCGCTGGACGAACGCTATGCAGGCTGGAACCAGCCGGAAGCGCAGAAGATGCTTCGGGGCGAATACTCGCTTGAGGATATTGCTGCAAAAGTCGAGCGTGAGAACATCAATCCTGAGCCCAAGTCCGGCCGTCAGGAATATCTGGAGAACGTGGTCAATCGCTACGTATAAAATCTCAAGCCGCGCACCGTATAGTCGGTGCGCGGTTTTGCTGCTGATTATTCTTTGTGCCATTTTAGACTATATTTTCATCGCTTCCGTCTTTCCTCTGCGTTCAGCAGCACCTAACAATAAGATATGAAGCATCTGCAGCAGCTTGAGCCTGATATGGCTCTTTTTCTCGACTTCGACGGAACGCTAGCCGACCTTGCGCCGCGACCAGAGGATGTTCAGGTCGCTCCAATTGTTCTGTCTTCACTTGTTGGGCTTCAGACTTATCTGGATGGGGCCTTGGCGATTGTGTCGGGACGCCCCATCGCCCAGATCGACTCTTTCCTAGCGCCCCTTCAACTTCCTGCTGCCGGGCTTCACGGCCTAGAGCACCGAATGAGTTTGAACGCAGAGGTTTTGCGAGATGAACTCAGTCCCGATATTCTGACTCTCAAAGGACTCCTGCGAGATTCCAACCTTCAGTCGAAGGGTGTGTTTCTGGAGGACAAGGGGCCTGCCGTTGCGCTGCATTACCGGTCGGTGCCTGAGTTGGAGAATGATGTGGTTGCCGTGATGAGCGAGGCTGTCAAAGGATTGTCTGCGCTGCATCTGGTTCATGGCAAAATGGTGGTTGAGGCCAAGCCATGTGCTCGCGACAAGGGATATGCTGTGCGTGCGTTTCTGGAACATGCGCCGTTTACCGGCCGGCGACCGGTCTTCATTGGTGATGATGTGACGGACGAGGATGGGATTGCCGCAGCCCAAAATTTGGGTGGGATTGGAATTAAGGTGGGAGATGGGGAGAGTTGCGCGCTCCATCGCCTCGAAAATGTGGCTGCCGTCCATGAATGGTTGGCGGGAGTTTTGACTGTTTCGGAGATTTAAAACATGGTGTGGACGCCGCCAGTAAAACTGGAACCATCTCTCAATCTCGCGATGATCGGAAACTGCTCCTATGCAGGGTTGATCGATATGATGGGATCCCTCGTCTGGTGCTGTTTGCCCCGGTTTGATGGAGATCCGGTCTTCCATTCTCTTTTGGGGACACGAGGCGAAGAAGGTGATGGCGCCTTCAATATCGAGCTGAATGGCGCGGTGCGCAGTGAACAGGAATATGTTCCGAACACGGCCATTGTGAAGACGCGGATTTTTGATGGTCGGGGCAATGCCATCGAGATCACGGATTTTGCGCCTCGATTCACCACTCAGGGCCGCATGTTCAGGCCAAATGCGATCGTGCGCCGGGTTAGACCTCTTTCGGGGCATCCCCGTATCAAGGTGAGCTGTCGCCCTCGCTTTGACTGGGGCAAGCGCGTACCGGATGTTACATTCGGCTCCAATCATATTCGGTGGGTCGGCAACGGGATGACCTTGCGCATGACCACCAACGGGTCGGTCACCTATATACGTGACGAGACCCCCTTCCTTCTGGATGGCCCGATGTCGTTCTATCTCGGCCCGGACGAATCCCTGACGGACCATCCGGATCGCTTGTGCCGGGATTTTGAGGAAAACACAGAGACCTACTGGAAGCACTGGACCCGTCGCCTGGGTCTGCCGCTGGAGTATCAGGAAGCCGTTATTCGGGCTGCCATAACGTTGAAGCTGTGTACCTATGAAGAAACCGGTGCGATCATTGCGGCCACGACCACATCCATTCCCGAAGCCGCTGGATCCGAGCGGAACTGGGATTACCGGTATTGCTGGATCAGGGATGCGTTCTTCGTCGTTCGGGCCCTAAATTCTCTATCCGAAATGGAGACGATGGAGAATTACCTTCGTTATCTCAACAACATCGCTTCGGTTAATCAGGGAGGCCATGTTCAGCCGTTGTTTGGCATCGGTTTGGAAGAGAGCATCGTTGAAGAGTTCGTTGATCTTCCAGGATATCGCGGCAATGGCCCGGTCAGGGTTGGCAACCAGGCCTATGAGCATTTCCAGCATGACGTCTACGGCCAGATCGTGCTGGGGGCATCACAAGCCTTCTTTGACAAGCGCTTGTTGCATCAGCCAGGGCTTGACGACTTTCAGCGCCTTGAGCAAGTGGGCGAGCGGGCATTCGCCATGCATGATCAGCCCGATGCAGGTATTTGGGAACTGAGAACTCGTGCCCGTGTTCACACGTCGTCCTCGCTGATGTGTTGGGCCGCCTGCGACCGCCTTGCGAAGATTGGTCAGAACTTCGGGTTGTCTGATCGTGCTGAATATTGGCGAGAGCGTGCGGCCAAAATTCACTTGGTTATTTGCCAACGTGGTTGGAACGAGCAAAAAGGCGCGTTTGTTGAGAGCTTTGAGGGCAATGATCTTGATGCAAGTCTCTTGCTGATGGCCGAAGTCGGCTTCTTGCCGGCCGATGATCCAAGGTTCATTGCGACGGTTGACAAGATTGGCGAGACGCTTCGGCGCGGCAATCACCTTTTCCGCTATCATGCGGCAGATGATTTCGGCGCTCCGGAGAATGCATTCAACATTTGTACCTTCTGGTACATTGATGCGCTCGCCCGGATCGGGCGTAAGGACGAAGCCCGGGAAATCTACGAGACCATGCTGTCCTGCCGCAACCATGTCGGGCTGTTGTCGGAAGACACCACTCCTGCAACGGGTGAGCTCTGGGGTAACTTCCCCCAGACCTATTCCATGGTCGGGATCATCAACGGGGCAGTTCGCCTGAGTGCTGGGTGGGAGAAGGTTATCTAGGCCGCTTGCAGTGGTCTGAATTTAAAGCGGGCTGTTTCAATGAAAGTAGATTTCGCATGGGCGCGTCACGCGGCCATGCGCCAAATAAAACATGGGAGGATGCCAAATGGGTCGGCTTGTTGTCGTATCGAATCGTGTGGGACCACTGAAGGATACGGGACGGGCTGGCGGTTTGGCTGTTGCGCTCGTTGATGCACTGACCCAGACGGGAGGGATCTGGTTCGGCTGGTCTGGCGATATCTCCGAAGAAGGCACATTTGGCCAGCTGAAGACGCAAAAGACTCGCAAGATCCAGATGATCCAGCTTGATCTGACCCAGGCGGATTATGATGATTTCTATGCAGGTTATGCCAATCGGACACTGTGGCCGATCCTTCATTATCGTTTGGATCTGGCTGTCTTTGATAGGCGCTATGAGCAGGGTTACAGACATGTCAACGACAGGTTTGCAACTCGGCTACGGCCTCAGTTGAAAGATGACGATGTCATCTGGGTGCATGATTATCATTTCCTGACGTTTGCAGCGAACCTCCGCGCGATGGATGTGAACAATCCCATTGCCTTTTTCCTGCATATCCCCTTTCCGGCACCCGAAGTTCTCGCGGCTTTGCCGAATGCCGGCTCAATCGTCAGGGCGATGCTTGCCTATGATCTGATCGGTTTCCAGACAGAGCGTGACGCGGACAACTTTCGCCGCTTCGTTGTTGAGGAACTGGGCGGCAACGATCTAGGCGAAGGGCGTCTTGATGTCGACGGGCGGCAGGTTGTCGCGCGGGCCTATCCGATCGGGATCGATGCGGAAGCGTTTTCGAAGTTCCCAATGGCACCGGATGCGCGCAAGAACATCTCTCGGTTGGAGAGATTACTTGGGGGGCGGCAACAGATTATCGGCGTCGACCGGATCGATTATTCCAAGGGTTTGCCAGAGAGGTTTCGGGCGTTTGAACGCCTTCTGGAAGATTACCCGGAAAACCGTGGACGCGTTGCCTTGATGCAGGTCGCGCCCCCGTCGCGGGCAGAACTTGACGCTTATATCGACATTCGCCGGGAACTTGATGAGCTGATTGGCCATATCAATGGCCGGTTTGCCGACTTGGATTGGACCCCGATTCGTTTCATGACCCGGTCTTTTACCCGGCGGGTTCTGGCTGGTATCTATCGGGCCAGTCGTGTTGGGTTGGTGACACCTTTGCGCGATGGCATGAACCTGGTGGCAAAGGAATATATCGCCGCACAGCGGGCCGAAGATCCGGGCGTTTTGGTTCTTTCGCGCTTTGCTGGAGCAGCTGAAGGCATGAAGGAAGCGGTCATCGTCAATCCGCATTCAGCCGAAGAGGTCGCCGCCGGACTTCAAACTGCGATTACCATGCCGTTGGAGGAACGCCGTGACCGGTGGCAGATCATGTTCGATCGCCTGTGCCGCGAGGATGCCATAGCCTGGTCACGCTCGATCATGGAGGATGTGGCGAAGGTTCGGCGCTAGCGGGAATGAACCTGACTAATCTGGCTTGATGCCCTGGTAGGAGCGCTTTTTGCCAGGGTCATACAGATCGTGAAGCCTTTGCGCGCCGTGCCTGGCAAAACACAGGGTGACGGCTTTTCGTGTTGCTGCTTGCAATTTATGTTCCGGCGCATCACGCAGAATATCAGCTCCGAAGCCATCTGCGATGATCAGGCCGGCGTCTTCTGGGAAGATGTTGTCCGGAACGTCGGGGTGTGTTGCGAAAAACAACCGATCGCAATGTTGCCGATACTCTGGCCATTTGGTGTCTGCGCGAAAGTCTGCAACGGAAGACTTGATTTCAATGATCCAGAGTTCGTGTTTGGGACCCAGAGCTATCAAATCAGCCCGGCGGCCTGAAGCGAGCGTTACTTCAGACAGACATGCAAAATTCAGGGACCGTAGCAGACGGGCTGCCCCTTTCCAGATCTTGAGGGCTGTCTCGGATTGACGACCGTCTGTTAACGGATCATCCAGGGATATACGCTTGCCAGGAGAGTTGGATTTTTCATTCATTCTCGATTAGTTCCGTATTTGTTCATGATTTTCAAGAGGATTATTCGCAAAATTTAATGAGGTTGGATCAAGTAATTTGACCGTGTTAGGGAAGATTAAGGTTGGCCCATTTGTTTGCTCTGAGTGGGTAGGTGCCTATTGTGTGTCTATGCCTTGCAGCAAATATGTTGCAGTTAATGTAGATCTTCCCATAGGGTAGCCACATAAATGTCGAAAATCCGACAAAGGGAGAAATTGGGCGTGAAACGGGCTTTGGGAACTGGATTGCTGGCTCTGACACTGAGCTTTGCACCGGCAGGCTTGGTACATGCGGGCAAGGGAGATCGTGTCGTGAGAGTTCACAGCAGTGCTCCATTGTTGGAACGTAAGGTTCTTGATTTGCGTTTTGCTGATTTTGCCCAAGGCATTTGGGCCATGGACACCCTGTCTTGTGACAATCTCAAAACGATTGATCGAAGCAAGTCTGGTTCTGTCCTTGCCGTTTTTCGAGGTTTGCTTGAAACGCCTGATCGAATATGCATGGTCTATGGCGCGGAACAGCGTGCAACAAAAGCACAGCGTGCAGCCATTGATTGCCACCTCGTCTCTGGCGGGGAATCGCTTGATCTTGTAACCGTCCGCACCCACGGTTCTGACGGGCTCGAGTTGCAGGCAGGCGAACACCCTCCGAAATACTTCCGGTTCTGCCAGCCGATTGATCCGGTTACTCAGTCTCTCATTCAATCTCGATTTTAAGACTCTAGGGCACGAAAACCACCTCATTTGGCTGCAACAAAGCGCTTATCCGGACAGAACTGCTTTTCCAAATAGCTCTCAAAGACACTGGGGCGGTGGCCTAGCCATCGAGTTTAAGCCCAAGCTTCATCGCCAGAAAACGAATAGTATCGTCGACGGGAAACTGACGGCATGTCTCTGCCAGCAATTCACGAGCTTCATCCTCGCGCCCGCCGCCCAACAGCCAGTGCACGCGCCTCAGCGGGAATTCCTTGCGCCAGCGTTTTGGCAATGTCATGAGGACGGGGTCATTCTGGATCATATCTTGAGCGGCCTGCATTTCCCTTAGCGCAGAGGTGGTATCACCTCTTGCTGCGTGTGCCTCCGCTGCAAGACGCATCATGCCAGGGTTGCCAGGGTTGCCAGGGTTGCTCGGGTAATCGGGCAAATCGGCGATTTCTGTAGGGTCTACGTCAATCCCGGATGAAAGGGCTTCTCCCAATGCCCCAAAGCGTCTCAGGTTGTCGCGTGCAGCTCCGGCAATCAGGCTCTTGGATCGCAATTCCGCTGATGGGTCGCGATTGAAGGTTCGAATAATTCTGCGAATGATGTTGAGTGAGTAAAGGTGGTCATGGCTGGCGTGTGAGGAGCGCAGGAGATGGATGTTGGCCCAGGAAAGATCTTCTGCCGCAAACACTGCGTTGGCTGCATCAACAGCGTCGAAACAGCCAAAATAAAGATGCACTGCATGAGGTGAAGGCGATGAAATGCAGCTGAACTGAAACAGCTCTGTATCGTCCGCTGACAAACCATAAGCGGTGCTTTGAAAGCCCGGGCGCCCTGGACGCAGCTCCGGCCCGAAGGCATGTATATCGCCATCCTTGCGCGCCAAACCCGTGACCAGCGCCCCATATCCGCCCATCGAGGATCCGTAGTAGATCACCTGCTCCGAGGTCGTCTCAGCAACAGCAGATGACACAAGTGCATCAATCTTCGCATTCAGGCCCAAATACCAGCCATTTGATGTGTCATTGAGAAACAGACAGCTGTGCCGGGTCGTCTCAAACAGACGTTCCAGGCCAAATTTCCCTTTAGGCACACGTACTTGCGAAAAAACGACGATCAACCGTCCGCTGTCACCATGCTTCAGTCGGCTTAAAAGGCGTGTGGAACTAGGAGGGTCTGAACACATTGACGCAGAGTGCCGGGCAGAGCTGGGCTCTGCAAGGGCGGATTGACCTGTCCTCAGATTTCGGGGCCATCCCAAATGTCAGATCTGGCGGCTTTTTTCGGTGTGTGTGATTCTGAGATATGGGCTGTCAGCGGGTCCAGTTCGCACAGGGCGTCATATTGGCTGAGAAACACCTTTCCGCTCAGATGCGCCACAAAGTCTGTACGTTGCAAGCGGTCCATCACAGGGCCCTTCACCTCGGACAGGTGGAAGTCGACCCCGCTGTCTGACAGTCGGTGGTTGATTTCTTCCAGACTTTCCAACGCGCTTGCATCAATAGAGTTCACCGCTGGGCACATCAGGACAATGTGCTCAATCTCGGGCCGCTCTGCGACCAGTGCATAGATGCGGTCTTCGAGGTATCGACTGTTGGCAAAGAACAGACTTTCATCCACGCGCAGGGTCAGAACGCGAGAGCCGGTAGCCACCTTATGCCGATCAACATTTCGGAAATGCTCGGTGCCGGGCACCACGCCAACGATTGCCATATGGGGACGGCTGGAGCGGTATAGATAAAGCGCTATGGAAAAGGCAACGCCGGTCACCACACCTTGCTCCACGCCAAGGAACAGCGTGACAATGATGGTTGCGGCCATCGCGGTAAAGTCGCTCTTGGAATAGGCATAGGTGCGTTTAATGGCACCTAAATCCACCAAAGACAGAACCGCGATGATAATCGTGGCAGCAAGGGTTGCTTGCGGCAGGTGGCTCAACAGGGGCGTAAAAAACAACGTCGCGACAGCGATGCCGACAGCAGTAAATGCGCCAGCTGCAGGTGTTGCAGCACCAGCGTCGAAGTTGACGACTGACCTGGAAAATCCGCCCGTCACCGGATAGCCACCCGAAATGGCCGAGGCGATGTTTGAGGCGCCAAGGCCGATCAACTCCTGGTCGGGAACAATGCGCTGGCGCTTTTTGGCCGCCAATGTTTGTGCCACTGAAACGGATTCTACGAATCCTATGACAGAAATCAGCAAGGCGGCAGGTGCGAGCTGCAGCCAAAGTGCACTGTCGAAGCTAGGTATATGGGGAAGGGGCAGGCCGGAGGGAATGTCGCCAACTAGGCGGACATCTCTGGACGCCAGGTCGAAGACAGCCGCGACGGCTGTTGTTACAAAAACGGCGGCGATAGGTCCGGATTTGGTGAGGATGTCAGCTAGGAATGGCTTCACACCAATGCCCAGCAGTTGTTTCTTCAAACCCTTGCGTACCCAGAATAAAAAACCCGTCGCTGTCAATCCGATGACCAGGGTAATCAGGTTTGTGTTGCCCAGATTGGACCCAATCGAAGTGAGAATATCATAGAGATTATGCCCACTCGCAGAGATGCCGATAATATGCTTGAGCTGGCTTGAGGCAATCAGGAGGCCTGAGGCTGTGATAAAGCCGGAAATCACCGGGTGGCTCAGAAGATTGGCCAGGAAGCCCAGCCTGAAGAACCCCATGGCCATCAGCATGATGCCGGAGATAAAGGCCAGAGCAATGGCCGCGCCCAGATATTCTGCTGTTCCCTGTTGTGCAAACTCCCCGACAGCCGAGGCGGTCATCAGGGATACAACGGCCACAGGCCCGACAGCCAGCGCGCGGCTGGTTCCGAAAATTGTGTAGGCGACCAGAGGTAAAATCGAAGCATAAAGACCGACTTCCGGCGGTAGGCCCGCAAGTAGTGCATAAGCAAGGGATTGGGGTATCAGCATAATTGTGACGATCACCGCAGCTATGAGGTCGCTGGTTGCTGTCTCCCGGTCATAGGTTCGCCCCCACGTCAGAATAGGTAGAAAACGCATTAAATATGTCATGGGAGCCTGTGTCGGGTATCTTCAAAAGTATGCGGACCGGATGGACGGTCCCCAGAGTTTCATGATCTCTGTGATTTTGTCCAGATCATCATCTAAAGCCCGTTGAGCGGAACCTTGAGAAACCGTTTGCCGCTGTCGTCCTCTGGCGGAAGCTTGCCTGCACGCATGTTGATTTGTAGCGACGGGATGATCAGTTTGGGCATGGCCAGCTGAGCATCGCGCTCTGTGCGGAATTTGACGAATTCATCTCTCGTTTTGCCACCTCCGATGTGGATGTTATGGGCCTTTTCATCGCCAACCGTGGTTTCCCATTTGATGTCGCGGCCATTGGGGCCGTAGTCATGGCACATGAACAGGCGCATCTCGTCGGGCAGGCTGAGAACTTTCTGAATGGAATCATACAAAACGCCAGCATCCCCGCCGGGAAAATCAGCACGGGCAGATCCGCCATCCGGCATGAACAGGGTGTCGCCGACGAAAGCAGCGTTGCCGATGACGTGAACCATGCAAGCGGGGGTATGGCCGGGTGTGTAGATTGTGAAGGCTTTCAAGTTGCCAATGTCATAGCTGTCCCCATCGGCGAACAGCTGGTCGAATTGACTGCCGTCGCGCTGGAACTCTGTGCCTTCGTTGAAGACCTTACCGAATGTGTCCTGAATGACGGTGATTTTCTCACCGATGCCCAGTTTGCCGCCCAGTTTGCCCTGGATGTAGGGCGCTGCAGAAAGGTGATCGGCGTGGACATGAGTTTCAATCAGCCATTCGAGCGTAAGGCCTTGCTGGGTGATGAAGTCAATCATCCGATCTGCATGATCATAGGTGATCCGGCCAGCGGCATAATCCATGTCCATGACGCAGTCGATGACCGCACATGCCTTTGAGGCAGGGTCGGCCACGACGTAGCTTATGGTGTTGGTCGCAGCGTCAAAAAAGGCAGTCACATTGGGTTTGATCGACAGATCGACAGGAAAGAGCGTGGCAGGCATTTTCATCTTCCTTTCAGAAGCAGCACGTCAGAACAATTTCATGAATTATGTAGCAGGTTGGTTCAGGCGCGATTGGGTGACAAGTCGGAAAGCAAGTATTCCAGTGATTATCCCGGCTGCTGCGTAGAGCGGCTCTATGGAACCGAGACCAAGCGCAGGAATGAGACCGCCGGGGCAAAAGCCGCTGAGGCCCCAACCTATGCCGAAGGTTGCAGCGCCAAGGATCAACTTGCCGTCGATGTCCTTACGAGCCGGTAAGGAAAACCCACTCTCAAGCAGCGGATGGTTCATTTGGAAAACAAGTCGGTAGCCAATGGTTGTGACCACGAGGGCCCCTCCCATGACGAACATCAGGCTTGGATCCCAAGTTCCATAAACGTCGAAGAAATTCAAGACTTTGGCAGGGTTGGCCATGCCGGACAGGATGATCCCTGTACCAAAGATGAGTCCAATGATGAAGGCTGAGAGTGTTTTGAGCATTGTCTTCAAACTCCAATCACGTGACGAATAATGAACACGGTCGCAAGGCCGGTTGCCATAAAGATGAGTGTGGCTACGAGCGAACGGGCTGAAAACCGAGCCAGTCCGCAAACGCCGTGACCGCTGGTGCAGCCGGACCCCAGAGACGTTCCGACGCCGACAATAAAGCCGCCAACGGCAAGCATTAACGGACTGACCGGAATGCTGATTTGAGGCATGTTTCCGGTTGCGATCGCGATCCCCACAGGGGCGACGACCATGCCGAGAATGAAGGCAGCCCGCCAGGCCCAGTCGTTGGACATGGGCGAAGTGAGCAAACCACTGACGATGCCAGTGATGCCTGCGATTCTTCCCTGTATTGCCATTAGCGCAACAACTGCAACGCCAATCAGTGCGCCACCCAGCATGGATAGTATTGGAGTAAACTCGGTCATTGTTTCCCCTACAATATATTCAATAATTTGAATATATTAATTTTCACGTGATGAGACAATATGTAAAATTCCGGACCCGCCCAATGAGGAGCCAACAGTGGTTCCTGCCTTGCTCGCCTGAATGAATGGCGATCCAGGAACGGCTTCAACGTCACTGAGCCATCAATGAGGTTCAAATGACACTTGAGGCAGGGCATGTCGGTGTGAATTCTACTTTTTACGAGGCCCGGGCTTCGGCATTTCGAGTTGCTTGTCCTGTGGAGCCGCTGGTGTCTGAGACGCGGCGGTGACAGGATCAAGGGCGAGTACGACCTGTGTTCCGTTTTCACGGCTCTGCGTGACGGCCCCTGGCAAAAGACGGGCTGGATTTTCCGCTTCCGGTGGCGCTTGGCGGTCGATTTTCGGTCCGGAGAATTCACCCATGGGACGCATGATCTCTTCGTGAAGGACGCTACCGGTATAGAGCGTCAGGAAAGTGCCAGAGTGCAGTATTTCATAGCTGCTCGGCCAGAGGCGGAGGATCCAGCGACTGCTGCCCGGAGCTTCAGTCGGGTCGTTTTTGATCAGGATGAGCGCAGGCTGGCGGCCATTCTGGGTGCGTGGCAGAGCCGGAAAATTCTCTGCGGGTGTTTTGCCGACGACAAAACCCGTCGCTGATCTGAGAGACCATTCAGGGGCTGGCTTCCAGCCGTCTGCAGCTAAAGACGCGGCAAAGCGGCCCAGATCACCCGCATATTGAATGACAAGCGGTTCCTTGGTGTTTCCGTTCAGTTCGATACGCTGGTGAGGCAGTTGCTTCCAGCCAAATGTCATCCAGGCGTTGGACGTCAAAACCTCTCGCTCACTGCGCGGTTTATAGGTTGCCAGCGCCGTATCAATATGAGTGACCACATGCAAACTGCCGAAGGTGGCCAAGCCGCCGACGACAATGGCAGCCAATGTCAGGCGACCAATCTTCTCGTTGTGAATCGGTCCAAAGACGAAGGCAAAAGCGGCAACCATGGCCGTGCCAAACAGGAAGCCGGCAAGAACATCCGACGTCCAGTGGGCTCCCAGATAGACCCGGGAGAAGCCGATTGCGATCACATAACCTGCGGTGACCGTGAAGATGCCAGCTTTGGCCCAGCGGCTGCGGTTGTGTGCGATCAGGACGGCGCAGATGCCGAAAAGCACGGTGTTCAGTGTCGCATGGCCACTGGGAAAGCTGAAAGCGTCCGCACCAGAATAGAGATCCATCGGGCGGGAGCGTTCCAGCAGTGCCTTGATGAGCGGCACGAATAAAGCTGTCCCGGACATGGCGATGATGAAGCCTGTTGCGCGCCGCCATGCCTTCCGGATGAAGAGATAAATGGCAACGGTCGCAGACATCAGAGCGACGACAACGCCGTCGCCCAGTGTTGTGATCAACGCCATGACATGATCACCGACTGGCGTACGCAAGCTCTCAAACATGTTCAAGATTGCAATGTCGGCCCTTACCATGGGTTCACCGGGGGCGATTTCTCCCATGAACCAGAAGAACAATGGCATGGTGACCAGCAGCAGAAGTGCTGAAACGAGCATTCCGACAGACCGGGGCTGCAGGGGGTCGAATGTCTGCGCGATCCACTGGGATATTCTATCTGGTCGACGGGCAAACCAGTCAGCGGTGGCTGCGTGGGCATTGGGAAACAGGGGTAGAATAATCAGGATCAGCCAACGTCCAAGCATAATGGTGACGAAGGAAACAAGCAGGAATCCGCCCAACACCAGAGCCAATCGTCCACTCACTTCACCAATGGCGCTCAGGGCTGTTCCGGCGATTACGCCAGGGCCAATATGGGCAATGGCCCAGGCGATGGCCGAGACGATGTTTATGATTGTGAATTTCGTCGCATTCATGCCGACCATACCTGCAATGCCGGGTACGACGGATTTTACGCCGGGAACAAAGCGCCCAATGAAGACGCTCTTGCCACCGTGGAGTTTGAAGAAAGCCTCACCACGATCCATCAGGCTGGAATATTTTGACAAGGGCCAGAGTTTGCGAACCTGATCCTTGTAGAAATAGCCAAACCAGTAAGACACGGCGTCGCCGACAACGGCGCCCATGACCGTCCATGCGAAGATTGATGGGCCATCCAGCTTGCCAAGGCCAATGAGGGTTCCTGCACCCACCAGAACAACTGTACTGGGAACGACCAGGCCGATGATGAACAAGGCTTCGCCCATGGCGGCGGCAAAACAGATGATTCCGGCCAGAGACGGATTGTCACCTATGAAGTTGACGAGTTGTTCCAGAATTTCGGTCAAAGGATCGACGCTCGTCTTTTCGCGACACAGCCCGCTGATGTGGTTGGCATCAGATGGCGATTACAAACTTGAGTGTGCTTCATATAGGCATCGGTATAGCCGCTCAACAGAGCAAAAGTGATTGGCCATACCTTTGCGTAACTTCTTTGATACTCAATGAATGCAATGTCTATAGTGAATGAACTGATAATTATGCGTTTCATTCCAGGCCATCGGTTGAAAGACATAGCGGCGGTCGCGGAATGAAGCGAAGAAGTCAATAAGAGCGCTGCCAGCGACAGCTGGAAGGCCTCAGCCTCAGAGAGTATGCATGTTTGAATCCGCGCAGTTGCCTCAAAAGATGGACAAGAAGACATTTCGGAAACTTGAACCCGAATTGCGTGAAGCCTTGTTGTCAGCACAGCTTGAAATGGTTGAGAAGAAACCCTTTTCAACCATCATTGTTGTTGATGGTCTGGACGGCGCTGGCAAGGGGCAGGCAATTGCAAGGCTCTATGAGTGGATGGATGCGCGCCATCTGACCTGTAACGCTTATGGCGATCCGATGGAAGAAGCTCGTTTGAGGCCGCGATTGTGGCGTTACTGGCGTGATCTTCCCGCTAAGGGGGAGACGGCCGTGGTGTTCGGCAGCTGGTATCAGAAAGCCATGCGCGATCGAATCTATGACAAGATCGATGACGAGACCTTCGAGCATGAATTGGCCAAGATCCAGCGTTTTGAAAAAATGCTCGCGCAGGAAAATGTTCTGCTTTTGAAGTTCTGGTTTGTTCTGCCCCGCGAGGAGCAGGAACATCGGTTGAAGAAGATCGACAAGAAAGGCGCGGCGCGGCACGTCCTTGCTGATTGGGCTGCTTTGAAAAACCATGAAAAGGCCAGCAAGGTTGGCGAGAAAATCATTCTTGAAACCAGCAAGGGACACGCGCCCTGGTTTGTTATTCCCTCTCAAGACCCTGAGTACCGGGATGCGACCCTTGCCCAGACCATTGCAGGATCAATGCGGGTGAAGCTGGATGAAGGCGAGAGCAGCTCAATTGCTGCACCGCCTGTTGTCAGCGCATGGAAAAGCCAGAGCGCTGTTGATGCTGTCGATCTGACCGCGCATTTGGGCAAGGCGGATTATGAAAAGCAACTTTCCAAATATCAGGACCGGCTGTCTGACATTTCCGACACCAAAGCCTTTTCCAAAAAAGGCCTTGTCCTGGTGTTTCAGGGCAATGATGCTGCTGGAAAAGGCGGGGCCATTCGTAGGGTTATCAAGCCGCTGGATCCTCGCATCTATCGGGTACACTCAATTTCTGCGCCAACAGATGAGGAAAAATCCCGCCCCTATTTGTGGCGCTTTTGGCGGCGTCTGCCGCGCAAGGGTCATGTCGGTATATTCGATCGTTCCTGGTATGAGCGGGTTCTGGTCGAGCGGGTTGAAGGCTTTGCAGGTCATGATGACTGGCAACGGGCCTACAATGAGATCAATGAGTTTGAGCAAGAGCTGACGGATTGC
This sequence comes from Roseibium algae, assembly GCF_037783265.1. Taxonomy (NCBI): domain Bacteria; kingdom Pseudomonadati; phylum Pseudomonadota; class Alphaproteobacteria; order Hyphomicrobiales; family Stappiaceae; genus Roseibium; species Roseibium algae. The sequence continues at coordinate 26,595 of NZ_JBAKIA010000026.1, forward strand.
GGTTACACCGTCTGCAAGTTCTGGCTCGCCATCAGCGCCGATGAACAATTGCGTCGTTTCAAAGCGCGCGAAGAAATCGCTTACAAACAGCACAAGATCACGGATGACGATTGGCGCAACCGTCTGAAATGGGATCAGTACGCAATAGCTGCCGGAGACATGGTCGACAGAACCTCTACCGATTTTGCGCCATGGACGCTTGTCTCTTCTGAGAACAAGCGTCATGCGCGAATTGAGGTACTCAAAACCATCTGCAAGCGTCTGGAGGACGCGCTTTAGAGCGCGCCTCCCAGGTAGTCTATGGCAGCTTGAACGCCGCCCTTGCCATGCGGGATATCAAGCTTGGCCAGGCCCAACTCGATGGCAGAGAGCGTTCCGAGCAGCATGACAGCGTTCACATGTCCCATGTGGCCGATGCGAATGCCTTTGCCAGAGAGCTCTCCAATCGCGCCACCAATGGTAACGCCGCATACGTCTTTGGTGAAAGCGCGCAAGGGGGCCGGATCAACGTTTCTCAAGCGGACCACTGTAACACTGTCGGACCGGCCTGTCTGCTCGGTAATGTTCATCTCCAAAACGCCGCCTTCGGCCCACACGTCGATAGCTTTACGTGTCGCTTCTGCCAGCAGAGCATGGCGATGCCAGACGTTTTCAAGACCTTCTGCATCGATGAGTTCGAGTGCCGCGCGGAACGCAAACAGCAGATGCTCTGGCGGGGTGCCACAATATTTATGATAGTGCTCCGGACCGTCTCGGAAGGTCCAGTCCATGTAATTGGTACGCAAGTTTGCAGTTGCATGCGCCTTGGTGGCGCGTTTACCTGCCACGACGAAAGACAGGCCAGGCGGCGTCATAAGCCCCTTTTGTGCGCCCGTCAGAGCGACATCGACACCCCAATCGTCCATCTCAAACGGCATGCAGCCGAGTGAAGCGATGGTGTCGACCATCAAAAGAGCCTCGTGCCCCGCGGCATCCATTGCCTTGCGGATGGCTGCAATGTCATTCCAGGCACCAGAGGCCGTGTCGACTTGCACTACAAGCACGGCCTTGATTTCTCCGCCTCTGTCTTGCTTCAGACGGTTCTCCACCGCAGCCGGGTCGACTGGTTTGTGCCACTCCCCTTTCAGGATTTCCATAGAAAGTCCCGCGATCTCGCCAGCTTCACCCCAGCCGATCGCAAAGCGGCCTGACTCAAGCACCAAAACCTTATCGCCCCGGCTCAAGGTATTGCTGAGTGCAGCATCCCAGGCTCCGTGCCCGTTGGCAGCGTAGATATATGGTCGGCCTTTCGTGCGAAACAGCCGGCGAATGCCGTCCATGCAAAAGGCGGTTGTCTCGACGAGCGGGCCTTCATAAATATCGACAGCAGGTCGGTGCATAGCGCGCAGAACGTCGTCCGGCACACTGGTTGGACCTGGAATCATCAGGAATTCCTTGCCGTTTCGCAATGTCATGATGCTGCCTTTCTGGGTGACCTTTGGGAGGATCAGATTTTATAAGTTCGAATCGTACGGCAGCTGTGGCCGCTTATAAAGTGACTTTCCTTGATGAGTGGATGATGAAAATTGATGATACGGGATTGGGCACCAGGTCGCAGCGATTTGGGGGAATTGGCGCTGCGACCTGGCTCAAATACAGGCAGAAGCTCAATGGCTAAGCATTTGAACTTTGGGCCCAAAGGTTGACATCGAAATCCTTCGTCAAACCGTCAATCTCAGTCAGCTCCTGATTGGAAAATGTCAGATTTTGCAAGGAACCGATGCAGTCAGTAATCTGCTCTGGTCGGCTGGCGCCAATCAGTGCCGATGTTACGCGCCCTTCACGCAGAACCCATGCAATTGCCATCTGGGCCAGTGATTGGCCGCGGGACTCTGCGATGGATGCTAGGGACCGGATCCGCTTGATCTTGTCTTCAGTGATCATATCCTCTTTAAGGGATTTTCCAGCTGCTGCGCGGCTGTCCTCAGGCACACCCTTGAGATATTTACCGGTCAGGACGCCCTGGGCGAGCGGGGTGAAGGCTATGGAGCCGATGCCTGTGTGATTCAAGGTGTCAAGCAGACCATCGTCTTCCACCCACCGGTTGATCATCGAATAGCTGGGCTGATGAATGATGCAGGGTGTGCCGAGATCCTTCAGGATTCTAGCCGCTTCGCGCGTACGTTCGGAGTTGTAGGAGGAAATTCCGACGTAAAGCGCTTTGCCCTGACGAACAGCGCTGTCGAGCGCGCCCATTGTTTCTTCAAGTGGGGTCTCAGGGTCAACACGGTGAGAATAGAAGATATCAACATAGTCCAGACCCATACGCTTGAGGCTCTGATCCAGGCTGGAGAGCAAGTATTTCCGGCTGCCCCATTCGCCATAGGGACCGGGCCACATCCGGTATCCGGCTTTTGTTGAAATGACCATTTCGTCACGAAGCCCGAGGAAGTCCGTCTTTAGGATGTCGCCAAATGCTTCTTCTGCGGACCCGGGAGGCGGGCCATAGTTGTTGGCCAGATCAAAATGGGTGATGCCGTGATCAAAGGCCGTTCGGCACAAGGTGCGCCCGGTTTCTCTCGGAGTGTCGCCACCAAAATTGTGCCAGAGGCCAAGTGAAAGAGCGGAGAGTTTAAGTCCGCTGAGGCCGCTGCGGTTGTAAATCATCGAATCATACCGCGTTGGTGCGGGGTTGTAGGTCATGGAGGCTCCTCCCAGAGCAACAATCTATGCGGGACAGGTGGTGCTTGGTCACCTGTCAGGTTGAATGCATTGCAAGATAGTTGTGCGTTTCCACAAAGCCAAGTTGGGAGGTGCCAAGAATATGAGATATCTATGCGTAGGCGTATGAGAAGGCTTCAGGTCAACACCTGTCTGGATAAAACGTCTCATCCGCGCCTGCTTTCGGGATTTTCAGAATTTATCGCGTGCCCAGTCCTCTTTTCCGGGAATAGAGGGTTTAAGCACCTTGTTTCCCTTTGGGAAAGAAATCAAAGTGAATGTATATTGAAATCCATTTATTGGGCTTGATCGCATGATCATTGTCGAAAAGGGCGCTAGTCCGCTTATCCTGTGTCTGCCTCATTCTGGGGTTGATATTCCGCCAGCAATCGAAACCCGTCTGAGTGCGACGGGGCGTTTGCAGGCTGACATCTCCTGGCGCCTTGAAAAAGTTCTCGATATTGCGCGAGAACTGGATGCGACCATCATTCGCTCGACAATTTCACGCTACGTGATTGACGTTGACCAGAAGGGTGAGAATCCCGACGAGCCCATGGAAGCGCCCTTTGGGCCGCTCTGTCCAACGTCCACGCTCGACCTGAAGAGGATTTACAAAGCTGACGAAGAGCCGGGTTTCGTTGAAATCGATCAGCGCAAACTGTTGTTCTATTTTCCGTTTCACAATGCTCTTGAGCAGGAAATTGGTCGGCTGCGCAAATTGCATGATCAAGTTGTCCTGTTTGATTGTCAGTCAATTCGCTCCCGTATTCGAGGTTTTGTGGAAGGTGAACTGCCTGTCATCAATATCGGTACTGGGGAAGGTAGCTCCTGTGCGGACGGTGTGAAAGATGCTTTTGCCGGGTCTTTTGCCGGGTTGAGTGGCTTTTCCGTGTCCATTGATGGACAGTTCAAGGGTGGACATATTCTTCGGCGCTACGCAGACCCGCTGCGAGGTTTGCATGCGATGACTTTGGTGATTGCGCAACGGGTCTATTTGCGACACGAGTCTCCACCTTTTGAACCGGACAAAGCACGTATCGCTCGTCTCAAGACGGTTTTGATTGACGGGTTTTCAAAAATAATCGATTGGGCAAAGATAGACAGAACGGCGCAAGTGTGCTCGTCTCTGCAGACCGCGAAACAAGAAGGAGTCTGCTCAAGCGATAATGCTGGCATCGATTACATCGGCCCTGCCGAGACTGTGGCAGCCAAAGGTAATGATGAGATTTTCGAAGCACCTCTGCCGTCAGCTGGCTAGGTCTGGGCCTTAAGCCGCGCTTTCAAATTCCTAAAACCAATGCAGCTGGCTGATTGCTTGATTGTCTATACGACGTTCCGTTCAATAAGCGGTTCGTTTTGAGTAAGGCGTTTAAGACTAAGGGCTGAAAGATCTAGGGTTTGGTAGTTGCCTGTTGTAATCAATTCGGCCAATCCGCGTCCAACGGCGGGGGCTTGCTGCAATCCGTGCCCTGAGAAACCGACCGCCAGGTAGAAGTTGTCGATCCCTGCAGCCTTGCCTAAGAACGCGTTGTGATCGAAGAGGTTTATGTCGTAGTGCCCGGACCAGGCAGCGCCCGGTTTGATTGCTTCGAATGCAGGAATGCGTTCAGCCAATGTGGGCCAGATGTGGTCCTCGAACAGACTGTGATCCACCTCAAAGTCATTGCTGTCGTGATCATCCTGGGGCGCTGGCGCTGATCCACAGATATAGCCGTTCCCTTCCGGGCGGACATAGGTGCCATTTGGGGCGATCAGTAGCGGAAAATGGGGCAAGGGCTCCTTGCATTCAAACGTAAAAACGCAGCGTTTCCTGCTGTGTATTGGCAAATCCAGCCCAATCTGGCGACATATGTCCATACTGCCGGAAGCCCCGGCAGAATTGACCAGAACCTTGGCAGACAGACTTTCACCGGTGTTGAGCTCTACCGTCCAGCTTTCGCCGGTTTTTCGTACTTTCTCCACTTTGGCAGCGACGTAATCCACGTTGAGCGAGCGGGCTTTTTTACGGAAGGCCTGCATCAACCCGTAACCGTCAAACCATCCTTCGCCGGTCAGCCCATGGCAACCAGCGGCAAGTCCATCCGTGTTGAGCCAAGGAAACTTCTGAGCCAGATCAGTTTGGTTGAGAAACGCAATGTCGGCACCGTGGCTGATTTGCTTTGCGTGGTTTGTCTCCAGAATGTCCAGTTTGTCGGGTGTTGCCAGAAACAGATAGCCACCTTCATGAAGGTCAATCACTGGCTTGTCGCCACCCACTTCCAGTCGCTCTCCGATCGACCGCAGATATTCGATGCCGAACAAGGAGATCTCTATGTTGATGGAGCTGGAAAACTGTTGCCGGATCGATGCAGCAGATCGGGCCGAGGCGCAGAGCTGATAGGAGGGATCCGCTTCCACGACCACAATGCGCCCAGAAAAATCATCGCGCTGGGCAAGTTGGCAGGCAATGGAAGAGCCGATGGCAGCGCCTCCGATTACAATGACATCTGCGATTTTCGCATTCATTGACCATCGCCTCTAAAAGAGAAGCCGGAGGCTGGGGAACCTCCGGCAGCATGAGCCTTGCCTAAAAGAATGCCTGGAGGCCGGTCTGTGCACGGCCGAGGATCAGCGCATGAACGTCATGCGTGCCCTCGTAAGTGTTGACCGTTTCCAGGTTCTGGCCATGGCGCATAACATGATATTCTTCAGAAATGCCGTTGCCGCCGTGCATGTCGCGCGCAACGCGGGCAATGTCGAGGGCTTTGCCGCAGTTGTTGCGCTTGATTAGAGAGATCATTTCCGGCGCAACCTTGCTAGCATCAAACAGCTGCCCAACGCGCAGAGCTGCCTGCAAGCCCAGGGTAATCTCGGTTTGCATGTCCGCCAGCTTTTTCTGGAACAGCTGCGTTTGCGCCAGTGGGCGGCCAAATTGCTCGCGCTCCAGGCCATATTGACGTGCACGTGTCCAGCAATCTTCTGCCGCGCCCATGACACCCCAGGCAATGCCGTAGCGAGCACGGTTGAGGCAGCCGAAAGGTCCCTTAAGCCCAGAGACGTTGGGAAGCAGCGCATCTTCGCCAACTTCAACATTGTCCATGACGATTTCGCCGGTGATTGAAGCACGCAAGGAAAGTTTGCCACCAATCTTCGGTGCGGAAAGGCCTTTCATGCCTTTGTCGAGAACAAAGCCCCGAATGGCACCGTCGTGAGTTTCCGACTTCGCCCAGACGACAAAAACGTCTGCGATTGGGGAGTTGGAGATCCACATTTTGGAACCGGTCAGTTTATAACCGCCGTCAATTTTTTCGGCCCGAGTGCGCATGCCAGCAGGATCAGAGCCTGCATCCGGCTCGGTCAGGCCAAAACAGCCGACATATTCGCCGGTGGCCAATTTTGGCAGGTATTTTTTGCGTTGTTCTTCGCTGCCGTAGGCGTAGATCGGATACATCACGAGAGAAGACTGGACACTCATCATGGAGCGATAGCCTGAATCAACCCGCTCCACTTCCCGTGCGACCAGGCCGTAGGACACATAGGAAGCGCCCGCGCAGCCATATTCTTCGGGCAACGTCAGGCCAAGAAGGCCGAGCTCGCCCATTTCGTTAAAGATCGCCCGGTCGGTTTTCTCTTCCCGATAGGCTTCAATCACGCGAGGTTGAAGCTTCTCTTGCGCATAGGCGTGGGCGCTTTCCATGATGAGAACTTCGTCTTCATTCAACTGATCGCGCAGGTGGAACGGGTCCTGCCAGTCAAAAGTGCCACCACCGTTTGGTGAGGATTTTGTGGTCGTTGCAGCAGTCATGTAGCTCTCTCCCTGGTCCGGCTGGCCGGCAAAAGTCCTGCAAGAGGGCGTCAAAAATCTGAGCCATCCTGGAATGAATTGTTACATGGTAATGATATTGCCGATTTCAGCCCTTGCAAAAAAGCGATTTCTTCTCCCTTATTCATGCCCAAATGGAATGATTTGTTTTCTTTTTGGAACCAGTAAATGAAACGTGCCTTCGTCCCCCCTGCCGACGCCTTGATCGCATTCGAATGTGCTGCGCGTCATTCCAGCTTCACGCGTGCAGCGGAGGAACTGCATCTCACGCAGGGGGCCATCTCCAAGCAGGTACGGCACTTGGAGGACCGCATAGGCGTGGAGCTTTTCCGACGAGTGCGGCAGCGCATTGTCTTGACGGACGCTGGACGGCTCTATCTCCATGATATCCGAGGCGCACTCGATCAGATGACAGCGGCTACTAGGCAGGTAATGTCTTATGCAGGTAGTCAGGATGTTCTAAATCTCGCTGTTTTACCGACCTTTGGGACACGCTGGCTTGCCCCTCGACTAGCCGAGTTCCAGCGTCGACACCCAAGTGCTGGTCTGAATCTCAGTGTGCGTTTGCAACCATTTGATTTCGAGAGTGAGCCTTTTGATGGAGCTATTCATCATGGGGATCCAGTGTGGGCTGGTGCCATTGCTGAAGCTCTTTTCGATGAGGAGGTCATTCCGGTTGCCTCACGGGCGTTCCGGGACAGGCATGGAATCCGAAAACCGGCAGATCTTGCGAATGTTCCGCGGCTGCAGTTGTCGACCAGGCCTTTGGCGTGGCGGCAATGGTTCGACTTGGCAAAAGTTGAAACTGACGCAGCTTTCCAAGGCGCACGTTTCGAACAATTCGTCATGATCTCTGAAGCTGCAATTCATAATGTTGGTGCAGCCTTGGTGCCAAAGCTATTTGTTCAAAGCGAACTGGCATCTGGTCGCCTTGTACAATTGTTCGATATCGCTTTGGCGCAGCAGTCAGCCTATTATTTTGTCTACCCTGAAAACAGAACCCTGCGTCCTGTTGTCGCCAATTTCAGGAACTGGTTGATGGAAGAGGCCCGTTCAGCGCGCCTCGACAGGGAAACTATGCTTCCCAGTTAGGTTGGTAAGTTACATTTTGCAGTTGAAGGTTGTCGAAATGGCACAAAAGACCCATTCCCGTCTCATTATACACGGCAAGGCAGCTGGCCGGGAGGATGTGCGTGCTGCCGTAGAGAGGCTTCGCAAGCGCGGACATGAAGTGACTGTCCGAGTTACCTGGGAGGCCGGGGACGCCCAACGCTTTGCACGAGAGGCAATCGCAGATGCGCTAACGGACAGAATTGATACTCTTGTTGCAGGTGGGGGGGTAATCTCCCCATTTTTAGTGGGGCTCAGTGGTAGAATTCACGCGGCCATTTTGAGTTTCATGGCGGGGGTGATGCCGCCAATGCCCATGTTGGGTCGCTCGTTGTTGTAAGTCCAGAGCCATTCAGTTGCTTGTTCCTGCG
>NZ_JBAKIA010000027.1:0-33001 GCF_037783265.1 Roseibium algae
GGCTGCAACTTCGAGAACTGCTCATCGCTGAGCCAGAAACATCCATCTGACATCGCAAAACTCCTGTTCAGGAGCTTGAATCAGACTTCAAGTGATTTGCATAGCCATTTTATGGGTCTGAAGCCTAAGGCACCTAAGCGCAAGAACGCTCTTTATCCCGCGCGTAAAAACCGAATGGCTTCATCGCGCGCGAACAAATACAGCAGGCACCTAAGGGCTGAGCCGCGTTCTGAAGTCAGATCCGGATCAGTTTCGAGAATCAACCGTGCATCGTCTCGGGCGACTTCCATAAGATCAGCATGATCCTCTGGTCTGGCAATGCGGAAGCCTGGTGTTCCGGACTGACGTGTTCCAAGAATTTCACCGCCACCTCGAAGCTTCAAATCTTCCTCTGCAATCAGAAATCCGTCATTGGTCCGGCGCATGATATTGAGCCGTGCGCCTGATGTCTCTCCAAGAGGCCCCTTGTAAAGCAACACGCAAGAGGAGGCTTTGTCCCCACGTCCAACCCGGCCACGCAACTGGTGCAGCTGAGCCAGACCAAAACGTTCTGCATGTTCAATGACAATGATGGTCGCATCGGGCACATCAACGCCGACTTCAATCACCGTTGTTGCGACAAGCACCCGGGTCTGGCCGGATTTGAAGGACTGCATGGCGGCGTCCTTCTCATCTGCAGACATTCGGCCATGGATCAGCGCGACGGGCTGTCGCAACTCTTGCTCGAGCACCCTTCGTCGGTCTTCTGCTGCGGCCAGATCGATCTTCTCGGATTCTTCTACCAGAGGACAAACCCAATAGGCCTTCTGGCCGTTGCCAATGGCACTGCTGATCCGGCCGATAATCTCTTCCAACCGGTCGAGGGATACGGAGACTGTGGTGATTGGCTTGCGGCCTGCCGGTTTTTCCGTCAGCTGCGAGACATCCATGTCGCCAAAGCAGGTCAGAACCAGTGTGCGTGGGATCGGTGTCGCCGTCATAACCAACACATCTACGCCCTTGCCTTTAGCTGATAGTGCGAGGCGTTGATGAACGCCAAAACGATGCTGTTCATCGACGACGACAAGCGCCAAATCCTTGAATGTCACCTTGCCTTGGAAGAGCGCATGGGTGCCGACCACCAGATCAATTTCACCGGAATCCAGCTTTTCCTGAGTAATACGGCGTTCTTTCACCGTGTCCTTGCCGGTCATGAGAGCCAGCCGGATACCGGCTTTCTCGCAGATCGGGGACATGGAGGCAAAATGCTGGCGGGCTAGAATTTCGGTCGGTGCCATGAGGCCACCCTGCGATCCGGTTTCAATTACCTGTGCCAGGGCTGCAAGAGCAACGACTGTTTTTCCGGACCCAACGTCGCCTTGAAGAAGACGGAGCATTCTGGTCGGCTCAGCCAGGTCAACGTTGATGTCCTTGATGGCGTTTGCCTGGCCCTTGGTGAGAGAGAACGGCAGGGCTTTTATCACTTGCTCCTGAAGCTTGCCCAATGGATTTCGGCTGATCCCGCCCAGTTGGCGCATGTTCTTGCGGACCAGGGCTAGGGCAAGCTGGCTCGCTAGCAATTCGTCATATGCAAGCCTTTGCAAGAAGAGTGAGTCCGGTGAAATATCCTTTTGGTCCTCAGGATGATGCAGAGCCTTGATCGCGTCGCCGAATTCCGGCCAGAGGTTCTGGGTTTGATGGGCTGCGTTCAACCATTCCGGCATATGCGGCACACGCTTGAGCGCTGCATTCATCGCCTTCTGCAGTGTTTTTGGCGAGAGACCAGCCGTCATTGGATAGATCGGTTCAATGGGTGGCATGTCATCGGCTTCATCCGGTGCCATCACATAATCCGGATGCACCATTTGAGGCTGCTCGTTGAACCATTCGACTTTGCCTGAGATGATCCGCCTTTCGCCAACCGGGAACATTTTCTCCAGCCAGTCATGCCGGGGGTGAAAGAACACGAATGTGATTGATCCGGTGTCATCAAAGGCGGAAATCCGATAAGGAGCCCTGCTGCCGCGTGAATTGGGCATGTGCCGATCTATCGTGACATCCAGCGTTACCACATCACCATTTTCTGAATAGGCGATGCCAGGGCGATGGCGTCTATCAATCACGCTGTGGGGAATATGAAACAACAGATCGGCAACGCTTGCCTCCCTGTCGGGTTGGCTCGATAGGAATGTCGTCAGCAGCTTTGCGATTTTAGGTCCGATTCCCGGCAGGGTCGATACGGATGAAAACAACGGATCGAGAACCATAGGGCGCATGGAAAACAGATTGGCTTTCGGTCAGGGCGCAGAGGCCATGTAAACTGGGCAAAGACGGACTTTCTTTGTGCCATAAATCCTGCGATGTACGCAATATGTTCTCATCACTCACCAACAGACGCTGACAGATGCGAAGCAGGGCGCTATACAGCGTCATTAATTTGGCATCAAACAGGCATCGGACCTTTTAAATGAGCGGCACCTCATCTGACACGCCCACCGAGAAAGCTTTGGCTCCGGAAGTACGCGACAATCGACGCAAGCGGATCGTCTTTCGGTGCGCGCACCGGGGCATGAAGGAAATGGACCTGCTGCTCGGCGGTTTCGTTGATGCCACGATCGACAGCCTGAATGAAGCGGAGCTGGAGGAGCTGGAGCATTTGCTGACAGCTCATGATCAGGATCTTTACTCTTGGATGACAGGGCGCAAGCCTTTGCCTGCTGAATGGGATGGCCCCTTATATCGCCGTGTCATTGACTATCACGAAGAGGCCATCGCAAAAGCGCGTACGATCAAAGACGCAGACTAGACAACATGTCTGGTCATGCCCCAGATGCCCCGAATTTTGCACCTAATTTTACCCTGAGTTTGCCGACAAGGAAGTTGCCCGTGTTCAAAAGCCTGCTGAAAGAACGGGCCAATCTGACTCTTGCCAGTGTACCCGATGGCGCAGAGGCCTATGCGCTTGCGCAGATCCTCGCGGAAAGCGACACAAAGGGACTTGCGCTGGTTTTCGTTGCCCGTGATGCAACGCGCATGCAGATGATCACAGAGGCCTTGCCGTTCTTCGATCCGACGATTGATGTGTTGCAGATGCCTGCCTGGGATTGCCTTCCCTATGACCGGGTTTCGCCCAACCCGGGTATCAGTGCACGGCGGCTCCTCGCTCTGGGAGCCTTGGCCCACGGTCTGCCCGAAACAAGAAAAACAATCCTGCTAACCACGGCCAATGCTGCCGTTCAGCGGGTCCCGAACAAAAGCTGGATGCAGAAGCAGGCTCTGTCCATGAAACCGGGTAACCGGATGGACATGAGCAATATTGCGTCCTGGTTGGAAATGAACGGATTCTCGCGCACTCCGACGGTTCGTGAAACGGGCGAATTTGCGGTGCGCGGTGGCATTATAGATCTGTTCACGCCAGGATCTGAGGAACCAGTGCGTCTGGATTTCTTCGGCGACACGCTGGAATCCATCCGCTCATTCGAGCCTGAAAGCCAGCGCACTTCCAAGCAGCTCAAGCGGCTTGATCTGGTGCCCATGAGCGAAGTTGTCCTGTCAGAAGAGGCGATTTCCCGCTTCCGCCGAAATTACATATCCAACTTCGGCGCGGCCAGTCGCGACGATGTTCTGTATCAGTCGATCAGCGACGGGCGACGCTATGCGGGTATGGAACATTGGTTGCCGATGTTCCATGATACGCTGGACACAATATTTGATTATATCGAGGGCGTTCCTATTGCGCTCGATTCAAAAACCAGTGATGTTGTGCACGAGCGTCTGGAGCAGGTTCAGGAGCATTTTTCCGCTCGTGAAGAAGCGCGCGAGTCTGGCAAGTCTGCAGGTACTGTTCCCTATATGCCGGTTGAACCGTCCTTGTTGTATGTCACGGAAAGCGAATGGACTGCGTGTCAGTCTGACGCTGCGAGTGCGACGCTGGATCCGTTCACGCCGCCGCCAGGAACTGGTAAGCAAGTTGTTGATCTGGCTGGACGACAGGGGCGGACCTTCGCAGCAGAGCGTGCTGCTGGGGATATTAATATCTTCGACGCGCTGACCAATCATGTCAAAGCCCTGCAAAAAGATGGCAAGCGCACTGTCATTGCCTGCTGGTCGGAAGGGTCTCGCGATCGGCTCGGCCAGATCCTAAAGGATCATGGCCTGGGTGCGACCACTGATGTCGATACACTTGGCACCGCCAAAGGTCTTGGCAAAGCCACCACGGCGCTGTGTGTTCTGGGCATCGAGCACGGTTTTGAATTGGCCGATATCGCCTTCATTGGTGAGCAGGATATTCTCGGCGACCGGTTGGTGCGCAAGAGCCGCAAACGTGCCAAGGGCGCCAATGTCATCACCGAAGCGAATGGCCTGTCTGAAGGTGATCTGGTCGTTCACGTCGATCATGGCATTGGGCGGTTCATCGGGTTGAAGACCATTACGGCCGTCGGCGCGCCACATGATTGCCTTGAGTTACAATATGCTGGCGGAGACAGGCTTTATCTGCCGGTTGAAAACATCGAACTGCTGTCGCGCTATGGTTCCGAGGACATGGAAGCTCAGCTTGACAAACTGGGCGGCGGGGCATGGCAAGCACGTAAGGCCAAGCTGAAAAAGCAGATCCTGGAAATTGCCGATGGCTTGATAAAGACGGCTGCTGCCAGAGCTTTGAAAACGGCGCCCGTGGTGGAAACGCCGGACGGGGTTTACGACGAGTTCGCTACACGGTTCCCCTATGAGGAAACAGAGGATCAGCTCAGCGCCATTGACTCTGTGTTTGAGGACCTGTCCTCCGGTCGTCCTATGGATCGCCTGATTTGCGGCGATGTCGGGTTCGGCAAAACGGAAGTGGCTTTGCGCGCGGCCTTCATTGCGGCCATGTCCGGCCGTCAGGTGGCCGTGGTTGTGCCGACAACCCTGCTGTCCCGTCAGCATTTCCGCACGTTTGCAGAGCGTTTTCACGGGTTGCCGATTAATGTAGCTCATGCTTCCCGGCTGGTGCCGACCAAGCAGCTGACACAGACCAAAAAGGGCCTTTCCGACGGCTCAATCGATATTGTCATCGGAACCCATGCCTTGCTCGGCAAGAGCGTCGATTTTCGCGATCTTGGCTTGCTGATCATTGATGAAGAACAGCATTTCGGCGTCAAGCACAAGGAGCGGCTGAAAGAGTTAAAGTCTGATGTTCACGTGCTGACTCTCTCCGCAACGCCAATCCCGCGGACGCTGCAATTGGCTCTGACTGGTGTGCGCGAACTGTCACTGATCGCTACGCCGCCTGTGGACCGTCTCGCGGTGCGGACCTTCGTCTCACCGTTTGATCCGCTAGTGGTTCGTGAAGCGCTGCTGCGCGAGCATTATCGAGGTGGCCAGAGCTTCTACGTCTGTCCTCGTCTGGCCGACATCGCTGACATGCGCGCCTTCCTGGAAGACAGCGTACCGGAGCTGAAGGTGGCCGTCGCCCATGGTCAGATGCCCCCTGGCGAACTTGAAGACGTCATGAATGCCTTCTATGAGGGCAAGTACAACGTGCTGCTTTCGACCACCATTGTGGAATCTGGCCTTGATATCCCGACTGCAAACACTCTGATTGTCCACCGTGCGGATATGTTTGGCCTGGCTCAGTTGTATCAGCTGCGTGGCCGTGTGGGGCGTTCAAAAACCCGCGCCTATGCGCTGTTTACAGTGCCAGCCAACAAGCCGCTGACGAGCACTGCAGAACGACGCCTGAAGGTATTGCAGTCACTTGAGAGCCTTGGCGCGGGCTTCCAGCTTGCCAGCCATGACCTGGACATTCGCGGTGCGGGCAACCTGCTGGGCGAAGAGCAGTCCGGTCATGTAAAGGAAGTCGGTTTCGAGCTTTATCAGCAAATGCTGGAAGAGGCTGTTGCCCAGCTCAAGGACGGCGGTGTTGAGGGCGAAGAACAGTGGTCGCCGCAAATCAACATCGGGACGCCGGTCCTCATTCCGGAAACCTATGTTCCCGATCTCCAGCTGCGCCTGACGTTGTATCGTCGCTTGGGTGATCTGGCTGAGGCCGAGGAAATTGATGCATTCGGTGCGGAGTTGATCGACAGGTTCGGCCCGCTGCCGGAAGAAGTGCAGCATCTCTTGAAGATTGTTTTCATCAAGGGTCTGTGCCGCAAGGCGAATATCGAGAAGGTCGATGCTGGACCCAAGGGCATCGTCATTGCATTCCGCAACAGCGAGTTTGCCAATCCTGGGGCGCTGGTAGCCTATATCGCTGAGCAGGGCGTTTTGGCTAAGATCCGTCCTGATCAGAAGATCGTTCTGACCCGCAACTGGGAAAAGACCGATGATCGTCTGAAAGGCGCTGCGACCGTGCTGACCAAGCTTGCCAAACTAGCTGCCGCTGCTGCATAGAACGCGAGCTCAACTTTTGGGAGAGTACGTTCGTTAGCGTGCTCTCCACCAACTCAGAAGTCGCGTCCAGAAGGGCTGCGAGTAGGAATTATAAAACCGATCTTCTTCTGCAGCCTGTTTTCGCCTCGATATGTCTTCTCGTTTCTGACCAGTGTTGTGAACGTGGACTGAGAAATAAGGGATCATGATGGTGCCTTTCCGGTAAATCCATCACATCATTTAGTCTTCAAAATTGAAGTGACATATCGCAAATATTGGGGCATGTATTTCAATTATGAAAAGCATGCCTTGGGATCTTTATCAGCATTTTCTTGTCGTGGCGCGAAACGGCGGCTTGAGTGCCGCCGCCATATTGACCGGTGTCAGCGCTGCTACACTTGGTAGGCGAATGCTCGAATTGGAGCGAGGGCTGGGGCGAGATTTATTCCGGCGCAGTCAGACAGGCTACGAGCTGACAGCGGACGGCGACGACCTTCTGGAGCACCTGAAAGACCTCGAACTGGCGGCGTGCAAGGTCGATGCCTGGCAAGGTGCCTCAAAGGGCGATGACGTTGTGCGCATTGCGGTTGGCACCTGGATTGGTCAGCTGATCTCCAAAAACGTTCAAGCTATCCGTACCCCTCAGGATAATTTTTGCATTGACCTGACCATCGGCGAACAACGCGCCAATCTGGCGTTTCGCGAGAATGATATCGGTATCAGGTCTTTCGCGCCAGAAGAGCCGAATCTTGCCACTCGGGCGTTGGGGAATGTTGCCTATGCAGCTTACAAAGCGCGCAATAGCCCGCAGACACCGCAAGATGTCTGGATCGGCATTCATCCAGAACAGGCCATCTCGGCTTATCTGCGTTGGCCTCATGAACATCACGGCGAAAAGATACAAGTTACGGTCAATCGACCGAGCGCATTGCTGGACCTGGCCTTGGCGGGTGCTGGTGTTGCAGTTATTCCCTGTTTCGTTGGCGATCTTGAACCGGGACTGGAGCGGGTTGTCGCAGATATCCCGGAATTACGACATCAACAGTGGATCGTGATGAATAATGATGATCGGCACCTCCCCAAAATACGCACCGTCGTTGGCCGCTTGACGCGTCTTCTTCAAAGCCATTCGAACGTTGTAGCAGGTCACAAACCAAGATCCTGACCTCTCAGGTTCGGAATGAGGGGAGGTGCTATATCAGCTTCTTGTGTCTGTTACACGGTCTTGTGTCCCTGCATGAGTGACTGTCTCGGTTTGTCGTTATGCACATTTCCTCACAACCTATTTGAAACCAGTTGGTGCACCTCAACTCTCTTTTAACCAAGGAGCTGCATGATCCAGGAAAGGTCCACCCTGTATCTCGTTAAGGTCCTCACGTGTCAGCCACAACTCGTCAACGAAAACAATCGGTTCTTCGACGCCTGATCATTCCTGTTGCTGCCCTTTCTGCGCTGGCCTATTTTGGTTTCCACGCATTGAATGGTGAGCTGGGTCTTGTCGGCCGTGCGCGAATAGAACATCAGGTTCGCGACCTGCAGTCCAAGCTGGACAAGCTGGTTGCCGAGCGTGAGCATTTGACTGCGAGGGTCAGTCTGCTACGACCGGAGAGTCTTGATCCGGACATGGTTGACGAGCGTGCTAGGCTCAATTTGAATTTGGTTCACAAAAATGATCTAACGATCATGCGGCCTTCACTTGCCCACGCGTCGATTAACTAGATTTTGGTTCAAAAGTCATATTGAACTTGAATCCTGTTAATTGTTATTTTCAATTTAAAATCAACAAGATAAATCGATTGTTGCTCCAATGCATCCGCCCTTGGATTGACAATTGGTGCAGGTTAACCTCCGCTTGATTTCTCAAGGGGAAACGTCAGTCTGAGATGAGGGACATGGCCGCAGCGAAAAAAACAACTTCCGGAGCAGGTGTTAAAGCCTCAAGCCGGTCACGCGGAGCCGCCCAAACGGCCGCTCCTGCGATCATTGAGTTCGATAAGGATCAGGAGCTACATTCCTACCGCGAGATGCTCGCGATCCGGCGCTTTGAAGAGAAGGCCGGGCAGCTATACGGCATGGGTCTCATCGGTGGTTTCTGTCACCTTTATATCGGTCAGGAAGCCGTTGTGATTGGCCTTCAGATGGCCAAGATTGACGGCGATCAGATGATCACAGCCTATCGTGATCACGGACATATGCTTGCAATGGGGCTCGACCCCAAGGGCGTGATGGCCGAGTTGACCGGTCGTCGGGGCGGATTGTCCAAGGGCAAGGGCGGCTCAATGCATATGTTCTCCAAGGAACAGCATTTTTACGGCGGTCATGGCATCGTCGGGGCGCAGGTTTCCTTGGGAACAGGTCTTGGTTTTGCGAATAAATATCGCGAAAACGGCAATGTTGCGATGGCGTTCTTCGGTGATGGCGCTTCCAATCAGGGCCAGGTTTACGAGAGCTTCAATATGGCTGAGCTGTGGAAGCTGCCGGTCATTTATGTAATCGAAAACAATAAATACGGCATGGGCACCAGCGTTGAGCGTTCGTCGGCAACGACAGACCTCTCTCAACGCGGGGCATCATTTGGTATTCCGGGACAGCAAGTTGATGGGATGG
Organism: Roseibium algae; assembly: GCF_037783265.1. Lineage (NCBI taxonomy): Bacteria > Pseudomonadati > Pseudomonadota > Alphaproteobacteria > Hyphomicrobiales > Stappiaceae > Roseibium > Roseibium algae. The sequence goes on from NZ_JBAKIA010000027.1 coordinate 8,941, forward strand.
ATGTTCGCGCCGTAATGGCAGCCGCAGAGAAAGCCCTCGAATATTGCCGAACTGGCAAAGGCCCTTACATCCTGGAGATGGTGACCTATCGCTACCGTGGTCATTCCATGTCCGATCCGGCGAAATACCGGTCTAAGGATGAAGTCCAGAAAATGCGGACGGAACATGATCCGATCGAGCAGGTTCGCAAGCGTCTTATTGCCGCTGGCTGGGCCACCGAGGATGATCTGAAGTCTATCGACAAGGATATCCGGGCAACGGTCGCGGAAGCTGCCGAATTCGCCCAAAGCGATCCTGAGCCGGATGCTTCCGAGCTCTACACCGACATTTTGCTATAAGGCCGGGGGGAAACCATGCCAATTGATATCCTTATGCCGGCTTTGTCGCCGACTATGGAAGAAGGTAAGCTCGCCAAATGGCTTAAGGCCGAAGGTGATACCGTCTCCGCAGGCGATGTGATCGCCGAAATTGAAACCGACAAGGCGACCATGGAAGTGGAAGCTGTTGACGAAGGCACCATCGGGAAAATCCTGGTGGCCGAAGGCACTGATGCCGTCAAAGTCAACGAGAAGATTGCCATTCTTCTGGCTGAAGGCGAAGACGCCAGCGCTCTGGATGCAGCTTCTGCACCTGCCGCGGCACCAGCCCCAGCCGTTGCTGCCGAAGCTCCAGCGGCCGCTGCTGCCCCTGTGCCCGCCGCTCCGGTCGTCAGTACGCCTGCTGAAGATCCTGAGATTCCAGCTGGTACGCCTATGAAGTCGTCTACGGTCCGTGAGGCCCTGCGCGATGCCATGGCTGAAGAAATGCGCCGCGACGAAGATGTCTTCGTCATGGGCGAGGAAGTGGCTGAATATCAGGGTGCCTACAAGATCACCCAAGGGTTGCTGGCTGAATTCAGTGCCAAGCGCGTCATCGATACACCGATCACCGAGCATGGTTTTGCCGGTCTGGGTGTCGGTGCTGCGATGGCCGGCCTGAAGCCAATCGTCGAGTTCATGACCTTCAACTTTGCCATGCAGGCGATTGATCAGATCATCAACTCTGCTGCCAAGACGCTTTACATGTCCGGCGGCCAGATGGGCGCGCCGATCGTGTTCCGTGGTCCAAATGGTGCAGCATCCCGCGTTGGGGCTCAGCATTCACAGGATTACGCTGCCTGGTATGCGCATGTTCCGGGCCTCAAGGTCGTGCAGCCTTATTCGGCAGCCGATGCCAAGGGTCTTCTGAAGGCCGCTATTCGGGATCCAAACCCGATTGTTTTCCTTGAAAACGAAATGCTCTACGGTCATGCCTTCGATATCCCTGATGTGGATGATTTTGTTCTGCCAATCGGCAAGGCCAAGATCGAACGCGCTGGAACGGATGTGACCATCGTGTCCTGGAGCATCGGCATGACTTATGCGCTCAAGGCCGCTGATGAATTGGCAGCCATGGGCATTTCAGCCGAAGTGATCAACCTGCGGACTATCCGTCCGTTGGACATTGACACAGTGCTTGCCTCGGTTCGCAAGACCGGTCGTCTGGTCACCGTTGAAGAAGCCTACCCGATGTGTTCGGTGTCTTCGGAAATCGCTTATCAGGTGCAGGAAAAGGCTTTCGATTATCTCGATGCGCCGGTTCTTCGTGTTACTGGCAAGGACGTTCCGATGCCCTACGCGGCAAACCTGGAAAAGCTGGCCTTGCCAAACGTTGGTGAAGTCATCGATGCGGTTAAGGCCGTCACCTACACGGCGTAAGGCGAGGGAACGGATATGCCTATCAACATAACGATGCCGGCACTTTCCCCGACCATGGAAGAGGGCAACCTCGCAAAGTGGCTGGTGAAAGAAGGCGATACGGTTTCTGCTGGTGATGTCATCGCGGAAATTGAAACTGACAAGGCGACCATGGAAGTGGAAGCTGTTGATGAGGGAACGGTCGGCAAGATTGTCATTCCGGAAGGAACTTCTGGCGTCAAGGTCAATGAGTTGATTGCTGTTTTGCTGGAAGACGGCGAAGACGCGGGCTCTATCTCAGCTGAACCTACAGCTGCTGCAGCACCGGTAAGTGCTCCGGAAACGGCTGCCCCTGTGGCAAGTACGCCAGCAACAGTTCCTGCAGGACCGGTCCCAATGGCCGCTGATGGCGGACGGATCTTCTCATCTCCCCTTGCTCGTCGGATGGCGCAGCAAGGCGGTCTGGACCTGAAGGCGATTTCTGGCACAGGTCCACGTGGACGGATTGTGAAGAAAGACGTCGAGGCTGCTCTTCTTTCTGGTGCTGGCAAGGTTGCAGCTCCAGTTGCTCAGGCTCCGAAGGCCGCTGCAGCTCTTGCCTCCGGTCCATCCAGCGAACAGGTTCTGAAGCTGTTCGAGGATGGGTCCTATGATCTTGTGCCTCACGACGGGATGCGCAAGACCATCGCCAAACGCCTGACCGAATCCAAACAGACCATTCCACATTTCTATGTCTCAGTGGATTGCGAACTGGATGCGATGCTGGCGCTTCGGGCTCAGCTCAATGCAGCTGCTCCCAAGGACAAGGACGGCAAGCCTGCCTACAAACTGTCGGTCAATGACATGACCATAAAGGCACTTGCTTTGGCGCTCCGGGATGTTCCGGATGCAAATGTTTCCTGGACCGATGACAATATGGTCAAGCACAAGCACGCTGATGTCGGCGTTGCCGTGTCTATTCCAGGTGGCCTGATTACGCCGATTATCCGCAGCGCGGAAATGAAGCCGCTGTCCGTCATCTCCAATGAGATGAAGGACATGGGGGCACGCGCGAAAGCCAAGAAGCTGAAGCCGGAAGAGTATCAGGGTGGCACCACTGCCGTGTCCAATATGGGCATGATGGGCGTCAAGGATTTCTCCGCTGTCGTCAATCCACCCCATGCGACGATCCTGGCTGTTGGGGCAGGCGACAAACGTCCTGTTGTAAAGGATGACGCACTGGCTATTGCAACCGTGATGACCGTAACCTTGTCGACTGACCATCGCGCGGTGGACGGAGCTCTAGGTGCCGAACTTTTGGCTGCCTTCAAGGGCTACATCCAGAACCCTATGAGCATGCTCGTCTAAGATCCGAACGAGCCGGCGCGGACCCCATTGGTCTGCGCTGTATTTCACTTGAACATCAAGGGACTTACGATGGCTGACACCAATTACGACGTCATCATCATCGGCTCCGGGCCGGGCGGTTATGTGACTGCGATCCGTGCTGCACAGCTGGGCCTAAAGACTGCAATCGTCGAGCGCGAGCATTTGGGCGGCATTTGTCTGAACTGGGGCTGTATTCCGACCAAGGCTCTTCTGCGATCTGCCGAGATTCTCGATCACGCCAATCATGCCAAGAGCTATGGCTTGACGCTGGAAGGCAAGATGACTGCTAATGTCAAGGATGTCGTTGCGCGCTCACGGGGTGTTTCTGCACGCCTGAATGGCGGCATTGGCTATCTGATGAAGAAGAACAAGATTGATGTGATCTGGGGCGAAGCCAAGCTGACCAAGCCGGGCGAAGTCGTTGTTGGCAAAACCTCAAAACCTGCTGTTCAACCGCAAAACCCAGTTCCCAAGGGCGTCAAGGGTGAGGGTGCTTACACAGCCAAGCACATCATCGTTGCAACAGGCGCCCGGCCGCGTGCGCTACCCGGCATCGAGCCGGACGGCAAGCTGATCTGGACTTATTTCGAGGCCATGAAACCGGATGTGATGCCGAAATCCCTTGTGGTGATGGGCTCTGGTGCCATTGGCATCGAATTCGCTTCATTCTATCGCTCCATGGGCGTGGATGTGACGGTCGTTGAAGTCATGTCTCAGGTCATGCCGGTGGAAGACGCAGAGATCTCTGCCATTGCTCGTAAGACACTTGAAAAGCGGGGCCTGAAGATCCTGACCGAAGCCAAAGTGGTCAAGGTCGACAAGTCGTCCAACTCCATTACGGCACATGTGGAAACGAAGGACGGCAAGGTTCAGCAAATCACGGCTGATGGTCTGATTTCAGCGGTGGGTGTTGTCGGCAACATTGAGAACCTCGGCCTTGAAACGCTCGGGGTTAAAACCGACCGCGGCTGCATCGTCATTGATGGATATGGTAAGACGAATGTTCCCGGTCTCTATGCAATCGGTGATGTCGCTGGCCCACCGATGTTGGCGCATAAAGCCGAACATGAAGGCGTTGTCTGCATCGAAAAGATCGCAGGTCTTCCCAATGTTCACGCTATGGACAAAAGCAAGATCCCGGGCTGCACCTATTGCAATCCGCAGGTCGCGTCCGTTGGTTTGACCGAAGCCAAAGCGAAAGAGCAGGGGCGTGAGATCCGTGTCGGTCGCTATTCGTTCAATGCCAATGGAAAGGCCATCGCGCTTGGTGAAGACAACGGCATGATCAAGACGATCTTCGACAAGAAAACTGGTGAATTGATTGGTGCTCACATGGTCGGCGCGGAAGTCACCGAGCTGATCCAGGGCTTTGTTGTCGCGATGAACCTTGAGACGACAGAAGAAGACCTGATGCACACGATCTTCCCACATCCGACTTTGTCGGAAATGATGAAAGAGAGCGTTCTGGATGCCTATGGCAAAGTCCTAAATGCCTGAATGAGCAGATCAGGGGCGCGATAATTAAAACCCGTCCCCTGGTCTGGTGAGTTTTTCTGATCGCGAATCTCCATTTCCTAACGTAAGTTCCCTATGTTGGAAGTACTCAGGTTGGAGATTTTAAATGGACGTAAAAAATATTCTTGTCTGGTGCGTGATTGGTTTGGCAGCTGGTTTCCTAGCCAGTATTTTCGTTGGTGGCGGCGGGCTTGTTCGTTATCTGATTACGGGTTTGATCGGTGCTTTCGTTGGCGGTTTTCTGGTCAGCGCGACCGGGATCAACATCGATCTCGGCAATCAATGGGTAAATCAGATCGTCATCGCAGCCATTGGGGCAATCGTGGTCGTGGTGATTGCACGCATTCTGGCGTAATTTGAACGGCGCTTGAATTGAAACAACGCCCATCGGGCCAACAGAAATACAGGAGTTGGGCCCGATGGGCTTCATTTTATGGATTGTTATTGGCCTCATTGCCGGTGCGGTCGCTCATCGTATCTTGAACAGCCGCGGCGGTTTCTTCGGCAGTCTCGTGGTAGGCTTGCTGGGCGCACTTGTTGGCGGCGAGCTAGCTCATATATTGCGCCTGAATATCTCCGGCGGAATTCTGGACCAGCTTGTGGTCTCTACTCTTGGAGCGGTTTTATTTCTGTTCCTCTGGAAAAAAGTTTTCAGCTAACGGCACATGATGCGCGACCGGAGGTTTTTTTGCCAGTTGATCCATGCGGGATAGAAGGCTTCCCCATTCAAAGCACAGATAAGCTGCGCTACTGCGATTGTGACCCACAAGGCCATATCAATAACTCCGTCTTTTCAACGTTTCTGGAAACTGGCCGAACAGAGTTTTTGTACACCGGCTCACATCCGTTCGTGGATAAGGGGTGCGGTTTGGTGATTGCGCGTCTGGAGATGGATTTCATCGCAGAACTGCATTGGCCCGGCAGTGTTGTAATCGGTAGTCGTGTCTTGAAAGTTGGCAACAGCTCGATCACGCTTGATCAGGCTGTCTTTCAAGATGATGTGTTGGCTGCGCGGGCCAAAACAGTCCTGGTACAGATGGATCAGGCAATCAGAAAACCTCGCCCCTTGTCCGAACAGGCAAGAGAGCGGCTAACGGCTTCTAAAGGATAGTCCGTTTATGCATGGCGGACATGCGAAACAAGTCTTGACCTTTTTGAACAAGAGCGACACTTAAGGCCTCATGGTTACGATCGTAGATACGCTGTCGAAAAGCGCAGACACCCGCGAAGCACGCCCACGCCATCCGGAAAAGGCTCACAAGCCTGATAACCCGGTACTGCGTAAGCCTAAGTGGATTCGCGTCAAGGCACCCACATCTCCAATTTATCGTGAGACGCAGGATCTGGTTCGCAAGAACGGTCTGGTTACGGTCTGCGAAGAGGCTGGCTGCCCTAATATTGGTGAATGCTGGTCTAAAAAACATGCCAGTTTCATGATCCTTGGCGATACCTGTACCAGAGCTTGTGCCTTCTGCAATGTGCGCACCGGTATGCCTGGGGCCGTAGACATGAAAGAGCCTGCCTCCATTGGCGACGCTGTGGCCAAGATGGGCCTTGAGCATGTCGTTATCACATCGGTAGATCGTGATGATCTGGATGATGGCGGCGCGACGCATTTCGCGAATGTTATTCAGGCAATCCGGGACCAGTCACCGACGACCACCGTCGAAGTTCTGACGCCTGATTTTCTTCGTAAAGACGGCGCTATCGAAATCGTCGTTGAAGCCCGTCCAGACGTGTTCAATCATAATATGGAAACCGTGCCCTCGAAATACCTCAAGGTACGTCCTGGAGCCCGCTATTTCCATTCTATCCGGCTTCTTCAGAAGGTGAAGGAACTGGATCCTTCCATGTTCACCAAATCCGGCATTATGGTGGGGCTTGGTGAAGAGCGGAACGAAGTCCTGCAGTTGATGGATGATCTGCGCGTAGCAGATGTGGATTTCCTAACGGTCGGCCAGTATCTTCAGCCTTCGAAAAAGCATCATCCTGTGATGTCTTTCGTGACGCCTGACGAGTTCAAGGGCTATGAGCGGATTGCTTATGCAAAAGGCTTCTTGAAAGTCTCAGCCAGCCCGTTGACGCGGTCCTCACATCACGCAGGCGAAGATTTTTCCGATCTAAAAGCGGCGCGTGTCGCCAAACTTGGCCACTGAAGCCGGACCTGCGAGCCCATGCCCAGCTTTTCCTCGACCCAAGTCGTCAATCACTCTGCGCGCAACATGTTTAATCTGGTCGCAGATGTGGAACAATATCCGCAGTTTGTGCCTTTATGTCAGGCGCTTCAAGTGCGCGGACGCAAGCCGCTGGATAACGGTCGGGCAATTCTGGTTGCTGATATGACGGTTGCCTATAAGGTCTTCAAGGAGACATTTACCAGCCGGGTTGAACTCATTCCGGATACCGAGACAATTCTGGTCGAATATCTCGACGGTCCCTTCAAGCACCTGGAAAATCGCTGGACATTCCATGATTGTGGGGAGGGGACCAGCGAAGTCAGATTTTTCATTGATTATGAATTTAAGAGCCGTGCACTGGGCTCTCTGATGGGGGCGATGTTTGATCGAGCTTTTCGGAAGTTCTCAGGCGCGTTCGAAGAACGGGCAAACGCCGTATATGATAGCTGAACCGAAACTCTAAAGCATTGCATTTGATTATTTGAAGCCTTTGAAGGCGTCGCTTATGACGTTCATCCTGCTCGGCCTGACGTCCTGTCCGCTTCTGGCTTCTCGCAATTGCGTGATTTCCTTATCAGACATACCAATGGATTCAAGGGTCACCTGTCGATTGGGATCCTCACAAAATACTTTCCGATTGTCCTTTTTATTTTCCTCAACGACCAGCTTGCGCCCGGCCTTGGCTTCATCCTCGGTCCACAGTACCGTGAGTTTCCTTACCCAGAATGTCTTGTCACAGTAGATTGCTTGGACATAGCCTTCCTTGGGTTCGGTCAAAATCTGGTGATAGCCGTTGAATTTACCGGTATCCAATTGGGAGCGGATATAGAAGTCATCGCTTATATCTCCAGTTTGGGCGTAGACAATCTCAGCCGCGGAAAAGCAGACTGCTACCGTCAAAATATATTTCAATGTTTTCATAGTGTTGTGTCCCTAGATGAAAGACGAAACGCATTATGAAAACCCAGCTAATGCTTGTTTTTTAGCTAATGGCAGATGGGTTAAGTTTGAATGACGATCAATCGTGATAACTTGTCTTTTGGCGGCGATTTCCTGTCTTAAAGGAGTCGGCGATGGTGCTGAAACGGTTGACGCCTCCCAGATCCTGGCCGTTTGTATACAGGACAATCCGTGCGTCCTGATCTATGCCAATATCATGAAGTGTGACCTGACGTTCAGGCTTGTCACAGATTGGCCGCCAGCCTTTGCCGAAATTAAATTCGACCCTCACTTCTCTGCGGTTTTCGACTTCAACCTGCGTCCAGGCAACGCTCACTGGGCGTATCCAGTAACTCCTGCCACAGTAAATTACCTGATGCATGCCCTCTGATTGGCGTTGAAAAATCTTGTGGCTGCCGGTAAAAACTCCATTCTGTTCTCGTGAAATTAAGTAGAAATCACCAGGCGTCATAAGTGCGGATGATGATGCGGAACCTGTCAGTAAACCAAAACAGATTGCAGCAAGAACCCATGCTTTCATCAAAACAAATGTCTCTCAAGTGATGGGCCGTGTATTGGGGAGTTCAGTTTATGGCTCATCTGTAATTTCATCATACTTATTTGCACCTATCATTCAGTTTGGAAATTGGGCTGCATTTTAAGTAATTTTGTAACGAATTTGATCTTGGCTATTTCTTCTTAGAGCTAAGTTCAAAACGGTATGCGCCTAGTTGGCTTTCTCTTTCTGTGCGTCTTTAAACGCTTCATAGCGAATGTTCGCTTTTAGGGTTTTGTCCGACGATTCAAGTACCCTTCTTGGCTCCAAGGAAATGCCGAGATCCAGAAGTGTTACTTGCCGCTCCGGGTTCAGACAAATTGGCCGCCAGCCTTTGCCGAAATTATATTCGATTTGTATCGTTCGCTGGTTTTCGCTTTCCACCTGGGACCATGCAATTGTATGTATCCGGACCCAATAGTTCTGCTCGCAGTAGATCACCTTGTAGGTATTTGGCTTTTCGGTTTGGAAAATCTGGTGGCTACCAGTGAAGTCTCCTTTTTTATCGCGGGACATGACGTAGTAGTCCCCGATTTTAGGAATTCCATCCGATAGAACTGAATTTGGAAGTAAAATTCCGATCAAGATGATTAGGCTGACAAGCCATAAGTATTTTACGATCATTAAAACATGCTCTTTGCGGCGCAGAAGCGAAAAGTGACCTAGCGTAACTAAATGCGCCGCTAAACAATTGTAATATATCGATAAATTTCTAAATTAGAAAACAGAATCTATTGCATTTAAGACAATCTTGAGAGACTTTCCGATGGCATTGTAACGAATTTGATCTCTCGTTTCGTGGCCGAAAGCGGCCGGATGGTGTGTTGTGACCTGTCCTTTGACTGCGATTGCGAAATGGACGGTTCCGACAGGTTTATCCTTGGTGCCTCCACCTGGGCCTGCAATTCCGGTCACAGAGATTGCTATGTGTGCGTGTGAACGCTCAAGAGCTCCCTCTGCCATGGCAATAGCGGTTTGCGGCGAGACAGCACCAAAGGCCTGCAGTGTCTCAAGGGGAACCCCGAGCATTTCTTGCTTTGCCTCATTCGAATAGGTGACAAACCCGCGGTCCACGACTGCTGAAGAACCTGGTACTTCGGTCAACAATCCAGCAATCAATCCACCCGTGCAGGATTCAGCTGTCGCAATCATTGCGTTTTTGTAGCGCGCCGCGGCGATCACCTCTTCGGCCATCGTCAGTAAATTAGCCCAATCCGTCATACTGCGTCATCCTCTGCAAAGGGGAGTCGTACCGTCACGGCGGCCATCGACGCGATTCCTTCTCGCCGCCCCGTGAAACCTAGACGTTCCGATGTTGTTGCCTTGACCGAGACACGGGAAACAGGCAGGTCGCAAATCCCTGCAATAGCAGCTCGCATATCCTGACGGTGTGGCCCGATTTTCGGTGCCTCGCAAATGATGGTCACATCAATATGGGCGACCCGGCCGCCAAGTTCATGAACCCGCCTGATTGCATCTAACAGGAACTGATCGGATGCAGCACTTTTCCACTTTGGATCTGAGGGTGGGAAATGGGTGCCGATATCTCCATCTCCGATTGAGCCCAGAACCGCGTCTGTGATTGCATGCAGCACGACATCTGCATCGGAGTGGCCTTTCAGTTTTTTAGAATGGGGTATTAAGTGCCCTCCCAGAATGACAGCATCGCCATCATCAAAGGCATGCACATCATATCCAGTCCCTATTCTGACATCTAGCAATTCACTCAGTTTGGGAGTGGCAGAGGATACCGGATCGGATTTTAAAGAATGAGTCATTCCGACTTTCTTTCGAGCCCGTTCGAGGTCAGGCAGTGTTGTGATCTTTATGTTTTCCGGCGAGCCTTCGGCAAGAACCACCGGAACCCTCATGGCTTCAACGACAGATGTATCATCGGTATGTTCAAGTTTGCCTTGGGTTTCTGCCAGCATATGAGCGCTCAGGATAGTTTCGAAATTGAATCCCTGCGGCGTTTGAGCGGTCCACAGGTGCGTCCGATCAACGGTCTCCAACTGTGAGGTCGCGGGGACTTGGCGTTTCAAAGTGTCAAAGACAGGCACTGCAGGCAAAACAGCTACATTTCCTTTTCTGAGCTTCTCAATCACGTTGTTGATTACATCTGATGATACAAAGGGGCGTGCCGCATCGTGAATTAGAACCGATGTACAATCCTTGCCAGTGAGCGCCTTAAGCCCAGCAGAGACAGACAACTGACGAGTGGCTCCTCCTACAACGGAGGGCAGGAGATCAGCAATTAGATTGGTTTCAAGGTCTTGGACAGCCTGATCGTAAAGGTCACCGTCGTCCACATGGCGCACAACGACGACTTGATAGATGTCCGGGTGCCCCAGAAATGCCGACAAGGTTTGGGTCAGTATCGTCCGCCCGCCAAGGTCCAGATACTGCTTCGGCAGGTCCGTTTCAGTGGACTGCATTCGTGCACCGCGTCCTGCCGCAACGATGATCACTGCCACTTGATTGGTCATTTGGTTCGCATCCTGTGTTTCTCTGGCTTTCTACTCCGGATTGATGGCGAGGGCAAAATGCCGATACAACTCCGTATTTCTGCTGAATGAAGAAGGCTGAATTAGTTCTTTCTTATAAGGAGTTAGTCTATTTATTCTGAACTACCGTATTCTTCGGCGCGAGACGGCTTGATTGTTGTTGATGTTAAGAAAAACTCAGGCGTGCAAATGACGCTTGATGCAATTGATATGCTGATTTATTCCTTGCTGCAACGTAGAAAATGTCTAGGATATAGGCAAAGTAGTGTATGCACAGGTTATGAGCACTTTGAGCGTTACGGCCAACCCAAATACGATCCGGATCGGTTCATATGAACTTCGAAACCGTGCTGTCCTGGCTCCAATGTCCGGGGTAAGCGATCTGCCGTTTCGCAAGATAGCCGATCGGTTCAATGCTGGAATGGTCGTGAGTGAGATGGTTGCCAGCGAATCTTTCGTGCGTGGCGATGCGGAAACCCAGATGCGGACAGAAGCTCAGGGTAATGGCTTGCATGTGGTTCAGATCGCTGGCCGTGAAGCCCATTGGATGGGCGAGGCAGCCAAGGTGATTGCCGGAGCTGGTGCGGATATTATCGATATCAACATGGGATGTCCTGCCAAGAAGGTGACCTCAGGTTATTCCGGATCAGCCTTGATGCGGGACCTTGACCACGCACTGACGCTTATTGAGGCAACAGTTGCTGCGGTCGATGTGCCCGTAACTTTGAAAATGCGACTCGGCTGGGACGAGGCCACTCTGAATGCTGCTGAACTTGGCAGCAGAGCTGAGGCGGCTGGTGTGCAATTGCTTACGGTTCATGGCCGCACAAGAAGTCAATTTTACAAGGGCAGGGCAGACTGGTCGGCCATCCGCCCTGTCGTTGACGCCGTTTCCATTCCTGTCATCGCCAATGGTGATTGCTGCAGTTTTGAAGATGCTGACGCCATGTTGGCAGCTTCTGGTGCCAATGCTGTGATGGTCGGACGAGGAGCCTATGGAAGGCCCTGGTTGCCAGGCCATATCGGTCACTATCTTGAGTCCGGCCAGAAACTGCCAGATCCAACAGGAACGGAACTCCGCGATCTGGTGATTGATCATTACGAGGCGATTATCTCTCATTATGGACCGTTGCCTGGCGTTCGCATCGCGCGCAAGCATCTTGGTTGGTATTTTGATAATGCCGGCCTGGGCTCTGACTTGCCGGGACCCATACGCAAAACCCTGATGACCTCAAATGACCCTGCTGAAGTCATTCGTTTGGCGGATGTCTGGTTGTCTTCTTTGTCTGAACGGAGTGCTGCATGACAGCTGAATCCCCGACCAGTGGGCGTGTGGCCGCTTTGACCAACGACGGCCCGACCATTCTGGATTCACTCCCTCACCCTGTGCTTTTGGTCGCACCTGATGGCGTGATTGAATCCGCTAATATGGCTGCTGAGATATTCATGCGGTCCAGTGTTTCCGTTCTGCGGCGTCATCCGATTGAATATTTCGTTCCATTTGGCAGCCCGTTGCTTACGTTGATCGATCAGGTGCGTGACCGAGGTGCGGCCGTCAATGAATACAAGGTTGATATCGGATCACCGCGTATCGGTGCCCCCAAGATTGTTGATATCAATGCTTCTCCTGTAATCAATCGCCCGGGTGCTGTGGTTCTGATGTTTCAGGAACGCTCCATGGCTGAAAAGATCGACAGGCAGTTGACCTCAAGAGGAGCTGCGCGGACGGTCACCAGTTTGGCTGAAATGCTGGCACATGAGATCAAAAATCCACTGTCGGGCATTCGCGGTGCAGCTCAGCTTCTAGAGCAATCGGTTCCCGATGAAGACCGGCCGTTGACCAGGTTGATCACTGATGAAACAGACCGGATCGTCAAGCTTGTAGATCGGATGGAAGTCTTTTCCGACGAACGGCCTATTGAACGCGAACCGGTAAACATTCATGTGGTTCTGGATCACGTGAAAAGACTGGCCGACAGCGGATTTGCGCGCAACAAGCGCATCCTGGAAGCCTACGACCCCTCTTTGCCGCCAGTCTATGCCAACAAGGATCAGCTGATCCAGGTCTTCCTGAACCTGATCAAAAATGCGAGTGAAGCGATTGGGAATGACCCGGACGGTGAAATTCGGATCACCACGGCCTTCAGACCAGGAATTCGGCTCTCGGTTCCCGGAACCCAACAGCGGGTATCTCTACCGCTTGAATATTGTGTCGAGGACAATGGCCCGGGCGTGCCCGAGGATCTCCTGCCACATCTTTTTGAGCCCTTCATCACGACAAAGACAAATGGATCCGGCCTTGGCCTTGCGCTGGTCGCCAAGATCATTGGCGATCATGGTGGTGTTATCGAATGCGATAGCCGTCCACGGAAAACAATTTTCCGGATCTTGATGCCGACTTTTATTGAACCTGAGGCTTCCTCCAGCGACAGGACCGAATGATCATGCCGACAGGCACAATTCTCGTAGCAGACGACGACGCGGCTATCCGCACAGTGCTCAATCAAGCGCTGTCCCGGGCTGGCTATACTGTTCGCCTGACCTCCAATGCCGCAACTCTTTGGCGTTGGGTCAGCTCTGGTGACGGCGATCTTGTCATCACCGATGTGGTGATGCCTGACGAAAACATCTTTGATGTTCTTCCGCGGATCAAAAAGCTTCGCCCGGACCTACCGGTTCTGGTTATGAGCGCTCAAAACACCTTCATGACTGCTATCCGTGCGTCGGAAAAAGGGGCTTATGAGTACTTGCCGAAGCCTTTTGATCTGAAGGAGATGATCAACATAGTTGGCCGCGCGCTGGAAGAGCCAAAAGTCCGACGCCCAGTCGAAACTGATGACATGAGCGAGGGCATGCCTCTGGTTGGACGGTCGCCTGCCATGCAGGAAATATACAGAGTTTTGGCGCGCCTGATGCAGACCGATTTGACGGTCATGATCAACGGTGAATCGGGTACCGGTAAAGAGCTGGTCGCAAAGGCATTGCATGATTATGGCAAGCGGCGGAACGGCCCTTTCGTTGCGATCAACATGGCGGCGATACCGAGAGATCTCATTGAAGCTGAACTCTTCGGCCATGAGAAAGGTGCCTTTACAGGCGCGCAACTGAGAAGTTCAGGCCGTTTCGAGCAAGCTGATGGCGGAACGCTGTTTCTGGATGAAATTGGCGATATGCCCATGGAAGCGCAGACGCGGCTTTTACGGGTCTTGCAACAAGGCGAATATACAACAGTTGGTGGCCGTACGCCGATCAAGACCGATGTCCGGATTGTTGCCGCAACCAATAAGGACCTTCGTCAGGCAATCAATCAGGGGTTGTTCCGCGAAGATCTTTATTTCCGCCTTAATGTTGTTCCGATCAGATTGCCACCACTGCGTGAGCGCGTAGAAGACATTCCTGATCTTGTCCGGCATTTCTTCACTCAGGCTGAAAAAGAGGGGCTGCCGCCCAAGCAAGTTGATCAGGCAGCTCTAAATCTTCTTCGCAGATATCGTTGGCCTGGCAACATTCGCGAGCTTGAAAACCTGGTACGCAGACTGGCAGCGCTTTATCCGCAGGATGTGATCGGAGAGTCTCTACTTGAGCAGGAACTCAGCCAACCGGTTACCTCTGCCTTAGAGGAGGAGGATGCGGAGAACATCAACCTCGGAGCGTCTGTGGAACGGTATCTGGGCGGCTACTTCGATAATTACGGCGAAACATTGCCACCTCCTGGTCTCTATCATCGGATTTTGCGCGAAGTCGAATATCCATTGATCAGCGCAGCGCTTGCAGCAACACGGGGCAATCAGATCAAGGCGGCAGAACTTCTGGGGGTCAACCGCAACACATTGCGCAAAAAGATTCGTGATTTAGACATCCAGGTGATGCGCTCTTCACGCTGACCTGCGGTTTTTGTCACGTCCAGAGTTTTTCGTGGTTTGGGCAAGCTGATGAGAAGATGCGCCTTTCCATATTTTTATGAGTGAATAGCAGGGCACTTTGGTGCCTTGCTTGTAGACATCCCTTCCAAGCACTAGCATTGTCTCAATTTAGCAACAATCTGTGGTAACTGTGCCGCAGTTCTTGTGGCGGCTCGGTTCTCGATGCCGTTTTTCAGAGAGTGACGCAGAGGGGGCATGACACTGGGACTTTCTCAGAAGACGGCAGATACTCAGGTTTCCCAAGGTAAACTCGGACGCCGCCTGGGGTTGGCGATCATGTTGGTTGCCCTGCTGTCCATCGGAATCACATTTGTGGTTCTGACCGGCCTGACGTCTATTGCGCCAACGCAAAATGTCATTTTTACCGCCATGATCGTAAATGGTGTCTTGGCGAGTTGTCTGATTGCGGCCATCGTTTGGGAAATCACAAAGCTCCTGAACGCACGCAGACGTGGGCGTGCTGCTGCCCGCCTTCATGTCCGCATCGTCACATTGTTCAGTCTCGTTGCAGCAATTCCAGCCATCTTGATGGCTATTTTGGCTACAGTGACCCTGGATCGTGGCCTCGACCGTTGGTTCGAGGATCGTACCCGCCAGATTATCGACAATGCACTGGTCGTCGCCCAAGCCTATCTTCAGGAACATGCACGTGTGCTGCGCGCTGACCTTATCGCCATGGCGAACGATGTAGACCGAGCCAAGGCAGTTTACGACTTTGAACCGACCCGTTTCGATGGTTTCTTTAATGCTCAAGCTTCAGTCCGTGGTCTGGTCGCTGCCTTTATCATGAGTTCTGATGGAACGGTTATCACCCGCATAGTCCTTGATCCGCGGGTAAATATTCTCCTGCCGCCCAAGGACAGTATGAAGAAGGCCCGTAAAGGCGAACCGATCCTGATTGCCCCCGGCAAGTCTAATCTGGTTGGCGGCATCATGAAGCTGTCAGCCTATCAGGATTTCTATCTCTACGCCGTGCGCTCTATGGACCAACGGGTCATTGAATATCAACGTCTTGCGGAGGAGGGGGCGCTGCAATACAGCGAATTGGAGAACAGCCGATTTGGCGTTCAAGTCGCCTTTGCGCTGTTGTATTTGGGTGTAGCCCTGATCCTCCTGCTTTCCGCCATCTGGATTGGCTTCGGGTTTGCAAATAGGCTTGTATCTCCCATTCGCTCTCTTATTTCGGCCGCTGATGAAGTGTCTAACGGTAATCTTTCTGTAAAAGTGGAGACCCATAAATCGGAAGGTGATCTTGCCAGCCTGGGCTCTACCTTCAACAAAATGACGGGGCAGCTGCTGGGGCAGCGTGATGCATTACTGGCCGCAAATGAGCAGATCGACCGGAGGCGCAGGTTCAATGAAGCTGTCTTGTCTGGGGTCTCAACCGGTGTAATCGGCATTGATGACGATGGGTCTGTGATGATGGTGAACCGGTCTGCTGAGGCGCTGCTTCAAGTCGATGAAATGATTCTTTTGGGCAAGCCGTTTATTGATGTGATTCCCGAGCTTTACGATTTTCTTTCTCACGCATTTGAAGAAGACAGCGAACGCTTTCAGGAAACGCAGCTTGAGGTTTCCCTCAACAATCGCCAAAGGACATTGAATGTCCGTTTGACCAGTGAGCAGTCGACCCGGCGCGAGCATGGTTATGTTGTCACTATTGACGATATAACTGATTTGGTTTCGGCGCAGCGTAACTCAGCCTGGGCCGATGTCGCTCGCCGTATTGCCCATGAAATCAAGAACCCACTGACCCCGATCCAATTATCAGCTGAGCGGATTCGCAGACGCTATGGCAAAAAGGTCGAGGATGATCGGTCTGTGTTTGATCAATGCATCGACACAATCATTCGGCAAGTCGGGGATATCGGCCAGATGGTCGACGAGTTCTCGTCATTTGCCCGGATGAGGAAGCCAACAAAGACATCTGGTGACATGCGTACGACCTTGCGAGAAGCTGCCTTTATGCAAACGGTCGGTAATCCTGATATCCAGATTGCGACGACAATGCCGGAAGATCCGGTGATTGCAACCTATGACCCACGGTTGATCGGTCAGGCCCTGACAAATGTGATCAAGAATGCAGCTGAAGCGATTTCAGGGCGGGAAGGGGATACTTTCTCCGACGGGCAAATTTCGATCACGCTTATTCGTAACAGCGACCATCTTGTGATCGATGTCATCGACAATGGGATTGGCCTGCCGCAGGAAAACAGACAAAGGTTGCTTGAACCCTATATGACGACCCGTGAAAAGGGCACCGGCCTGGGGCTCGCAATCGTGCGAAAGATATTGGAGGATCACGGTGGAAACATTGAGTTACTCGATGCGCCTGCCAATGATTCAGGGAAGAGCGGCACTCTTGTGCGATTGACCATCGGGGTCAATTCAATGAGTGCTGAAGACGACAAGAACGAAAAGATAGTGACCACCGATGGCGTATGACATTCTTGTAGTTGACGATGAAAAAGATATTCGGGAGCTGATTGCTGGTATTCTGGATGACGAAGGCTATGGCACCCGGATTGCGCGCGACAGCGATACAGCCATTGCGGCGATCAAGGACCGACGACCTTCGCTGGTGATTTTGGATATCTGGCTGCAGGGAAGTCGGCTTGATGGTTTAGGCGTGCTTGATGTTATCAGGCAGACAGATCCTGATTTGCCTGTGGTGATCATCTCAGGTCATGGCAATATCGAAACGGCGGTCTCTGCAATCAAAAGAGGCGCCTATGACTACATTGAAAAGCCGTTCAAGTCTGACCGTTTGATCCATATAGTCGAACGCGCTCTGGAAGCCTCGAGCCTGAAACGGGAAGTTAAAGATCTCAAGCAGCGAAGCGGAGATGCGACCGGCATTGTCGGAGAATCAAGCGCAGCCAATCAACTTCGCCAAACGATCCAGAAAGTGGCGATCACCAACAGCCGTATCATGATTACCGGGCCTTCCGGCTCTGGCAAAGAGCTGACAGCCCGTATGATCCACGAGCTGTCGCCACGGGTAAAAAGCCCGTTCGTTGTTCTGAACGCTGCAACCATTACGCCTGAGCGCATGGAAGAAGAGCTGTTCGGTGTTGAAGATACCAACGGACACCTGCGCAAAATTGGTGCGCTTGAAGAAGCTCATGGTGGCACGCTATATCTCGACGAGATCGGCGATATGCCTGCTGAAACCCAAAATAAAATCCTACGGGTACTTGTCGAGCAGAGCTTTACCCGTGTTGGGGGGGCGACCAAGGTTCAGGTCGATATCCGGATCTTGTCTTCCACCGCTAAAAATTTGGAAGAACAGATTGCTGCAGGCCTGTTTCGACAGGACCTTTATCATCGCTTGGGCGTCGTGCCTTTAAGGGTACCTGGTCTTGCAGAGCGCCGTGAAGATGTTCCGATTTTGATCAAATACTTCATGGAGCAGATATCTACGGCCTCCGGCATTCCACTTCGGCAGATTGGAGATGACGCTATGGCTGTCCTTCAGACACATGATTGGCCAGGCAATGTCCGTCAGCTGCGTAACAACGTTGAACGCCTGCTTATTCTGGCGCGCGGCGAGCCGGACAGTGTCATTACTGCTGACCTTCTACCTGCAGAAGTTGGTGCTATGCTGCCCAACTTGCCAACAACGGGCGGCGGTGAACACCTGATGTCCGTGCCGCTGCGCGAGGCACGAGAAATCTTTGAACGCGATTATCTTCAGGCCCAAATCAAGCGGTTTGATGGGAATATTTCACGCACATCTGAGTTCGTTGGCATGGAGCGCTCGGCTCTGCACCGAAAACTAAAGACGTTGGGGCTGTCCTGAGCCTTTGTCTCTGCTATGGGATGCAATGATCTTCTGTAGAGGAACTTCGTTATGAAAGTCGTGATTTGTGGCGCCGGCCAGGTTGGCTACGGCATAGCAGAGCGCCTTGCCGCCGAACAGAACGATGTTTCGGTGATCGATTCCTCGCCGAAATTGATCAATGCAATTGGTGATCAACTCGATGTCCGTGGCTTTGTTGGACATGGTGCGCATCCTGAGGTTCTGGCGCAGGCCGGTGCTGAAGAAGCAGACATGATCATCGCGGTCACTCTTTATGACGAAGTGAACATGGTTGCTTGCCAGGTCGCCCATTCGCTCTTTAACGTGCCAACGAAGGTCGCGCGTATTCGGTCCCAGAGCTATTTGCAGGGCCGTTGGCAGAACCTCTTCTCCCGTGAAAATCTTCCGATCGACGTGATCATTTCTCCGGAAATCGAAGTTGGTGAAATGGTGCTGCGTCGTTTGGCGCTGCCAGGTGCGGTCGAGACGGTGCGGTTTGCCGATGATCAGATTGTCACTGTTGGTATCATGTGCGAGGAGGACTGCCCCGTTGTGGACACGCCTCTGCGCCAGTTGACCGAACTCTTTCCTGACTTGAGTGCTGTCGTTGTCGGTGTGTTTCGGAACAACAAACTGTTCGTCCCCAAGAGCTCGGATTCGCTTCTGGTTGGCGATCTTGCTTATGTGGTGGCCCAACGTGATCAAGTGCGTCGTACGCTCGGAATTTTCGGCCATGAAGAGCCGGAGGCCAGCCGGGTCGTAATCGCAGGCGGCGGCAACATTGGTCTTTATGTCGCCCGAGCTCTTGAGCAACGCCAAAGCAATACCCGTATT
Organism: Roseibium algae; assembly: GCF_037783265.1. Lineage (NCBI taxonomy): Bacteria > Pseudomonadati > Pseudomonadota > Alphaproteobacteria > Hyphomicrobiales > Stappiaceae > Roseibium > Roseibium algae. Next base: position 28,274 of record NZ_JBAKIA010000027.1, read on the forward strand.
AAACTGATCGAAGCGTCACGGGAGCGGGCGGTCAGCATCGCCGATGAATTGAAGCGCTCAGTCATCCTGCACGGAAGCGCGTTGGATCAGTCGATTTTGGATGAGGCCGATGTTGGGACTGCAGATACAATGGTCGCACTGACCAATGAGGACGAGGTGAATATTCTGTCCTCGGTCATGGCCAAGAAACTTGGCTGTCGGCGGAATCTGTCGCTTCTTAACAATCCAAGCTATCCGGCCTTTGCTCAGGCATTAGGCATTGATGCCTTTATCAACCCGCGAGCTGTAACGATTTCAAAGATCCTTCAGCATGTCCGTCGCGGGCGTATTCGCGGTGTGCACTCTTTGCAAAATGGGGCTGCCGAAGTGGTGGAGGCAGAGGCTCTTGATACCTCGCCGCTGGTTGGGCGTCCCTTGCGCGAGATTGACTTGCCGTCCGGGATCCGAATTGGTGCTGTGTTCCGCGATGGAAAGGTGATCACGCCCAATGGGGAACTCCAGATCCAGGCTCAGGACAGAATTGTGATCTTTGCCGTTGCCGAACGGGTGAAACAGGTAGAGCAAATGTTCCGGGTGAGTCTTGATTTCTTCTAAGATTGGCGAATTGACCAGATCTTGGACTTGCGTTGTTTCCCGATAAAGTTCATGCCTTTAACAGTTTTTGTGCTGCCGGACAGCAGCTTCCGATGCAGTTTATCGTCGGAGAGCTTTCCGCGCCATTCAAGGAGATATCATGAGCAGGATCGCTTACGTTAACGGTCAATATATTGCCCATCAGGATGCAGCCGTGCATGTTGAAGATCGTGGCTATCAATTTGCCGATGGCGTTTATGAAGTCTGTGAAATCTGGCAGAATACCATCGTCGATATGCCCAGGCACATTGATCGTTTGGACCGTTCCCTGAATGAACTGCGCATTGGTTGGCCGATGGCGCGTTCTGCCCTGCTGTTTATCATGCGCGAAGTTGTGCGCAGAAACCGGGTTCGCAATGGAATAGTCTACATTCAAGTGACACGTGGTGTTTCCAGACGGGATCACTTTTTCCCGCCAGATGATGTTGTACCATCCATTGTCATCACAGCCCGTTCCTCCAATCCGAAAGCGGCTGACGCCGCGGCTGAAAAGGGTATTTCTGTAATTACCTTCCCGGAAAACCGCTGGCCACGCGTCGACATCAAGAGCGTTGCCTTGCTGCCAAATGTTCTGGCCAAACAGACAGCCAAGGAACAAGGCGCCAAGGAAGCCTGGTACTTTGACGCCGACAATAACGTTACTGAAGGCGGGTCAACCAACGCATGGATTGTGACCAAAGACGGGACATTGGTCACAAGACCTGCGGAAAACGGTATTTTGCGCGGCATTACCCGTTCTGTTGTTCTTGAGTTGGTTGCTCGAGAAGGCATCGCTTTCGAAGAACGGGCGTTTTCTGTGCAAGAAGCCAAAGATGCTCGGGAAGCTTTCGTAACGGCGGCTTCTACTCTTGTCATGCCCGTTATAAAAATTGATGATACGATACTTGGCAATGGACATCCGGGCTCAATCGCAATGCGATTGCGTGAACAGTTCCATACTGCTACTGATTTCTTAACGGTGTAAAAAAACAGTATAATTACTGTTGTGGTTTTGAAATTGGACGCGGACCAGTGCAGAATACGCGCTGATACATATTATAACTGGGTGCTAAGGGGCGGAAGCGTTTGTGTGTAAGGCCCCACAGCAATAATTGATTAAAAACACCGGATGCTCGGCCGCATCCGGGGGATACAGGATAAAAAAAGATGGCTGATCGCGCACAAAATTTGCAAGACACTTTTTTAAATCACGTTCGCAAGCAAAAAACTCCCCTGACAATCTTTCTGATCAATGGCGTCAAGCTGCAAGGTGTGGTGACCTGGTTTGATAATTTTTGTGTGCTTTTGCGCCGTGATGGTCATTCTCAGCTTGTCTACAAACATGCGATATCAACGATCATGCCGAATGGTCCGGTTCAGTTGTTTGAGCCAGAAGAGACTGGCGAAAAGGTGGTTAGCTGATTGGAACGCAAGTCTCCAGAAGACAATTCTGCGCATAATCATGGCCACGAAGAACAGGGCTTCGACTCGCGTCCACAGCCGTTCCGGGCGATCATTATTGAACCGGTTTTGCAGCATCGCATGGGCGGACCAGATGGTCATTTACGCTCAAACCGTAGCCCTGAAGCGCGTCTGGAAGAAGCCGTTGGCCTGAGTGCTGCGATTAATCTCGATATTGTTTCTTCTTCAGTCGTCAAGATCAGCAATCCAAAACCAGCAACGCTATTTGGCGAAGGCAAGGTTGAGGAATTTGCCGGCATTGTTGCTGCCGAAGAACTTGATCTTGTTGTAATTGATCACCCGCTGACGCCAATTCAGCAGAGAAATCTTGAGCGCAGATTGGCGACTAAGGTCATTGACCGGACAGGCTTGATTCTTGAGATCTTTGGTGACCGTGCACGCACCAAGGAAGGCAAGCTTCAGGTTGATCTGGCTCATCTGACCTGGCAGAAGAGCCGTCTTGTCCGGTCCTGGACCCACCTTGAACGCCAGCGCGGCGGAGCAGGGTTTATGGGCGGTCCCGGGGAAACACAGATTGAATCTGACAGACGCCAGATCGAAGACCGCATCATCATTTTGAAGAAGCAACTTGCGGGTGTCCGCAGGACTCGCGATCTGCACCGCAAGAAACGCAAAAAGATCCCGCAACCGGTCGTGGCTCTGGTTGGCTATACCAATGCGGGTAAATCAACGATGTTCAACCGTATGACAAAGGCGGATGTTTTTGCCGAGGATTTGTTGTTTGCAACACTGGATCCGACACTTCGCAAGATCAAGCTGCCCCATGGGCGGGAAGTGATCCTGTCCGACACGGTGGGCTTCATATCGGATTTGCCGACCCATTTGGTCGCAGCTTTTCGGGCGACTCTTGAAGAGGTCCTGGAGGCCGATCTCATTTTGCATGTCCGTGATATCTCGCAGGAGGACACGGATGCGCAGAACGAGGACGTCAAGAGAACGCTTGATGATCTGGGTGTCAGGCCACAAACCGGTGCACCTGTTGTCGAGGTCTGGAACAAGATTGATTGCCTTGATGCGGACCACCGTGAAAAGCTGCTTTCTGAAGCCTCTGATGAAGGGCCTATCTCCCTGTCTGCTCTGACAGGTGAGGGGATTGATCAGCTCTACAAACGGATCGATGCGTTCATCGCACAACATGACGACATTTTCACGGTCCGGTTGCCGGTCACTGATGGTGCCTTGATTGCACAGCTCTACCAGATTGCTGAAGTCCTGGAGCGTCAGGACGTGGAAGACTGGATCGAAGCAGAGGTCCGCGTCACCGACAAACAACGCGGTCCCTTCCGTACCGCTTTTGCGGCCTACTTGGAACACTGAAGAAAACGGAGAGGGACAGAGGTGCTTGCCTCTCGTTCCACACGCACCTTGAAGCGATGCCTATTTGTCTGTCCTGGGATAAGCATCATCACCGGGGCCAGATGGCAGGGCAGGTGGCTTCGAGCTTTGCTGGTCAAGAGCGACCGCTTCAGAGCTCCACCGGCAGGCTAACTTTTGGTAGTTCTCGAAGATAGCAGCCCGATAGATCCAGACCTGTGTTTCTGCGTCCCATTTCCAGCGTTCTGTGAGCGATACTTAAAGTGGGACTTCTGTGGGTTTCAGGGTAGGGGGCTGTCTCTCAAGTCTCCAGCATTTTATGCTTGAAGACTTCCGCTGGCGTTTTCCATTCGAGGCACTTTCGCGGCGTGTCGTTGAGCCTATCACAAATGTCTTTGAGGTCCGCCTGGCTGAAATGTTTCAAATCCAGTTGGCGAGGCAGCCATCGTCTGGCCCGCCGGTTGGTGTTCTCGACTGTACCTTTTTGCCACGGCGCGGAGGGATCGCAAAAAGGATCGCCTTGGCTGGCGCTTAACCGTCGCCGTGAGCACGCGGTATGATATGGAAATGCAGATGGTAGGTGTCTTGCTGGGCGTCATTCCCGTTACTGCTGACAATCTGCACGTCTTTGATACCCAACTTCTCCCGGTAAACCTGGCAAATTAGCCGGATGGCGGATGTCACCGCTAGCAGGCCTTCTTCCTTCACGTCGAAAATGTCCCTGGCGTGCCGCTTTGTAACCACCAGTGTGTGATATTCCGTGACAGGTGCTCGATCGAAGAACGCAATGACCCGCTCATTTTTATACACCTTCGCATCAGGCCTGACCCAACCGGCGCCAGTTTCGCAAAAGACATATCTTTTCATCGCACAAAGCTATGAGTAGGCAATGCCCCAATCAACACGACGATTTTCGGCTGCGTTCAATACCGAGCTATTTGCGGCTCGTCTTCGTTGATTTCGTAGTAGTCACCTTTGTCTTTGACGAATATGTGTTTTCCAATTTTCAGACCTGTCGGTCCGTTCAAAATCCCCGCAGCGATAGCAGTATTTTCATCTCCCTTCATCTGGTAAAAAAGGCTGGATCCGCAGAATTTACAGAATCCTCGTCTGGCAAAGCTCGAGGACTCATACCATTCAAGGCCGTCCTTATTGGAGAGGTACAGTTTATCCGTCGGCGCGTGACTGAAGTGGTCGCAGTTTTCCGGACAGGTTCGCGGCTGATTTAAGGTGTATCCAGGTTGTTTTTCATGCCGCCAAATTCAGGTGCCTGTCGGCCCAATATGCCTCCTTTGGTGTCTTGTGCTCAAGGGCTGAATG
>NZ_JBAKIA010000028.1:0-30620 GCF_037783265.1 Roseibium algae
CAAGGGCTCAAGAAGTGAGCCCTGCCAAGAAGAAAGCACTGATCCGCCGGGATCATCTGGATCTGAGCGTCCGTCAGCAGTGCAAATTGGTGAAGCTGAGCCGGTCGGCATTTTATTATCTTCCTGTCGGGATCAGCGCGGCTACGGTGGCGTTGATGAAGGCCATCGACCGGGTTTTCACCAAATATCCATTCTTCGGAAGCTGCCAGATCGCTATCTATCTGCGCCGGGACGGTATCGTAGTCGGCCGCCATCGGGTTCGCCGTCTGATGGCGAAGATGGGGCTGGAGGCAATCTACAAACGGCCGAGAACCAGCCAGTCGCATCCGCAGCACAAGGTTTATCCCTATCTGCTGCGGGGCATAACAATTGATCGGCCCAATCAGGCTTGGTGTTCAGACATCACCTTCATTACCGTGAAGCACGGTTTCCTGTATCTGGTTGCAATCATGGATTGGGCGACACGGAAAGTCCTGAGCTGGCGGCTGTCGAATACGATGCACGCCGACTTCTGCGTCGAAGCCTTGAAAGAGGCCATCGCCCGGTTCGAACCGCCCGAGATAATGAATACGGATAGTCATACGATCAATGCCAGTTCTCGGGTGGTTTGACTCAAACACCGACCGACCATTCGCTGGGTTGGCGCCGCATGGCATCCCGGTGTGATCTGACCCTCACTCCGATCGACCTGACATGTGTCTTTCCCTGGACCTGTCGATCATCCGGGAACGCCTTGCGGCGAGGCTTTGTCTCAAAGATGCTGCCGTGACCCAAGAAGGGCATTACCATTCGGTCTCATGACTGTCCTGTCCCTGCATCCTTCCGAGCAAAGATTATTCATGAGCTGCAGGAAAGGATCATCGGATGGCCAAACACCCAGAAGCATCTCACATCGTTGGCGGCGTCGACAGCCACAAGGATTTACATGTCGCGGCTGTCGTCGATCACCACGGCCGTATTCTCGGTAACGCGAGTTTTGCGACGACCCGGCACGGATATCGTTTGATGCTGGCCTGGATGAGGTCTTTCGGCGATCTCCAGCGCATCGGGGTTGAATGCTCCGGCAGCTACGGAGCAGGGCTTCTGCGCTACATGCAGGCGGCTGGTGTCGAAGTTCTGGAGGTCACGGCACCTGACAAACATGACCGCCGCCGTCGCGGCAAGAATGATGACTTTGATGCGGAAAGTGCTGCTCATGCAGCTTATGCAAAACGCCACACCCTGACACCACGCAGCCGGGACGGAATGGCCGAGAGACTTCGGGTTCTAAGGGTTTGTCGCAAAACCGCCGTTCAGGCCCGCCGCATCGCCTTGCAAATGATACAGACGACCATCGTGTGCTCACCGGACAAGGTCCGGGACCTTCTGCGAAGCATGACGCGGATGCAACTGATCCGCACGCTTGCAGCCTGGCGCCCCGATCTCACAGCGTATCGTGATGTCGAAGAAGCCTACCGCATCTCTCTCAAGTCACTGGCACGGCGTTATCTCGAACTGCATGACGAGATCGCCGATCTGGACAACATGATTGAAGCTATCGTCAAGGATCTGGCGCCGGAACTTCTTGCACAGACCGCGATCGGCCTGAACAGCGCGGCGCAGTTGCTCCTGACGGCGGGGGATAACCCTGACCGGCTGAAATCCGAGGCGAGCTTCGCGGCATTGTGTGGTGTCAGTCCGATCCCAGCCTCTTCCGGAAAGACGGTTCGGCACAGGCTGAACAGGGGCGGCGATCGCGCGGCAAACAGCGCCATCCACATCATCGCAATCGGGCGCCTGAGGCTGGATACTCGCACACAGGACTATGTCGCCAGACGCATCGCAGAGGGCAATTCCAAGCTGGAAGCCATCCGTTGCCTCAAACGCTACATCGCGCGCGAAGTCTTCGGCATCATCATGCGACGCCACAAGGAGATCAATCAAAGCCAAATAGCCGCTTGACTCTTAGAAGGGCGTCCAGGGTTCACAGTTTACGGGGGCGGCTTGGATCACCACGCTGACCGAAGCTGGCATACGCATCTCTATGGACGGGCGCGGCCGGTGCATGGACAACATCTTCATCGAACGGCTCTGGCGATCCTTGAAGCAGGAAGCGGTCTATCTCGAAGACCTGATCGATGGCTTCAAGGCGTATCGTGTCATCCGTGACTGGATAACCTTCTGCAATACCGAACGACCTCATTCAGCCCTTCAGCACAAGACACCAAAGGAGGCATATTGTGCCGACAGGCACCTGAATTTGGCGGCATGAAAAACAACCTGGATACACCTTAAATCAGCCGCGAACCTGTCCGGAAAACTGGGACCACTTTAAATTTCGTCAATGACATGGTTATGCTGAAGCGCGTGATCGGTTCTCTGGCGGTCACCCCCCAAGGCAAACCCCGTTTTGGCAAGCTCCCCCCTTATGAGGACTGGGTTCGCTCCACGGTCGAGGCGAAGGGGAGATCACGCTGGATGAGCTGGTGGTGCTGTTGGCAGACGAACAGGAGATCACCGTGCATCGGGCGACGGTCGGTCGCTTCCTTCAACGGCTTGGGCTCACACATAAAAAAAAGATCTGCAAGCGCTTGAGCAGAAACGGCTTGACGTGGCCGAACAGCGTCATCACTGGATCTTCCGCCGCCAACTGTTCATGGCGCATATGCTGGAACGCATTGCCTTCATTGATGAAACCTGGCTGAAGACCAACATGGCCAAGCGCACCGGTTGGCCCCGCGCGGCGAAAGGCTGGTCGATTACGCCCCATTCGGCCACTGGCATACCCAAACCTTTGTCGCAGCTCTGCGCCGTGACAAACTGACCGCTCCCTGGGTCCTCGACGGCACGATCAACCGCAACAGGTTTGAAACTCATGTCGAGAACCAGCTCGCGCCAACGCTGCAAAAAGGCGACGTCGTCATTCTGGACAAACTCTCAAGCCACAAAAGCCCACGCGCGGCCGAACGACTGCGTGAGCGCGGCGCGTGGTTCTTGTTCCTGCCACCATACTCGCCGGACCTGAACCCTATCGAGATGGCCTTCTCAAAGCTCAAGGCACTCATCCGAAAAGCCGCTGCAAGAACCTATGAAGATCTATGGAAAGCCGTTGGGCACGTTTGCAATCTCTTCACCGACGAAGAATGCTGCAACTTCTTCAACGCAGCCGGATACAGAACCAATTAAATGCGACACGCTCTAGAAGAAATGTTCAAGGAGCGCGGCTTTGACGTGGATCACAGCAGTATCAATCGTTGGGTTCTAGCTTATGCTCCCCTGATCGAAAAGCGGTTGCGCCGTTTCCGCAAACCTCATTGCGGATCAGTCCGCATCGACGAGACATAAGTCAAAATCCGTCGTCAGTGGCGCTATCTTTATCGGGCCATCGACAAGCACGGAAATCCTGTCGATTTTCTGCTCACCGCACAGCGCGACCTGGAGGCCGCCAAGCGCGTCTTCCGTAAGATGTTGAAGGACGAGCCGCTGCTTTCGCCCGGCAAGATAGGGACCGATGGTGCCGAAACATTTCCGCCTGCGATCAGGGATAGCGTCGAGGAAAAGCTGCTCACACCGGACCCGGTCCATTATGTCACCAAGCATCGACAACAGGGGATCGAAAGCAACCACTTCCAAGTGAAGAAGAATATGCCCAAGGTTGGGTGCTTCCAAACGTTCAACACCGCGAGGCGAACCATTGCCGGGTTTGAAGCCATGCTGTGGTTACCGAAGGGCTTTGGCTTTTCCCGCGGTTGGACTGTCAATGACCAGAATGACCTCATCGCTCGCCTCTTCGGACTGCAAAAGGTTAACGAAGTATGAAAACGCAGTTGATTACGGGAAAACTGATGCCTCCGAAAATCTTTGCGACAAGCCCGTTTGGCATTGATTATAGCTGGGTCCCGTCACTTTGATGCACGCTCACTTAAAGTGCTGAAAATATCAGTCCAGGACGTGCCGTCGCGCAGCATCTCGTTCGCAAGCTGGGAGGCTCGCTCGTAGCCTATAGTCGAGATCAATGCGGTCAAATTGGCAGTGCTCGCCTCAAGGTTCTGTAGACACCGATCTGTGTCGGCTTCAATGCCTTCGACACACTGCACACGGAGTGTTTCCACGGCGTTGGTCAAAAGCATGATCGATTGCATGATACCAAAACACATAATCGGTTCGAAGGCATTGAGCTGCAATTGTCCGGCCTCGGCTGCGAAGGTGATCATTATGTCATTGCCGAAAACCTGAAAGGCGACCTGGTTCACCATCTCCGGGATCACCGGATTGATCTTGCCAGGCATCATTGATGAACCGGGCTGCACCTTTGGCAGCTGCAATTCGCCAAGCCCGGAGCGTGGGCCGGATGACAGTAGCCGCAAGTCGTTTGAGATTTTTGAAAGCTTTGCAGCAACGCGTTTCAGGTTGCTGGACAGATAAATGATTGCGCCGGTGTCCCAACTGGCTTCGAGCAGGTTGGCGGCGGGTTTCAAAGGTTGTCCTGTCAGTTCGGAAAGTTCTTGAAGGACGGCGACCTGAAATCCTGGGGGCGTGGAAACTCCAGTGCCTATGGCCGTCCCACCAAGGTTAACTTCGTGAAGAAGGTCACGAGCACCTTCGAGGCGGGCGATATCTTCACGAATGGTCGAACCGAAAGCCTCAAGCTCCGCACCAACGGTCATGGGGACTGCATCCTGTAGCTGGGTGCGGCCTAGCTTGAGAACTTCGGCGAAAACCGAGCCCTTATTGTGAAAGGCTTGTGCAAGTTGGGCCAGAGCTGCCTCCAGCCGGGGGAGAGCGCTCAGAAACGCTAGGCGAATGGCTGTCGGATAGACATCGTTGGTCGACTGGGCGCGGTTCACATCGTCGTTTGGGTGAAGATGTGCATAGCTGCCGCATGGGTAATGCATCAGCTCTAGCCCGCGATTGGCGATGACCTCGTTCATATTCATGTTTGTCGAGGTGCCGGCTCCGCCTTGATAGACGTCGACAGGGAAATGCTGATGATGCTGCCCGGATAGAATCTCATCGCAAACGCACTCAATGATCTGAGCCTTGTCGAGTGAGAGATTTTCGAGACGTGCGTTGGCGCGGGCTGCAGCTTTCTTTACTTGAGCGAGGGCGTTAATTAGATCCGGCAGCTTGGAGATTGGAATGCCGGAGATCGGAAAATTGGAAAGCGCGCGCGTTGTCTGAATTCCGTAAAGTGCGTCGAAGGGAACTTCGAGGGAGCCGAACGCATCATATTCCACGCGCGCCCTTCGCTGATAGGGGTCGGAAAGAGCCATCTGTCGTCAGACTTTCGGGTGCAATTCGATCGCAAGCCAGACGGCGTCTGTATCCGCGTAGTAGCGATGCCAGGGATAGCTCCAATCATTTTGGCCAATCACTCGGCAGAAGGGATCATGAGACATGCCCATGGCCATCGGCACATCCTCATAAAGCGTTGCCTCGTCCTGCTCACGGAACTTCTGCATGCGCCCTAGGCCGTGGATCTGAGTGTGGACTTCCAGAAATGTGTGTTCGTTGTGAATGAAGCAATCCGTGTCACTAGGTGCCCACCAGAGATTAAGCCGCATATCAAAGGTTTGCGGCGTTTCGCAGGTCGAACGTTCGTTGGTGAATACCCGCGGATCGAGAGTGGTGTCGCCCGCCCAGTCATCGGCGGAAATGTAGAGCGGCGTGTCGCGCGGAAAACTTTTGATCCGGTTTCCAAGCCAGTCCCAGCCGCGCAGAGCGCAACCGCCTAGATTCGTTTTGCGGATCACATTGAGCAAGGCGACGCGTTCCGCAGACTTGATGGTGGCCCCCTTCAGCCAGGTCGACTTCCAGGCTGGAACGATGGCCGAGTGCTCTGTGCCAGTGATCATTGGATTCTGTGATAGGTTTACTGCAATTGCATCTTCAACGAGGAAATCCTGAACGTTTTCCACGAGTTCGGCATGGATGAAGTCATCCGAAAAGGCGAGTTTGCGTAGTTTGTTGGTCATGCAATATCCTTGGGTACGTAGTTTAAACCAAGGAGATCATATTCTAATTGCGTTGCCCATTTCGCTATCTGAGGATTTCTGACGCACTCTGACGCACAAGGAAGAGAAAGCCAAAGATACTCTGAGGCTGGCAATAAGAAAAATCGTAAAATTGCAGAAAATTACGCCGCATTCAGATTGGTATAACCATGTCTGGTGCGTCGCCTAGATATTCGCGCACTTCCCGCGGGATCGAGGGGTCATTCATGTCGAGAGTCGTCGAACGTGCTATGTCAGCGCGCTTGAGAAGCCCTGAGCCCCGGTAGTGCATCGCTAAGCGAGTGGAGAAGGGCTGGCGATACATGGTTGCGGCAATGCCAGAAGTAATCCCGAACATGAATCTTTTGGCGCTGCGTTGAACACTGGAGAAAATACCGAAGGTCATCTCGTTCCTTTGGCTGGTTTCGAAATCCACCATGAAGAGCCGACCTTCGATTGGCAGAATGAAGCCATGGTACTTGAAAACGTAGGCGATTTTGTTCCGATCATCGGGGTCTGGGAAATGTTCGACGTAGGTATGCTGTAGAAAATCGTTGCCTTGATAGATGCAAAGGGATGCACGCAGGATGCGTCGTGGGTAGATTGAGGAAAAGTGGTAGCGGTCATAAACACCGATAATCGACTGTTCCAGCGCATCTGGAGTGGATTTTACAGTTGCCAGGAATTGCTGAACTGCCGGTGCTGCGCGGAGGTGGCTGAATGTATCAAAGAAATTCCCGTCAATAAGCGCACGAAATTCCTCTTTCGGTGTAAACAGGATCTCTGGTGATAGGTTGAAGTAATCTGATATTGCTTTCAGATTTGAAGATGTCGGGAGATGTTTTCCTGAAAGATACTTATTAAATTGCTGTCTATTTATTTTTATCTTTATGCATATCTGCGTAATGGAGCCCTTTTTATCACACAGAAAACGCAAATTTGATGCGAAAGTTGCAAGACGTTCAACCATTGCCTCAGATTGCTGCGCGTTATCCATTGGGAGACCTTTTGGTGCGTCAAAGTGCTTCAATTAAATGCACGGTGCGAAGTTGCTTTGCAAGCCTCATTTTCAGACGATTAACGGACAAGAACGAACGGGGCCTGCTCCCGGGGAAAGAGGGTTTGAAAAATGAAGTTTACCGGCGGAGAAGTCGTCGCACGATCGCTCAAGGAATATGGCGTGGAATATGTAGCCGGTGTACCGGGCCACGGTATTTGGTCACTTTTCGATGCGTTCATGCAGGAGGGGTCGGAGATCCCTTTCATTCAGGTCATGCACGAACAAAGTGCTGTCCACATGGCGGATGGTTACTACCGTGCATCTGGTAAACCAATGGCCTGTTCGACATCCGTCGGGCCGGGTGCGGCCAATACGGTGATTGGCTTAGCTACCGCATACACGGATTCCACATCTCTTTTTTACGTCTCCGGGTCCCCTCAGACTTACATGCATGGTCATGGTACTATGCAGGAGCTTGAGCGCCAGCAGGACAATGCGTTTGCGCGGATCACCGAGCAGGTAACAAAGCGCGCCTGGCAGGCAAACTCAGTCAAGGTTCTGCCGACCATCATGCACCGCGCGTTCTCTGAAATGCTGACTGGTCGCCCGGGCCCGGTACATGTCGAAGTGCCTATGGATGTCCAGGTCGATGCTGAGGACGTATCCATACATCCGCTAGACAAGCGACTGCCGATCGGCATTGCCTATCCGGATCCGAAGGCAATTGAAGCAGCGGTTAAGATTCTGGCCACGGCAGAACGACCGGTCATCGTGGCTGGTGGCGGTGCAATCACTGCAAATGCCTCGCAGGAACTGACCCGCCTTGCTGAAAAGCTCAGGGCCGCGGTCTCGATCACCTGGAATGGCAAGGGCGCGATCTCCGAAGACCATGATCTGTTCATTGGTGCGGTTGGCCAGACGGGCACGACCTGCGGAAATAAGATTACCGCATCGGCCGATGTGGTGATCTCGGTCGGGTGTCGGTTCACCGACTGGTCATCTTCTTCCTATGCCAAGGGTGTTTCTTTCTCTATTCCGGGTGCAAAGCTAATCCATATAGATCTCGACCCACGTGAAATCGGCAAGAACTACGAAACCGAAGTGGGCATCATCGCCGATGCCAAAGTTGCACTGCAGTCTATGCTAGATATGATTTCGGATGCCGATGAGCAGAAGATGTTTGCCATGCGCGAGACCTTCCAGGCCGACGTGGAAAAGGCCAAGGCTGATTGGCGCACTCTGGTCGAGCCGCGTGAAAACAGTTGCGAAACACCTTTCACCTCTCAGCGACCTCTGATGGCATTGCGCAAGGTTTTGTCCCGAGACGGTATCGTGGTTGTTGGTTCCGGTAACACGCAAGGGTCGGTTAAACAGAGCTTTCCGATATATGAGCCGCGCACGCATCTGACATCCGGGTCCTATTCACCCATGGGGTGGGCTGTGCCTGCTGCTTTGGGCGCAAAGCTTGCTTGTCCGGACAAGCAAGTTGTCGCCATCGTCGGCGACGGCGACTTTATGATGTCCCTGCCTGAAATGGGCACAGCAATGATGAATGGCATCAATGTAGTCTTCCTCGTGTTGAACAATCAAGGCTACATGTCGATTCGTGGTGGGCAGCGCAAGTTCATGGGCCGTCACATCGCCTCCGAGTTTAATTACCACTCTGGCAACGGTGAAGCTTATTCTGCAGATATCACTGCGGCTGCGAAGTCATTTGGCCTTCAAGCCTGGAAGGTGGAAAAGAACGATGACCTCGAAAGCAGCATCCATGCCGCGCTTGAGTGCGGTGGTCCAGCTCTGGTCGAAGTTATCATTTCGCGCGATGCTGCCGGTCCGTTCGCCACTGGTTGGTGGGATTTCCCGTCCCCGGCCTACTACGAAACAGAACAAGCAGACTACGCCGCTATGCGTGCGAAAGAACAGCACCTGTAACCCACCCGGAGTGGGCCGCTAGCAGCTAGACTGCGGCCCACTCCCCTCCAATAGGTCTAGAGAAACAACCAAACCAGTGGTCGCAAGGGCGGCACCGGAATGAAAAGGTTTGTGTCATGATCCGCCATATTAAGTCAGCGCGCTTCGAGCAGGGCCTGACTTCGGACCCGGGAACCACCGAAGTGGTTACCAACTTACTGCGTGAAGTGCGCGAAGAAGGTGACGTAGCGGTTCGGCGTCTCAGCATCAAGTTTGACGGGCTTGATCGGTCGAGCTATCGCCTGGATGATACGGAAATCAAGCGTTGCATTGATAATCTGACAAAGCAGGAGCGGATCGACCTGGAATTCGCCCAGGCTCAGGTGCGCAACTTTGCAGAGGCGCAGAAGTCCTCTCTGCAGGAACTGGAAGTCGAGACACTTCCTGGGGTCGTGCTTGGTCACAAGAACGTGCCGATCGCAAATGTCGGCTGCTATGTGCCCGGCGGCCAGTATCCGCTGCTGGCATCCGCTCACATGACCGTCTTGACTGCAAAGGTGGCAGGGTGCGGCCGTGTAATCACCTGCGCGCCGCCGTTTAAGGGCAGGCTGGCTGAGAAGATTATTGCTGCTCAGGCGCTTGCCGGTGCAGACGAGATTTACGTGCTCGGAGGCGTTCAGGCTATTGGTGCCATGGGCTACGGCACTGGAACCATTCAGTCCATTGATATGCTGGCCGGACCTGGCAACGCCTATGTGGCTGAAGCCAAGCGCTTGCTGTTCGGTCAGGTCGGCATTGATCTTTTCGCAGGCCCAACGGAAACGCTGGTTATTGCAGACGAGAGCGCAGATGGAGAAATGATTGCCACTGACCTGCTGGGGCAGGCCGAGCACGGTGTCAATTCGCCAGCGGTTCTGATCACCAATTCCGAAGCCCTAGCAATCGAGACACTGAGCGAAATCGAGCGTCTGCTTAAGATCCTGCCAACGGCTCAGATTGCTGGGAAGGCCTGGGAGGACTTCGGCGAGATCATCCTATGCGAAACCCTCGGTGAGATGGTTGCCGAGGCCGACCGCGTTGCCTCCGAACATGTTGAGGTGCTGACCGAAGACCCGGATTATTTCCTGGAAAACATGACCAACTACGGCGCGCTTTTCCTGGGCGCCCGAACCAACGTCGCTTTCGGCGACAAAGTCATCGGCACCAACCACACCCTGCCGACATTAAAATCCGCTCGCTACACCGGCGGGCTTTGGGTCGGCAAGTTCATCAAGACCTGTACCTACCAGCGCGTGCTGACCGACGAGGCGTCGGTGCGTATCGGCTCCTATGGGTCTCGCTTGTGCCTGATGGAAGGCTTCGCCGGTCATGCGGAGCAGGCAAACCTGCGCGTACGTCGCTACGGCAAGAAAACTGTCGGCTACGCAATGCCGGTCGACCCGGAATGAACTCGCGCTTCGGAACAAGGCAAAAGCCACCGAAGCAGAACAACCAGAGAGGGAAGAGTAACCATGAAGTTCAAGAACATATTGTTGGCAACAACCGTTGCTTTGTCGATGTCCATTCCGGCATTCGCCGAGAGCGAGGTAGAGGGTATCCACCATTGGGTCGCCGAAAGTGAAGTCGAGGCACTGAAAGTAATCATAGACAACCTAAGCAAAGAGGGTTTCACATGGAAGGACAGCGCCGTTGGCGGCATGTCCGGTGGCAATGCTACCCAGGCTCTGCGCACCCGGTTGGCTGCCGGAAATCCTCCTGCAACCATGCAACTGCTAGGCTTTGAAGGTATCAACTGGGCCAAAGAGGGTGCTCTTCAGTCGCTCAACGACCTCTACACCGAAAATGGTTGGGTGGACGCTGTTCCGCCTCAGATTGAGCGTTTTCTTAAGGCCGACGGAAACTACTTCTCGGTGCCGATCAACATGCACCGTCAGAACTGGATATGGGCGAACAAGGCCGTCTTCGATGAGTATGATATCGCTATTCCCAAAACCTGGAATGAACTTATCGTATCTGCCAAGAAGTTGAAGAAAGCAGGCGTCACACCCATCGCACTGTCCGATGAAAATTGGCAGGTCCTGGAAATGTTTGAAGCCATTGTCGCCGGTCAAGGCGGGGCGGACTTCTATAAGACCGCCATTGTTGGCCTTGATGAGGAAGCCCTGAAGAGCGATACCATGATCAAAGCCTTCGACACTCTTCGCGAGATCAAAGGACTTGTCGGTGAAAACATCACAGGTCGGGATTGGGCCGTTGCGACCAGTATGGTGGCATCTGGCGAAGCCGCCATCCAGCTGATGGGTGATTGGGCTAAGGGCGAGTTTCTGGCTAAAGGTATGCGACCGGGTGAGGACTTTCTTTGCTTCCCGGCACCTAGCAAGACCCCTAACTTCACTTTTATCATCGACGCTTTCGGTATGTTCAAAACCGATGATGCAAATGTGAAGGCCGGGCAAGTGGCATGGGCCAAGGCCATCATGGACCCCGAAGTTCAGGCGCAATTCAACATGATCAAGGGGTCGATCCCGGCTCGTGTCGATGTCTCGGTTGAAAATTTCGATGCCTGTGCACAGCAGGGCTATGCGGACCGAGAGCATGCCATCGAGGAGGGGACACTTATTCCTGGTCTGACGGAAGGCTTTGCTGTCTCTCCAGAATTTGCTGGTGTGTTCTCTGACGTAGTCGCGCAGTTCTTTGTGACGGAGATGTCGTCTGAAGACGCTGTGATTGCATTGGTCGCAGGGATCAACAACGCAAGATAATCGAGCTTAGTCGTATGGTCTGCCGGAGGTCTTCTCCCACCTCTCGGCAGACCATATTTCCTCTCTTGTCAAAGGAGGCCGTGATGAGCCGATCAATACCGGTCAAGGACCGGATTGGCCACTTTCTGCCGAAACTTGTCTTGTCGCCGAGCTTAGTGTTTGTGTTCGTTGGCGTTTACATTTTCATAGCTTGGACGATCTGGATTTCCCTTTCGTCCTCTAGGATGCTACCAAAATATGATTTCGTCGGGTTGGCGCAATATGTTCGACTCTGGAGTACTCCGCGTTGGCACACCGCGGTAGAGAACCTCTTCATATTCACATCTCTTTTTCTGATTGTGACTATCCTACTTGGGCTGTTTCTCGCAATTCTGCTCGATCAGAAGGTGAGGGCAGAAGGGCTGCTGCGGGCGATCTACCTTTATCCCATGGCGCTGTCGTTTATTGTGACTGGCACGGCCTGGAAGTGGATTTTGAACCCATCGTTAGGCATTCAGGAAGTGGTCAACAACCTCGGGTGGGAAAGTTTCGCCTTCGACTGGATCACCTCACCAACCTTTGCGATCTACTGTGTGGTGATCGCGGCAGTCTGGCAGTCGACCGGTTTTGCTATGGCGATCTTTTTGGCGGGACTTCGGGGTATCGATAGTTCAATCATCAAGGCAGCCCAGATCGAGGGGGCTGGCCTTCCTCGTATCTACGCCTCCATTATCGTTCCGATGCTGCGCCCGGCATTTCTGTCTGTCGTCGTCCTACTGAGTTATATCTCGATCAAGAGTTTTGATCTTGTATTGGCGCTTACGAATGGCGGTCCAGGGTCCTCTACCGAAATGCCGTCAACCTTTATGTTCACGTCCACTTTTCGACGCGACCAGATGGGTGTTGGCGCAGCAAGTGCCGTCATGATGTTGATGACAGTTGCGGCGATCATCGTTCCCTATCTCTATTCCGAATTGAAGGAGGGCGGTCATGAGCACTGATCTGGTCTCCAGGCAATGCTACCGATTGCTGGGAAGGTTGGTTATTTATGGGGGCCTGGTGGTACTGGCAGCCTTTTATCTGATGCCGTTGTGGGTGATGGCCGTCACCTCGCTTAAGTCGCTAGATGAGATATATGGTGGCTCGTTCATCGATTTTCCTAAACTGGTGACTTTCGACGCCTGGGCGAAAGCATGGGGAACGGCGTGCATTGGCACAGTCTGCGATGGACTGAAGCCTTACTTCCTGAATTCCATCCTCATGGTTGTACCGGCTGTCATCTTATCGACTGCCGCCGGCGCGATGAATGGTTACATCCTGTCAAAGTGGCGGTTTCGGGGGGCGAACATTGTTTTCGGCTTGCTGCTATTTGGCTGCTTTCTACCATTTCAGGTTGTATTGTTGCCCATGGCGCAGCTTCTTGGAAGGCTTGGTATCGCAGGCACTATTCCGGGTCTGATTTTCGTTCATACGGTCTATGGGATCACTTTCACGACGATGTTCTTCCGGAATTACTTCGTCACCATTCCGGACGAATTGATCAAGGCCGCCCTGATCGATGGCGCTGGCTTCTTCCGGATCTTCTTCTCCATCATGCTGCCGGCAGCACTACCGATAATCGTCGTAAGCTGCATCTGGCAGTTCACGCAGATCTGGAACGATTTTCTATTTGGCGTCTCATTTACCTCTGGGGAAGCGTCACCGATCACCGTCGCGCTCAACAATATAGTCAACGTGACTATGGGTCGGAAGCAATACAACGTGGATATGGCCGCAGCGATGATCGCCGCTATGCCCACCCTTGTCGTCTATGTGGTCGCAGGGCGTTACTTCGTGCGCGGTCTGACTGCCGGTTCCGTGAAAGGATAATCCAATGGGCAAGCTCGAAATTAATCGGGTTCAAAAATCCTATGGGCAGGCCAAGGTCCTGAAGGAAGTAAATATAAGTTTGGAAGAGGGTGGTTTTTTGGTGCTGCTTGGCCCATCCGGATGTGGCAAATCTACGTTACTAAACATGATTGCTGGTCTTGAGGACATTTCTGCTGGTGAGATCCGAATTGCAGGAGAGACGGTCAATGATCGCTCGCCGAAGGATCGGGACATCGCTATGGTTTTCCAATCCTACGCTTTATATCCGACAATGACTGTTCGTCAGAACATTGAGTTCGGCATGAAAATCCGCAAGATCCCAAGCAAAGAGAGATCGGCGGCGATAGAGGCTGCGGCGGAAATGCTGCAGATGACCGATCTGCTTGATCGAAAACCGAGTCAGTTGTCCGGGGGGCAACGCCAGCGCGTTGCCATGGGTCGTGCAATTGTTCGGAATCCCAAGCTGTTTCTTTTCGATGAGCCGCTTTCCAATCTGGACGCCAAGCTGCGTGTCGATATGCGTACGGAAATTAAACGGCTTCACAAACGTTTGGGAACCACGATCGTCTATGTGACACATGATCAGATCGAGGCCATGACGCTTGCAACTCAGGTTGCGGTCATGAAGGATGGGATCGTTCAGCACCTGGGTGTGCCACAGGAGGTCTATGACCGGCCCGCAAACGTCTATGTTGCGAAATTTGTCGGCTCACCCGCGATGAACATCATTCCTGGTAAGCTGGTTGATAGCGAAGCCGGCGCGACGGTCGCATTCACATTGCCCAATGGTAAAGTTGGACGCGTTTCCGGTATAGCGCTCTCGGATGAAGCGCGGCGGAGGTACCAGGATAAACCAGTGCTGGTCGGAATCCGACCCGAGCATTTTACTCCGACTAAAGGCGAAGGCATCAATGTCGGCATTGATGTCCTCGAGCCAACGGGCCCTGATACGCTTGCGGTGTTCTCTTTAGGTGGTGTTGAAGTGATTGCTCGCCTTGAGCCCTTTGCGACAGCTGTGGGCGAGCAACTGTGTCTTGCCGTGAAGACGGACAAGGTAGTGCTTTTTGATCCTGAGACTGAAAACAGGCTGAACTGATATGTCATTTGACACAGATCTCATCATCATTGGTTCGGGTGTGGGCGGAGCTACCCTTGCTTCCTCTCTTGCGGCCACGGGGCTCAGAATTCTGATCGTAGAGAAGGGGGATAAGCTGCTGCACTCGCCGGAGGCACGCGACGACGTCGCGATCTTCCAGCGTGGACATTTCGCTCCGACTGAACATTGGATGGGATCTGACGGTATGCCATTTGTCGCCGGCAACTATTATGTGGTCGGCGGCAATTCCAAGTTCTATGGAGCGGTCATGTATCGCTTTCGGAAAAGTGATTTCAGCCCGCGCGATCACCTTCAAGGCTCGTCACCTGGCTGGCCCTTGTCCTATGATGACATGGAACCTTGGTATGGAGAGGCGGAGAAGCTTTTCCGGGTGCGGGGAACGGTTCACGAAGATCCGACTGAGCCGACCCACTCGACGTTATATGACTTTGAGCCGGTTCCGCACGAACCTGTCATACAAAAGGTTATGATGCGATTGAAGAAAGCGGGTGCCAAACCTGCTCCCCTTCCCCTTGCCATCGATATCGATACATGGCTTGCTGAAGGAGCGACTGGATGGGACGCTTTTCCGAATACTGGAAGCGGCAAGATCGATGCGGAATCTGGTCCGCTTACCGAGGCCTTGCGTTATCCTAATGTTAGCCTTCTGACGAATGCCGAGGTGCTTCGTCTTGAAACTGCAACCGATGGTCAGACCGTTATTGCTGCAGACGTTCGGGTTCAGGGAGAGGTTCGCCGGTTGACGGCTCGAGGGTTCGCAATTGCAGCGGGTGCGATCCAGTCGGCAGCGCTATTGCTTAAGTCGGCCAATGAAAATTCGCCGACCGGACTGTCGAATACGTCGGATCAGGTTGGGCGCAACTTCATGAATCACAATTCTTCGGCCATGCTGACCATCGACCCGCGTCTGCGCAATACCTCTGTCTATCAGAAGACATTGAGCCTCAATGACTTTTATGAATCTGACCCGGAAACTGGGTACCCACTTGGCAATGTTCAGGGGCTTGGTCGTATCACTGCGCCGATCCTGAAATCAAACATGCCCATGCTGCCCATGCCCTTGGCGCGTCTTGTTTCTGCCTATGCGTTTGGCTGGTTCTTGCAAAGTGAGGACCTTCCGAACCCGGAAAGCAGGGTGATGGTGCGTGATGGTCAGATCGTCATGCACTGGGAGCGTAGCAACATGCATGCGCACGAGTTGCTGATCGAGCGAACGGCCCAAGTTATGAAGGCAGCGGGTTTCCCGATTGTTCTGACTCATACATTTGGGCGCCGGACAACATCGCATCAATGCGGGACAGCTCGTCTTGGAACGGACCGACAGTCGAGTGTCGTGACGACGGATCTTAAATCCCATGACATCAGCAATCTCTGGATTACCGATGCCTCCGTTCTCCCCACATCTGCGGCGGTTAATCCGGCATTGACAGTCGCCGCTTTGGCGCTGCGCGCAGCGGCAAGCGTGAAGGAGGTGCTGTCCGAGTAGGAGTTATCTGAGCCGCTGACTAACTTGGCAATACCCCCGGAAGCCATCGTCCAGATGAACCAAACGCCGAACATGTACTAACTTTCAAAATGGACCAATCAGCCCTGAGCTGCTCTGCGTTGATGAATGGCTTGTTCCAGTGCATCCAAAACAAATCCCGCATTGGCTGTGCGGCTTGCCCGCCATCCGACAATCCGGCGCGCAAATGCGTCGATGAGGAAGCGCAGAAGAAGGCAAAGACCACGTTCAAACGTCAGGCGTTGTTGCCTATTGGGCAACAACGCTGTGGATCGGGCACAATGCGGCCTGATGAAACTCATCTGAATAGCCGCATCATATCCAAACCAACCATCGGGCTGGTCAGATTCATCGGGAGCAGATCAGTTTCAGGCGAGGATGGAGTTGAGATAGGCCATCGACGTCGGAAAATCTTCCAATTCGTGTGGCTGACACGCCGCCTCAAGCACCAAGGTACCTTCATAGCCATCTGCAATGAGGGCTTCGACCTGGCCTTTCACATCTGTGACGCCTTCGCCGTAGCGTTTCCAGACCATTTTGCCGTCAACCACAGCACCATTCTTGAGATGGACATTGCGGATGTACGGTTTAAGTTTTTCATAGCCTGCACGAAAATGTTCCTGCTCGGCTTCATAAAGGTTGCCTGTGTCCCAGACATAGCCGAAGTCGGGCCGGTCAACGGCCTTCAGCAAGGCCAGGCAAGCGTCGGAAGTATCTGCCCAACTGCCAGGCAGGTTCTCAAGCTGAACCGTGAAGCCGCGCGCAACCGCCTTGTCAACGGCCGTTTTGATCAACTCGACGACCTGCTCGAACTCACCAGGGAGCTCGGGCTCTGCGCGGGTTGGGCCAAACAGAATCAGCGTCTTGACGCCTATCGCATCGGCCAGATCCAGGCCCATAGGCAACAGATGGTCCGCATGCAGCTGTATCAGCTCGCTCTGCAGGGGAGCTTTGAAAAGGCCGGGGGAGACGGCGGTGTATTGGATACCATGGGCTTCCGACTGTGCTTTCAAACGGTCCCAGGCGTCCGGCTCGAACATGGGAAAGCGTTTGCCTTCAACCACACGCAGCTCAAACGAGCGAATGCCTGCTTCTGTCGCCCGGCCAAAGATCTTGGGCAGGCTGTCAGGAGACAGTGTCAGGATAGACTTCGTTGGTGACAGCAGTAATTTTCATAGTCGGTCTTTCTTGCTGATAGAGACTTGAGCGGAAGCGTGCGACCTTCCCGACGGAGCAGACAGGTGCAGGCTTGCAAAGGGTTTCGGGTTATGGGGCGTATTGATGGCAGCTAACGGTGCGATTTGGAGCTTGCACTCCAAGGGCGGGGCTATGGCTTTGACAGATTTCGCCCATGTTGCGGTGGCAGCGCGGATGGAACGCGCAACCGCTGGGCGGGTTCAGCGGAGAAGGAACTTCACCGCTCATGGGGATCTCGTTGCGCACCTCGCCCGGATCTGCCGAGAGGGCGGCTGACAAAAGCGCCTCGGCATAGGGGTGGGCGGGGGCATCAAAGACGTCGTCAGTGGCTCCTTGTTCGATGATCTGGCCCAGATACATAACGGCGACCCGATCGGTGAGATAGCGGGTGGTGGCCAGATCATGGGCGACCAGAATATAACTCAGCCCATATTCGGCTTGCAGATCCTTGAACAGATTGATGATCTGCGAACGTATCGAGACGTCCAACCCAGATACCGGTTCATCGAGAATAATCAGCCGTGGGCGCGAAACGATGGCGCTGGCAATGGCAATCCGCTGGCGTTGCCCCCCTGAGAACTCATGTGGGAACTTTCTAGCATCCTGCGGCCGCAATCCGACTGCATCGAGCGCAGCATGCACCCGGCGCTCGACTTCGCCCGAAGTTAGCTTTTCATTGACGACCAAAGGCTCTGCTACAAAATCGCGAATACGAACACGCGGGTTGATTGAGGACCATGGATCCTGAAAAACCGCTTGTACCTTGGAGCGATAAGCCTTGAGCCCGGCACCTTTGAGCTCATTGATATCCTGCCCATCATAAAGCACCCGCCCGAAGGTCGGTGATTGCAAGCGGAGCAGCAAACGGGTCGTTGTGGTCTTGCCGCAACCGGATTCGCCGACCAGCGCGAGAGTTTCGCCTGAGCAGATATCAAAATTCAGTCCGGTTACTGCCTTGACGGTTCGGGTTTGCCGTTTGAGCATCCCGGTTTGAAAGGTAAAATGCCTGGACAGGTTTTCGACTTTGAGGATTGGAGTGTTGGTCATTGTTCGGCCACCCTCCAGCAACTTGCCAAATGCTCTCCGTCGCCATCGGCGTCAACCGTTGGCGGCAGCTCAGTAAAGCAACGCGTATCTGCCTTTTCGCAGCGTGGCGCAAAAGGGCAGCCGGGGGGCTGTTCTGACTGCGGTGGAGGATAACCGGGGATCGTCCGCAAACGTCCTTTGTGGCCATGTAATTTGGGAACGGCGGCAATCAGCGCTTCGGTGTAGGGATGCGCAGGCTTGGCGAATATCCGCTCCACAGTGCCCGATTCCACAATCCGGCCAAAATACATCACCACGATCCGGTGGCAGAGATTGGCGACGATGCCAAAGTCATGGGTGATAAAGATAATCCCCATGCCGGTATCTTCTTGCAACTCTTTCAAAAGCCGCAAGTATTGCGCCTGAACGGTCACATCAAGCGAAGTTGTTGGTTCGTCTGCAATGATGACTTTCGGTGCGCAGGAGATGGCGATGGCCCCCACAACCCGTTGCCGCATGCCACCACTCAACTGACTTGGGTAAGAGTCTACGCGGTGTTCGGGAGCAGCTACCTTGACCTTTCGTAAGGCTTCGATGGCGCGCTCCCGCAATGTTCTGCTGGGCCCGGGCGCGTGCAGGCGCAGCGCTTCGGTTATTTGATTTCCGACGGTAAAAGAGGGGTTCAATGACGTCTGCGGATCCTACAGGATCATCGCAATGTCTCGCCCCCTGACCTTGCGCATCTCGCTTGGCGACAAAGAGAGCAGCTCATGGCCTTCCAACTTGATGCTGCCCGATGTAACGCGCGCAGCATGTTTGGGCAGCAAACGCACCAGCGACATTGCTGTCATGGATTTTCCCGACCCGGATTCACCCACAACGCCAAGCGTTTCGCCAGAGTTCAGGGTGAAATTGTGGTCGTTAACCGGAAAGAACTTACCTGCCTTGGTGGAGATTTCCACGCGCAGGTCACGCACCTCCAACAAAGGCGTTTCTTGTTTATGTGTCATATCAGATTTGCCTTTGTCGCGGGTCGAGCTGTTCGCGCAGCCAATCCCCCAGCATGTTCGCCGCCATCACGGTCAGAAGGATGGCAAGGCCGGGGAAGAACGAAATCCACCAGTCGGTTGCGATGAAATCGCGCCCATCGGAGACCAGCAGACCCCAGGTTGGTGTTGGTCGCGGAATGCCGATGCCCAGAAAGCTCAGGCTGGCGTCCAGCATGATGGCGATGCCCACCTGCAGGGTGGCCAGTACCACGATGGTATTCATCACATTTGGCAGGATGTGGCGAAACAGGATGCGCAAGTGAGAAGCGCCAGCCACTTGCGAACGCGCAACGAAATCGCTGTTGCGCAGGAGCAGTACTTCGGCGCGTACTTGCCGCGCGAAATAGGCCCAAAGCGCAAAGCCGACCACGATCACCACTGACAGAAAGCTCGCGCCGATCGCAGCAGCAAGCGCCAAGGCCAGCAACATGGCAGGCAGCGCCAGCGAGATGTCAACAAGCCTCATGACCAGCCCATCAAACCAGCCGCGTGCATAGCCGGCAATCAGGCCAAGCGTGGTGCCGACAACGACCCCCACCGCGATACCAATCAATGAGACCGCAAGCACGTACCATGCACCATGCAGAATACGACTGAGGATGTCGCGCCCCAAACGATCTGTGCCGAGCATATAGTCCCATGTGCCGCCAAAGAAAACGGGCGGTTGTAGCCGAGCGCGCAGGTTTGGCACATAAGGATCATGCGGGGCTATCACTTCGGCAAAGAAGGCCGGAATGATGAAAACTATGAGCAGGACCCCAATTGGTAAAAGCGGCAGTTCGCGGATTGTTTGCCAGAGGTTCTGCAAACGGTGGGATTGCATGTGAAGCTCAGCCATGCCGGACCCTCGGATCAATAACGACGTAGAGCAGGTCTACGACAAGGTTTGAGATCATGTAGATGACCGCATAGGCAATGATGACTGCCTGAACGACTGGAAAGTCGCGTCCCCGGATAGCCTCAATTGCAACCCACCCCATGCCTGGCCACGAAAACACGGTTTCAATCACGACTGAGCCTGTCAGGATCGAGGCAGCAAGTATACCGAAGTAGGTCAGGGGAACCACAGCGGCATTGCGCAGGGCGTGTTTCCAGACCACAATCCATTCTGAAACGCCTTTGACCCGTGCGAGTTTGATGTACTCGACATCGAGCACTTCTAGCATCGCAGAGCGGGTCAACCGGGCCAGAAGCTCGGCATTGATTGCCCGAACAACGCAAAGATCTGCGCGCCATTGTCAATCGATCCGCCTTTATAGACAGCGGCGGCGACCCCCAGGGGCAGTGCAATCACCACACTCATCAGGATGGCCAATCCGCCTAGCTGGAGGGTGGCAGGCATCCTATCCAGAACAAAGCCCATGGCATCTTGGCCGGGCCACTTAAGGGATGTTCCAAAATCACCTTGCACGGCATTGCTAAGGAACGTCAGATATTGTTGCCAAAGCGGCTTGTCTAAACCCCATTCACGAATGAAGCTATCAATCTGTTCCTGGGTTGCGTCGTCCGGCAAAAGTGCATCCACCAGGCTGCCAGACAATTGTGTCAGCAAAAACACGATGAATGTAATGACCAAAAGCGCAAAGAGACTCGATGCGATCCGGCGTGAGAGATATTTCACCACTCGGGCAATCCTTAATATTTCGGCGCAGCAATGGGCTGACGGGGCCCGCAAGAGGTCCCGCCGCAGTCAAGGCAGCACGATTGTCCGAAGCTGTGTTACTTCAGGTCGATCAGGTGGTAGTGGCTTAGGCCGGAAGAGGATGCACCCGGGAAGTTCCAGCCTTCGACAAGATCGCCGTTCACCACAACTGAGGCCGGAACCGTCGCCATGGGAATATGCGCATAGCTGTCAAAGATACGCGTGAACATCGCCTTCAGAACTTCATCCCGTGTTGCAGGATCCGTCTCGGAAATCAGTTTGCCACCGAGATCATTGAGTTCCGGATCGCCGATATCGAGATGCGGGCTGGCGTGTTTGGTAAAGAAGATCTGCACACCCAGAGCGCTAGGACGAACAGGGGCATTGCGCATCGGGGTCACGAAATCTGCTGTAAAACCACGGATAGCAGTGTTGCCTGTTGCCCAGTCCTGTTCGCGCATCTGGGTCTTGATGCCAACCACGTCCAGATAGGCCTGAACGAGTTCCGCCATCTGCGCAAATTCCGGGTTCCCGGCCAAGGAGGTCACAACCAGAGGGATCTCCGGGTTATCAAACGCATCCGGGTAACCAGCCTCGGCCAACAAGGCCATCGCTTTTTTCGGATCATACCCATAGGCGTCGTCAAAGCCCTTCGCAATCTCTTCTGAGAAGCCCGGGAATCGTGGATCCATTGTATAGACAGGGAGTGCCCGCACGCCCTCACCATAAAGCACTTCCAGGATCGCGTCCCGGTCCAGCGCACGGTTTACAGCTTCGCGCACTCGTTGGTCAGCCCAGGCATAAGTCCGTGCATCACGGTTTTCCTCTGCTTCCGGATTCATGAACTGTCCGGTGAACAACATAGTGGATTGCATTGCACCTTCGCTGGAAGAGAGCACTTTCTGGCCAGGCTCTGCAGCATCGTCTTGCAGATCGCGCGGCAGGGTCACCGCATGGGCTTCACCGGCAGAGAGCATCGCCAGACGGGTCGAAGGTTCGCCCACCCAGCGAAATTCGATCTCGTCGAATTCGGGGCGAACACCTGTCCAATGATCCTCGATGGTGGAAAACGTGAGTGACTGGCCTACTTCACGTCCTTTGTATTCAAATGGGCCAGAACCCGCAGGCGCATCCTCATATCCAGCCAGACCTTCAGCGTCGAATTGTGCTTTGCTGTAGATCACCAGTGATCCCCGTCCTGCATGAGAAAACAGGAAGTTCGGCGTTGGATTTGGCAGATCAAAACGGACTGTGTGGTGGTCTACAGCCGTGATTTCCATTTTGCGGAAATTGCTGATCCCGCTGAGCTTGGCGTCTTCTCCGATATGGAGGTTAAAACTATGCACCACATCTGCCGCAGTCACAGGGCCCCAATCGCCGCTGAACTTGGCCGCTGGGTGAAGCTTGAACGTCCAGGAGGTGAAATCTTCGTTGTGTTCCCAGCTTTCTGCGAGTTGGCTGTTGTCGTATTTGCCGGTCTGCGCATCATTGCCCACAAGTGTTTGCATGGACGGAAAAATGAAAGCACCGGCTGTGGTCCAATAAAGGTTGGAGTCCGCCCCTAGAGGGCTCACGGCAACCACGACTTTTTCTTCTGCGGAGGCCGTGTTGGTCAGGCCGCCAACGGTCAAGATTGTCCCCGAAAGCAGCACGGCTGCGAGTAATCGCTTTGGGGTACATTTGATATATAGGTCTCTATAAAACATCGATTTTCCCTGTCTGGAGAGCATCCCTTTTTTTGGGGCAAAGAGACCCTAGGCTTGCTGTTTTTTGACACTCTCACTATGGGATGTTGCTTGCTGATGAGGTAATATCTATATCAATTGATGTCATCGCCATTTGCCAATGGTAAGGCAGGTCATTGGCAAGTCGGAAGTTGTTACACAAGGTTGTATTGACAAACTTGTTTTCCAAATCATCGATAATCTGATTCAAGGTGGCTATTGCGGGGGCTATCTTGGCTCGACTTTTGATGGAAGAAGGCGAATGGGCATCCTTTGAGCCGTTCCTGATGGTAATTCGAAGGCGCGGAGGTCGATACCTTCTTCAAAAGGGCGCGTCGCAAAGATTTTCGGCCGCCGCAGCTATCCCATAACAGGCTGGGTTTTCATGCTTTGTTAACTTTTTGAAGTCCGAATAGGCGCGCGATGAGGTCATTCTGATCGTTGACAGTCCAGCCGCCGGAAAAGCCGAAGCCTTTCCTGAGCCACAGCATTGCCTCGAACCCGGCGATAGTCCGCTTCGCGGTGTTGAACGTCTGGAAGCCGCACACCTTCGGCATATTCTTCTTCACCCGGAAATGGTCGCTTTCAATTCCCTGTTGGAGATGTTTGGTGACGTAGTGGACCGGGTCCGATGTGAGCAGTTTCTCCTCGACGCTATCTTTGATTGCCGGTCGAAAGGTTCCCGCACCATCGGTGCCGATCTTGCCGGGTGAAAGCATTGGTTCATCCTTCAACATCTTACGGAAGAAGCGTTTGGCAGCATCGAGATCGCGCCTTGCAGTCAGCAGAAAGTCCACCGGATTGCCGTAGTTGTCGATGGCCCGGTACAGATAGCGCCACTGACCGCGGATTTTGATGTAAGTCTCGTCGATCCGGACTGAACCGCAATGGGGCTTTCGGAACCTGCGCAGCCGCTTCTCGATCATCGGCGCATAACCCAAAACCCAACGGTTGATTGAACTGTGGTCCACGTCAAAGCCGCGTTCCTGGAACATTTCCTCTAGGTCCCGATAGCTCAGCGGATAACGCAAGTACCAGGATACTGCCTGGATGATCAGCCATGCCTCGAACTGTCTGCCTTTGAAGTCATCCTTCGACTGGCGTTTCAGCTTTTCGGCAATTGCATTGAGAATCATGAACCGGCACTCCAACAAATCGGAGCGCCGGTTCATCATCCAAATCTCAAAGCCGCGTTAACAGAGAAACTTTGTGACACGCCCGTTTGGCCAAGGAAATGATCGCAAGCGTAGGCTTTTAAGCGCTTGGTCAAGTGACCGTGTTGCAATTGCCGCAGGCATAAAAAAATTCTATGCCATGGGAGGCGCGCGTTCCTTACGCCGCGGGGAGAACAACCAGCTCATGATGCATACCAGGCAGCTTTTTCATTTTCTGACCATCACCGAAACGCGATCAATTTCCGAGGCAGCACGCCAGCTTGGGATAACCCAGCCTGCGATTAGCCGGAGCATCAAGCAGCTCGAGGAAACCCTGTATGTAAAATTGTTCGAGCGCCGGGCGAGCGGCGTGGTTCTAACACCGGAAGGCAGGATCCTTGCCCGCCGGGTTAAATTGATGAGCATTGAATATCAGCACGCGCTGGCCGAGATGGTCGATCTCAATCAGGGTATTGGGGGGCGGTTGAGAATTGCCGCCGGACCGGTCTGGATCCTGGAGTTTTTACCTTCGGTGATCAGAGAGTTTCAGGAACAGTTTCCAAACGTACGCGTTTCGGTTATCTCGGGCGGCTACGCTGGGCAGCTGGAACAATTGCTTTCGGGCGAGCTCGACGCTGTTTGCGGAACGCTTGATTTTCCATCCCATTCTGAAATCATCAAAGAGACAATTCTTAAGATACGGCACACGGTGATTGCGCGTGAGGGGCATCCACTTTCTGAACTCAAGCGGGTTTCACCAAGAGACCTTGCTTCCTATCCTTGGCTCGTTCACGTAAATCACGTTCAAAGTACAAGCAGAATCGGATCCTATTTTTCGCTTCATGGCCTGGAGCCACCCAAGATCGCAGTCGAAACAAGCACCTTGGGCGCTGTGTCATTTTTGCGTAAAACGGATTTTCTCACGACCTATGCGGAGCAAGGCCTGGAGACTCTCAAAGAAATGGGCATCGTCGGAATAGAGCAAGAGGGCACATTGTGGGACTTCGAGGCTGGCATTGTCTGCCGCCGATCCTCAAAATCTTCCCCGGCCCTGCGCAGTTTCACCGCTATGGTACGCGCTGCGTTGCAAACCAATCCAACTTCACAGCAACTGTGAGCAATCGAAATTTGTGTTTATAGCAACCGTTTAGATCTGTTATCGACATTACCTAAAGCGCTTAACCAGAGCGTTTTTGGCAACCCAAAATACCATACCGGCTGACACCAGATAGAGCGTAATGCTTATGGGCTGAGACACGAAAGCGCCCAGATCTCCGCGCGACAAAAGCAGCGTTCGCCTGAAATGCTCCTCTAGCATGGGCCCAAGCACAAACCCCAAAAGCAGCGGCGTAGCCTCCAATCTGAAGAGGCGCATAGCGAATCCAAGGGCAGCAAAGCCAGCAATGAACAGAACGTCAATCGTCTCATATCGAACACTGTAAACGCCAACACAGGAGAATACGACAATACAGGGAAACAGGATTGTGTACGGGATGGACAAAAGCCGCACCCAAATGCCGATCAAGGGAATGTTGATGATGAGCAGAAGAAAGTTCCCAATCAGAAAACTGACAATCAGACCCCAAAAGATATCCGGGTGTTGACTGGCAAATTGCGGCCCTGGGTTTATGCCATGCACCAACAAGGCTGCGAGCACGATGGCCATCGTAGAATCACCGGGCACGCCCAAAGTGAGTGTCGGCACGAAAGCGGTTTGAATAGCGGCATTATTCGCTGACTCAGGTGAAGAAATCCCTTCAATCGCACCCTTGCCAAACTTCCCGGGTGTCTTGGAAAGATTACGCTCAACCGCGTAGGATACAAAAGAGGCAATCAAGCTTCCAGCCCCCGGCAGGACGCCCAATATGGAGCCAATGCCCGCTCCGCGGCCCATGGCAGGAACGGCCCTTTTCCATTCTTGTCGTTTGGGCAACATCGCTTTGTACGAAAGATGCGGTTGCTCAATCTTGGGCGTGTTCTTTTCCGCCAGATTCTTGATGACTTCGGGGATGCCAAACAAGCCAATTGCCAAGGCCACCAGCGGCATCCCATCGTAGAGGAACTGGGAGCCGAAGGTGAAGCGCTCAATGCCGGTGTTCATATCAACACCGATGAGCCCGATGAGAATACCGAAGAATGTCATCGCAATTGCGCGAACAAGACCCACCGAGGAAAAGCTGGAGGCGGCAATAATGCCCAAGAGCAGAAGTGCGAAATATTCTTGCGGGCCAAAGCCTCTCGCCATTTCTGCAAGGGGATGTGAAAGGACTGCAAGGATGAGCGCTCCAAACATACTGCCGACGAAAGACGCGATGGCGGTGACAAAAAGCGCCATTGCGCCGCGACCCTGCTGGTTCAGCGGAAAACCATCAAGACAAGTCACCGCTGTATTGGCCGTGCCCGGTAGGTTGAGCAAAATGCCTGCCGTGGAGCCACCATAAGCCGCGCCATAGAACACTCCAGCCAGCATGATCAGCCCAATCGCAGGCTCCATTCCAAACGTAATGGGGAGCAACATTGCAATGGTCGCCAGAACGCCAACGCCGGGCAATACGCCTATGAACGTGCCAAGGGTCACACCCACTGCACACATGAGCAAGCCGTTCCATGACAGGGCGACTTCAAGGCCGAGCTGGAAATCACTGAACATGAATTTATCGCCCCAATTGGAAAGCGGGAACGTGTAAATCGAGCCCCATGATGAAGGTCAGATAACAAATGATCGGAAGAACAATTGCCACAATAAGCAGGTGCTTCCCCACCACCTCGTGCGATCCGAATGCACTTATGATCACAGTCAAAACGATTGCAGGTACTAGTCCCAGCGGCTCGATGGTCATTGAGAACGCAAAGATCGCACAGAAGATTGCGAGTATTGCTCGCACGCCATTTTTTGGAAGCACTAGCGTCGTTTCGGGAGAACTGAAGCTGAATAGTCCGATCAACAGGCCGCATAAAATGAGACAGGCAGCGACTATGAGGGGGAAAAAGCCAGCACCTATATCATTCAAATGGCCGATATCGTAGTTGACACTCAGCGCGGCGGCGCCAACACCAACGCCAACGAGCGCCAGACCCAATATGAGATCGGGTCTTCGAATTCTGAAATCTTGATCCACACTATCAATCCATTGTTCGAAGAATGGCAGTTTCTGATTATAGCCAGAAGCTGCCCAGTGTTTGTGTTGGAAGCACTATTTCTTCAAACCGACGCCCGTTAGAAGGTCGCCGACTGTTTTGGTGTCAGACTTGACCTGGTCGGCCAGGGCAGCGGCCCCATTCACCTGCAGTCGCATCGAACTTTTGGTGACCAACTCAGTCATCGCATCAGAATTTGCTGCAGTCACGAGTTCTTTGTAGATTTTTTCGGTGATCTCACTTGGTGTACCAGCTGGCGCAAAAACGGCCATCCAGAAGTTCAAATTGACCTCAGGATAACCGAGCTCGCTCATGGCTTTCACGTCAGGCATAATGCTGAGACGCTCTGGTCCTGCAACCGCCAAAATGCGCAATGTGCCGTCTGCCAGGAATGAACGCACTGGCGGCAGGCCACTGAACATAAAGTCGGTTCTGCCTGCGGATGTATCGAGCAGAGCCGGACCGCCGCCCTTGTAGGGAATCGCTAGCATGCTCTTGCCAGTTGCCTTGCTGAACTGCTCTCCAAGAATCTGCCCACCGGCTCCAAGCCCTTGCGTGGCGAAACTCAGACCATTTGGTTTGGTATCGGCCAGCGCAACAAGGTCCTCAACAGACTCCACAGAGCTATCTGCGGGAACCACCAGAACATGTGGAATGATCAGCAGACTGCTGACGGGTGAGAAGTCAACCACAGGATCATATTTCAAATCCATGATGTGCTGGTTGGTGGCGTGCGTGCTGGTATTGCCAAAAAACAGAGTGTAGCCGTCTGGCTTGGCGTTTTTTGCATATGTGGCTGCAATTGTGCCACCTGCGCCCGGACGATTGTCAATAATGATTGACTGGCCCATCTGAGTTGAGAGCTCTTTACCCAACGCACGCATGATGATGTCTGCTCCTCCGCCCGGAGGGAAGGGGACAACCATCGTGATTGCCGACGATGGATATTCATCTGCGAGGCTTGTTGCCGTTACGCCTGCGGTCATGATCAGGGCTGCAATCAAGCCCAGGCCCACTTCAATCGTCCGTTTCATATGTTCCTCCTCCAAGGTTTTGAATATTTTATTATTAAGTGATTTCAGCTTTTCGGTTCGAAAAGAGAGCTTCCCTCCAAACCCTCCGCCCATTCCATCACCTCAAGCTCCCGTAACTGTGTCCCATAGCTGTTCTGCATCTTCGGGCACTGTCTGTCCGCGCCAGGCCACATGCCCATCTGGTCGAACCAAGACCAGCGGTGCTTCGTAGAGCTCCAGGAGGTCTGCCCGATCCAGATCTATGACACGCAGAGGTATGTTGCGCTTGCGCGCGGTTCTCTCGAATGTGTCGCAAGATTGGGGAAATTTCCCCAATCGCAGCAGGACAAAGCCCGGACCGAACAGATCGAGCGTAGACAGGCCATTTGCAGGACCACCTCCCAACCATGCATGTGGGGCACGATGACCAGGGCGCGCCGTTTGGACATAATAGCGATGATCGTCGTAGGGCTCGTCGGTGCCATCTGCCGCCAGAATGGGAGATGCCTCATAGCGATAGCCCAAATGGACCCCCATGGTTTCCCATTCAGTCTTCGTTGCTTCGGTGATTTTGGTACCGATTTTCTGGCGAACGCCTTCCCCCTCGGGGGTTTCATCCAATATGCCGGTGCAATCAACAACGGATTTAAGCTGATTGAAGTTTTGCGTGGACACCGATGCGTTTCTGTCGGCGATCGGACGGCGCTCAATGGAGTAGGAATTCAGCAGGTTTTCCCCTCCCCAGCCTTGCACGCAAGCTGTCAGCTTCCAGGCCAGGTTATTGACATCTCCCATCCCCGTGTTCATGCCCAAGCCGCCAGTTGGCGACATTGTGTGGGCGGAATCTCCAGCTAAAAAAACACGCCCTTTGCTGAATTCTGATGCAGTCAACTGGCTCCGCCTCCAAGGCAAGGCGGAAATCAGCTCAAACGAAAGATCGTCCGACCCAAGTGCGCGACGGACCCATGAAGCTGCGTTTTCGACAACGCTTTCGGACTTTCCATCGGCACCCGAAACAGTCAAACGCCAAAGCTCATAGCCATCCATTGCGCTGATATTTCCCCACCAACCCTTGTCATCGACAAAGAAATAGCGCTCGGCTTCACCCATTTTTTGTTCACTTGCCAAAGCTGCAGAGCGAAAGAAGATTGCCACGGAGTGATCAAGCGCACCTTCGCCCAGCATCTCGATTTCGAGTTGCTTGCGAACACGGCTTCCGGCACCATCACAGCCGATGAGATAAGGGGTTCTCAGCTTAGAGGTGATGTTATTCTCGACATTGCGCACGTGAACGATGACTTCATCGCCATCGTCCTCAAAGCGTTCAAACTGGGTCATCCTCTGGTAGTCTATCTGCGGACAGGCCTCAACGCGCTCTTCGAGCATCGGGTTGAGGAAAATCTGCGAACAGCGCCACTTCGTCTCTGGACTACCCGGATAAGAAGGTTCGTCCTCAAGGGATGGGTAAGGAATTTTTCCCAGAAAATGGGTCGCGATTGAGGTGCAATAGACCATGGAAAGTCCATAGTCTCGCTTGAACTTCGTATCCTTGACGTAGTTGCTGATGCCCAGCCGACGGAAAATTTCCATGGTTCGCACGCTGATGAGACCCAGCTTTGGCGTCTCAATTCGGCCGTCTGTTTTTTCAATGATGGTGCTTGATACACCACGGTAGGCAAGGTCGAGGGCAAGGGTCATGCCTATAGGGCCGCCGCCAATAATGACTATATTCTCGTTGCCGCTGAGCGCCATGGGCTCTTGTTCCTCACCTTTTTCGTCGCTCGGCATTGCCTAAACTCAGCAGTCCAAAGCGTTATTTTTCAAACCATGACTCCATTGTTAACGGGACAGAATTTAGCTATCCAATGAGTAATCGGACAACTAGCATAATAAAATATTATGGCCTGGAAGGTGAGGTGCCTGAAGCCTCAGACCCGAAATCATCGGCAAACGGCTGCGGCGAGGCAGATAGCGGATGGCAGGGACGGAACATTTCAAGCATGGCTGATTGGGGCTGACGGATCTTTTTGACCGTAACCAACAGGCGTTCGATGACATCGAACGCCCTGGAGCGCTATCGCAAGAAACAGGTTTTAGCTTGTCTGGTGCCTGGTTTTATAGCCCAGAGCGGACCTCCCCCTAAGACACAGCCAATTGCGGAAACGCTGCGGTCAGAGCTAAGACTCCAAGCATCACAGCAACTTAGGGCATTGCGCCAGCAAAGATGGCTTCCAGCTTGGTGTCGCTATCGCCGAGCGTTGCATGAACCGTGAAGATTAATATGCCAAAGGGCGGCGTCAGGAGGCCGACTTCAACCGCAATCACAGTGATGATGCCGAAGTGAACTAAGTCAAACCCAAGCCCTTGGGCAATGGGCGCTGCGATTGGAACCACGATCAGCAAGATAGAACTACTGTCAAGGATCATGCCGAGCAGCAAAGAGGGGCGTTGGTGCGCGGATTAGCCGATGAGCGGAGCTCGTTCTATGATGGGTCCGCTTATTTGGTTGCTCCCGCCGATGCTTGGCAACGAACGGATTTCGGGCGTCCTCAGGCGAGCATTC
>NZ_JBAKIA010000029.1:0-28452 GCF_037783265.1 Roseibium algae
CCTGAAGTGGAGCGCCTTATCGTCGAACCAAAGCTCGATGTCAACACTCAATTTTCAGTAATTTTGGACGAACGATCCGTCCGCCAGCGACGTTGCCGCCGTCGATGAACGTGGTTATAGGGGCCACTCCCAAAACCGTCAACGGCTAAATCCAAAAAAACAAAACTAAAAACAAATCAAACAAACACACTGTGGACAATCAAGCCGGCAAAACCCAAAAAACAACCAAAAACATACAAAAAATACGCAAAATCAAAACCTTAAACAAAATTCATAAATCCAAAAAATAAAGAAAAATCCAAAAACATCAAAGCCAACTAAAAACTAAGAACCCAAACATAAACAAACACCCAATCCTCCAACACCTGCAATCAAGCCAATTCCAGAAATACCCGAGGCTAAACCAGACAGCTGCTGAAACAGTCGAACAACCAAGATCGCACCAGACGCCCCAATCGGATGCCCCCGTGACAAAGCCCCGCCGCCAAGGTTGATGCGGTCACTTGGTAAGCCAAGCAGATCGCTTGTCGCCATCGCTTGTGCCGCATAAGCTTCCATCAGCTCATATGTCTCAATATCAGCCACCGACAAATCCAAGCGCTGAAGCAATTCCTGCAGACACGCAACTGGAACCAAAGCAGGCTGAGCGGACGACCCGCCCCTCGTGAGACCGCCTCTAAATATAACCGGTGCAACACGGGAAGATCTGGCAATCGCCGTGGTTACCAG
This sequence comes from Roseibium algae, assembly GCF_037783265.1. NCBI lineage: Bacteria > Pseudomonadati > Pseudomonadota > Alphaproteobacteria > Hyphomicrobiales > Stappiaceae > Roseibium > Roseibium algae. The sequence goes on from NZ_JBAKIA010000029.1 coordinate 730, forward strand.
ATCTGGATGTGCCACAATCACCGCAGCACCACCATCTGCCTCAACAGCTGCTGTGGCTACAGACACCCCGGTCGCCCGATCACCTGCAAGAACAGGCGCGCGCATAGCTGTTCTGAAATCCAGGCTGCGAGTAAAAGCATCATAGTCGAGCACTGCTCCAGGGACTGTCACCAACTCTTCGAGCAATTCCCCCGCGCGCCACGCAGCCATTGCCTTTTCATGAGATCGCACAGCGTAAGCAGCTTGGCTTTCACGCGGAATGGACAGCTCTGCGGCCAGCGCCGCCGCCGCTTCGGTCATGTCCGGATCCATGGCAGGATCAGGCGAAAACGGCGGCCGAGTGTATTCCACAGGCTTCTCACCAGCAATCAGAGGTCGGTGCATCCGGATCGGTGATCTGGAAAAGCTCTCCATGCCGCCCGCAATGACACATCTTGCAGCGCCAGCGCGGACCAGATGGCAAGCCTGCAGGATCGCATCCATGCCAGAGCAGCATTGACTATCAAGGGTCATAGCCGGGATATGCTCTGGCAAACCAGCCCTGAGAGCCGCCATACGTGCCGGGTTGCCACCGCCATAAAGAGCGTTACCGAAGATTACATGATCAACTGCGTCTTTTCCCAGGCCCGCATCGGACAGCAATGCCTCAATGACAGGCGCAGCGAGCTCATCTGCCTGTAAATTGCGAAAGACGCCGCCACGCGGGGCAACGGCAGTACGCCGTGCGGCCAGAATGAGGACGTCTTCAGTCATTCGTCTCGGTGCCTTGTAAAAGGTCTGTTTCCAGCGCCATCAGGTCAACCTTGCCTCCAGGGGTCAATGGCAGGGCCGACCGGATTATGAATCTGCGCGGCGTACGACCCTTGCCCAGATGGCGAAGACAATGACGGCGCAATTGATCTTCAAGGTTAGAAGCATTTTCACCAGAGGCAGCTTGATCTGGCGGCATCTGCTCTGGCGATACAAAGGCAACCATAACCTGCCCGCGCACCGGATCAGCCACGGGCAGCACCGCTGCCAAACCGACCAACGAGTGAGAAAGGAGCACCTGCTCGACCTCTTCCGGATAGATATTGAGTCCAGCGGTCACGATCATTCGTTTTTGTCGACCTGTCAGAAACAGAAAACCTTCTGCGTTAAGGAACCCCTGATCCCCGACAGTCAGCCAAGCACCATTGCGGGCAACTTCACTACCGCCACCACAAATGTAGCCATCAAACAGCATTTGGCTGCTGACCCAGATGGTGCCGAGCTCACCGGGCTGTAACTCATCGCCTTGATCACTCATAATCCGGATCGACACGCCGGATGCCGCCCGTCCCACGGAGCCTGGCGGCAAATTGTCTTCAGGCCCAGCCAGAGTGATGAAACTCATTTCAGAAGCGCCGTAGAACTCGACCAATCGCGCCTCAGGGAAAATGTCCTTCATCCGACGGCGATCATCATCACGCCATTTAGCGCCACTGGCCAGAACCAACCGGACACTGCTGGCGGCACCAGCACGCCGAAGGTCCTCGGCCACATAATGGATTTGGGTTGGCGTAGCGTAGAACACCAGGGAGGTTTGTGCTTCTGCTGAATCTGGCGATCCCGGTCGCCGCATCCGCTCGGACAAGGCACGCGGATTAAAGCGCTCAACCACTTCCACATGAGCACCAACGACCATTCCGTGAACGGCCCCATAGAGATGCAGCGAATGCACCATGTTGCCAGGCACGATGACATGATCGTCAGCGCCAATGGCAAACTCGCGGGCGCTAACATCGAAGCTTTCCAGCCATGACTTGTGCGAGCGGCAATAGCCTTTCGGATCCCCAGTCGAGCCAGAGGTAAAGCCAGCATAAAACGGATCTGTACCCTCAGGAAAAGCTTCAGGATCTGATCTATCCGAGGATCCCTCAACCGGAAGCGCGAGCAACCGGGCAAGTGTTTCATCATCAAGCAGCAGAACCGGGTGGGTTTCCCGATCGATCCAGGCGCGGCGCCCTGCTGGCCAGTCCGGATCATAGATCATGGCAACAGCCCCGCTGCGAGCAACCGCAAAGAAAGCCACCAGCAGCCTCGCCGGATCTCTCAAAGACAAGGCAACCCGCGCTTCTTTCAAAACGCGGGTCTTAAGAAGGGTCGTTAAGGCGAGAACTTCACTGAAAAATTCCGCCCGTGTCCATCGACGATCCGCGCAGGTCAACGCCAACGCATTCGGCTTCAGCCTGGCAAGGTCGTTCAACGTATCGCCAACGAAAGCCATGGATTTTGCCGCTCGCTGTTGGGGTTCAGCTCAAATGATCATCAAGCCCGGGACATCAGTGCCCGTGGCAAGCCGCGAGCTACAGTCTGGGCGACCACAGCGGTGATCGCCACCTTGATCAAATCTCCAGGAATATAGACCGCGCTGCCGATTGCCGCTTTTGCCAAGGGCAGGTCCGCCATAAGGGCAACGCCCGGTATTCCGAAAAGATAGACAACACCGACACCACCTACCGCCGCTGCAATGGCGGCTGCAGGCAGTACGCTCATGCCAGGTGTCTTGTTCATGATGAAACCAGCAACGAATGCGCCAATCGGCCAGCTGATCAAAAAGCCAACGGACGGCGAAACAAAGACGCCGAGACCACCGCGCCCACCAGCCAGGATCGGCGCACCAAGGGCAAGAAGAAAGAGAAACAGCAAAACGGCCAGCGCACCGCGGATCGGTCCGAGCATAACGCCAGCCAGCATGATGCCGAGTGTCTGTGCTGTGATCGGCACGCCCCCCATCAGCGGGATCGCGACCTTGGGCAACAACCCGAGAGCGGCAATCAGGGCGGCATAAAAGGCGATCTGAACCAGAGACCGGTCGTTCATTGAGTATTCCTTATTATAGTTTGCCAACGCACACTGCTTAAAGCTTTGCATTTCCGCCAAGACCAGCTGCACCGCCGCGTGCGCTCAAGGCCTCGGCAACGTTTTCTGACATAATCAAAGACTGAAGCAGAAAAGGGGCCATGAGACGCCAACTTGTCCGCCTACCGCTGCGCGCCTGAAAGGCTTCGCGCAGAGATGCATATACCGACAGGAGGACAGGCGCAAACCGCAGCACCAAGGTGACCGCCAACGCTGGTTTCTTCTGCGACATACCAAACAAGCGCAGCGGTGAAAACAGCGGCAACACGGCTTCCATCATATCATCCATGCGGGTCGTTACTGACACGAGATTGGCCAGAAGCACCATCACCACCAGGCGCAGAACCGCAACGAAGCCTTCATGCCAGTTTCCGGTTATTCCATGCAGGAAGAATATAATCACCAACAGTGACGTAAGAGGCTTTAGGGCCTTCAATTGCCGCAAGCCCCCAGAGCCAAGGCTGACATAAAGCGACAACACCACAGCCAGCGCAGCCCCAAGTAAAACAAGGTCGGAGACAGGCAGTATGAGAACACTGGCAATAGCCAGAACCACAAGCTTCAGTCGCACGGAACAACGATGCAGCCAGCTTTGTCCTGGCAGGTACAGCGAGATCACAGGACTTCTCCGGAATAATCTGCTTCTGCGCGGCAGTTGATGTCAGCATCATAGGCCGGAAGGACATCCTCCGGAACGCCATCCATTCTCACGCGGCCTGATTCCAGCCAGATCACTCGATCAAACTCTTTCAACAGCGAGAGATCGTGGCTGATCATGATGATTTTCTGATCAAGACCCTCAAGCTTCCTGAATATTCTGCGCGTAGCCAAGCCATCCAGCGACGACATCGGCTCATCGAGAACCAGGAGCTTCGGATCCATCACCAGAACGGCAAGAAGACAAATGAGCTGCTTTTGCCCTTCGGACAGTTCAGTGAACGGCTTTTGCGTAAGATGCCCGCAATGATGCTGTTCAAGAAAAGCCAAGGCTTGCGTCCGAGCTTCGATCTTTTCAGCGCCCAGCTGGCTCAGGCCAAAGGCGATTTCTTCTTCCACCGTTGGGAAGATCGCCTGATGGTCCGGGTTCTGGAAAACAAACCCAACGTGCCGTGGCAATTCAAACCGAGCTGCAGTTGTTGCTGCTCCAAAGATCCGAACTTCACCAGAGGTCGGCAGTCGCAGACCATTCAACAGTCGGACAAGGCTGCTTTTACCTGAGCCGTTCAATCCGACGATACCAACCCGGGATTCGCACAGTCTAAGGGAGACATTCTCAAGAACCAGCCGATCACCCAGTTCCAGACTGACATCTTTCAGAACGGCATATGGCCTCGCAGACAGGTCAAAGTCCCCGTTTGCGCCAGATGATGTGTCTTTACGCTTCCAAAAGGCCATGAAGGTTCCGGTTTATATGTCGCCGAAGCGCAATCCGATCCGCTTATTGTCGTCCTTGAAGGAAATGTCAAAGGCAAGAGCAAGAGGGTTTGCCTTTCAGCAGCCTCAACCAACTGGCGTCGACAGAAACCGGCCAGCCTCTGTTGTCCGACGTGCCTTGACCAAAATTTCCAGCGCTCGCTGGAATTCTGGTTCACCAACAATCGTGCCAAGCGTAATGCGCATGTAGGATCGGGGTTGGCGGTCGGACGCTTGAAAATATTTGGCGGACAAGGCCGCGACGCCCTGATGCGCCAGATTTGCCTCAACAACGGCCGGGTCCACGCCGTCTTCCAGCTTGAGCCAGGCAAAAACCTTGTCGACGGCGCCTTGGAAGCTGTCTTTGCCGAGGAGCTTACAGGCGACCTCATAGCGCTGAACATTGGCCTCCCCTTTTACCGAGAGGGTTCGCTTCAAGGTGCCGTCCCTGATCCAGCCAGCTATCAACTCGGCAGTAATGGGAGATGCCATCCAAGTGCTTTCGCCAATGAGATTACGCACCGAATTGCCGTATGCGCGCGGAACATGCACGAAGCCAATTCGGCTGCCTGGCGAAATCAACTTGGAAATGCCAGCGATTGAGGCGGTCAGTTCGGGCGCAAGCATGCCCAGCGCCACCGGATGCTCACGGACAAATGGCGTATAGGGGTCGTCTTCGATGATCTTCAGACCAAATTTACGGGCAACACGAACGATGGCCTCCCGCTCAGCCAATGTCATCGTGTGGGTTGTCGGGTTGTGCATATTCGGCATCAAAAAGACGCCTTTGACGTCCTGCGTACGTGCAGCCGCAGCCAAAGCATCCGGATCCATCGCCAGAAACTGGCCATCATCCGCCTGCATCAAGGAGATTGGTACAAGTTTCAAGCCAAGATGCGGCGCAGAATTCAGGATCGACGGATAGGTGAACTCGTCAACCGCGATGGTATCCCCGGGCCGGAAAAGTGCCTGCAACAAAATCTGGATGCCATGCTGAGCACCACAGGTCAGCGCGATGTTCGACGGATCAGCCTTAAGCCCAAACAGATCAAACAACTGAGCTCCAGTCTCCCGGTGGCTTGACAGCCCCTCCGAGGGCACAAATCCATTCAGCCGATCAATCCCAGGGGTTCGGGCAACCCTCGCCAGACCTTTGCTGAGGTCAGGATTAAGGTGCGGATAAGCAAAGTTGCGCGCCAAATCGAGATCGAAAAGGCGATCTTCTCGAGGAATCAGAGGCGAGACATCCATCTCTTGCGGCGCAACATAGGTGCCACGGCCTGTCTCGCCGCGCAGCAATCTACGGCGTTCAGCTTCTCGATAGGCGCGTGTTATCGTGCCCAATGTAACGCCCAGCTGATAAGCTAACTCGCGCTGCGGCGGTAGACGTTCGCCCACACTCAAAGCGCCAGAGCGAATATCCGCTTCAATCGCATCGGCGACAGCGAGATAAATTGGCCCGGAGACCGGGCTGAGATCAGGGCACCAGATTGTCATGAGAACAATAATTACATTGACCGATACAATACTTCAAGTATGACCAAATAATCGTGTAATTGTATTTATTGTATTGGCGCCCTCATGGACATCTCAGCCGTTGCCCCCTTCGCATTATTTGTCGCCGTCATGACCGGCACACCAGGACCCGGCAACCTGACGTTCATGGCAATCGGGGCGACTGCCGGTTACAGAACCGCCTTGCCTGTCATTATCGCATCCCAGATCGGATCTTTGGCCCTGAATCTCAGCGTCGCGTTCGGACTCGGACAAATCATGGCTGGCGGTGGTCTCGTGGTCACGATCTTCAAGGCGCTGAGCATGGCCTATATGACCTATCTTGCGTGGCGCATCATATCCTTGAGCATCAAACCGAAGGGCGACGTCAGACTGCCTAGTTTCTGGGAAGGTCTGTTGATCCACCCGCTCAGCCCGAAAACCTGGGCCATGAGCCTTGTTGCCTTCACCACGTTTTTTGCGGGCAATGATCTCGGGCTGGTCGAAAACGCCGCTCTGCTCAGCGGCGGCTTTATCCTTGGTGGAACGATATGCCATTCGCTTTGGGCGTTACTCGGTGTCTCCATCCTGGCCGTCCTGGGAGAAGGCGCTCTCCTGAGAGCCACCACAGTCACGATGGCGATCGGAATGCTCGCAGCGACAGCCTGGGCGATGCTGCTGTAATTCATCAGATAAGAGGCTTCCGGTCCCGCAATTGCTGGTGCCTGAGTTGAGCGCTCAGCTCGGATTGCCAGCTGACCTCCAAACTGTCTTGCCCCATCGCGCTCCGGTCGGCTCCGATGTCTTTCAAAAGATGCTCCGGCAATCGGCGAGCCAGCATAATACGGCGTCGACGCCGAATAAGGCGACTTCTTCGCGCCATGTAGCCGAGTACATTTTTCAGGACTTCGAGCTAAGCGGATCCTTTCCGCGAAGCCTTTGGCTTTGCAGTCATTTTACTCTTTCCTTCAATGCTTTAACGGGAGGAATATCTTGCAAATCGGACTTGCCGACCAACTAAATCTCAGGCTCCTTGCATAAGGAGGCCTTATGCAATGGCAACAAACCTACCGCCCCTTTCTGCAATCCGCGCCTTTGAGGCCGCGAGCCGACACCTAAGCTTTACCCGTGCTGCAGAGGAGCTGGGCATGACGCAGGCTGCGGTGAGCTATCAGATCAAATTACTGGAAGAAAAACTCGGCTTTGCGCTGTTTGTCCGGCTGCCCCGCAAAATCGAACTGACCGAGAAAGGCCTTAAATTATCCGGCCAGGTTATCTTGGCTTTTGGTTCGCTGCGCGATGCCTTCGATGACATTGTGGATCAGGATGCAAACCATCTTGTGATCTCCAGCAACACGACGCTGGCTGTAAACTGGCTAGCGACCCGCATCCACAAGTTCCAGGCTCTCAACGCGGATTTGACAATTCGGATTCTGCCCTATGGACCTTCCGGCATCGCTACGCCCGACGCAGCGGTCCTGTCTGCGGATGTGATGATTTCCGCCTGCTACAAACCACCGAAAGACTGGCTCTTTCACGACCTTGTGCCCGTCACATTTACGCCGATGCTCAGCCCTGCGCTCGCACAATCCGTTGGAGGTATTCATACCCCGCTCGACTTGCTGAAAGTGACGATCATCGATCCGCAAGACGACTGGTGGGCCGTTTGGTTCTCTGACGCCGGTTATCCAGATTTGGACCTCAGCCACTTACCATCGTCACGCATGGGGTCTCAGGCTCTGGAAGCCAATCGTGCCATCGCTGGACATGGGGTAGCCATCCTCACCCCCTATCTCAACCAGACAGCACTTGATACGGGCCTTCTGCTGCAGCCATTTGATATCATTTCAGCAATCAGTAGCGATTCCTGGAACATAAGCTATCCGCAATCGAACAAGAACAGCCGAAAAGTCCGGCTGTTCCGGGATTGGGTTTTTGCAGAAATGAGGCAAGACGGACTGCCTATCCCGATCAGTCCCGTCATGCGCCTTTCCGGGGATAGGCAGACGAACATACCATCGGCCGAAGCCGCTCTGCTTACTGGGTAAAGACAATCGTTTTGTTGCCAACGATCATGACCCGATTTTCAAGGTGATATTTAACCGCGCGAGCGAGAACCCGGGATTCAATATCACGGCCACGTGCAACGAAATCTTCAGCAGACAAGGAATGGGAAACCCGTTCCGCGTCCTGTTCGATAATCGGCCCCTCATCGAGATCCGGCGTAACATAATGCGCCGTCGCGCCGATCATCTTCACACCACGAGCATGGGCCTGATGATAAGGCTTGGCACCCTTGAAGCTCGGCAGGAACGAGTGGTGAATGTTGATGACCTTGCCGAACAGGCGCTTTGACAGATTGTCCGACAGAACCTGCATGTAGCGCGCAAGCACAACGAGATCAGCGCCTGTTTCATGCACCAGCTTCAAAAGCCGGTCTTCCTGCTCGCCTTTGGTCTCTTTTGTCACCGGCCAATGATAGTAAGGAATGCCCTCAATATCTGCCGTGCGGCGACTTGTTTCATGGTTCGAAACGATAGCCACCACTTCTGCATCCATCCAGCCAACCCGCAACTGGTAAAGAATATGCAGAAGGGCGTGATCGAATTTGGAGACCATGACAATCACCTTCGGGCGATTGTCCATGTCCACCAGCCGGGCTTTCATATCAAATCGGCTTATCACCGGATCCAGTGATTTCTGAACACTCTCCAATGAAACGCTGTCAGGAGACAGAATAGAGATGCGCAAGAAAAACTGATTGGTCACGCGATCCCAGAACTGATCGCTTTCAGCGATGTTGGCACCAAGATCTGCAAGTTCCGTCGTAACGGCTGCGACAATACCAGGACGGTCTTCACAAGACAGGGTGAGGACAAAACGACGGTTCGACACTTTTCCAATTCTCCGCTAACGGCGCAGTGCTTTTCGCACAGCTGCCACATCATTTCTCATTCGGCTCAGGACCAAAACCTGACTTCAGCCCAGCGCATCAATGAGGTCACGAACGCGATCCGCATTGTCCGTGGCCATGGAACCATCCCGGTTCCATAAACCATTTTCAAAGCCGATACGCGCTTTACCGCCATTCGACACGGCGTGCACCAGACAATCAGTCTCCCGATGCCCGAAAGCGCAAACACCCCAATCAATGGAATAATCGCCCGGAGCAACCTCCATACCTTTTAAAAATGCATCGAGATCTGAAGGGTCACTTTCCTGATTTTCAGCATAACGGCCCAAAACAAACAACACTTGATAGTCTGGCCCTGGAACAACACCAGCTTGCGCCAAATCGTAAAACCGGGCCAGGTCACCTGCACTGTAAAGAATGTGCTGTATCACAATACCCACCTCCCTCGCCCAATGATAAAAGCTGCTCACCTCATCCGTTTCCGATGTCAGAACCATTTCCCGAACTGCAATGGACACGGCTTCAGGCATCACATCCCGGACCAACTTGCGCTGTTCTTCCGGACTGTATTTTCCAACAGCTTCAGTGGTGATCTGAACCGCCATTTCCGGCGCACGGGACCCCATTTCCGACAAAAGCTCCAGATAAAGGCCCGAATCTAGCGTATGAGCGCCCGTTTCATCCCGCACATGCGCATGGAGGCCATCGGCACCGGCAGCATGACAGGCAACCGCAACATCAACGGTTTCCTCAATTGTCATCGGAAGAGCTGGATGGTCAGCCTTGGTTCGTCGCGCTCCATTGGGTGCAACCATAATTTGCGGCAGGGGTTTCACCAACGTCAAAACACCTCCCGTAAGGCAAGTTTCAGCTTGTCTATGACTTCGCCGATCTGCGCTTCGGTCATAATAAAGGGTGGCGCAAGGAGGATATGATCGCCTTTGACACCATCAATCGTACCGCCCATTGGATAACAGGCCAGACCCGCCTCGAAAGTGGCTTTCTTCAAGGCTTTGTGAATGCCCTGCTTCGGATCAAACGGGGCCTTCGTATCTCGGTCCTCGACAATCTCAATGCCCCGGAAGAGGCCCCGCCCACGAATATCGCCCACGTTCGGATGCTGCCCGAATGCATTCCGAAGAGCTGCATCAAACAGATTGCCTAGCGGCATCACTTGATCTGCAAGTCCGCCAGTAAGTTTCTGCAAAACGGCAAGTGAGGCTGCGCAAGCCGTTGGATGACCAATGTAAGTGTGGCCATGCTGAAAAAAGCCCGAGCCATTCTCAATGGCATCATAAATCTTGGCCGAGCAAAGCATCGCTCCGATGGGCTGATATCCGGCCCCAAGCCCCTTGGCTACAGCCAGGATGTCAGCCGTGACGCCATCTTGCTCGCAGGCAAAGAGCGTCCCCGTGCGGCCCATGCCACACATCACTTCATCCAGGATCAACAGAATGCCGTGAGCATCACAAATCTCGCGAATGCGCTTGAAGTAGCCTTCCACTGGCGGAACAGCTCCAGAAGTCGCGCCGACAACCGGCTCAGCCACAAAGGCCATGACGTTTTCCGGGCCGAGGCGTTGAATTTCGGCTTCCAGCTCATTGGCCACCCGCTGGCCATACTCAAAAGCCGTCTCACTTGACCGGCGATCACGATATTCATAACAAGGCGAGATATGAGATGTCTCAATCATCATCGGCGCGAAAGGTTCCCGTCGCCATGCATTGCCGCCGGTAGCCAGCGCCCCCAGCGTGTTGCCGTGATAGCTTTGACGGCGGGCAATGACCCGGTGTCTCTTGGTCTCACCAACTTCCAGAAAATACTGGCGCGCCAACTTGAGCGCCGCTTCCATCGCCTCGGATCCGCCAGAAACGAAATACACCCGCGCCAGACCTTCCGGCGCATTGGATATCAGCAATTCTGCAAGCTCTTCAGCCGGTTCAGACGTAAAAAAGCCAGTGTGGGCAAAAGCAATCTGGTCAACCTGGGATTTGATGGCCGCGATCACATCCGGATCGCTATGCCCGAGACAAGACACGGCAGCTCCACCTGAACCGTCGAAATAACGTTTGCCATTGCTGTCAATAACATAACAGCCATCTCCAGCAACTGCGACAGGGGGATTGGCTTTGGTGTGACGCGGAAAAACGTGAGACATGACGCTTCGTTCCTCACAAATAGCATGAACGGATTCTGGACCGGGTTTGCCGATGAAAGATGTCATTGGTTTCAGACCGTTGATTGCGAACCTGAAATCCGCAAGAACATGACTATCTCATAGAACTGCAGCTCGCCAGTGGGTTTGAATCACGAACTCGCGAAATTCGCGTTTGAGCCGTGAGAAGTGTTAACGAAAACGCCTTTAAAATACTGAGATTTAACCATGTTTTTCACGACAATTTTAACTATTAACCAGCAAACTTGAAGTCCCACTTCGAGTTAATGTGTTGCCAGTCATGTTCGCGCGCCTCAGATCCAATAGTATTGCCATTGCCCTTTGCCTCAGTCTTGCAGGTTGTGGCAGCGTCGCTGGCGTCACAGGCTTGGGCTGGATCACAAGCTCCAGCAACAAAATCACGTATAATGACACGGAATGGTGCGTGCCGCGGAAGCTCAAAAAAGTGCTCAACCGGGTCGCAAAACGCTATGGACGGGTCACAGTCACCTCAACAAAGCGCTGGTGGCTGGAGAACTGGTGGAAAGGCGGGGCCGGGGATTCCTATCATTTGAATTGCCAGGCCGTTGATTTCTCTGTTCGTGGCAATCCATCCTCAGTCATTCGTTTTCTGAAAGCGCAACCCGAAGTCGGCGGATACAAGCGTTATTCGACTGGCCACTATCACATCGACACCGGCCCCCGCCGGACCTGGTAGGCAGGAAGCCTGAACTTTACTTCAGCTCGCCAAGTTCCAATGCCATTTCCCAGGCAACCGGGTCGAAACCGATGAAATTCTTGGTTTCGCATTCCACGATAGGACGCTTAATCATAGACGAGTTGTCCGCCATGACAGCTATCGCCGAGGCCGCACTTGTGACGCTGTCCTGAATCTCCTCGTCGAGTTTCCGCCAAGTCGTACCACGCTTGTTCAAAACGACCTCCCAGCCGAAATCATCGACGAAAGCCGCCAGTTTTACCGTATCGACGCCGTCTTTCTTGTAGTCATGAAAAACATAATCGATCCCGGCCTCTTCCAGAAATTTTCGTGCCTTCTTGACCGTGTCGCAGTTCTTGATGCCATAGAGCTTCATGGCTCTCCCCATTCTTCAAAAATTATAAGCTTTGTTCGACACTTTGCCGCTCTTGCCGCAGCATTCAAGGTCAATGATCGAAAGCCGGGGGAAAACCCTCGCTTTAGAGGCATCAGATCAAAACGCCAATTGGCCCGAATTTATTATGACCCGACACTCATAAAGTGGTGAGTTCACAAACAAGGAGAACCTGAAGAACCGCTCGGTCATCAGAAATTTCAAATCCGAGAAATCAGGAAATTAGCAACGACTATTCAGCCTTAGGGTCTTGTCCCGAAGGAAGAGCTTGCATAAGGGCGGCAGACGGTCAAAATCCGTTCATGCGCACCATTAAGGCAAGGGGCGTGCTCGAAACGAGGTAATCTCAGGTGACCCCAGTTAAAAAATGACGAAAAAATCAAACAGGCATCCGCCCGCAGCCGGGTCAATCGAACAACAATTCCGCCTCACTGCGGGCTTGGTGTTGTTTTTGTTCGCCTTGCTGCATTTCCTCAATCATGCGCTGGGAAACATTTCTCTAGCCGCAATGGATTGGGGGCAGGACCTGCGATACCAAATCTGGCATTCCTTGCCGGGCGTCGTGGTGCTTTATGGCGCTATCCTGACCCACGCCGGTTTAGGTCTTTGGAAAACTGCAAAACGCAGAACCTGGAAAATGCCTCCTTGGGAAGCCGTGCAGATCTGCCTGGGTCTTCTAATTCCCTGCCTTCTGATCGAACATATTTCGCTTACACGCGGCGCAGAATCAACTTTCGGGACCTATGTCGACTATCGGCACGTTCTATCCGCGCTCTGGCCGGGCGAAATCATATGGCAAAACGTCCTTCTTGTTATTGTCTGGCTGCATGGCTGCATTGGCCTGCATTACTGGCTGCGGATGAAGCCCTGGTACGCCAAAGCGTCAACCTCTCTGTTTGTCCTATCGATCAGCATTCCAATATTGGCCATAACAGGATGGACATCAGCCGCCCGACGGCTCGTCATAGAAGGCAAGACGCAAATCAACACAACGGCAGCTCAGAAAACTGAACTTATTGCTGTCGCCGACGGCATGTTGCTGATTTTCTACGCTTTGGCAGGCTCGATCTTCGTGATCTATGGCGGACGCAAGATTTACGCAGCATTCCAACATCAGATCACGATCAGCTATATGAACTCCCGCATCGTCAAGACAGCACCGGGACCGACCCTTCTGGAAATCAGCCGCATAAAAGGCATTCCGCATATGTCGATCTGCGGAGGGCGTGGGCGGTGTTCCACATGCCGAACGCTGATCATGTCCGGGCAAGCAGACGTTCAGCAGCCGGGCAAAGCAGAAGCGCAGGTTCTCAAGCGCATCGGTGCCAGCGGTAATGTTCGCCTTGCATGCCAGCTACGCCCGACGACCGACATGGTTGTCCGTCCTTTGCTATCCGCCGGACGTTCCCTCAGCCCTGAAGGGCTGCATGATCGATACCGGTGGGGTGTTGAGCAAAAAATCAGCGTGATGTTTATTGACTTGCGCGGTTTTACAACACTCAGCGAAGGTAAACTGCCGTTCGATGTGGTGTTTATTTTGAACCGTTATGTCGATGGCCTTGTCCGCATCATTCAAAAAAATGGCGGCATGGTCGACAAAATCATGGGCGATGGCATCATGGCCCTGTTTGGCGTCGAGACCACATTTGAAGCTGGTGTTCGTGCGGCTCTCAAAACGCTATCGGAACTGTCCGACGAATTGTCACGAGTGAATGAAGACCTCGACACTCATCTTTCAGCTCCCCTGCGCGTTGCCGTTGGACTGCACGGCGGCCCTGTGATCTTGGGACGAATCGGCCTTGATGGCAAAAATGGCGTCGCTTCTGGCATCACGGCGCTTGGCGATGTTGTCAATGTAGCCGCACGGCTGGAAGGCGTTGCCAAAGAAGAAAATTCCATGGCTGCAATCTCCCAGGACGTTCTAACTGCCGCCGGAATTGACGCGAGAGTTCATTGCACAAAACGATCAGTTGTGGTTCGTGGGCGGCAAGCGGCCCTCGAAGTAAACTGCATCCAGAATACCGACTTTTTGGAAACGGCCTTGAATGTGCCAGCTCCGCCTCCACCTTCTCATAGTTCGTGACCTCAAACCGAACTCGCCCCCCTGGCACGACCCAAAGCGCAGCAGCACCTTCAAGATGTCATCCGCCACGTCCCAGATTAATTTACCTTCTAGTTTCCAGGGCAAAGGAAACTGGCGTCAGCAGGCACGGCTTGCCAGCGGATTGACTCTCTTTGCCTTCTGCCTGTCGCATTTCATCAATCACTCCCTCGGCATCTGGTCTCTTGACCTCATGCAGAAAGGGGAGGCCGTTCACCATTTCATTTGGGGTGAATTGCCTGGACTTGTGACCCTCTCACTCGCTGCAATTACCCACGTAGTCCTCGCGCTTTGGCGCACGGCTCGCCGCAGAACACTAAGATTACCTGTTTGGGAAACCCTTCAGCTCGCGCTCGGGTTCTACATTCCCTGGACACTAATCCCGCATGTGTTGGCAACCAGCGGTCTCCATCTCGCTTTTGACGTTTCACCGCGCTATCAGGACATCATGATCCTTCTTTGGCCAGGCGGTGTCTTTACACAGACCGTGCTGCTTCTGGTCGTATGGAGTCATTCCATGATCGGGCTGCATTTCTGGCTGCGCCTGAAGCCTTGGTATACACGATATCTGCCCGCATTTGCAGCTTTCGCAGTTGCAATGCCCCTATTGGCTCTTTGGGGGTGGACCAGCAGTTCACAGCTTCTTGCCCAATCCGGCAATCCTGACCTTAAAGTGACCGCATCCAATCTTGATTGGGTATACGCAGTTACAGCCCAGGTTCGAGTGATCGTATTTAGCCTGCTGTCTTTCAGCATCCTGATTGTCCTTGGACGACTTGCGATCCGCAGTTTTGCAAAAACCATCACAATCACATATCCCGGCGACCATCTTGTCAGGATTGCACCTGGCCCTTCCCTTTTGGAGATCAGCCGGGCAAGCAACATTCCTCTTGCTGCTGTATGCGGGGGCCGTGCCAGATGCTCAACATGCCGAGTCAAGGTTGTGGCCGGACTCGAAACACTGGATCCACCATCATCCGCAGAAGAAGCCGTCTTGAAACGCATAGGCGCAGATGAAGAGATGCGGCTGGCATGTCAAATTCGCCCACAGAGTAACCTTAGCGTCAGACCGCTGGTGCCGGTGCGCTCAGATGCACCCGGTCCATCATCGCAACACGATGCATATTACTGGGGGGTAGAGCAGCCGGTCGCAGTCATGTTTATCGACATGCGAAACTTCACCGGTCTGACGGAACAGAACCTGCCCTTTGACACCGTCTATCTGCTCAACCGTTACCTCGACCTGGTCTCTCAGGAAGTCCGTAAGGAAGGCGGCCATGTCGACAAATTCATCGGCGATGGAATCATGGCGATTTTTGGCATGCAAACTGGATTACTAGAGGGCACTCGGCAGGCCTTGCGTGCCTGTAAATCCATAGGGGTGGCTATCGATGCCTTAAACACCGAGCGCGGCCCCAGTGTCACGACTCCTTTGCGCATTGGAATCGGACTTCATGCCGGATCCACAATCCTCGGACGCATTGGCGCACCTGACAAGAGCGGGGAAAAAGCATCCATTACAGCCCTCGGCGATGTGGTCAACGTTGCCTCACGACTGGAAGGCGTTGCCAAGGAACACAATGCCCTTGCTGCAATTTCAAAGGACGTTCTTAATGCTGCTGCTTTGCAGGCATGCCCGGACGCAATGACCTGTTCTGTGGACATTCGTGGCCGTCAAGCACCTTTGGAAGTGATCTGCTTTCAAGAACATGGTGAGTTGCCCCCGCTTTCAACAGGTTGATAACCCTGATCGGGAGCAAAAACTCAACCAAGACGATAACCCCTTGAAAATCAATCTCGTAACCGGTTTGATCGCCGCACGATGTTAATCGGCTTGCCGATCCCCCATTCCAAGCCGGAGGCTTCCTTGGCGACCTGCTACACACCCACTGAAATGCTGGCAAAGCTCGTTGGTTTTCCAACGGTTTCCGATCAGAGCAATCTCGATCTTATCGCCTTTGTCGAAAGCTATCTGTCAGATCATGGCGTGGCCTCCACAAGGGTCTATGATGATACGAAACAGAAAGCCGCGCTTTTTGCCACCGTCGGCCCCAATGTTGACGGTGGGGTGGTGCTTTCAGCTCATACGGATGTTGTGCCAGTTGAAGGTCAGGACTGGATCTCAGACCCATTCGACCTCCGCGCAGCCGATGGCCGCCTTTATGGACGCGGCTCTGCAGACATGAAGGGGTTTGCCGCTGCCACACTGGCGCATGTCCCTCACTTTCTCGCTGCGAACCTGAAAGTCCCGATCCACATCGCCTTGTCTTATGACGAAGAGGTCGGCTGTTTTGGTGCCCCCCCAATGATCGCGCGCATGCTGGCCGATGGGCCACGCCCCGCGGTTGTTTTCGTCGGCGAGCCGACAAATATGCAGGTCGTTACTGGCCACAAGGGCATCATCGTCCTGAAAACCAAGATCAGCGGTCATGCTGTGCATTCCAGTCAGCTGGATCGTGGCGTTTCTGCCATTTCCGTAGCCGCAAAACTGATTTCCTGGATGGACAGCCGAACCGCTGAGAACTTGGCGCAGGCCGATCCGGAATGCCCATTCAATCCGCCCTACACGACGCTCCACTGTGGCACCATCAAGGGTGGCAACGCTCACAATATCACCGCAGGGCATTGCGAATTCATCACGGACATCCGTTTGCTGCCCAACGAAAGCGGTGCGGAATGGGTCCAGAGGTATCGCAAATTTATAAACGACAGCGTCCTGCCCGGCATGAAGGCAATCTCTGAAAACTGCGACATTCAGGTTACCGAAGCCGCGAACGTTCCAGGCCTCAAACCTGAGGCAAACGGCGCAGCAGAATTGATGGCGCGGCAACTGACCGGAGACAACGCAACGAATGTCGTTGTCTATGCAACGGAAGGTGGGCAGTTCCAGGAGCAGGATCTGTCGACTGTTGTCTGCGGGCCAGGATCAATCGATCAGGCACATCAGCCAAACGAGTTCATTGAAGCTGCTGAATTGGCAAAATGCTCTGCGATGCTAGATCAACTTTGTGCCAAATTGTCTTGAAATTTCTTTGAGATAGGGCTGGACGGCAGAAAACTGCTTCGCCATTATGCATGCTCAAATACTCCGCACGCGGACCGCGTTTTGGAGCGTTTCAAACTTCAAAAAACTGATACTTGCGACACCGGGTTAACTTCGAGGGGAAATATGAAGAAACTCAACTTGGGCCTCGCCTCAGCTGTATTGGCTGCTGGTCTGGCGACTTCCGCTGCACACGCTGAAACTCTAAAATTCGCTTTCCAGGGAACGCTGAATCAGCTCGATCCCTATAGCCTCAACGAAACCTTCACTTTGTCCGCTTTGGGCAATGTTTATGAAGGTCTGACACGCAGGAACGAGAACCTCGAAATCGAGCCAAGCCTTGCTGAAAGCTGGGAAGTTCTCGAGCCGAACCATTGGCGTTTTCACTTGCGCAAGGGCGTCAAGTTCCACAACGGCAATGACTTCACAGCTGAGGATGTCGTCTTTTCTGTCGAGCGTTTGCATGGTGAAGGCTCCGACCTTGCCACGCGCGTGGGCACAGACGTCAAGGTTGAAGCAGTCGACGACTACACGGTCGACTTCATCCTGCCAGATGTTAACCCGATCCTGAACTACGAGTGGGATACGTGGTACATCATGGACAAGGACTGGACCGAAGAGAACGATGCGGTGAAAATCACCTCTGCTTCGGACACGTCGGCCAACTATGCCGCGCTTCATACCAATGGGACTGGCCCCTTCAAGGTGGTCAGTCATGAGCCTGGCGTAAAGACCGTCTACGAGAAGAATGATGGCTGGTGGGATGAAGCCCATCATAACCTCGACACGGTTGAATTCACACCAATCGGATCTGACGCGACCCGCGTAGCAGCTCTCCTGTCCGGTGAACTGGACATGGTCTATCCGATCCCGGTTCAGGACATCAAGCGCGTCAACGACAACGCAACGACGGAAGTTCAGACCGGACCTGAGTTGCGTACGATCTTCCTTGGTATGGATCAGCGTCGCGATGAATTGCTGCATTCCAATGTCAAGGGCAAGAACCCGTTCAAAGACATTCGCGTTCGCAAGGCTTTTTATCAGGCCATCGATATCGAAGGCATCAAAAAGAAGATCATGCGCGATCTGGCGACTCCGTCAGCAATCATGATCTCGCCGTTCCTGTTTTCACGGTCCGATGAGTTCGAACGCTATCCATATGATCCGGAAGCTGCCAAGGCATTGTTGACCGAAGCTGGCTATCCAGATGGATTCACGGTCGAAATGGATTGCCCGAACGATCGCTACGTCAACGACGAAGCCATCTGTCAGGCGGTCGCCTCGATGATGGCCCGTGTCGGTGTCAAAATCGACCTGAATGCTCAGCCAAAATCAAAGTATTTTGCCAAGGTTCTGGCTTCTGGCGGTTATGACACATCCTTCTACCTGCTTGGCTGGACACCTTCATCGTTCGACTACTGGAACATTTTGGCGAATATTGAAGGGTGCCGTGACGACGCTGGAAAAGGTGGCCTTTTCAACCTTGGCGGCTATTGCAACGAGAAAATCGAAGAGCTTGCAGGCAAGATCCTGAAGGAAAATGATCCGACTGCCCGTGATGCGATGATCGCCGAAGCAATGACCATCACACACGACGACGTGTCCCACATCCCGCTGCATCAGCAGGGTTTGGCTTGGGGTTACGCATCGGGAATCGAACTGGCTCAGCGTGCTGACAATCAGTTCCACTTCCGGTTTGTCACTAAAAAGTAATTAAAACCTCTGCCCCCGGCCATGTGGCCGGGGGCAATCAACTTGTTTAGAAAAGAGCTGTCATGCTTGGTTTTGCAATACGCCGCCTTATGCAGGCGGTGATTGTTATGCTGGTTGTTGCCCTCCTAGCCTTTACCCTGTTCCGCTTTGTAGGCGACCCGGTGAACCAGATGGTCGGAATCGAGACTTCCCAGGCAGAGCGCGAAGCTTTGCGGGAGCGGCTCGGCCTCAACGAACCAATCCTGGAGCAATTCGGAAAGTTCGTATTCGAGGCTGCACAGTTTAACTTTGGAACATCCTATCAATTCCGCCAACCGGTCAGTGACCTGTTTGCCAAGCGCATCCCGGCAACGCTCGAATTGAGCTTCATGTCAGCGCTGTTCGCATTACTCGTTGGAGTCCCCATGGGGATCTACGCAGGGCTTAACCGTGAATCAGCTCTTTCGAAGATCTTCCTGTCCGTTTCGCTTATCGGCATTTCGCTGCCGACATTCTTCATCGGCATTTTGCTGATATTCCTGTTCTCCGTAACGCTACAGTGGCTGCCAAGCTTTGGTCGAGGTGAAGTGGTCCAGGTTGGCTCCTGGTGGACGACCGGGTTCCTGACTGTCTCAGGCCTGAAGGCTCTTGTCCTGCCATCCATCACACTTGGCCTCTACCAGATGACGCTGATCATGAGATTGATCCGGGCCGAAATGCTGGAGGTCATCCGCACCGATTACATCAAGTTTGCGCGCGCACGTGGCCTGCCGGACCGCATCGTTCATTTTCGTCATGCGCTGAAGAACACCATGGTTCCAGTGATCACCATCACCGGGCTTCAGTTGGGATCGATCATCGCATTTGCGACCATCACCGAGACAGTGTTCCAGTGGCCCGGAATGGGGCTGATGTTCCTGCAAGCCGTTCAGAACGTAGATATTCCAATTATGGCAGCCTATCTGCTTTTGACCGCTTTTCTCTTCGTCGCGATCAATTTCATCGTCGACATTCTTTATTTCGTAATCGATCCGCGTCTGCGGATCGGACGGGCGTAACTGGAGTACAGCCATGCCACTTTATGGCAACGAAGACGTTAAGGCAGCTGTCGCTGATCGGACTCCTGAAAGCCTATCTGCCCCAGCGCCCGGTACGGTCTCATCGATTATCGACAGCGATATGTTCCACTCATTCCTGCGGTCCAAAGTGACAGTGTTTGCAGCGACCGGAACGCTTATCCTGTTCCTGCTGGCGGTACTTGCCCCCTGGATATCACCGCACGATCCATTTGATCTGGCCTCTCTTTCAATCATGGACGCTCGGGTTCCTCCAGTCTGGATGGACTATTCAGACCCGCGCTTTATCCTTGGAACAGACGACCAGGGCCGTGATTTGCTGTCCGGCATTTTCTATGGAATGAGAATCTCCCTGATTGTCGGCTTCTGCTCAGTGATCGCTGCAGCTTTCCTAGGGATCACCCTTGGTCTCGTAGCTGGCTATATGGGCGGGCGAGTCGATGCAGTCATCATGCGTATCGCCGATATACAACTGACATTTCCTGCCATTTTGATCGCTCTGTTGATCGATGGCGCTGCACGGGGTATTTTCGGGTCTCTGAACAGGGAAGTATTTTCCTTCTGGATTTTGATCTTCTCGCTCGCGCTGTCTTTCTGGGTTCAATATGCCCGGACAATACGCGGCTCGACCATGGTTGAGAAGAACAAGGAATATGTTCAAGCCGCGCGGGTGATCGGCATACCAGCCCCAATTATCATGGTGCGCCATATCCTTCCGAACGTCACCGGACCAGTTCTGGTGATTGGCACGATCAATCTGGCCCTTGCGATTGTCACAGAGGCAACCCTGTCGTTTCTCGGCGTCGGTATGCCGCCCACCCAGCCATCACTTGGAACCTTGATTTCGATCGGCAACGATTTCCTTTATTCCGGCGAATGGTGGATTGCGATCTTCCCGGGCCTGGCTTTGGCGCTCCTCGTGCTGAACGTCAATTTGCTCGGCGATTGGTTACGTGATGCCCTCAACCCAAAACTTCGCTGAGGCACGATCCATGAGCGTTCTCGACATTCATGACCTTAAGGTCGAATTCCCCGGCCGTAAATCAACTTTCGTTGCCGTTGAAGGCGTTAACCTATCTTTGGAAGCTGGCAAGATCCTCGGCGTCGTTGGGGAATCCGGTGCTGGAAAATCCACCGTAGGCAATGCAGTCATTGGCCTCCTGCAAGAGCCTGGCCGTGTGGCCGAGGGTGAGATCTTCCTGCATGGAAAGCGAATAGACAACTTAACTGCAAAGCAGATGCGTATTTTGCGCGGGCGAAAAATTGGCATGATCTTTCAGGATCCGCTCACTTCTCTGGATCCGCTGCAAACCGTTGAATCCCAATTGGTCGAAACCATTCGGACCCACCTGCCACTTTCTTCAAAGGAAGCACGGGCACGGGCTATCGAATTGATCGATTCCGTGGGTATTCCGGATTCAGAAGAGCGGATCAAACAGTACCCGCATCAGTTTTCCGGTGGCATGCGTCAGCGTGTCGTGATTGCTCTTGCCCTCTGCGCAGAGCCGGAACTTATCATTGCTGATGAGCCAACAACAGCGCTCGATGTCTCGATTCAAGCCCAGATTCTGGAGCTGATGAAGGAGCTTTGCGAAAAACGAAATGTTGCCATGCTGGTGATCACCCATGACATGGGTGTCATCGCAGACATAACAGACCATGTCGCGGTGATGTATCAGGGCAAGCTTGTTGAATATGGCGAAACCACGCAGGTTCTCGGTACACCGCAGCACCCCTATACTCAGAGCCTGATTTCAGCTGTTCCGCGTCCCGATGTGCGGATCGACCGCTTTCCTTCGGTCGACTACATCGAGAAAGCTGGCACTCCGACGAAACATATCGACATCTCGACCCACTGGTTGGGCAAGGCGAGAAACGATGTCAAAATCACTGGCCCGCTGCTTCAGATAAAAGATCTGGAAATGCAGTTTGAAACACACGGATCAATTTTTCCATCGCAACGCCGCTATTTCAAAGCCGTAAAGAAAGTCAGCTTCGATATTGAAGAGGGTGAAACCTTTGGGCTTGTTGGTGAATCCGGATCCGGAAAATCAACCATCGCCCGTCTTGTCACCGGCCTTTATCATCCGAGTGGCGGATCGATACTGTTTGCCGGTCAGGAACTTACTTCTCTGAAAGATCGTCGAGAAGTGCTGGCGATGCGTCGTCAGATGCAGATGATCTTTCAGGATCCGTTCTCATCCCTGAATGCGCGGATGCGCGTGCGGGATATCATCGCCGAACCGATCAAGTTCCATAAATTGGCTTCGTCCAACACCGAAGTTCGCCAGATCGTCGCAGACCTTCTGGATCACGTTGGTCTCGGAGCAGCCTCTGGAGAGAAATTCCCGCATGAGTTCTCCGGTGGCCAACGTCAGCGCATTTCCATTGCGCGGGCGCTGGCAACACGGCCAAGGTTCCTTATATGCGACGAGCCAACATCAGCGCTCGACGTTTCGATCCAGGCTCAGATCCTCAACCTGCTGAAAGACCTGCAAGAAGAACTCGGCCTGACCATGCTGTTCATCAGTCATGATCTGGCGGTCATACGGCAAATGTGCAACCGCATCGGGGTCATGCGCAACGGCGAGCTTTGTGAGGTCGCAGGCTGCGATGCGCTCTATGAAACGCCGCAGCATGATTACACACAGCAATTGCTCAGCTTGATGCCCTCGATGGAGCTTCTTTCACGGGCAAATATTCAGGAACTTGAAGCAGGCAGATAGCCTTTACATAAAAAAGGAGGGGGCAAGCCCCCTCCGATATCAAACGCTCTAGACTAGCCCCCAAAGTAGTAGCACGATCCTAAAATACAGCGGACCTACTTAAATTCCGTAGAGGCATTATAGCAAATAACAACAGGGGTTAAAACCCTTAATTGCACTTGCACCATACACCCGCCTTTCGATCCGATTTTTTCGCACACAACTGCCTTAATATCGGCCAACCGCTGCTGTTAATGCCAGTCATGAAGGATTGCGAAAGCCTCAGCCTTCGACCCGCATCCCACATGTCAGATCGCTGACGATTTTCTCCCTTCAGGCCCTTTCATGATCGCTCCCCGCCCGTCTGCGACACCCCGCCTATTGCCCTCAACCTGCGGCTTGTTGCTTGCCATCTCGTTTGGCCTGTTCCTCTCAGCGTCCAGCGGAACAGACTACAATCTTCCTGCAAGCCCATCACTGTGCCTGATTGCCCTTTCCTGGGCTACAGGCAGCCTATTGCTGACTTGGCAAATACTCAGAGAACCTTTGCAACATCTGAACAAAATCAGCCTTGCGGTGTCCTTTATATGTGCTTCCAGTGCTGGCGGCCTTTACCTCATAGGCGCGGAGTTCGACGCCCTCATTACCCCTCTGTTTGCTGCCACTTGCATCGTCAGCGGATGTGCTCTTGCGAATGTTGCTCAATATCAATTTGACAGGGCCACCCAATCTTCCAATGAACTGCCCATAAAGCAAATCATAGCGGCCTGTCTTATTGGCCTTTGCGCTGCAATTGCTTGGGCATCAGTCGATGAGCCTGAAATTGCACTGGCGCGAGCCACAACAGCTCTTGCCCTTTCCTGGCCATATTCATCCAGACTTCAAGATGCGATTTTATCTCGAACAACTTTGAAACAGGCACGACACCTTGGCGCAGAACTAAACGGTTCGGAGGCTTTAGCTGCAATTCATACATGCACGGCAATCGCCTTCGACCGTCCAGCCCTTCTCCAAAACGACAAGCTTGTCGTCACCGACGTCCACGCATTCGACAACAGATCCGAACCGCTGTTGGCCGTAGCAGCCGCCGCACAGAGCAGTGCTCGCCATCCAATCGGCGCAGCCATACGCGCACTTGCAACGGATTGGGCGTTGCCCCAAGGCAGACCGGACGAATGGGAAGAGGTTCCCGGACTGGGCGTAGTCGCGATGATTGGCGGCAAATCCGTGGCTGTCGGAAACCCTGGCTTGATGGCGGAACTCCAAGTTGATTGTTTCACAGCGAATTCCCTGTGCAGGCCTTTGCAAGCATCTGGCAAGACATGCGTCATCGTCGCGATCGGCAATCGCGCCGTCGGAATTTTGGCCCTTCAGCCAACTCTCCATTTACACGCAGCAGACACCCTCGCTTGGCTCCATGGCAACGGAGTGGAGACTGTTCTCGTGACGGGCACCAGCCTGCCAGTCGCACAAAGTCTTTTTGCAAGTTCTCCCTTGAAGCAAATCAAGCCCGATATTCGTCAACACAAACGCCTTTCTGCTGCCGAATCTCATCTGGCTGGTGCAGCAGGGCTCTTCATCGGTGCCAGCGAAAGCGGGCGACGTGGTCTTTTCACTTTGTCGGCCCAAGCCAACGAAACTGCCATTTTGATTGCCTCACTTCCACGAGGTGAGCTGCTTCCGTTGCCTGGCCTTGTAAGCCTATCAAACCGCATGAAGAAGAAGACCCGCCTGAGCCAAATGTTTGCCCTCGGCGTTGCAATTCTGGCCGGGCTGCTGGGCGCAATGGGTCTTCTACCGGTGACAGTTCTGCTTTTTGTCTTTGCCATCACCATTGCCGGCTACTGGTTCATTGCAGAGAAATTGACTTAAACGAGACTATCCAGACAAACAGTTAGTGACCCAATAGAACGGCTTTACTCCAAACACGGCTTTACACAAACCCACCAGAGTGGTGTTAATCAGCTCAATCGGCGTAATCGCCATCGCGACCGGGGGAAGAGGTTTCATGTCCGACAAAAAGACACCCAAATTGCGTTCAACCGCATGGTTTAACAACCCGGACAATCCCGGCATGACAGCGCTGTATATCGAGCGTTATCTAAACTTTGGTCTGACACGCGAAGAGCTACAATCCGGCAGACCAATCATCGGAATTGCCCAGACAGGCTCTGATCTATCGCCTTGCAACAGACATCACATTGAGTTGGCCAAACGCGTGCGCGAAGGCATTCGGGAAGCTGGCGGAATTTGTTTTGAATTCCCGGTTCATCCAATCCAGGAAACAGGCAAAAGACCAGGCGCCGCGCTTGATCGAAACCTGGCCTATCTCGGACTTGTTGAGCTGCTGTATGGCTATCCGATTGATGGCGTTGTCCTGACAATCGGCTGTGACAAGACGACCCCTGCCTGCCTGATGGCTGCTGCGACCGTCAACATTCCGGCAATTGCGCTATCTGTCGGCCCAATGCTGAATGGCTGGCACAAAGGTGAACGCACCGGCTCAGGCACGATTGTCTGGAAAGGCCGCGAAATGCTGGCATCCGGTGAAATCGACTACGATGGCTATATGGATCTGGTTGCATCCTCCGCTCCGTCCGTTGGCTACTGCAACACCATGGGCACGGCAACAACAATGAAT
Source organism: Roseibium algae (assembly GCF_037783265.1). Taxonomy (NCBI): domain Bacteria; kingdom Pseudomonadati; phylum Pseudomonadota; class Alphaproteobacteria; order Hyphomicrobiales; family Stappiaceae; genus Roseibium; species Roseibium algae. The sequence continues at coordinate 25,959 of NZ_JBAKIA010000029.1, forward strand.
TCCCTGGCCGAGGCTCTTGGCATGCAGTTGCCAGGTTCTGCTGCCATCCCGGCGCCATATCGCGAACGTGGCCAAATTTCCTATGAAACCGGCCGCCACATCGTCTCCATGGTTGAGCAGGATATCAAGCCATCAGATGTCATGACCCGGCAAGCGTTTGAAAACGCGATTGTGGTCAACTCAGCTATTGGCGGTTCGACCAATGCTCCGATCCACCTGAACGCAATTGCCAGCCATCTCGGTGTTCCGCTAGACAATGACGACTGGCAGAAACTCGGCTTGGACATCCCGTTGATGGTCAACTTGCAGCCAGCTGGTGAATACCTGGGTGAAGACTATCATCATGCAGGTGGCGTCCCGGCAGTCATCAGCGAACTGATGAAACATGGCAAGTTGCCACATCCAAACGCGATGACCGTGAACGGCAAAAGCATCGGCGAGAATTGCGCATCGGCAGAAATCGAATTGCCCGAGGTCATTCTGCCCTACGATAAACCTCTGAAAGAAAAAGCCGGGTTCTTGAACCTGAAAGGCAATCTCTTCGACAGCGCGATCATGAAAACCAGCGTTATTTCCGAGGAATTCCGCAAACGTTATCTGGACAATCCCGATGATCCGCAAGCGTTTGAAGGCCGGGCCATCGTCTTTGAAGGCCCAGAAGACTATCACGACAACATCGACAATCCAGCATTGGACATCGATGAGCATTGCATGCTGTTCATCCGCGGCACCGGGCCTATCGGCTATCCTGGCGGGGCGGAAGTGGTCAACATGCAGCCACCCGCAGCACTGCTCAAGCGAGGCATTCACTCGCTGCCATGTATTGGCGATGGTCGCCAGTCTGGCACATCCGGCTCACCGTCGATCCTGAACGCATCTCCGGAAGCTGCTGCCATGGGCGGGCTAGCCCTTATCCAGACCGGTGACCAGGTTCGCATCGACCTTGGAAAAGGTACCGCAGATATCCTGATTTCCGACGAAGAGCTGGCTAAACGCCGTGCGGACCTCGAAACAAAAGGCGGCTTTGCTTATGCTGAGCACCAGACACCATGGCAGGAAATCCAGCGCTCAATGGTTGACCAGTTCGATAAGGGCATGGTCCTGAAACCAGCTGTAAAATACCAGGATGTCGCGCATATCAAGGGACTGCCGCGCGACAATCACTAGGCTTAGACCACACAAAAAATGGCACCGGCCTCTGGACAGGCCGGTGCCATTTTCATTTGAACCAGTGCATTTATATCAGGCTGCGAGTGCCCCGGATTTCTTAGCAGCATGAGTCGCGATAAGGTCCATAATTGGCGGTGACAAGGCATCATAAGGCTGAAGGCCCAGATCGCTCAAACGCGCGCGGACGGCATCCATCTTTGCTGGCGGATAACCGCTTTCGATAATTGAAGAGACAAAGGCGGCAAATTCTGGCGGAGACCAGCCGCTTTCGCTCGACAGCTCTGTATGAATGAAATCAAGGCCATAGAGTGGATGCTCTGCGTTCTCGATCCGGCCATACATATGAACACCGCAGTCCTTGCAAGCGTAACGCTGAATCGCAGCAGCTGGATCCACAATCTGCAGCTTGTCACCATTCGCCGTCACTGAGACAGCATCGCGCGAAACCACAGCGATCTGGCTGAAAACAGCTCCAGTCGGTTTCCAACACTTTGTGCAGCCACAGGCATGATTATGTGCGCTTTGGGCGGCCACCTTGATCTTCACTGGATTCGTGGCGCAATGACAAGTCAGCGTCCCACCGCTAAAGCCAGCACGAGCTTGCGGAAAACCATTGTCGATTTTCGGATGGATTTTGACATTGCTTGGAGCCGGGGCAGCATTGCTGCTACCACCCCCAAAAATATTTGAAATAAAAGACATTATCAACGCACCTCCCTGCGTGTGTGGCCCGACTATCTCAAATGACACCCGGTATATCGCTTTCGCACATCGCAAGGTTATATTGGCGGCACATATCCGTCGAACGCCACTCCCAAGACCCTACGATTTCAAAAAGCGTAACTCTACATCGGATACTATGAATTCTATCTATTTAACTTCAAGCCATACCTAAGTGTCGATTTTTCACTAAATAAACTATAAATAATCAAGTTCATTTCATATCTAGTTATTTTCTAAGAAACTTGCCCCCAAACCCAATACAACCCCACGTCGGGAACCTATTTAAGGTTGGATACAAGGCCGAGGCAGTTTTGACTAGGCTTCGGACCCATAAAATATCTATGCAAATCACTTGAAGTCTGATTCAAGCTCCTGAACAGGAGTTTTGCGATGTCAGATGGATGTTTCTGGCTCAGCGATGAGCAGTTTTCGAAGTTGCAGCCGTTGTTGCCGACCAATACGCGGGGCAAGCCGCGTGTCGATGACCGGCGGGTGATCAGTGGCATCATTCATGTCTTGAAGTCGGGCGGCCGCTGGATCGATGCGCCAGATGTCTATGGACCAAGGAAAACCCTATACAACCGCTTCGTCCGCTGGTCCG
>NZ_JBAKIA010000030.1:0-26453 GCF_037783265.1 Roseibium algae
TGCCCCGTCAGAACCTCAACCTGCCGTAACTTCGTAACAATCTCCTCCGGCTTTGGTCGCTTGTTGGTCATGTGTTTCCTCCGTTTTCCTAAACATAGCGGAGGACCACTTCAAAGGGGGAGGATCAGAAGCTTGAGCAGGAAGGTTTGATCGCTCTGAAATATGGCGCCATCGAAGTTCCCGATGCCAAAGCTCTGGCTGATTGGATTGATTGCGCCAGGACTCAGAATGCTCCTTAGAAATGGCGTTAAATTTTATGAAACCTAGCCAATGATTTTAGGGCGCGCCTCTTCGGATTACAAATGGTTAACAAAGCATGAAAATGCAGCCTTTAGAGGATAATTGCACCGCGGAAATCTTTGCGACACGCCTCATATTTGGGCGTCTTGATGTTTGGCTTCAGCCCAGCTTCTTCCTCCGTTTTTATGTAGAGTTCATGTTAAAGAACGAGGATGAATAATATGATCCTTCTGCTTTAGAGTATCGGTCTTTGTCATCTGATTGCGATAGTGCCGAATGGTGTTCTCGTCCGACGTTGCAGCATCAGTTCAGGATCCAGAAACCGCAGCCATGACAACCTATGCCGGATCATGAACTCCATTAACACAAGGCTGTTGCAAGCATCTCGCTCACGTTTGGTCTGCTGCCAGAATTTGACACTTTACAATAATGTAGTAATGTTGCTACATTAGTGAGCGAGGAGAAGTCTTATGGCAATTACAAGTGTGTCGAGCCGGGAATTTAATCAAGATATCAGCCGGGCCAAAAAAGCGTCTCAGCAGGGGCCTGTTATTATCACGGATCGCGGCAGGCCTGCACATGTTTTGATGACAATGGAGGAGTACCAAAGATTAACCAGGCCTGTTGGCAATCTGGTAGATCGGCTTGCGATGCCGGGGCTTTCTGATGTGGAATTTGAACCGGATAAAGTGAGCATTGGAATTCGCGAGGCTGAATTCAGCTGATGTTCTTATTGGACACAAACGTGATTTCCGAATTGCGGAAAGTCGGAGATGGCCGCGCGGATAGAAATCTTGTTTCTTGGATATCTGCTCAGGAAGCTGACAGCCTGTACGTGTCAGCCATTACGACCATGGAACTTGAAATTGGTGTTTTGCGAATGGAGCGCCGTGATACGGAACAAGGTGATCGTTTGCGGGCTTGGCTAGATCACCAAGTTTTTCCGGAATTCTCGGAGCGTACTCTTGCTGTCGATTGTGCTGTTGCCTTTGCCTGCGCGCGACTGCACGTTCCGGACCCAAGATCAGAGCGAGATGCATTGATCGCCGCAACAGCTCTGGTTCATAATATGCACGTTGTGACCCGAAATACCTCTGATTTTGAGCTGACGGGTGTCAAACTCATTAATCCATGGGAGGCGTCATCCTAGGCAATACTTGGAGGTTGGTAATTCGGTGTTTTTGATTTTATATTCCATAATTTAGATTATGCGAAATTTGATAAGTTATTGATATTATTGATTAATTTTACTTTGTTTTGGTTGTTCACTCAGCGTTTGTGAACCTGTCGAACGCATTGGGATGACCATCCCTCTCTTTACAAAGCCGCGTCGCCAGGATCCCGGCTACGGCGTCCCTTCCTGTTATAATTTACAATAAAATGTTTCCGGGCACTTGTTCTGTTTCTCTGTATGTCTGATGCTGTACACTCAAGGGTGTCCTGCTGACTTCTGGATGTCATGGGTTGCGGATAGGGTTTTGGCATCAAATGGATTACGGAGCAGGGCTCGAGGTGGATGGCGTTTTGAAGACACGGAAGGATGAGCTTGCCCCTGCCCTTCCCGCTGATACTCATGCTTCCCTGCCAGGCAGTAAGCCCGGCTCTGGCAAAGGGACATCCAGAGCTTCGCGGGCCTCCAAGGGGTTCCAGATTCGGCTTGCACAGCCAACGGAAGCTGATTTCAGGGCGGGTGTTGACCTGGCACGGGCCTCTCATGAGCGCACCCTCTTTCGCGATATCCCTTTTTCCGAAGACAAAGCCAGAAGCATTTTTGAGCGGGCAACAAGCCAGCCGGAACGTTATGGGCTGCTGTATGCGGTTCTGCCGACGAAAATCAGTGATGAATCGGAAGACGCTGCATCGGCGGCTGGAACCGCGGTCAGTCTCTCAGATGAGCATAACAACAGCCTGCTCGGCTTCGTCTCTGTTTATGCCGGCGAATACTTTCTGGGTGAAGGCACGTTGATCGCAACAGTGCAGACGCTGAACATTGCGCCGCATCTTTCCGGCTCACTGCTCGGCGGCAAGGTGGCCTTGCGTCTGGTGCAGGCGGTGCGTCATTGGGCCAAAACACGGTCCTGCGAACATGTTCTGTTTCACGTTACCAATGGGGTTGATGCCCCAGCTGCGGATCGGTTCTTCCGGCGGTGTGGAATGAAGACTGTGGGTGGGAATTATGCTGAAACAATCTAAATTACACATAATTCCTAGTCGGCTAGGGCTTCAAAAAATTAGCTTTTTTCGTCAGCGCTGGCTTTATTTATTTGGTTCACTTATTTTGATTTCATCATGCAATAGCAATGATTTCGTTCATCTTGGCTTCTTTCATACAAATGGCGATTTATATGCTTATTCGCTAGCAAAAAAAGATCTGCACGCAGAGATTTTTGTTGCCGATCAGAATAATAAAATAATAAAAAAATTCAGTTCTCCCGATTATACGTATACGTATGGATATTTCTCAAATGAAAAATTCTATTACATTGTAGCTGGAAAACCTCCATCAAAGAGCTCTCTGTATAGCTGTGATCTTGGCTTTAAAAAATGTAGTCGCGTTTTTTCTATTTCTAGAGGGATTTCTAATCCAATTGTACTGGAAGACGGCACCATTTTTTTCCAAAAAAGCGAAAATTGTGGCGGGGACAAATTCTATTACTTCAAATCTTCTTTTCTGGAACCAAAGGTTTTCATAGATGAGTGTTTCTTTGGATTAGGTATGTCAGTTCTCTACGACGGCAAAATTTATTTTTCTGGCCGTAGTGCGGATGAAAAAATTCGCACCGATAAATTAGAAGAAAAATTAGAGTACGCAAAGTATATTGATTTATCGACAGGCGATGTAATTAAGATTGATGGTAACGGGAAGATCGAATCTTTAAGATCGTATCACATTGTAATAGAAGATGATAAATTAAAAATATACTATAAAGCTGACTTGGTCGGTGGTTCTTTTAATTACCATACCTGTGTAGAAACATTTGAAAATACTTATTGCGATAATAGTATTGAATCAACTTACCCAGCTGTATTTGATGGGGCGGTCTATTTTGCCACTTTGAACCGCCTTGAAATGAGTTTGGATCTTCAAAAAATCATCCTGGAGAACGAAAATGGGGAACGCTAATTGGTCGTCGCTAACCTATGGCAATTATGGCGGAAAGGGATGGACCGGCGGCGCCTGGGGCGGAGGATTTAATGTTAACCCCAGAGATGAGTTTGATGCAGTTTTCATGAGGCATGACAAAGCCTATTCTGGCCAAGCTCTCACAACTCTCAGGAATGCGGCAGATCGCGAGATGCTTGCTGAGTTGGCTGCGTTGAGAAACAGTTCTGCATGGGACAAACTGGATTGGAGTGACAAGCTATTTATCGCTAGCGGAGTGCCTACAGCATTTACTTATGTGTATGTTGATAGGAGTGTGAATGTGGATTTCACATACTACGTTAACAGAAGTGTTTATAAACTTTTGGGAATTGATGATATAATTTCGCGTTGCTTTTGCGGAAATACGATCGTCCAATTACTTGGAGCATCTGCCGAAGTCTCCTCCATTCTCCCTGGCGACACTGTCCTTTCCTTTGACCCTTCTGCTGACCATGGCAGAGGCGCGTTGGTGCCGAAGAAAGTCGTGCGCACCTTCACCAACATCACCGAGGAATGGCTGCGGCTGTCTTGGGTGGAGGATGGTGAGGACAAGGAACTCGTCACCACACCGGGTCACGAATTCCTGACCGCCCACGGCGGATTCCGCCAGATCGAGAAGTTGGTCGCCGGTGGGACTGGCACGATTGTTCTGGCCGACGGCAGCGAGGCCAAGGTTGCCTCTGAACGTCTGATCTATTCAGCCGAAACAGCTGACATGTTTGAGCAGGCGGAAGGTTATGTTCTGCCGCAGAACGGTAATCTGGCCTTAAAGCCTGAATTCAAAAAAGGCTGGAAGACTTATAATTTCGAAGTCGAGGAGTTCCACACCTATGTTGCAGGCGGCGTGCGGGTGCACAATGATTCCTGGAACGATGGTCAAGGCTTTGATTACAATTCCAAAACGGGCTGGGAACCGGTGGTGTATACTGGAGGCGGCTTTAACAGTGTCACCGGTGAAGTTGTAGACGGTCAGACGATCAGCCTTAATATGCAGGCGTTCGAGGCTTACATGGGAGATTTAAGCAGCGCTTATCAGGGATCTGCTGGTGCCTACGCTGAAGCCAGCTCTTATTCCGCCATCGAAAATGGGTACGGCTCGGCCACGGCTTATGCTGCTGGTTTCAACGCGTATATTGGGAAAAGTGGTGATAATGTTTCTGCTCGGGGCGTGTTGGCGGCTGATCGTGCCGCTCGAAAAGGCATAGAAGCGGCAACCGGCAATGAAAGCTCCAACGACAGCGGCAAGCCCCTGATCCTCGATCTGGATGGCGACGGCATTGAAATTACGCCGATGGATCGGTCGTTTACGGAATTCGATTTTGACGATGATGGTTTTCTGGAACGCACGGCCTGGGTCGGTGCTGATGATGGGTTGCTGTTCTGGGACGAGAATGGCAACGGTTCTTTGACAAGCGCGCGGCAAATCGCTTTCTCGAAGCTGACCGAGGACTTTGATACGGATCTGGATGCCCTTCGCACACATTTTGATGAGGCCAATGGCGGCAATGGCGATGGTGTTTTCGATGCGCAGGATGCGGCCTGGAGCGACTTCAAGATCTGGCGCGATGCGGACAGTGACGGGGTGGTCGATGCGGGGGAGCTGAAATCCCTTGCCGACTACAACATTGAAAGCATCTTGCTGACCCGGACCAACGAGACGACTGTGGTTCTGGATGACGACACGGCCATTCACGGATTTACCGAGGCGACCTTGAGCGATGGCTCGACAATGTCCGTTGGTGATGTGTCGCTCGGTTATTCCAAACTTGGGGTCAAGCGTAGTGTGGATGCCGATGGCAACAACATCGTCACCTATGAGGGCGCGGACGGCAGCACAGACGGATCCACAGGACGCAAGGTGATTGCCGCAAGTGCCGGGGCTGCAAGCTTTGCGCTTGGGGCGGATACAGAGGAAGCGGACGGCGCGCTGACCACCTCTGCCTGGTCTGCTGCCATTGGCAATGAGTTCGCCAACACGCTGGATGCTTCAGGCAAGCTGGAAGACGTGCTTCTTGAAGGTGCGGGTGGCAACGACACGCTGACCGGCGGCGCGGGCCATGACATCCTGATCGGCGGTGCTGGGTCGGACAACCTGTTCGGCGGTGCAGGCAACGACACGCTGGTGGTTGATGCGGCTGACCTTGCTGGCGGTGCGATCAGCGGCGGCGAAGGCTATGACACGCTGACACTCGACACGGACATTGCCACCCATGTCATTTTGGGTCAGCATCAGGTCGAGGCTGCCATTGGCGGTTTGGGCAATGACACCCTTCATGGTAATAACAACAATCTAAAGGTCTGGAGCGAGATCGCCACGCTCAATGCGGACGGAACCTTTTCCGCCGGCTGGGTGGACATTGGTTATTACCTGAATGGCGCGGACGGCAATGACACGCTGATCGGTGCAGCCAATAGCGACCAACTGATCGGCGGAGCTGGCAATGACATTCTTCTGGCGGATGGTGCGTCTGGCTTGGGGGCCGTCACTTCTGCACAGCTGATCATGGTCTATGACGTGTACCGGATAACCCTAGGCCGGGAGCCCGTTGATTTTGAGCTCGCGCATTGGCTAACCCAGGTGCAGGATGGCGGGCTGACGTTAGTGCAGCTTGTTGAGGTGTTTGTCGAATCACAGGAGTTTCACGAGCAATTCGGCGCCATCAACGATGCCGCCTTTGTGAACCATCTTTATGAGGATGTTTTGGGCCGTGTGCCAAGTGCGGACGAGATTATTCACTGGTCTGGAGAATTGATTGACCAGGATGCCCGCAAAGAAGTGATTAAAAGCGTACTGGGCAGCGCTGAATATGAGGCAACTGTTTCGGACGCCCGTGATGCCTACGTCAACAATTCGGCAATGGGTGTTCCGGATGCACTCACCGCTGAGGAGCGGCTCTCGATTGAGGTTGTGTACGATTCCTACCAGGCTGTTTTCGGACGTGAACCGGATGCCGCTGGCCTCGATCAATGGTTTGACGAAGTGCAGGCGGGGAACCTGTCGCACAGCCAGTTGGTGGATGAACTGGTCTTGTCCGCTGAGTACCTGAATGAATTTTCCACACTGAGCAATGAGGACTTTGTTGCTCATCTCTATCAGGACATTCTTGGCCGAACTGCGTCGGCTACTGAGAGTGCAGGCTGGATGAGCCAGCTTATCGACCAGGGAGCGCGCAAGAGCGTGGTCATGGGAGTTTTAGGCAGCTCTGAATTCAACAATGCCAATGCGGCTGCGCGCAACACCTATATCAACAATTCAGCCATGGCTCAGCCTGAGCCTGCACCGGTTCTAACGTCGTCCGAACGTGCTAATCTCGAGATTGTCTATAATGCCTACCGTGGCGTCTTGGGCCGTGCGCCGGATGCCAATGGCCTGGATATGTGGTTCCACCGGGTCGAAAATAACAACTGGTCCCAAAGCCAGTTGATCGATCAGTTGCTGGTATCGACTGAATATGGCCAGAATATTGGATCCAAGAGCAACAGCGACTTTGTTTCCCATCTTTATCAGAGCGTGCTGTTGCGAAGCCCGGACAGTGCCGGGCTGACAGGTTGGACTGCCCACCTCAACAATGGTGGATCGCGCAAGTCTGTGATCGAGACTTTTCTGAATGGGGCGGAATATAGCAACACCAATGCGTCCGCCCGCACCAGTTACGTCAACAATTCGGCTTTTGCCCAGCCCGATCCGGGGCCCGTTTTGACTGCGTCCGAATGGGGCCATCTGGAAATCGTCTACAACGCCTACCTTGGTGTGTTCGGGCGTGAGCCGGATGCTGCCGGACTTCAGCTGTGGTTTAACCGGGTTGAGGCGAATAACTGGAGTCTAAGCCAGGTGGTCGACCAGTTGATGGCAACTACAGAGTTCCTCAACAACTATGCGTCAATCGGAGATGAAGCTTTTATCTCGCATCTTTTCCAGGATGCTTTGCATCGCAATCCTATCGCAGGCGAGATTGATGGGTGGCTTGGAAACCTGAACGACCCGGCGGACCGAAAGCAGGTCATGCTCGGCTTCATTTCGAGCCAGGAATACGCCAACGAAAAGACGGCTGCGCGTAACAGCTATGTCGATGCTTCTTCGGTTATTGATCCAGGTTCAGACCTGACAGCAGATGAGCGGTTGGATCTTGAGCTTGTCTATAATGCCTATCTCGGTGTTTTCGGGCGGGAGCCTGACGCGGCCGGCTTTGAACTTTGGTACGATAAAGTCCAAACTGAGAATCTCGATACGGATCAGTTGATTGAGCAATTGATCGCTTCCGAAGAATACCAGACTCAATTTGCCATTCTTTCCGACAATGAGTTTGTAACCCGCCTCTATCAGAGAGTGCTTCTGCGCGATCCTCTTGATGGAGAAGCGGAAAGTTGGCTGGAGCAGCTGTACGATCTGTCATCCCGCTCGTCGATTGTCCTGGGTTTCATTGGCAGCCAAGAGTACAGTAATCAGATCGGCGATGAGCGGGATGCCTTCTTTGCTGACTCTGCCTTGGTCCAGGCGATCTTGTCGCCGGAAGAAGGTTTTGGAGACGATACTCTGTCTGGCGGCACCGGCAATGATACGCTGAAAGGCGGCGGTGGCAACGACGTCTATCTCTATAATCGTGGCGATGGAGATGACGTAATCGACGACTCCAGCTCGACAGAAGATGAAGATGGTAATGGCGGCGATACCCTGTCCCTGGGCGCTGGCATTGCGCTGTCGGATCTGAATATCCGTCTTGATGGCAACGACCTGCTGATCTCGTTCTTTGACGAAAGTCAGGAGGACAAGGACGTCGCCGCTGAACTGGGCCTTGCCGCCCTCACCGGCTCGATCCGTATTCAGAACTGGACCACTGACACCAGCAAGATTGAATACCTCAGCGTTGCCGATGGCACGGTGATCGAGTTGGCAGACCTTTCATTCAATTCACTCGATGACACTGGCGGCAGCCGCATTTTCACGTCTGGTCGCGATTTTGTTCAAGGTCGAGGCGGCAATGATACGCTGCACCTTGGGGCTGGAAACGACATAGCCTTTGGTGCTGATGGAGATGATTACCTTATTGGTGAAGATGGTAACGATGTACTGTTTGGTCAAGATGGCAATGACCGGCTATCCGGCGGTCATGGGGATGATAGGCTTGATGGCGGCGATGGCAATGATAGCCTGAGTGCCTATTTTGGCGATGACATTCTGTCAGGCGGCGCGGGCAACGATACCCTGCATGGTCAGGCCGGCAATGACATTCTTGAAGGCGGTGATGGAGAAGATACGCTTTACGGTTATGATGACGATCCAGGGAATGACGCCGACGATGGAAATGATCTTCTAATTGGCGGCAAGGGAAATGATTATCTTTATGGTGCCGCCGGTGATGACACCTATGTCTACAACCGCGGCGATGGCAGCGATACGATTGTCGAGACCGGGCATGGTGACAATGGTGACAGGCTGGCTTTCGGCGACGGGATTGATCTGGAAGATCTGAAGTTCACCCGGTCTGGCAATCATCTGAAAATCGAATTCTTTGGTGAAAGTTCAGAAGAGGCTGAAGCCGCCGAAGCGCGCGGACTGGAACCGCTCACCGGATCCATCACGATCACGGATTGGTTCACAAATGGAGACCGTCGTGTGGAAAGCCTCTCCTTCGCCAATGGCGATACGGTCTGGATCGGGCATCTTGCAAGCTTCCAGAACGGTTCGGGTGGTGATCTGAACGATTTCATCAATGCCGAAGGTGGAGATGACACGATCAATGGTGGGGCTGGCCATGACACGATACTCGGCGGTTATGGCAACGACACCCTCTACGGCGGTGACGGCCATGACATCCTTCGCGGTGGCGAAGGAACCGACAGGCTTTATGGTGGAAATGGCAACGATGTTTTGGAGCCAGGTGCTGGGACTGATGCTTGGCAGATGTTATATGGCGAAGCTGGTGATGATACATACCTGATAGATGCCGACTCCGGAAAAGTATTCATCGACATCGGTGGTGAGTGGGCGGGATCTGGCACGGATACGGTTCTTTTTACGGATCTCGTTCTGTCTGACTTGATCTTTACAACACCGTACTGGGACGAAAGCCAAGGTACATTGATGCGTTTGGCCTGGAACAGCACCGACTATAGGCCCACGGGCCAATTGGATCTGTCCGAACTTGGGCAGCACATTGAACGTTTTGAGTTTGGCGACGGGACTACGCTGAGTAAAATTGAGATCGATGGCCTTGGTCGTGCAGTACTCCGCGGCACGGATGGCGATGATTTGATTGTCGGCGGTGTCCAGGTTAGCGGCGATGGGAACGGTCGCTACACAGATGATGAACAACTATTTGGCGGCGCTGGAAATGACACTCTCGTGTTCGGGAAAAGTGACCTTTCTGACTACCAACAGGGCTGGGGCGAAGCTGGTGACGATACATATGTTGTCAGTGCAAACGTTGGTGAAGTGTTCTTATTCCGCGGGGCCGAAGTAGATAACGGCGGTTATGATACCGTCGATTTTCGTGACCTCACGTTGGACGATCTGAGCGTCACCAAAATCTCTGGCGAGGAATATCAGGGCGAAGTGCTCGTTATAGAGTGGGCTGCAAATGGGACACGGCCACAAGGCAGCCTTAAGATCGCTGACCTGGGAAGTAATTTCGAGCAATTTAAGTTTTCTGACGGGACTACGCTGAGTAAAATTGAGATTGATAGCCTTGGTCGCGCAGTTCTTCGCGGGACGGATGGCGATGATTTGATTGTCGGCGGTGTCCAGGTTAGCGGCGATGGGAACGGTCGCTACACAGATGATGAACAACAATTTGGCGGTGCTGGAAACGATACTCTGGTGTTCGGGAAAAGTGATCTGGCTGACTACCAGCAAGGCTGGGGGGAAGCTGGTGACGATACCTATGTTGTCAGTGCAAACGTTGGTGAAGTGTTCTTGTTCCGCGGGGCCGAAGTAGATAACGGCGGGTATGATACCGTCGATTTCCGAGACCTCACGTTGGACGATCTGAGCGTCACCAAAATCTCTGGCGATGAATATCTGGGCGAAGTGCTCGTTATAGAGTGGGCTGTAAATGGGACACGGCCACAAGGCAGCCTTAAGATCGCTGATCTGGCAAGTCACTTCGAGCAATTCAAGTTTGCTGACGGGAGTATTCTGACACGTGAAGAAGTTCTTGAGACGGCCGTTCCGGTTTCAGAAATTCCTCCCAATGATACGCCCATTGTTGCCGCTGCGCTAGCTGATGCGAACATTGTAGAAGACAGCGCTTGGTACTTAACAGTTCCGCTTGATACGTTCAGTGATGTTGATGGAGACGTGCTGACTTATAGCGCACGCCTGTCGAATGATAGCCTACTGCCAGCCTGGCTAAATTTTGATCCTGCGACCCGGACATTCTCCGGAACGCCGCCACAGGACTTAAACGGCACGATCAATCTGAAGGTCTCTGCCTCAGACGGCGCAGAGACAGTCGATGCGGCCTTTACACTGACGGTCACTCCTGAGAACGATGCACCGGTTGTTACCCTTGCCCTCTCCGATCAATCGGTCGCCGAGGACACGGCCTGGTCCTTCACGGTCCCTGCAGAAACCTTTACGGATGTTGACGGTGATACACTCACCTACACAGCAGCTCTCGCCGATGGCGCCGCACTTCCGTCCTGGCTGAGCTTCGATGCCAACACGCAGACATTCTCCGGAACGCCACCGCAAGGTGAGGCTGGCATTTTCTTACTCGAAGTTGTTGCTTCAGATGGTAACGAGAGCGTTTCCCAGAGTTTTAATCTGACGATCCAGCCGAAGGTGCAAACTCACCATACAACCTATGCTGGAACCGATGATACAGACGCTGATGCTTGGTTGACTGACGCAGATGATGTGATCGATACTGGGGGCGGTGCGGATTACGTTAATGGCTCCAGTGGGAATGACACATTCCTTTGGTCTAAAGGCGATGGAAACGACTCGTTTGGAGCCGGTGGCGGTGCAGACGCCGATACCGATATTGTGATCTTCACAGATGTCCCCTCCACGGATGTCAGTTTCGGTATTTTATACGATAAGCACGTTACCGTGACAGTGGGCGAAACAGGCGAGATGGTGACACTGGCCGACCAGATCGGCGGGTTCAAAGAAGCCTTTGATGAAATCCGCTTCTCAGACGGCGTTTCCCTTACCTTTGCTCAATTCTCAGCGCTGGCCCAGGAAGCCCCAACCTATATCGGAACCGATGATACAGACGCTGATGCTTGGTTGACTGACGCGGATGATGTGATCGATACTGGGGGTGGTGCGGATTACGTTAATGGCTCCAGTGGGAATGACACATTCCTTTGGTCTAAGGGTGATGGAAACGACTCGTTTGGAGCCGGTGGCGGTGCAGACGCCGATACCGATATTGTGATCTTCACAGATGTCCTCTCCACGGATGTCAGTTTCGGTATTTTATACGATAAGCACGTTACCGTGACAGTGGGCGAAACAGGCGAGATGGTGACACTGGCCGACCAGATCGGCGGGTTCAAAGAAGCCTTTGATGAAATCCGCTTCTCAGACGGCGTTTCCCTTACCTTTGCTCAATTCTCAGCGCTGGCTCAAAATAATGGTGTAGTCAGCGAGAGTGCCGCTAACAATGCGCCTGTCGTTAGCTTTCCGATTGCGGACGTCAGTATTTCAGAAGGCACCTCGTGGAATTTCACGGTTCCAATTGATACGTTCAGTGATGCTGATGGGGACGTGTTGACATACAGCGCTACGCTAGCTGATGGCGGCGTACTACCATCCTGGCTAAGCTTTGATGACAGCATGCAGACGTTCTCCGGAACGCCGCCGCAGGACTTAAACGGCACGATCAATCTGAAGGTCTCTGCCTCAGACGGCGCAGAGACAGTCGATGCTGCCTTTATACTGACAGTCACTCCTGAAAACGATGCACCCGTTGTTACCTATCAAATTCCAGATCAAGAGGCTTCGTCCGGAGCGGCATGGTCATATGAAATTCCAATGTTTCCATTCGAAGATGCTGATGGAGATGAGATTTCAATAAGCCTGACATTGGATGATGGCTCTGCATTACCGCAATGGCTATCGTTCAACTCATCGAATGGTCTTGTATCTGGTACGCCCCCCTCCGACTTTAATGGCCCCTTGGCCTTGCGTATGGTTGGATCTGACGGTCTCGAGGAAGCTGAGATTTTCTTTGATGTGAACGTTACATCTTCAAACAACGGAAGTAACGTCGCACCATTGGTAACCTATCAAATTCCAGACCAAGAGGCTTCGTCCGGAGCGGCCTGGTCTTACGAAATTCCAGTGTTTCCATTCGAAGATGCTGATGGAGATGAGATTTCAATAAGCCTGACATTGGATGATGGCTCTGCATTACCGCAATGGCTATCGTTCAACCCATCGAATGGTCTTGTATCTGGTACGCTCCCCTCCGACTTTAATGGGCCCTTGGCTTTGCGTATGGTTGGATCTGATGGTTTTGAGGAAGCTGAAATTTTCTTTGATGTTAACGTTATTCTGAATGGGGCCTCATCTGATGATATTCTTGCCGGAACAACGGGTACAAATTTCTTAAATGGCCAGTCCGGTAATGATGTTATCTCGGGCCTTGCTGGAAACGATACCCTCACAGGTGGGGCGGGCAACGACACGTTCCGCTTTGTTTCTGGGGATACCGGCCATGACACGATCACGGATTTCACTGCAGGCGCTGGATCTGAAGATGTGATCGAGTTTGAGGGTGGTGTGTTTGCTGATTTTGCTGGCGTCCTTGCAGCGGCATCGGACGATGGAGCAGATACAACAATCACGATTGACGCTGACACGTCGATCCTGCTGCAAAACGTGGTTGTGTCCAGCCTGGACCTGGATGATTTCCGCTTTGTCTAAAAGTTGCAATTGGTCGGGATGTCGTGGCTTATCTGCCTTACGTCCTGACCAACTCAGCTTGCCCAAGTTACAATCTGGGGTTCGTTAAAAGCCCGCACAGGTAACTTCTCATTTCCTTTCTCAGACCTCCATTTTCAAGCCACCGGATTTTGACCCAGTCATGCGTAAGCCAACGTCTCAGAGACAGACCAAATCGATCGTTTCGGAAGCTTTTCGAAGTGTTCGTTCGGCATTGATTGGCGTCGGCCTGGTCAGTTTCCTGATCAATCTCCTGATGCTGACAGGCCCGCTGTTCATGCTCCAGGTTTATGACCGGGTGCTTGCAAGCGGATCGGTGCCAACGTTGATTGTAATCGGCAGCCTGGCCATGGTGCTTTATGGCTTTTACGGGCTCTTGGAAGGACTTCGTAGTCGCGTTCTGGCCAGGCTTGCGCACCGGGTTGATGCGGGTCTTTCCGCAAGCGCCTATCGGTTTTCCAACAGCCTGCCCATTCGTCTTGGCCGTCATGCTGCAAACCTCCGGCCGATCCAGGACCTGGACACCCTCCGGCAATTCCTGTCCGGGCCTGGCCCTTCTGCGATTGCCGATCTGCCTTGGCTGCCATTTTACGTCGGCATCGTGTTTCTGTTTCATCCGGTTCTTGGATTTCTTGCTCTTGGCGGTGCAGTCTTGATTGCGGGCCTCATCTTGCTGAATGAAATCTTCTCCAAGGCGCCATCCGCAGACGCTAACAACAAAGCTGGCCGCCGGGCGCTGGAAGTCGAGGCTGGCAGGCGGAACTCCGAGGTGATTTGCGCCATGGGGATGGAAGCGGTTCTGTTGGAGCGATGGGACACGCAGAACGCCGACTTTCGGACAACCCAATTGCAGGCGTCTGATCGAGGCGGGTTCTTCACGACCTTGATCAAGACAATCCGGTTTGTACTTCAATCGGCCGTTCTGGGCGTGGGGGCCTGGCTGGCAATCAAGCAGGAGATCTCTCCAGGCGTGATGATTGCATCTTCCATCATGACGTCGCGGGCGCTGTCTCCCATCGAACAGGCCGTTGCACAATGGCGTGGTTTTGTGGCCAGTCGGCAGGCTTTGCACCGGTTGAGGGAGGGCCTAATCTGGTCTTTGGACGCTGCTGCCAAATTGGAGCTGCCGCTTCCTGTAAAAACGCTGCTCCTTGATAAGGTGAGTTGCGGCCCATTCGGCGAAAAGGCCCCCTATGTGTTTGGCCTTTCCCTCGAGCTGCAGGCTGGCGATGGTCTGGGTATTATCGGCCCGTCCGGGTCTGGGAAATCCACGCTGGCGCGCGCACTGGTTGGCACAGTGCCTGCCCTTCGTGGGTCAATTTCCTATGATGGCGCTGACATCAACCAGTGGCCGTCCGAGCGCCGCGGCGATTTCATCGGCTATATGCCTCAGGATTTGCAGCTGTTTGATGGAACAATTGCCGAGAACATTGCCCGCTTTCGAGAGGACGCCAGCTCGGATGCGATCATTGAAGCTGCGCTATTGGCAGATGTACATGACCTTATTGTGGGCTTTGCTGAAGGCTACAACACTGTCATTGGCAGGGCTGGTTTGAACTTGTCTGGTGGCCAACGTCAACGGATTGCCCTGGCGCGTGCGCTCTATGGCAATCCTTTTCTCATTGTGCTGGATGAACCCAATTCGAACCTGGATTCCGAAGGCGAAACAGCCCTGACAAATGCGATCATGGCGATGCGGGAACGGGGATCTATCGTGGTTGTTATCGCTCATAGACCGAGTGCAATTGCCACTGTGAACAAGGTTCTTTGCATGAAAGACGGTCAGGCGGTTGCCTTCGGTCCCAAGGACGAGGTTTTGAAAAAGGTCATCTCGCCGCTTTCCTCTGTGGGGACTAGCGCATGAGTGCGGGCAAGGAACAAGCCAGCGGGAGTGATGCTCACCTGAAACGGACCATCAGAAACCATCTCCTTGTCGTGCTGCTCATCAGCCTGGCGGTTGTTGCGGGGATTGGGGGCTGGGCGGCTGTGTTTAAAATCTCCGGCGCGGTTGTGACCTCTGGCAGGATCGTTGTGGAGAGCAACATCAAGCAGGTGCAGCATCAAGAGGGGGGCATCGTAAAGGAGATCAAGGTTGAGGATGGTGATATCGTCCAAGCCGGTGACCTGTTGCTTCGCCTTGATGACACGGTCACGCGCGCAAATCTGGCCGTGGTGACCAAGCAGCTTGCCGAATTAACGGCACAAGAGGCCCGTTTAGGTGCCGAACGGGACGGCAAAGACAGGCTAGAATTCGCGGGATCTTCCAAGGGTCAATCGCTTACGGAAGTGCAGAAAGACCAGGAACTTCTGTTTGAAGCGCGCAGGAGTTCTCTGTCCGGTCAGCGCAAGCAGCTGTCTGAGCAAATCAAGCAGCTGGAAACCCAAATCGAAGGCCTTGCAGCACAGCTGGAGGCCAAGGCCCAGGAAATGGACCTTATTGATCTGGAGCTGGTCGATCTGAATGGCCTTCTGGACAAGAAACTGGTGTCAAAGAGCCGGGTCACTTCCCTGCGCCGGGAGAAAACCAGATTGCGGGGTGAGCATGGCGAGCTGATTGCCCAGTCAGCACAGGCACGCGAAGCCATAAGCGAACGGGAGATCCAGATCATTCAGATTGATCAGGGCTTTCGGGCAGAGGTACTCGAACAGCTGCAGAATGTGCGCTCAGAATTGTCCCGGTTGGCAGAGCAACGCATTGCCGCAGAAGATCAGCTGCGCCGGATTGACCTGCGTGCCCCGCAAACAGGGTTTGTTCACCAGCTGGCTGTCCACACAATCGGCGGCGTGATCGGCGGCGGGGAAATCGTCATGCAGATTGTGCCACGCGAGGACAACCTGATTGTTGAAGCTCAGATCCGCCCGACGGATATCGACCAAATTGGCCAAGGCCAGGAAGCCCGTGTCCGCTTCCCAAGCTTTGATCAACGCACCACGCCGGAATTGACGGCGCGTTTGCTGACGATCTCACCGGATCTGTCTGAGAACGAGCGGACGGGAGAAAGCTTCTACACGGCCCGCTTGCTGATCGACGACGAAGAACTGAAAAGCCTGGACGGTAAAGTTCTGGTTCCCGGAATGCCGGTGGAGGCCTTCCTGATGACGCAGAACCGCACGGTCCTGTCGTATCTGTTGAAACCGGTCACCGACCAAATCGCACATGCCCTGCGCGAACGGTAGTCTTCCGAGAGACTATGAACGGAGCGGTATTAAATCCCTGCGAGATTATCATTCGTCGACGGTCAAATTTTTGCTCATGCTATATGAAAGGACATAGCGATAAGCGAAACGATGACAGAGGCAGTGAATCCAATATCATCGGGCAACGCGAGGGTTTTTGCGGGTGTCCAGATGCTTGGTGACATAGTGGACCGGATCAGGTCACGCGACAGGTCGACAAAGGTCATAGTTGAGAAGCAGCATTGACGCTCGTTGGCTCAAAACTTGGGTCTAAAGAATATTCAATTGTCCAATTGCAATTAAAGAGGGCAAATCTCTTAAAATAAGCAATTTTGTCTTTAGCTAGATAAATAGTAACAAGCCATATATCTGCATGTTTATTAAATTGAGGCGCAACTTTAGAAAAAATCAGGTCGTATCCACGAGGGAAAAATTTATCCCCTTTAAGTTGCTTTTGAAGCACTGATTTTGTGATTAACTCTTTGAGGTTCGCAATCTCCATATTTGCGCAATGGTCTACATGTTGCCGACCAACCTCCTGTGCCCAAGATCTCATTGGTGAGATAAGTATAAGAGCCATTATTATTATTATAAATCTATTCACCATAAGTGTCCTATATTATTATATAAATAAATTAATGGTACGCTAAAGCAGCTTAGAGTCCGTATTCATCGTAAATAAGTACATTATTATTGAGCTCCACATGAATAGTACCATCCAGATCGATTTGGTACTCATCACCTCCTCCGATAGCTCCAATCAATTCTAA
Source organism: Roseibium algae (assembly GCF_037783265.1). Taxonomy (NCBI): domain Bacteria; kingdom Pseudomonadati; phylum Pseudomonadota; class Alphaproteobacteria; order Hyphomicrobiales; family Stappiaceae; genus Roseibium; species Roseibium algae. The sequence goes on from NZ_JBAKIA010000030.1 coordinate 17,228, forward strand.
CATATCGGTAGAAAAATCGGCGATAGCACCCCGATCGGCATTCTCGTTAACATCATACTGATCTGGGAGACCAGTAATATCTCCGACAAAATTCCACTCCGTTTCTGACGTGCGCGAGAAATAGCCGTCAACCTTGAGTGTAATCCCGCCCAGCCACGCACCATGGATTAAAGAGTCTTTGTAGGTTGAGTATGCGAATGTTCCGGAAACTGTTTGAGAATTGGAGTTAGAATCTTCAATTAGTGAATTAAGTGGCGTAATTTCTGATGCCTCAATTTCTAGTCCAAGATTGTGGAGATCAACGGACATAGTCTCGCCACCACCGTATAAATAGTGACCTAGCGCGGCAAGAGGAGTAAACGAACTTCCGCTGAAAGAATGATCCCCAGAGTCGTATTCCGAGCTAAGCTCATCGCTACGCATATAAACTTGGAGAGGGATTATATCGTTAGTCTCCGCTAAGATATCCATATTTGTATACATTATAATAGAGTTTGCGAGCGTTTCTGCATTAAAAGTGTATAGATCATGAGCTAAAAGTGTTAGATCATGTACGTATTGTGCTAAGAAATCAAAACTATCTAATGAGATCATATATAGATCCCAAGCATGAGCTTGACCAAAAATGGAACTATACAGACTAGAAATTGTATAGAAAGAATTTGCTCCGACCCCGTACCAACTCCAACCAACTGAATAGGACGTTATACCACTAAAGCTATATCCACCGTATGATCCAGCAGAAATAACGAGCGTATCTAAAGTGGTCGTTGCATCAACGGCTTGTGACATGAATGAACTTTCTTCAAATGATTAAATCTGAATAGATGAGTAATATGTTCATATTTTATCGTCAAGCCTGTTGACCTGAAGTCCTGTTTCTTTATCCAATTTTGGGTAGACTTCGGCCCCTGGTAGGAGACGAATAATGAGATCCTCACGTTTCAGCGACGAACAGATCATCCAGATGATCAAGGCATAGGAAATGGCATGCCTTAGCGTCGACTCGTGGCAACATCATTATTATTGGAATTTGTTGATTGCTCTATTTTGGGTGGAGCAATAGTATTATTCAACTTTTAATCAGCATGAAGGAAGCTTGCATATGCTCGACCGCTATAAACCATATGCGATTGCGACCTGGAGGCATTACCGCAGGTACTCCCTATTTGTCCAACTTCTCTTGATCATTCCAATCATATGCGCGATTGCCCTTACTTTATTGGTCGGCAACATGGGCTTGGCATTAATGGGAACTGCAATTGCTATTTATGCTTGGCTCGCTGGAGCAATTGGGGGCTTTGTAATTGTGATCTTAGGAAAAGCTGGTCTGATCATTGCCAAGGACCGCAAGAAGCAAGGTTGATAGTTGCCAGGCAAATTTGCGCAACTCAGGGCCAGGCCAGCTGCGCAAAATATAAGCCTTAAGCCTTGCAGTTTTTGGATTGCCTAGCCAACTCGATAGACTGAACTTTTCCCTTAGATACAGCAATGTTCCCTTCTTGATCGCCGCCAGTTAGGCTGGATACGGGAACTCCGATTAGGAATACGCCGAAGGCATCACCAGTTGCAGCATCATTCTGAGAATTAGACAATGTTTGCAGCTTGTCCTTCTCATGTCTCAATTGTTCCGCAAGCTTTGAGCAGGATTGGCCTGTATAGGCTGAAATAGGAATATCGACCGGTACGATGGCATCGGGTCGTTTAGCGCAGGCAGAAACCGCTAGGCCTAAAGACAAAAAAACTCCTAAATATTTTAAATTCACAATAACGCTCTCCCGGAGAATGTGGCTACAAATAACTATTCTAACGTGTATTTTAAAATTTTGCCTGATAAAAGAAAGCCTCTTCTGGCTTCTTCATATAATTTTCAACGGTATGTATTGCATGGCGCATTGGTGACACGATGGTGGAGTGCGTTAGGGCATGTAGCTTAAAACCATCCTGCGTTATCAGAGGCAGGTGTTTGAATGCCAAGGCCCGAAATCGGGTTTCGGCGGCCTAATTCGCATTACGTGTCATATGGAACCACTGGAACTAAAGAACATTTCCAGTGGTATATCGAAACGTACAAAAGCAATTGAACTTTAAAGGAGTGAGCTTTGGGAAAGTACGGAGAAGCAGCGGTAGCGGCTGCACGCGCGATTGCCAAAGACGATACGCTCCAACCCAAAGAAGCATGGCAGTCCGCGGTTAAAACTACTTTTCCTCATAGTTCTTCATTGCAATACAAAAGCTGCCCGAAAATTGCCTTCCTAGCATTGTGCCAAATGGGCAATGTTCGAGATGTTGCGGCAGGAAATTATACTACGTCCGAGAAAAACAAACGTTATATGGAGTGTGCCCTTACCGAATTGCGTTTGGATCCAGAGTTGTCGAATAACGCGCACGCACTTTGGGTGCGAGCAGTGGGGCACGACAAAAAATCTCACAATGCTCAAATGGACGTATTGATAAGCTTGTTTCTCGAAAATCTGATCCGCTAGAATTGTATGAAGCACCGACCAGGACGTGAGATCTTCGCGCGAGCAAGCAAATTGATCGATGTCTGGTATAATCTATCGGCGACTTCTCATAACGTGTCATATGGAACTGCGCACAGAGTTAGCTCCCCGCCCGAACAATCTCGATGGGTTTATATCCACCGAAGATGAAAACCGATTATTTCCGTTTGCTCTTCTTTCGCGGTGTTTCCCCCCGATCAACATATCCCTCTCGCAGCACCGCTGCATAAAACCGGCTTGCAGTATTCAGCATCATCGCAGCAGAGCGAAACTGCCCCGCCGTTCGCCTCGCTCCCAGGCCTTCGGCCAGAAGAGCCATCTTGCATGCCGTTTGCGCATGCAATTTCAACTCTTGTGAAGAAAAGAAGGCACATTCAGAGAGTTCAACCCTCTTGGAGCTAGATCCTTTTACTCTACGCATACAAATCTCCCGAAGTATAAATATTTCATTTTGAACATTAAGGAGCCGAAGTCGATCTTTAAGTAAATAAAGAGTCGCATAAATTTTCCATTATTTTACTTTTCGACTTTTCCTCTCGTTATTTTTCTACAGCAATACTCCTATTTTCTGGTATTTTTGACGTTATGGAAATTTTTCCTAGAGTTAAACTAAAAATTACATTAATTTAATAGTTACACGCTATACGGGTGTTCGGGGGCGTCCGCAGCGGGATATGGGGAGGGAATAATGAAAGCTACTCGGGGACTAGTGGAAGCGCTTCAGGGATTTGCAGAAGGCGTGCTTCCGGATCAAATGCTGTTTCATAGAGCACTGGGGTCTGCATATTCGAAGCTGGACAACACGCAACACAGCAATCCCAAGGCAGACCTTCGACTTGGATATGAGTTCCTTGAGCATATAGAGGCCATGGGTTTCCGAGGTGGCGTCGAAGCTGCAACGAATGGCAAGAAAGCGGGCAAGCAAGAGCTAATTGACAAGCGAAGAAGAGCGGCGTTGACCGATGAAACTGACCAGGGCCTCCTGGAGAGTTTGCTGGTCTTGAAATACACAGCGCCAAAAGCGCGTATACTTTCGATGGCGCTGCTTGCTGAGTTCGGCACCATCAACAATGTTCTCAACGCAACCGAGCCTCGCATAAAAATGATTTACGGAGCAGATCAAAAGCTGATCGACGTTCTTGATCTGGCTCGAACTATAAAAATGCGTGCTCTATTGGACGAAAGCTGTCGACAGAAACCAATTAAAGACACAAGCCAAGTGCTCGACTATGCAGTTGCATCGATGGCAAATCTGGACATTGTAAACGTGAAGGTTATGTATCTCGACCGAGCCAGGGAACTGATCGGGATTGAAACGCTTCAGACTGGTGATTGTGATTCAGCCCGTGTTTTTCCTCGACAACTCGTGGCCCGAGCACTTGATCTCTCCGCTAAGTATCTGATTGTATTTCATAATCAGCCAGATGGTACAGGAGATTCATCATTTGGCTTCTTTGAAAATCTCAAATGTATTGAGGATTCTATCAATAAGTTGGGAATCTACTTGCTCGACTATGTGCTCGTCTCCCCAGAGCTTTGCTATAGCCTCAAAGAATTGCGTGCTCTGGAGTATGGCAATCCAACGCCGCTGTTATTCCAACCGAAATTGGACTGAACAGTCAATCCAGCCAAGTTCTCGTCTGAGCCAGCTTTGCAATGGACCTGTCCCGTTTTCGTGCCGCCCCGGCGCTCGTTTTTCTCCAGCTTTGGATGATGACCTGGGACTCGCGCAGAGATGTAAAGATCTCTCCGTTCAACAGTTCATCGCGCAAGCGCGCATTGAAATTTTTGCAATAGCCATTCTCCCAGGCTGAGCCGGGTTCGATATAGGCGGCTGGTTGGAACCTAAGCCAACCCACCGACAAACCCGGATGCCTCGCATTCATGGTAGAGAGCCATCCGGCACTGGCCGCGACATCCGCGCTTGCGACAGGTTTCATCACGCTCGATCTCGGTCATCCAATGGAACATAAGGTCTGCCCGGGCCTGTAATTCAGAGGCCTTGCGGTGATGAACGTGGCTGCATGACCGGCAGATGAACTCGATCATCTGATCCGGGTCCAAATCACGGAGCTGGATTTCAGCTTTCCAGTTCACCAGAAATCCTCCGCACGTGGAATGCGCGTGTAGCTGATCTTGCCACCAACATTCCCGCCTTTGGGTGGGTTCCACCAACCGGTGGAAACAATGGTCCCTGAGTATTTCCGATTAAGGTCATCTTGAGCATCGGTCACATGCTCCCAGCGTTGCCGTTCCCGGTCGTCGTCCAACAGCATATCGAGCTGCCTTGCCTTGGCTGGCGTCAGATCGATCAGGGTCACATGGACGCGATAGACTTTCCGCCAGGCCACCTCCCCCTCGGCGCGGTGCCACAAGATATCCAGCGCATCCAGGAATGCCTTGTCATCGCGCACGGCTGGAAGCTTCAAGCCGTCGCCGAAAGACCCGTTTGTGATGGCAAGCCACAAGACCAGCCCTGAAGCTGCAAAGTTCTCCCGGCGCATTCTTCTGGCGGCTTTTACCAGAAGGATACGGGCGATTTCACGAGCCTCCTTCATGGTCCGCAAGTCTGGCGGCAAAACCCGGCCGTGACCGTACATGCCGCGTTCGCTACTCCCAGCCTGGATATCGTAGCCATGGAGGGCATACCAAAGCCGCTCTCCGGTTACGTTTCTCCAGATCTTCCGCATATGTTTGGGCTGAAGGGCCAGTAAGCGCTGCATATCGTAGACGCCCAACTTGTTGAGCCTCGCCTTCATCCGTTCGCCAATGCCGGGAATATCATCAAAGGGAAGCGGGTATAGTGGCTGGGGCATCATGTTCGGATGCCAGATGGTGACACCATTCGGCTTGTCCATCTTGCAAGCGATCTTTGCGAGGTGTCGATTGGCTGCAAAGCCGATTGAGCAGGTGATGTAGATCCCGACAAAGCGGGCAATACGATCCTTTATCGTTGCGGCCAGGTCTTCAGGTTCCTGCCGTTGCCGCTCATCCAGGCGGCACGTGAGTTCATCAATCGACTTGATGGCATCAATCGGTATGACCGCAGAGATTTCAGAAAGAAGTGCGTTGTGCGCCCGGCGAAAGAGGTCAGGCTCTTGAGGCACCAGGACGAGGCTTGGGCACTTTTGCCGGGCCTCAAGAACCTTCATCACATTTGTGCATCCGGCGGCCTTTGCCTCCTTGGAGCAGGCAATGACGACTGTCCTGTCGGTTCCCTCGAATGGAACGACACCAACCGGGCGACCGCGTAGCTTTGGATAGGCTTGCTGCATGACCGAGGCGAAGAAGCCATCGAAATCCAGATAGAGACGTTCAATGGTTTCGGGTTTCCGCATGGTTCAAGCCTCTTAATGAGGCGAGAACAAAATAGGAACATTGACGAAGAGTCAAGAGAACGGAGGAACTTTGGGTCTGTGAGGCATTTCAATTGTTCTTGTGCCGGGCCAGGCATGAGCGAGTAGGTCCGGTTGAGAATGGGATGACCGTTTTGCGTCCTCATTTCGGTCATTGAGCTGCTCTTGATCTGATCCTAAAAGCAGCCGTTCGCCGCGCCATGCTGATTAGCTGCGCATGATCATGATGATCGCCATGGCGGCGATGACGATCATCATGCCGATGACGTAGGCGTCGTAGCTGCGGTGGGACGCTATCCCCGGTACCGCTGCACGGCCCGTTAGTCCCGACCGGTGGGGAGGGATGGTGGCGAGAATCTAACTTTTGCGCGCATGAAATACGCGAAAGTTAGAAATCCTTGACATCTGATGTGAAAAATCCTAACTATTCCGTATGTTAAATACGTGAAAGTTAGAAAATTGCTCTATCTCGTCGGCGAAAACCTCGACAAAACCCGTGCCCACTATCAGGCCGAAACCGGCAAGATCGTGCAGCTCATGCGCGGCATCTATGTCGATGCAGACGCCGATGCAGATTCCAATGTGCTCAGGCATGCGATCCGGATCGCCCGCTATCTCTATCCGCGGGCCTATCTCTCGGCCGCCAGTGCCATTCTGCTCGCGCCGACGCGCGATGGCCGACTCTTTATCTGCGGGCGGCGCAATCAACGCACCCGGATCAGGACCCTGGAAATCATCCAAAATGCTGCGCCTGATCATCCGGCGGTTGCGAGCGCCACTATCGATGACGGGCTAGGAGAGTTCCGAACCAACATCTCGTCCATTCGTCAGCGCTTTCTCGAAGCTTTCCGACTGCGCAGCGAACACGCTGCCTCTATCGATGAAGCGATGCGCGCCGACATCGCGCAGCGCCTGGTTGCCGAGTATGGCGATCCCAAAGCAGCGGCTGATGCACTCTGGGCGCTGGCCCGCGAAAACAAATGGTATCGCGAAGGGGAGCAAGCCGAGCGCTATCTGCTCTATACACCAGCTGAGATTGAGGTTCGAAATGAGGCGGCACTCGATTTCATCGTCGCATGGCATGGGACCCACATCGGGCATCTCTTGTATGACGGCTTTGAATGGCGCTGGAAACCAGACAAAGGGTTCGATCTGCCGCTGATCCAACAGCGCGTTCCAGGCAAGCTGCCGCCCTTCATTCTATCTCTTTTACCCGAAGGATGGCTGGAGCGCGTTCTCAAGGAAAATGACGAGCGCGCCGTTCTGCGCTCGGGCAAGCGCTACATGTCAAATATAACGATCAGCACCAAGGCTGCCGATCTTGACGCCTTGCCCGCAGATGTTCTGGTCAGTCGTCTGGACGACTTCAAAACCGGCGGCATCTTCACCGGCACCTATGCCGGCCCAAGCCGCGGCGACATCGAGCAGAGCTTTGAAGAAAAGCTCGCGCGCCTTTACGCCAGCGCCGACACACCGCGTCTGTCCGGCGTCCAGATCAAAGCGCCGATGTTCCTCGGTAACGACGGGAAACTTGTTCCCAGTACCGGCCTGCCTTTTACGCACATACTTAAACCTGCCGGGGCCAGCGGCTTTCAGGCGCTGCCGGTGATCGAGTTTCTCGCCATGACGCTTGGCCGCCATGCCGGGCTCGACGCCCCGCCGACGGCGTTGACCGCTATGCCGGATGGCATGCCACCGGCACTGATCGTCGAGCGCTTCGATATTCGCACTTCGACGGATGACACGCGGCGCCTCGCGCTCGAAGATTTGTGCTCGGTTCTCGATCTTCCCCCCGACGCCAAATATGACGGTACGATAGAGCGTATCGCCCGCGCCGTCAGACCGCTCTCGACCAATCCCGAAGCTGATCTGCTGCTGGTGCTTAAACGCGCATTATTCGCCTGGCTCATTGCGGACGGAGACATGCACCTCAAGAATCTCGCGCTGCTCAAAGTCGCGCAGCCGGATGCACGCACCTTTGAGACCGTAGGGCTCGCGCCGCTCTATGATGCCGTCACCACGGTCGTCTTTCCCGGCCTTGAGCATGACCGCATGGCCCTGAAGATAAACGGCAAGGATAATCGCTTGCGCCGCGCTGACTTCCTTAAGATGGCAGCGACGGCGGGCCTGACTGCCGCGGTAGCGAGCCAGGCGATCGAAGAATTGCTTTCAGGACTGCGTGCGGGCATTGACGCGCTCACCACTCCGGATGTCGCCGGCATAGACGAAGACATTGCCGACAAAGCCGAGCAGATGCTCGCGATCTGCCGTGAGCGCATCGGAGAATTTGAATGATGTTGAACCTTATACTTCCGAGTGAACCGCACTTTACGTGGGTGATCGAAGCACATACGGCACATCTACTTACCTGCCTCTTTTTTCCAAAGCCGCCATTAACCTCGCAGCCTCAAGGGATGATTGTGCGCCGTCTGAACAAACGTCTGCTTACTTGCGTTCGCGCCTAGGAGCCGACAGTCTGGATACGGCCCCATTGCCGCCGGACGGCATCGCAAGCTCAATACAATCACTCTCACGGTTTGGTCGACTGGGAAACCACGACCATGACCATCCTGCCGCGCAATGCAGGACGCGATGGTTGAACCGCAAAGTCCGGCTGCCGGTTGTGACGCTCAGGAGGGTGGCATGGTAATCTCCCCATTTTTAGTGGGGCTGAGCGGTAGAATTCAGGCGGCCATTTTAAGTTTCATGGCGGGGGTTACGCCGCCGATGCCCATGTTGGGGCGCTCATTGTTGTAAGTCCGGAGCCATTCGGGTGCCTGGTCCTGCGCCTCCTTGACGGTTTCACGAAATAGTCACGCCAGCTTCTCATTTAGTTGCAATGAACCGAACTGGCTTTTCTAGGCGTTCCGCCATGAAATAAATACGTCCCTCATAATTGGGTAGCCCCTTATTCACGTTTAAGCTACCCTTCCTAATCTGTGGCGAGCGCCTCAATCATCCTCTTTGCATCGTCGCGAAACCGTTGGATGGTCGCGTCGGCATCGGTGATAAAATCAGCAAGTTTCACTGGAGTGTTGGAAACATAATCTCCGCGTTCTTCAGTCTCAACTCGCCATCCCTCAACGCCCTGTTCAGCACCAGGCTCTGCAAATTTCGTCTCATCTTTGAAGCGTAAAACCGATAAGCATACGTGAACATCCGATATGGAAACAAAAAGGCAATCACTTCTGCCGCCCTCGTCAGGAGAACCATCGCGGTAATAGGATTTTTCCAATATCTTCGCTTTCCACAAATATGAAGGTGTCGCTACATCACTGTTGAAGGACTGCTCTCCCAGTTTCTCCAGATTGCATGTTCCAAATGCCTTTTCCCAAATTCCGAAAAGCGCCTCAATATAGTCCGCTC
>NZ_JBAKIA010000031.1:0-24156 GCF_037783265.1 Roseibium algae
CGCAGGAACAAGCAACTGAATGGCTCTGGACTTACAACAACGAGCGACCCAACATGGGCATTGGCGGCATCACCCCCGCCATGAAACTCAAAATGGCCGCGTGAATTCTACCACTGAGCCCCACTAAAAATGGGGAGATTACCGTGGAAGCGCTGTCGACCCTGAATAGTTACTTAAACAAGTGAAAACGAAACATTCAGACCCGGGAAACGCAAAATCGAGATTTCAACAATGTTTATTCTTGCCAGATGTCGCCTAGGTTAACGTCGCTGCTATCTGGCCCGCGTTCATTAGGAAGCTTATCAATCTGCATTAACATCGGTATTTCAAAAGTTGTGCCTGTAACCACGCAAGCTCCCTGTGGCAATGTGGGGATCTGGCTACGGGAAACACTGTCGAGAGTTGAGATCGTGTTTTCAAGCAGAGCAAGGTCTCTATCATTCACCAGACGGTGGATGAAATAGTTATGTAGCTGCGACACGATTGTCGGTGATATATCCGCTGGCCTCTGGCTCGCCAGAGTAATGAATATTCCGAACTTTCGGCCTTCCTTAATTATCTCCTCAAAGAGTTCCAGCCGGTAATCTTTCCAACTCTCAGTTTCCCTGTTTGACTGTTGAGACAGGATGTTATGAGCCTCATCGATCACAAGATGAAGTGTTGTCATCGGCGGAGAGGCAACTTCATCCTTGTGCTGCTCATAGTAGTGCTTAGCCATCAATATGGGCAGTATCTTCTTTATGTCCTGCTTGCATTCACGAAGCGATATAACCGTAACAACAGGTTGCTCCCCAGCGTCATCGCTAACCAAAATGACCTTAGAGAAGTCTTCTTTAAATGCATCTATGCGCCTCAACAGTGGTTGAATGTGCTCATATTGTGCCGAGCCTGAAAGCACATCGCGAATTATTTGAAGATTTGTGCGGATTTGCAATTCGTCGAAACCTGACACATTTTCTAAATTGAGATCATCGATTTTCGAGCCAAACTCATTTTCGTAATAATTTGCATCATTTGCTAGATAGCCCCAATTGTTAGCCTGTAGAACAACATGGAAGGAGTTTACATTTGGGCCACTCCTCAAGTTCACTTGATCAAGCGATTTAATCAAATCATCACAATTTGGCATGCTCCGTGCTAACAACTTAAGCAGCTCTAGTGCTTCAGTATTCGGGGCTTGGGATGTAAGTACACGTTTAAATGTTGCACTTATATACCGGCCTAAACTTCCCTGAACGTCGATGAATTTTTTCCGACCTGCAATAACTCTACGAAGGAACGGTCGTTGTGTGTTCGCAGTGGCTTGAAAAAGAATTCCGAGAGTTTCTGCATCCCAAAATTCGTTCTTGAGCAGGGTGAATTTGTCGCCGCCGTCCCCTCGCGTTTTGAGCCTAATTACACACTTGTGTTCGGGGTCTGCAAGTTGACCGCCTGTGTATTCGCCGTTGAAGTCCAGAAAAACGAATTTGCTACGGTTTCCGATAGCCTTAATCTTGTTATCAAAGAGTACTGTGTAGAGCTTGGTTAGCGTATTTGACTTACCGCTTCCGGTATTACCAAATATCCCCAGATGAGAATTAAATATTCGATCCCACGGCAGAGAAACAGGCAAGTCCTCTTTCAACAGCTTTCCGATAATATATTTTTCCGCGGCTCTGCGTTCGAATATACTGCTGACTTGACCTTCTGATAGGAGCCTTGCCGTATCACCGATCTTTGGGAGAAACTTAATTCCGTCCTTGAACGTGTCATCCTCAAAGTAACCAATTGGGCGAGCCTTCAATTTCCTGATGTAGTTTTTGTTTGCTCCGTCTTGTTCGGTATTCCGCTCATCAAGGTACTCACCTTCTATAGTGCAGATTACTTCTCGGAACCCGTGCTCGATGGCAATAAACTCTCTAATAGAAATGCCTTTGTATCGCTTCCCGCTGTGGAAATGGGTTTCAAGATTGGAGTTTTCGAAAGCCCTAATTGAAACTTCGACGCCGATTACGGCTATCACTTCGCCTATTGTAATGGTCATTTTCACAAAGGCTCTTCATTGCTTAAGGTGAGGACCTGCTCATTGAATGCAGTAAAGTCGAGAATTCCGTCGACAGTTATGAATTCAACGTTTTCAAATCCCTTGAACTTCACATGCATTTCTCCTTTTGTCTTTTCGGAAAAACAACAAATAAAGAGCTGAAGGCTTGGGTTCGAAAGAGAGCGCTTCACAAGATTAAGAATGTGCTCATCGGCGAAGGAGAAACCAAACGCGATAAACACAGTGTCCGGTTTTTCAAGCTCATAGCTCAACAACCGGAGCATTTGATAATAATGTTCTTCGAATACAGTCTCATGAAACTTCCACTTCGTCGGGTTTACGACTGGAAGAGCATCGTAACTACTTTGAAATTTTACATTGGCGTCATGATCGACGTGCAAGGCAAGCGCAACCAAGTCTGTATCTGTTTTAGTCTCATCGGACAGGATCGCTTTGAACTCAGCATTCACTCTACAAGGAACGTCGCTCACTCGTTTTGAAGCACGTTTAATGTCGTAAGAAATCTCGATATTCTCGCCATCTTTGTACCAGTAGACGCTACCGTGCAATTGTATAAGATTGACTTGCGGTACGCTTTTCGAGTGTCTGTCAAAAACGCCGTGGTCTTGATAGTATCGTCCGAAGTTTTTGGCATTTAAAGTCCGCTTGATAAAGCCTGTGCCGCCTTCGTTCAGGTGAAAGTCATAAGAACCTAAACGCATCATTTCTTCGGCCGTGTGTGCAATCATCCCATCGTAATTGGTGGTGAAGATGTTCGCTCTATTTTTGTGCTTTTTTTTGCTGAGAATTTTTAGAACTGTACCAAGAAAGATTTTGTAGTTCTCGATTACTTTTCTTTGCGGACCAAAGGGAAAAAATTTAAAATCTGGATCGTATTTTGCCGCTGGCGATATCACCTCCTGAACATACCACGAGAAGAGGTGAGCAGAGATGTTGGTGTTTGACGCAAACTTGGTTGCCAGCGTCTCAACAGTGTGGGCCTGTTTGGAAACGTCATCCTTCAAGCTTAATGCGAGAGTAGGCAGAAGACCGTGAGAAGCTCCTGAACCGATAAGAAAATTGAGATTCTTGTCATAAATGTCTGACTTATCAATTTTTGACAAAACGCACTCGCCTTTTAGTTGAATGATTCGAAATAAGGTACCTTTTCACTAATTTGCATGGCGTTTCAAGCCTCGCCCGTGCGCGTCACTGCCAACACACACCCATCCCCCGTCCGGGGGACACCCATCCCGCTCATTCCCGCCCTAAAATCCCAATCCTCAGGCCGCTGCACCCGCGCACCCGCGTGGGTGTTTTCGCAAACTCGTGCGCGCGAGACTGGGCGGCCAGAGCGCCTGAGAGCCGATGAGCCCCTGATAACCTATGAGCGCCTGAGCCGAGAGCGCCCGTGAGCGCCCCTGAGTGCCAGCGCTCTGGAAATGAGTGGATCCCCGATCAAGTCGGGGATGACGGTGGGAGGGGGCAGGCACCGGACCAAGTCCGGGATGACCGTGGGATGACGGTGGGAGGGGGGCAGGCACCGGATCAAGTCCGGGATGACCGTGGGATGACCGTGGGAGGGGGCTGGTCCCGGATCAGGTCCGGGACGGGAGCGGCTGGGATTTTGAAAGGAGCGCATCATGACCTTGCGGCTGGACATGTTGGCCACGCTGGATGCCAGCGGAGTGCGCAAGGGGGCGGCGGAGGCCAAGCAGGCGCTCGCGGATCTGGGGCAGACCGGCGCCGAGGTGTCCAAAGCCCAGAGCGCCGAGGTTGCCAAGGTGACCGGGGCCTTCCAAGGCACCGGAGAGGCCGTGAAAGAGCTGACACGCGCCATTCCGGAACTGACGATCACGCTGGATGACACGGCTGGGCGCAGCGGGTCCACCGATGCGGCACGGACCAACGCGCTGGCAACGCTGGAAGCGGAGATCCAGATCCGGGATCTGGGCATCAACGCCCTGGGATCCGAGGCGGATGCCATTCGGGCGAATGCGCTGGCGATCAATGAGAGCACAAACACCCTTGAGCAGAACCAACTGGCCTGGGACACGGTGCGCTCCGCCGGGACAAGCGCCATCGACACGCTGGTGAACAAGCTGTCGCGTGGGGATCTGTCCGGGGCCATTCAGGCCGTCACCTCGGATCTGTCGCAAATGGTCTTGATGCTGGGGGCGGCCAATCCTTTGAAGAACGCGCTGTTCGGCAGCAACCTGCCGACCCTGTCGTCCACTGGCGGGCTGCTGTCCGGGTTGTTTGGCGGTGGTTCTGGTGTTTCCAGTGCGGTCTCGGCGGCAACGCTCAACCTTTATGACCAGGGCGGGGCGACGCTTTCCGGCAATGACAATGACATTGCCGGTCTGGTTCACCGCAACGAATATGTCTTTGATGCAAAGTCCACACGGGCCATCGGCGTTCCGGTTCTGGAGGCGCTGCGGAAAGGAGTGCTCAAAGGTTATCAAACGGGCGGTCTGGTCACCACGGAGCCGATGAGCTTGCCGGGGTTTTCTGGCGCACCCAGGTCATCGACCGCCCAAGGTATCAATAGTTCAACTGCGCCGAGCAATGAAGATCGCAGCGGCAACGTCACCATCAACATCACCACGCCGGATGCCCAGAGCTTCCGGGCCTCGCGCACCCAGATCGCCGGTGAGTTCGCCCGCCTGACGGCCAAAGGCCAACGCGGGCTTTAGGAGGGGGCATGTAATGGCGGATTTTGATGAGGTTCAGTTTCCGGTCATCGTGGCGCGCGGGGCAAGTGGCGGGCCCGAACGGCGGACGGAGATCGTCGAGCTGACCTCCGGCCATGAAGAACGCAACACCCCCTGGGCGGACAGCCGCCGCAGCTATGATGTGGGCTCGGGCATTCGAAGCGCCGATGACCTGGCCGATGTGGTGGCCTTCTTCGAGGCGCGCTCCGGACGCCTGCGCGGCTTCCGCTTCAAGGATTGGTCGGACTTCAAGTCTTGCAAGCCATCCGGGGAGATCTCGGAGACAGATCAGTTCCTCGGCGTTGGTGATGGGGACACAACGGCCTTCCAGCTGGTGAAGGCCTATAGCTCTGGCGGGCGCAGCTGGTCGCGGGGAATTTCCAAGCCGGTGGCGGGGTCGGTTGTGGTCGCTGTCGGCGGTGTCTCGCAGGGATCGGGTTGGTCGGTGGACACCAGCACCGGGTCGATCACCTTCGACGTTGCCCCGACCTCCGGCAATGTCACCGCAGGCTTTGAATTCGATGTGCCCTGCCGTTTCGATACGGATCAGCTGCAGACCACCTTGCGCATTCACCGCCTCGGCGAGATCCGCGCCATTCCCATTGTGGAGGTGCGGATATGAGGGGATTTGGGTTGTGTTTGCTGGTCACTCCGGCGTCATCCCGGACCCTGATCCGGGATCCACTCGTTTGCAGAGCAGGCGTGTGTGGCCTGAGCTTCTCCATTTATGCCTTAGCGGCAATTTGCGCGGGCATGGCCCGCAGAAGATGCGCTGGATCCCGGATCTGCGGTGCAGCTGCGCTGCCCTTGTCCGGGATGACGGCGCAGGGATGGTTTGTGCGCAGCAAGGAAAAACACCCGGTGCCTGCTGGCATCGCAAGCGCGACGGCGCGTCGGAGCTTTTGCTCCGCCCCGTCTGGAGGGCAGCGCTTTGCGCGATGCGCCCGTGAAGACAGGGGAACCTGCATATGAAGACCGTTCCAGCAAGCATGCAGGCCGCGCTTGATGGCCGGGCCACCACCCATGCCCGCTGCTGGAAAGTGGAGCGCCGGGACGGGTCGCTGTTTGGGTTTACTGATCACGACCGGACGTTGGTCATTGGCGATCTTTCCTTCGAGGCCGCCAGCGGCTTCACCGCCACCTCCATCGAGTCCAGCCTGGGTCTTGCCGTCGACAATCTCGATGTGGAAGGGGCGCTGTCGTCTGCCTCGATCACGGAAGACGACATTGCGCGGGGCCTTTGGGACGATGCGGTGATCGAGGTCTGGCTGGTGGACTGGACCGACACCAGCAACCGGCTGCTTCTCAGGAAAGGCAACATTGGCGAGATTTCGCGGGGCCCGACCGCCTTCATGGCCGAGCTGCGCGGGTTGGCGCATCGGCTGGGCCAGACCACTGGCCGTCAATTTGACCGGACCTGCTCCTGGGAGCTGGGCGATGGCAAATGTAAAATTGCCCTGGCAGGCTGGATCTCGGCCGGGGTGGTGGTCACCGCTTTTGATTTCCGCAGCTTCACCGTCTCGGGGCTGGAGGGCAAAGACGATGGTCTGTTCCAGCGCGGGCTGGTGACCTGGACCAGCGGCGCAAATACCGGTCTTCAAATGGAGGTTAAACGGCATTCAAAGGTGGATGAGACCGTCATGCTGGAGCTGGTTTTGCCCATGGCGGACATGATCGCTCCCGGTGACGGCTTTACGGTCCAGGCTGGCTGCGACAAGACCTGGGCGACCTGTCAGGCGCGGTTCGGCAATGGCGACAATTTTGGTGGCTTTCCCCATATGCCCGGCAATGAAGTGGTTATCGGCTATGCGGACAAGGACGATCTGAACGATGGTGGGAGCCTGTTCAGATGAGTGACAATCTCCGCCTCGAAGTCATCACGGAAGCCCGCAGCTGGATCGGCACGCCCTATGTGCATCAGGCCGCAACCAAGGGCGCTGGCTGTGATTGCCTCGGCCTGGTGCGCGGCGTCTGGCGCGAGGTCATGGGATCAGAGCCGGAGACACCGCCGCCCTATACGCGGGACTGGGCGGAACGGTCTGGCCGGGAGACACTCAAGGAAGCTGCATCCCGCCACATGGATCCGGTGCCGGTCGATCAGGCTGGTCCTGGCGATGTCCTGCTCTTTGCCTTCAGGTCAGGATTGCCTGCCAAACACTGCGCCATCCTCGTCACCGCCATGGATGATCCGGCACCTCGCATCCTCCATGCCCATGAGCATTTGCCCGTCGCGGAAGTGGCGCTGGTGCGCGGATGGAAACGACGGATCCGCTTTGCGTTTAGATTTAGAGACCTGCCCGCGAGGACCAAATAATGGCGACATTGGTTCTCGGCGCAGCGGCAACAGCCTTCTCCGGTGCCATTGGCGCTGGCACATTTACCTCTGCCCTGATTTCAGGGGCGGCCACGGTCGCCGGGGCCTATGCGGACAATCTTCTGGCTTCAAGCCTGTCACCCAGCCAGCGGCAATCTGTCGAAGGTCCCAAGATCTCGGACCTGCGCCTGCAGACCTCGACCGAAGGCGCGGCCTTGCCGGAGGTCTATGGCCGGGTGCGGATTGCCGGGCAGGTGATCTGGTCCACACGGCTGAGGATGGAAGTCTCCACCTCGACGGAGACGGTCGGTGGCAAGGGGCTGGGCGGTGGCCAGAAGGTCTCGACGACCACCTATCAGTATTTTGCCAATTTCGCGGTGGGTCTCACGGAAGGGCCGATCATCGGCATTGGCCGGGTTTGGGCCGATGGCAAGCTGCTGAATCTGACCGGGATTACGCATCGTGTGCATAGCGGGTCTGATGATCAGCAACCGGACCCTCTGATCGAGACCAAGGAAGGCGTGGCCCCGGCCTATCGGGGCACCGCCTATGTGGTGTTCGAGGATCTGATGCTGGAAGAGTTCGGCAACCGCATTCCCCAGCTGGAATTTGAAGTGTTCCGGCGGGTTGGCCAATCGGTCGAGGATGAAGTCCAGGGCATGGTGGTCATTCCGGGCGCGGGCGAATGGGTTTATGCCACCGAGCCGGTGCGCAAGAATGATGCGGAGACGGAAGGTTCGACCACGGCGGAGAACGTCAACAACCAGATCGGCGGCACGGACTGGTCGGTCGCCATGGATGATCTGGAGCGGACTTGCCCGAATGCCAAATCCGTACTGCTGGTGGTGGCCTGGTTCGGCACGGACTTGAGGTGCGGGGCTTGCCAGATCCGGCCCGGTGTCGAGTTCGGCGCGGACAAAGTCAATGAGCCACTGAGCTGGTCGGTCCATGGTGAGAGCCGCGCAGATGCCTATGAGGTCTCAAGGGCAGCAAGCAATCCGGATCGTCCGGCCTATGGTGGCACGCCGTCTGACCAGTCGGTGGTGCAGGCGATCCGGGATCTGAGGGAACGCGGCATCGAGGTGGTGCTCTATCCGTTTTTGCTGATGGACATTCCGGAAGGCAATGGGCTGCCCGATCCCTATGGGGCAACTGAACAGGCGGTCTTGCCGTGGCGTGGCCGGATCACCTGTCATCCGGCACCCGGACAGCCGGGAACCGTCGACAAGACGGCCACCGCAAAGACCCAGGTGGATGGGTTGTTTGGAACGGTGGCCGCAAACCAGATCAGTGTGGCTGTGAATGCGGATACGGGTGCCGTCTCGACCAGTTACAGCGGCCCGTCCGAATGGTCTCTCCGGCGCATGGTGCTGCATTATGCCAGCCTCTGCGCCGCGCTGAATGCGGCAGAGCCAGGCACGGTCAGCGGCTTTGTCATGGCCTCGGAACTCAGAGGCCTGACATCAATCCGCAGTTCGGCTTCCAGCTTTCCGGCGGTGGATCAGCTTGTGAGCCTGGCGGGGGATTGCCGGTCAGTTCTCGGATCCGATGTGGCCCTGACCTATGCCGCCGACTGGTCCGAATATCGCGGCTTTGCGGCGGATGACGGTTCCGGCGATTTCTATTTCCATCTGGATCCGCTGTGGGCGAGCGCCGACATCGATGCGGTCGCCATCGACAATTACATGAAGCTGTCGGACTGGCGCGATGGCACCACCCATCTGGATGCGCTCGCCGGTTGGTCCTCGATCCATGATCCGGATTATCTCAAGAGCAATGTGGAAGGCGGCGAGGATTACGACTGGTATTATGCCAGCGAGGCCGACCGCACGGGACAGATCCGAACAGCGATCACCGATGGGCCAGTTTCGAGTGAAGATGGTAAGCCCTGGGTCTATCGGGCCAAGGACTTCCGGAACTGGTGGCTGAACCAGCACCATGACCGGCCAGGCGGGATTGAGCAAGCCAGCCCAACGGACTGGGTGCCGCAATCCAAGCCGATCTGGTTCACCGAATACGGCTTTCCGTCTGTCGACAAGGCCACCAACCAGCCGAACGTCTTTGTCGATCCCAAGTCCTCGGAAAGCGCCTGGCCTTACTTTTCCAATCGCCAACGGTCGGACGCGATCCAGCGGCGGGGCATAGAGACGGTCTTGCGTTACTGGCAGGCTGATGCTGGCAACAATCCGGTGTCGGGCGTCTACGGCGAGCCGATGCTGGATCTGTCTCGCTCGTTCCTCTGGACCTGGGATGCGCGGCCCTATCCGGCCTGGCCGTATCAGCTGGAGGTCTGGGGCGATGGCGACAATTGGCCCATGGGTCATTGGGTGCAGGGCAAGTTCGGGGCGGTGGATCTGGCAGCGCTGGTCGAGCACATCTGCGCGCAAGTAGGCTTTACGGCGATTGATGTGTCCGAGCTTCAGGGCATTGTCACCGGCTGGTACCGGGCGTCGATCACGACGCCGCGCGCCCAGCTGCAGACCCTGGCTCAGCTTTACCGGTTTGATGCGGTGGAGAGTGAAGGGCTGATCCGCTTTGTGCCTCGCGGCGGGGCGACACGGGCCACAATCAAAGAACAGCAGCTGGCAGCTCCGGACCGCAGACAAGCCGACTGGTCCATGACGCGAGCCCAGGAGACCGACCTGCCGGTCAAGGCCTCCCTGTCTTACTTTGATGCGGCGAGCGACTATCGTCAGACCAGTTCCAATGCCGGACGGCTGACCGGCTCATCGGAGCGGATTGAAAGCGTGTCGGCTCCTGCTGTGATCGAGACCGCAGAGGCCGAGGGCATGGTCGAGGCCTGGTTGCTGGAACGCTGGGTCGGGCGGGAGCAGGCGAGCTTTGCCTTGCCGCCATCCATGATCCGGCTTGATCCGACCGACACGGTGGCGCTGGAGGTCGGCGGCAGGGCGCGGGATCTGCGCTTGTCGCGGATTGTCGATGCAGGTGCCCGGCAATGCGAGGCTGTGGCCGTTGAGCGGTCGGTTTACTCGATCCATAGCGGTTCATCGCGGCCCTCGACACCAGCGGCCATTCCAAGCTATGGGCCTGCGGTTCTGGAGGTTCTGGATCTTCCGGTCATTGAGGAAAGCCAAGTCGAACACCGGCCCTGGCTTGCCGCCACCGCCAGCCCCTGGGCAGGCGTGCGGGTCTTGGAAGGAAGCCGAACCGTCGGCAGTGTCATTGCACCGGCCACGCTTGGGGTGACGACCACGGATCTGTCCAGTGGCACGGTGTTTCGGTTTGATCGGGCGAATGCCCTGACCGTCAAACTGGCTTATGGCACCCTGGCCTCCATGTCCGAGGCCGAGCTGCTGGAAGGCTCAGACAACGCGCTGGCGGTGCAAAACGCGGACGGGGACTGGGAGATCCTGCAGTTTGCCAGCACCGATCTGGTCGCAGCTCAGACCTGGCACTTGTCCGGTCTGTTGCGCGGACGGCGCGGAACGGAGCATGCGATGCGGGATCCGGTTGTCGCCGGGGCGCGGGTGGTGTTGCTCGATGGGGCGCTTTCACAGGCCGATGTGCCTTTGTCGGACCGGGGCATTCAGCGCACGTGGAGCTATGGCCCGGCACCTGCGCCCTCGACCGACAGCAGTTTTAAAACCCGTTTAAACAGGTTTGAAGCAGAGGCTTTAAGACCTTTTGCGCCTGTGCATTTGAAGGGCACTCGCAATCTTTCCGGGGATCTGACGCTGAGCTGGATCCGGCGCGTTCGGCGCAATGGCGGTTGGCTCAATGGCACGGATGTGCCGTTGATCGAGGCGAGCGAGGCTTATGAGCTGGAGATCATGAGCGGCGGATCGGTGGTTCGGACGGTCTCGGGTCTGACATCGGCCGCACACATTTACACGGCTTTAGATCAGGTCGCGGACTTTGGTTCTGCGCAGTCATCCATCCACATCCGCGTCTATCAGATTTCGGACGCCATTGGACGCGGCATTCCAGCGGAGGCAATTCTATGACCAGCACGGCACGCCTGAACTTGCCCTATATTGCGGCCAGTCAGGCCCAGAAGGAAGTCACCCACAACGAGGCGCTGGCGCGGATCGACGCCCTGGCGCATCTGGTGATCCTCGATCGGGATCTCAGCGCGCCACCGGCAGCAAACGAGGGCGACTGTTACCTGGTGGCAACTGGTGGCAGCGGAGACTGGGCCGGGAAGGACGGCCGGATCGCAAGCTATGCTGACGGGGCCTGGGCGTTCTATGCGCCAGCGCTCGGGATGCTCGCCTATGTCGCTGACGAGGGCACGTTGTCGGTCTATACGGCTTCCGGCTGGAAGGATTACGGGGCACTGCTGTCCAGCGTCGCCACCGTGTCGAGGTCGGTGTCAGGTGCGGAAAGCCGGATCGGGACGGTGGAGGAAGAGTTGAGCCTCAGCGGGGCGTCTGTCTCCAGCTCGATTGTCATCCCGGATCGGTCCATCGTCTTCGGTGTCAGCTGCCGAACCACCGAAGCCGTCACCGGGGTCTGGCAGTATCATGTCGGGATTGCCGGGGAGGCCGAGAAGTTCGGCGGATACCTCGGCATTGCCGAAGGTTCCACCAACGCCGGTGTCATCGGGCCGCAGGCGTTCTATGCGGACACGCCCATCCTCATCACCGCCAACGGCGATACGGGGAGTTTTACCGGCGGCAAGGTCCGGGTGGTGATCCATTACTTCCTGCCCATTGTTCCGCAGGAGTGACGTGCCAAAGGAGGAATGGCCATGCCGTGAACACGGGTGGTCCGGACCCGAATACAGATCCGGACAGCGGGCCTGATCGCCAAACCAAGTGCCCGCCCAGCAGTGATAGAAGATAACCGCCGCACCCGCTGCTCGCGCGAGCCGGACGAGTGTCGGTGATTCTCTTCAAGGGTTCCAATGCAAGATATTCGATGCGGCAGCTGCAACGCTCTGCTGTTCAAGGCTGGACAAGACGCCATTGTCGGCGATATCCAGATCAAGTGCCGCCGATGCGGCACATTCAATCACCTGAGGCCACCCGAGCCCTCCAGGGAACGCCAAGATGCTGATCAGCATGAGCGTCCACAACGGAGATCAACGTGTGGCTCTTTATCCCGAAGCAAAACCTGAACCTCTCAGCGGATTGTCCCTGTGCACCGGCGTTGGCGGACTGGAGCTCGGCCTCCATGTCGCAGAACCCGGATATCGAACTGTTTGTTATGTTGAGCGAGAAGCCTGCGCTGCGGCCACCCTCGTGGCGCGGATGGAAGACAAGGCCCTGGATCACGCGCCTGTGTGGGACGATGTCAAATCCTTCGACGGCAGACCGTGGCGTGGCAAACTTCATATCCTCACTGCCGGATATCCCTGCCAGCCGTTCTCGGCCTCCGGAAAGCAGCGCGGCAAAGACGACCCCCGGCACCTGTGGCCGCACGTTGCCCGGATCATCCGCGAATGCGAACCCGAATGGGTCTTCTGCGAAAACGTCGAGGGACATCTGGACCGTGGATTTGAGCAGGTCGCCGGGGAGTTGCAGGCAATGGGTTATAGCCTCAAAGCGGGATTGTTCTCGGCGGCTGAAGTTGGCGCGTCCCACATCCGGAAGAGGCTCTTCATATTGGCCCACGCCGACGACAAGTCTTTATTGCTGCCGGACGGACATCCTGATCGAGGAGGGGGCGTTCCGCTTCAGGACCGCAATCGACCAGAAGGGCAGCCAGCACGCCATCGGCAATGCAGCACGGGTGTGGACAACTTTCTGGCTGATGATGAAGGGACTGGGGCTGACCAGCCTGCAAAATCCGCACTACCCGTCTTCGCGCCCGCTCCATGTGACCTTGAAGCCTGGAACACGCACCTGTCCGGGCGACTGGACCTTCAACCCGAACTTCTCGGACTGGCTGATGGGCTGGCCAATCGGGTGGAGCGATCCAGAGCAGCCGGTAACGGAGTTGTCCCCCTGGCTGCAGCGCATGCGTGGCGCACTCTCAGGGCAGAGTTTCTAATAAGGGAAGGGGGAGGCTAGAAAAGAAGGCGAAACGCAATCCAAATCGGTTGCCATTCGTTCTTGCGCGAAATGCCATCCGAACTTGCGCGCTACAACTTGCGCGCTACAGCAATCAGCCGCCGAAGAAACCGGTAATGAAGATGACCCTCACCAGACGCTAGCGGTTCGTAGATATATGGGGGAATGGCGGAAGAGGTGGGATTCGAACCCACGGAACGCTTGCACGCTCGCTGGTTTTCAAGACCAGTGCCTTCAACCACTCGGCCACTCTTCCATTAGCACCCGTTTCACGTTTTATCGCTGTTTTGTCAAGCGGTGTTGGCCGGAGATGTTAAAGTCTCTTTTGGAAAACTTGAAAACGAACTGATTTGGCATCGTCAGAAGGCATTCGAAGCCGCTGATCCAGTATCGTGGGCAGGAATGGATCAGCGGCTTAGCCTGAATTCGAAGTTCAGGCGTTGCGTCCGGAAGTTGGGCAAACCGGAGCGCAACAAGACAACATTAGGTCGTATCGATTTTACAAAATGTGATTGAAATCACAACGTCGGCGATCTATCGAAAGAAATTTCTATTTTTTCATAATGCCTTAGGCCTTTCATGCTGCTTGTCCCATGGCTGTTGGGACTGCACTGGAACCGTCTATCATATTGAACCGCTGCGGAGCGCAACATTGAAATATACTGCCGAGGGACGCAGTCCGAACGGGGGTGTTCAATACAAGCGTTATCGGCAGTATTTTTCGGGTGGTTTGTCGCCCTGTACACTGACAGAGTTGAGCTCTTGAGATTATCAGGCCAATTTTGAAGCGAGTGGTGGATGAAGCAGGTGCTCATCATTGTAAAACTCGACCGCGTCTTCAGGATAGGTTAAGAAAGTTTTGCTTTAAAGAAACGGCATGTGCCTAAGCGGGGGCTGGGTGCAAGTTGGTTGATAAGGTCGTGCCTATGACGGCGTGACAAGTTAGACCTAGGCCATAGTCGGTTCATGAGTAGAAAATCGTGTCTGCACGGGGCCGTCAGCGCGTAGTGAGTAGGACGACAAATGCTAGGGATGGGCGATCTGGGCAGCAGTTTGGCTGCAAGAGGACAGGGTTTATCTGTCTTCCATAAGGCGCTTGCTGGCATCTCTGTGAAAACCATGCGCAATTTGCTTCTCGTGAGCGTTTCCGCCGGTTTTTTGGCGGCTTGCGGTACGACGCCCACACCGACAACAAAAGCAAAATTCAGCCCTAAAAAATATGGCGTCAAGGGCAGCCCGCAGATGGTCTCCGCCAGCAGCAAAACAGTTCCCAAGGGCGGCGGGCGATATGTAGTTGGCAAGAAGTACAAGATTGCCGGAAAATGGTATTATCCCAAGTTGGATCCCAACTATAAAAAAGTCGGTCTGGCATCCTGGTATGGACCGACATTCCATGGCAGGCAGACAGCCAATGGCGAGATTTTTGATCGTGGCGCACTCACAGCAGCCCATACGACCATGCCCCTGCCATCCTATGCAAAAGTGACAAATCTTGAGAACGGCCGGTCCATGATTGTCCGTGTGAATGACCGTGGTCCGTTCCATGGCAATCGGGTTATCGATCTTTCCGAACGAGTTGCCACCCTCTTGGGCACCAAGGGTCAGGGCGTGGGCAAGGTCAAGGTTGAATATGTCGGCAAGGCCCGCATGGACGGCCATGACGAGCAATACCTTCTGGCGTCCTATTCCGGCCCCGGTTCTGTTGCGCCTGGCGGCACAGTTCCAGGGACCATGTTTGCTCAGTTGGAAGCCCCGGTTCGCGCGCCATCGGCCCGACCTTACGGAGCTGCAACGCTTGTTGCTTCTTTGCCAAGGAGCTCGGAATCCAGCTATCAGGTTGCCTACGATCCGGCCATCGCCTTTGAAGCCAGCGCTTCAACTATCCGTGTTGCCTCGGCCAACACGTTTTCAAACCCACTCGCCGTTAACACAGGCATTGTAGCCACACCTGCAGCTTATGCAGAGCCTATACGCTCACCAGAGCCAGGCGTTTTGGGTGTTTTGAATGTTCCAGCGCCCGCGTCCCCACGCAGCATTGTTCCGGGCAGCGCTATTTCATCCTATACCGCAAAAAACCGGATTGACGGTGCCCACAGCGCATTGCTTGCTCAGGGGCAGGGCGGTGTCTCGCTTCGTATGCTTGCAACGGCTCAATCGAAACTCTGATCGATTTAACCTTGCGTTTTCTGGCAGTTCGCGCGAATTTCCGGGAAGATATATGGCATAGTGGAAGAGAGAGACCGTGGGCCGGGTCAACTCCATCGTTCATTTGATCTTATTCGTCACTCGGTTGCTGGCTTGTTTTGTCGCGTTGGCATGTCTGGCGTCGGTACCAACACTCGCCGACACTCTTGGAACTCGTGCCCCAATTGCTCTTCTGTCTGAACCCGAGAGCGGAACCATTCTTTTCGCCAAGCAAGCCGACAAGGTGTTTGCGCCGGGATCTCTGGCCAAGGTGATGACAGCTGCGACAATCTTCAAGGCGCTTCAAGATGGCGAGTTGACAGAGGGCCAGCTGTGCAGAGTATCAGAACATGCTTGGCGTACAGGTGGAGCTCCTTCGCGAACATCGACAATGTTCGCATCAATTAAATCTGAAATTTCTGTAGCTGATTTGCTGAATGGACTGCTGGTTCAAAACGCCAATGATGCTGCGATCATCTTGGCTGAATGTCTGGACGGATCAGAAGACGCCTTCGCCAAGCGGATGACTGACTATGCTCAGACCCTCGGAATGAGACGCAGCCGCTTTGCCAATCCGACCGGCTTTGAAGTGGATAAGAACGCTGAAACCAAGACTGGTGTTGCAAAGTCCACGACAACAGCACGGGATCTGGCACGCCTTGGAACGGAGATTCTGGCTCAGTATCCGACCTATTATGACTTGTTTGCATTACCCGATTTTACCTGGAACAAAATTTACCAGCGCAACAAGAATTCTCTTCTTGGGGAAATACGAAATCTGGACGGGTTTGGCGTCGGTCAGTCAGTTGGCGATGGATATGTCGGGCTGGCATCAGTCAATCGGAATGGTCGACGTATCGTTGCTGTCGTGGCTGGGTTGTCCTCGGAGAAAAACCGATTGACGGCCATGCGCGAGGTTGTTGAAGGGGCATGGGATTATTTCCAGACCCAGACTCTATATAAAGGCGGGGTGGAAATTGCTGAAGCCCGCGTCTTTGGCGGAACCAGTTCCCGCGTTCCGCTCAAGACCATATCGGACGTGAATGTTCTGCTACCACTTGGAGGAACGCTGGACTATCGCCTGCGTGTTGTCTATTCGGGGCCATTGAAAGCTCCGGTCGAAGCTGGAAAAATTGTCGGCGAACTCAGGGTCATCGGCAAAGACGGCATTCTCTATCGGAGCGACTTGCAGACCGGAGCAAGTGTTCCGCGCGCAGACATGGGCGGTCGGGCATTGGGTAGCATTCAGGAACTGCTGTTCGGTTGGTTTTAAGTTTTTAAATATACATGACGGCATTCCATTTGGAATGTCAGGGAGACATGGACTTGCAGGGACGTTTCATTACTTTTGAAGGCGGTGAGGGAGCTGGGAAAACCACTCAAATCTTGCGCTTGCAGAATCGTCTGAAAAGCCTTGGCCACCATGTTGTTGTCACCCGTGAACCAGGTGGATCACCAGGCGCTGAAAAAATTCGGCATATGCTGTTGTCCGGGGATGCAAAAGACCTGAAGCCACGCGGCGAAGCAATGCTTTTTGCTGCAGCGCGCGCTGATCACATCGATCATACGATTGAGCCCGCCTTGTCTCGCGGCGACTGGGTGCTTTGCGACCGATTTGCCGATTCAACAAGGGTTTATCAAGGGGAGGCGGGCGTCGATCCGGCGTTTCTCGATCTGCTGGAAATAGCAGCTGTGGCTGGAATGATGCCAGACCTGACAATCCTGGTTGATATTCCAGCAAGCGTTGGGCTGGCTCGGGTCTCTAAGCGGGCCGAGACAACAGCAGCTGGCGGACCGGACCGGTTCGAGATTGATGACCTTGCTGTTCATGAGCGCCGTAGGTCCATGTTTCTCGAGCTTGCTCTCCAACATCCATATCGGTTCGTGGTGATCAATGGCGAGCAAGATTTGGATGCGACGGAGGCGAACATCTGGCACGCCGTCGTTCGGCATTTCAGTGAGTTAGGTTCGAAACAAGCAAAGTCAGAAATGATCGGAGCGCCGGACCATGGCCAAAGCGCCTGAGATCAAGATCACGCCCGAAGTTGATGCACTGCCCGATATGCCTTTGCCAAGGGAGCGAACCCGGCTGATCGGTCACAGGGAAATAGAGCGCGAGCTGTTGGACGCCTATCGATCAGAAAGGCTTCATCATGCCTGGATACTTGGCGGACCGAAGGGCATAGGCAAGGCGACTCTGGCTTTCCGGTTTTCCCGTTTCGCGATTGCCAATCCGGATCGCTTCGGTCCCGCTGTTGCCCAAGCACAAGACCTGGGACTGCCCGTCGATCATCCCGTAGTCCGGCAAGTTGCCAGCGGTGCAAATCCGAATATTTTGCATCTGCGCCGTCCCTGGGACGAAAAGGGCAAGCGCTTCAAATCCGAACTGCCAGTCGATGTTATACGCAAGACCATCTCGTTCTTCGGTACCACCGCCTCAGGCTCTGCCTGGCGGATCTGTATCGTGGATGCCGCCGATGACATGAACATAAGTTCCGCAAATGCACTGTTGAAGGTCCTGGAAGAACCGCCGTCACAGTGTTTGTTCCTCGTGCTGTCCCATGCGCCAGGCAGGTTATTACCCACGATCCGTTCGCGCTGCAGGCGTCTGGATCTGTCGCCCTTGTCTGGGGACGAGATCGCCGAGGGCCTCAATGATTTGTGCCCGGATGATCTTCCCGATGCAGCAGGAATGCACGACCTTGTCGGCTTCGCTGATGGCAGCTTGCGCTCCGCGTTGACGCTTCTGTCAGGCGATGGCCTTGCTATCAATAAAGGCTTCGTGAAACTGGCGGAACAGGCGCCGAATGTCGATCTGATCGCGCTTCATGGACTTGGTGACCTTGTTGCCGCCCGTGGCAAAACCGACAATTGGGAGAGTTTTCTCCATATTGCTCGTCAGTGGCTGCATGGCCGGATGAAATCAGAAGCCTCCGGCGGTCCTGAGCGCCTTGTCAGTTGGGCAGACATGTGGGAAAAGATGAACCGCGCAGCGGCGGATGTCGATGCCCTTAATCTCGACAGAAAACAGGTTGTGCTCGACGTGTTCCGAAACCTCTCAAATATCATGCGAATGCCCGCCTGAACCGGCGCAGATCCTGCTCGTACGGTTCAAGCTGATTTCTTCACGAGAGTGATATCCTCCTTTATTTTTCGGCCCACTTGGGCCTCATATGCAAGAGCGTCATGACCGACCGACAGAGTTATTACATCACGACCGCAATCTCCTATCCCAATGGAGCGCCGCACATTGGCCATGCCTATGAAGCGATTGCGACCGATACAATGGCGCGGTTCCAGCGTCTTGATGGCAAGGACGTCTACTTTCTGACCGGGACGGATGTCCATGGGCAGAAGATGCTGCAAACTGCACAGAGAGAAGGCATCACTGCCGCTGAGCTGGCTGACCGGAATTCAGACCGGTTTCAGGCAATGGTCGAAGCTCTTGGCTGCACCAACAATGATTTCATCCGCACCAGCCAGGAACGCCACCATGCAGCTAGCCAGGAAATCTGGCGCCGGATGGCCGCCAATGGTGACATCTACAAGGACAGCTACTCCGGTTGGTATTCGGTTCGGGATGAAGCCTATTATCAGGCAGATGAAACCGAAGTGCGCGCAGACAACGTACGCTATGGCCCGCAAGGCACTCCGGTCGAATGGGTCGAAGAGGAAAGTTACTTCTTCAAGCTGTCAAAATATGAAGACAAGCTGCTGGCACTTTATGATGACCAGCCAGATTTTATCGGTCCGAACGAGCGGCGCAATGAGGTCACCAGCTTCGTCAAGGGTGGCTTGAGAGATCTTTCTATATCGCGCACAACCTTTGATTGGGGCGTTCCAGTTCCCGGCGATGAAAAGCATGTAATGTACGTCTGGGTCGATGCGCTGACCAACTACATCACCGGGCTCGGCTTTCCCGATGAAGACAATCCGCTTTGGAAGCATTGGCCAGCTGATGCACATATCATCGGCAAGGACATCATTCGGTTTCACGCGGTCTATTGGCCTGCCTTCCTGATGTCCGCAGGCCTTGAATTGCCGAAGCGTGTCTTCGCTCATGGCTTCTTGTTCAACAAGGGCGAGAAAATGTCGAAGTCCATCGGCAATGTCATCGACCCGATGAACCTGATTGCCGCCTATGGCCTGGATCAGACCCGATATTTCTTTTTGCGAGAAGTGCCTTTTGGCAAGGATGGTAACTACAGCCACGAAGCAATTGTGAACCGGATCAATGCAGATCTGGCCAATGACCTTGGCAACCTTGCCCAACGCTCCCTGTCGATGATCGCCAAAAACTGTTCCAACACGCTGCCGCAGCCGGGCGACTTCAGCCCTGAAGACCAGGCGATTCTAGCGCAGGCTGATGCCATGTTGGAAACCTGCCGGGTAGCCTTCGCCAAACAGGAAATACATATTGGCCTATCGTGCATTTGGGACTGTGTTGCTGAGGCAAACCGCTATTTCGCAGCCCAGGAACCTTGGGCTTTGAAAAAGACCGATCCGGACCGCATGGGCACTGTGCTTTATGTAACCGCCGAAGTTATCCGGCAAATCGCGATCCTGGCACAGCCCGTGACACCGACCGCAGCCGGACAGCTCCTGGATAATCTGTCCTTGTCACCTGAAGCTCGGACCTTTGCCACACTGGGCCAGGATCACCGCTTGGTGCCCGGCACCGACATTCCAAAGCCTGAGCCGGCGTTTCCTCGTTATGTGGAGCCGGAAACGGCTGGCGCATAGGCCAATTCGCCCTACATAGACAATTACCACTGTTCGATTGACGGAATAACATGCTTGTAGACAGCCATTGCCATCTCGACTTTCCTGATTTCGACGGTGAGCGCGATGACCTCATCGCCCGGGCCCATGAAGCAGGCGTCGATCTGATGGTGACCATTTGCACCCGGATCAGGAAGTTCGACCAGGTGCTGGCTGTCGCAGAGCAATATGACAATGTCTATTGCTCCGTCGGCACCCATCCGCACCAGGCTGGTGAAGAACGCGGCATTCCGGCCTCGGAGATCATTGAACTGGCCAAGCACCCGAAAGTCGTGGCGATTGGCGAGGCGGGACTGGATTACTTCTATGACAAGGCCCCAAGAGATGCGCAGGAAGAAGGTCTGCGCATTCACATTGCAGCAGCCCGTGAAACAGGATTGCCCCTGGTAATCCACTCACGCGATGCAGATGACGACATGGCAGCCATCCTTGAAGACGAAATGGGGAAGGGGTTTTTCCCCGCTCTTCTCCACTGCTTTTCCTCAGGCAGAGACTTGGCCCTGAAGGCTGTCGACCTAGGGCTTTACGTGTCTTTTTCCGGCATTTTGACCTTCAAACGATCTGAAGACATTCGTGCAATCGCCAAGGAGCTGCCAGCTGATCGACTACTGGTGGAAACCGACGCGCCGTATCTTGCGCCGCAGCCACGCCGGGGCAAGCGCAATGAACCTGCCTATACCGCAATGACCGCTGCGGTTCTCGCCGAAACACGAGGTGTCTCACCGGAGGAAATTGCAGCACAAACGACGGATAATTTCTTCCGTCTATTTTCCAAAGTACCCAAACACCTCAAGGTCTCGAAACCAGCAGATACAAGCGCCGGGGCTGCATGAGCGATACTCTCACAGTCACGATATTGGGATGTGGGTCTTCCGGAGGTGTTCCCCGGATCGGCAATGACTGGGGGGCTTGTGATCCGGAAAACCCGAAGAACAACCGGAAGCGCTGCTCCATTCTGGTTGAGCGTATATCCTTGTCTGGAACGACAGCTGTCTTGATTGATACGGGTCCTGATTTGCGCCAACAGATGCTGGATGCCGACATTCAAAATATCGATGCTGTGCTCTACACCCACGCCCATGCAGATCATCTCCATGGCGTTGACGACCTGAGAATGTTTTCAATCCGGCATCGCAAGCGGATGCCAGCCTATATGGATGAAACAACTTATCAGCGCGCTGATCTTGCGTTCGGCTATTGCTTCCGAACACCTGAGGGCTCGTCTTATCCGCCAATCCTTGAGCGGCACACTTTGCAAAATGGCGCAGAGGTAACAGTTGATGGGGAAGGCGGACCGTTGGCGTTTTTGCCCATAGAAGTTCAGCACGGCGAGATCAAGGCCCTGGGTTTCAGGTTCCACGACATTGCTTATTTGCCAGATGTGTCAAGCATTTCAACGGAAGCAGCAGCACATTTCGCAGACTTGGACGTCTGGATCTTGGATAGCCTCCGCCGCACCCCGCACCCAAGCCACTTCAATCTCGATGATGCCTTGGCCTGGATCGAAAAACTGAGACCGAAATGCTCCATCTTGACCAACATGCACAATGATCTTGATTACGAGCCCCTGACAAACGAACTGCCAGTAAGTGTATCTCCAGCCTTTGATGGACTGAAATTTAGCCGAAAAATTTGAGTTATTACCTGCGTAAGTAATTGAATTTATTTAATATTTTATTACGTTGCTACAATATAGAGATAAACTTTGATCTTGTCTCTATCTTCAGTGAGTAACAGATCTGGAAGAATCTTCCTGAAATGAATAAACTCATTTGATGTTCAGCGACAGCAAGAAACCGAAGCAAAAGCCGGCTGGCAAGCGCTACAAGTTGCCGACAGAAGACCGCTTGACCCGCTCTGCTGTCCATTATCTCCAGAGATATGCAACGTCCGCTGAAAACTTGCGCCGAGTGTTGAACCGGAAAGTCATGCGCGCGGCCCAGTTTCATGAACGCAGCCCATCTGATTTCGATGAGATGATTGAGACTGTTGTCACCAAGTGCAAGCGATCCGGCATGGTCGATGATGCCAAATATGCTGAGATAAAAGTCGCCAGTCAACGCCGACGTGGGCAGTCTCAGCGCCACATAGAAGCCAAACTCAGAGCCAAAGGCGTTCCGGCCAGTGTTGTGGTTACCGCCATCGAAGCGCAGGAAACATCAGACTTCGACGCAGCTCTGGTTCTGGCGCGCAAACGCAAGATCGGTCCATGGCGCATCAAAGGCCTGCGCGAAGATCACCGCGACAAGGACTTGGCCATCCTATGCCGCGCCGGATTTTCCTTCGACGTTGCCCGCAGGATCATAAGTGGTGATATCGATGATCTATGACACCAGATAGCAATGCCTCATGAGACCATCCATGTGATTGATGACTCTAGTTATTATAGTTCCATAATCTAAATTATGCGAAATTTGATTATAGCAGGGTGCGCGCTATTTCCAAGTGCGACTTCTGTTTGAAACCAATAGGTTATCAGACAGGAGGATTGTGTCATGGGATCAAAGTACCACCACCTTACCCTCGATGAACGTCGCAAGATAGAGCGCTGGCGCCAGGCGAAAGTGTCTCCGTGCAGTATGGCGAAGGCTCTTGGGCGTCACAGGTCTACGATTTTTCGTGAATTGAAACGCAATCATTTCAAGGATGATCAATGGCCTGACATCAACGGTTACTATGCCGTTGCGGCTCACGGAGACAGCGCCAAGCGTCGCTCGCGAAAGCGGAAACTGATAAAATACGCGGATTTGTGCCATCTGGTGGATGAGCGCATCAAGGCCGGTTGGACACCGGAACAGATTGCCGGGCGGATGCGTTTTGAAAATGCGGCTCTACGTGTGTGCCAGGAAACCATCTACCGCTATATTTATTCGAAGGAAGGCATGGCTAAAGAGCTTTGGTGGTATCTGCCCACCCATCGAAAATCACGTAAGCCGCGGCGCTCCAGAAAGCGCCTTCCGCCCAAATTCAATCGTCACGTCAGCATTTTATTCCGGCCCGACACTGTCGCACATAGACGGGAGTTTGGTCATTGGGAAGGTGATTTGATGCTGTTCAAACAGCACTTTGGCCAAAGCAATGTGACGTCCCTGGTGGAGCGCATGAGCCGGTTCACTGTACTATTGAAGAACGCCAACAGGAAAACCAAACCGGTTCTGGGCAAAGTCATCGAAGCGATCCGTCACCTGCCAATTTCGTCTCGCCAATCCATCACATTTGACAGGGGCACCGAGTTCGTTGGCTGGCCGCATCTTCAGGCAGAGATCGGAACACAAACCTGGTTCTGCGATCCCTCAGCGCCGTGGCAAAAAGGGACAGTCGAAAACACCAACCGGCGGGCCAGACGATGGCTGCATCGCCAACTGGATCTGAAACATGTCAGCCAGGCGGACCTCAAAGACATTTGTGACAGGCTCAACGACACGCCGCGAAAGTGCCTCGCATGGAAAACGCCAGCAGAAGTCTTCAAGCAGAAAATGCTGGAGACTTGAGAGACAGCCCCCTACCCTGAACCCCACAGAAGTCGCACTTCAACTATCGCTCACAATCCGGAACATTGAGAAAGCATCTGTCCGCGATTGATGCCCTTTACCGATCTGCCGAACGCCAAATTGGCGATGACTGCCTCTACCGTCTTTTGTTCGAATTGGACGTCCCGCTGATTGAAGGCGTCGCTTCCGGGTTCTTCAACGAAGAACGCAATCGTTCCATTCAATACGGCATCGACACGTCACAGCGTTGGAACAGTGCTAACCGGTTCTTGTTCGACGTCATGCAGCTCGGCATCGGCGTTGAAAAAGATAACGCCCGGGTCGTGTCGGCTCATGCATCACTGGTCCGCCTCGGCTTACAGCTGAAGAACCTTTCTCCGTCCCCTAGGAAGAAAAGTACACATGCCCTTCGGGCGTTGCCGTCGGTCGTGATCGAAGAACTTTACGACGTCGCGAACCCGGAAAGCCCGCGCAATCCGTTTCGGACCGACAAGGCGCGTTGGCGGAATTTCTGCATTGTGCTCGCAATGCTTCATCTGGGTCTGAGGACTCCAACGGCCTTGATCCAGCCCCTGACTGCCTGAGCTACGAACTCAGGTCCGTAATACCTTCGGAACGACGTTGATTGAGAGGCTATGAGCGCCTGTGCAGTCCCCAAACAGCACGCACTGGT
>NZ_JBAKIA010000032.1:0-22118 GCF_037783265.1 Roseibium algae
CTCCTTGATTGAGCTTTCCGAGTAGGTCTTGCGCACATTGTTGGGATCAATGGCGAGTTTCTTGACTGCAATTTTGATGATGTCGGTCATGTGAGTGTCCCCGTGGTCCATGGCACCGGCGTTGGCAGGTTGCCGTTTCATTTTCCCCGACGTGGGAACTGGCGCGTGAAACGGGGGAGACGGGTCCAGGACCGAAAGCGGGGAGGGGCATCACCCTTGCGCACAAGCGATAGCGCGGAGCATGGGGATACCCCGCTGTAGGCCGCGCAGCGGTTTATCCTTGACCTGTCGGGGGCAAAGCCCCGCTCAGACAAACAAATGTCTGGCTTGTCCAGGCCGATATCTGCGTAGCGGATGTGCGCGAGAGATCGTCACCCGAAAGGGCCAAGACGAATGCGGGTTTTGCCTCTGAAACGAGTTGCCCCTTGAAGGCTCTTTGAGACTTCAAGGGGCTTATGAGTTGCTGGCAAGGGCCGTGTTTGGCTTGGTGGAGGCCGCTTGCCGGCCGCAATAGAGCACGGTCCGAAGGACGCGCCCTGTTGGGTATTAGAACTTTGGCGCTTCGACTTCTGCCTGATCTGGATTTCTCAATGCAAAATCTGCTGCACCTGCAACGTGATCAACCAGGAATATAAACAGGGATGCCCCATTGCTTACGGTTTCGAATTTTACGTAGACGTAGGTTCCACAATCTGGGTTCACACGAAATCCAGCCCGTTTATTAAATGCAGCGTCACAACTTTTAATATCCACATCTGCCTTATTATCAAAAAGCCAATTTGCTGAAATCTTGAAATTTCGATCTGCAATTTTTTTTGTATCGTAGGAAACAGGCTCGCCATATTTTTCAATGACTGAGTTCCACACAAGTTCATGGTTTTCTGCGTATTTTCCGCTGATTGGCTGTCTTAAAGAAATTCCGTAAGCGCCACTATTTGAAAGCGAAGATTCGAAGACCCCTTTTGCATAAAAGCTCCTGCCTCCGTCTGCTCTGAGAGCAACAATTTCCTGTTCCCCATTTTGATCAACGAATTTTCCATCGACGAAATACTTAGGCTTCCTTGAAAATTTCTTTTCGACTTCGGCTTTAAATTCCTCGACTGTCATCCCGAGGTGGAATGTGTCTATCTTTCTAATTTCTTCGTTTGCGCTGACAGATGCGGGCAATGTTGTTGTTATGACGGAAAAAATTGCTGCTGCGGCAAGAGCTTTGATTTTCAAGTGTTTCTCCATTGGGTTAAAACTTGTGATTGATTTGCGTGATCGTGTGTATCTGGTCAATTGGTTTTGATTGGCTGTGTTTGAAAACGGTGGATGCCGGGTTACCGGCTTCCTTCTGTTTTTAACAATGTGATTTTCAACGATTTTTTTCTGCGGCTTTGCTGATCGAGGCGTCATTTTGCCAGCGTGGGGCGCTCGATGCGCTCCACGCTGGCAGGCGGCCAGTGCCAGGGGTGGAACAGTGGCCGCGATCTGTGAGCATGTGTGTCATCTGGACATGCCCTTTGACTTGCGTGATTTGATTTGCCGGGTTTTGAGCTTTTGCGGGGTCTTGCCTGAAACGATCTGGAAGAAGGCTCTTTGAAGCTCAAGAGCTTCGCGGGCTTCCGGATCAACACCGGCCTGCATTTCCAGAAACCGGCGCCATGACCTGCCGCGACCACCGGAGCCTTGGGTGAGACGCTTCCAGGCGGGATGTTTGGCAAGGCGCGGATCAAGCGGCTTGCGGCGGTATTTGGTTTTGGTCTTCTTGCCTTCGAACGTGCGGTCCAGCTTTTGGTAGGGGCCGTATTTCTGCTCAAGGTTCTTTTTGGAAAGCTCTCGATCTACCGTGCTGGCCTTTTCCATCTTGCCGCTGTTGAGGTCGCGGAACACCATGCCTGCCCCGCGTGGGCGGATCTCAACACCGTAAAGAGCAAGCCCCTCCTGGAACGTCTCCCATGTGTCCGATCTGCGATGAACCGCTAAAATTGCCTCTTTGTGCTCTTTCAGGAAGCTGGAAAAGGACTGCTCCCATGTGTGGGCCTCCTTGTCCCGCGCCTTGGGATTGTCACGATCTTTCTGCTGGCCCTTGTCCTGGCCTTTATCTCGGCCTTGAACCACTTCAAGGCCGTGCTTTTTCTCCAGCATTGCGGCGGTCGATTGCAAAATCTGGAAATCGCGGTACGGCGTTCGCATCTTGAAGTCTTCCGGATGCACCAGATTGATCTGGATGTGCATATGGAAGTTCTCGGTGTTGGTGTGCGTGCCAACAACGCGCTGATGGTCTTCCACACCAAGCGCCTTTGCAAACTCGCTCTCGATGTCCTTCAGAACATCGATGCCGGGTTTTTCACCTTCGGCAAATGAGACCACCAGGTGATAATTCGGATCCGACTTGCTGCGCTGGTTCCGCCCTTGCGTTGCCCGGATTTCGGCAAGAGCCAGATCAAGGTCATCCAGATCTTTCCCGGCCTTGCAGTTGGACAGCCAGAAGTCTTCCAGCTTCTCGCCTTTCTCCTTTGCTGCTGCAATGTATTTGGCCAGGGCCGTTGCCCCACGCGCCCGCTTGGGTCCGGTTTTCTTTGCGATCAAGGCTTAAGCTCCAGAACGCGGGTTTTTAAATGCGTCTGGGTCAGGCGTATCTCGTCCAGCAATTGCCGCATCTGGTGAACGATCTGGCCGTTTGCGGTCTCATTGATCCCCTTCAAAAGCAGATTGCCAAGACGGGCCTGATCCGCATTGATGTCCAGGAGCTGTAAGACAGCGCGATCAATCGAATTGTCAGGATAAGAGCCCGATTCAAGAACCCGCTCGACCACACGAGAGACGGACATTCCGGTGCGCTCGGCGTGGGTGGTAATGCGGTTATGAGTGGCTGGATTCACATACGCGATGATCTGGACGCGCTTTGGCTTTCTCATCGCGCCATTTCCCGCTCGCGTTCAAGCCCCTTGCCCTGTTCAAGCTTCTGCTGGCGCTGCATCGTCGAAAACGACAAGCGCAGCGCTGAGAGCAAGCCCGCCTCTCCGCGTTCCTGCTTCAGATCGTTCCAGTCAGTCAGACCCTTGGATTTCTCAGCAGGGGTAAAAGACGGCGCAAGCACTTTGCCACCCACAGCGTCAGCGGCCCGCTGCGCGCACTTCAAGCCCTTGTTGGGCAAGGGCGGTGATTTGAGCTGAAGGTGATGATCATCATCGGCGGCAATCAGGATATTGGCCTGCGGGTATTTCTCGCGAACGGCCTTCGCCGTCGAGACCAGATTGTCACCGTCAAAGGCAACAAACGTCGGCAGCTTGGTTGCCTTGTGAACATCAGCGCCGGTCGCATAGCCCTCGCCAATGACAATGGTCAGCTTATCGCCTTTGTCCTGACCCTTAGCAGGATCTTTTTGAAGCTCCTTGTCCGGATCAATCGTGTGATGAAGCCCTTCCTTGCGGCCATTTTTCAGAAAGTTCTTCTCATCGCCAACAAACTGAAGCGACCAGATCCGGCCCGTGGTATCGCGCAAGGGCACCACCATAAGGCCATCATCGGTCAACTTGACGCCAAAGCCGCGCACCTGTTTGCGCCCCAGATAGGGGCAATTGTCTGGCGTGGCCCAGGTCTTGAGATTGGTCCAGATCCCAAAAGCCCGCTTTGCAGCCGCTTGGTGATCCTCTGCGCGCTGCTTGTCCCGCTCATCACGGGTCTTTTCTGCTTGCGCTGCCAACCGGCGTTGGTCTGCTGGCGACATTCCGGACGCCTCGCCCTGCCAGCTCTCAATCTCATCGCCCTTGAAGTTCTTGAACTGGCCATTGGGAACACCGTCCAGGAAGGCCCGGTAACTGGCGTTCTGGGCCTTGCCTTCCCCGATCAGCCCAATGCGGTGCCATTGCCCGTCCATCTGCGGCTCGCCCTTGAGCTCTGCGCCCTTCTCGCGCAAGAACGCGCCAAAGGCCAAGCGCGGATCTTCACGCTCCTTTTCTCGCTGCTCCTTGGGCAAATAAGCCTTGAGGGCTGCGGGCACCTCAGCGCCTCTGGCAAACCATGCCTTTTGGGATTTGTCCCAAAGCGCGCCCGCCTGCTTGGCGGCGTCCTTTTGATCGAACGGCACGTCCAGATATGTTTTTTGAGGGGTGGCTTTCGTCATCGGTGGTCACCTTTCGGTATGAACGACAGGGAAAAGGGCAGAGTTCAATCAAGGAAAACGCCGTCAATGGGATGGTCACCGGCAACGCCGTTTGGATCTCGTGGCCAAACCTGCATGCCTTGAGTGTCCGTGACGGTGATGCGAGCAAGGGGCTGATCATGGGCCAGCGTTCCGCCCGTGATCGCAATGTCGCCGAAGGACTTTTGAATGGTTGTCAGGATCGCAATGGCTTGACTGATTTTCATGAGGATGCCTTTGTGAGAGGTGACGGAGATGCAGCGGCCGGGCTTGGGCTTGGGCTTGGGCTTGCGCCTGGGCCTGGGCCTGAGCCTTCGCCTTCGCCTTCGCCGGGAACTTCGATCTCGGCCCGCGCCTGCAAGTCCGGGTTTTGGAAAAAAAGAACCTGACGGCCATAGATCGCAGGGCGTCCGGCAACAAAGATCAGCATGTCACCGGCCCGGCTTACCTTGCCCCCTTGGCCGGTCTGGATCCCCGGCAAGGACATGCATTCATCGGGGGTCAAAAGAGGACGGGCAACTTCCATCACAGTTTCGGAATAGTTGGTGCCAGCGCGGCCCGTCGACCGGCTCGCTGAGGTCTTTTTCTGAACCAGCGTGGTCTTGCCCGCCATGTCAGACAGAACCTTGGCCGTCTCCATCGTGTTCGGCGCATAGGCAATGCGAACATGGCAATTGGAGACAATCGACTGCTCCCGGCCATAGGTCTTTTGAAGCTGCGTCAGATCCTGAACAATCACAAAAGCCTTGAGGCCGTAGCCCGCCATGAAGGCAATCGCCTTTTCAAAAATCTCCAACTTGCCAACGGATGTGAACTCATCAAGCATCAACAACATGCGGTGCTTGTAGTGCTTGACCGACCGGCCACCATCAAAGGCCATATGCGAGGTGAGGCGGGTCAGAAACTGGTTGAGCAAAATCCGTACAAGCGGACGAAGGCGCGCAATGTCAGAAGGCGGAATGACGATGTAAAGTGTCGCCGGCTTCTCGCCGTTCATCAGATCGGCAATCCGGAAATCGGATTCCGATATGTTGCGGGCAACGATCGGATCACTGTAAAGCGTCAGCTGTGACGTGCCGGTGGAATGCACACCAGAGCGCTCATTGCTGGACCGCTTGCGCATACGGGCCGCCCCAAGGCGCACCTCGTCATTGACGACCGGACGGCCATGATCATACCGCTCCATATCTTCCAGCAAGCGGTTAAAGCTGTCATCGTCCTCGCCCACAAAAGCGTTTCCGGCCTGTTCAGCAAGGGTATCTGGCCCATAGTTCTCATCGCCAATCGACATAAAGGCGCGCACATCGGCAAGGGTGGCCGTGCGCCCTTCATCTGCCTTGATCCGGTACAGAACATGCAAGATCGCCGTGCAAAGCCAGCCGTAGCCCTCCTGCATCCAGAAGTCCTTGAGGCCCGTGCCGTCCGGATCAATGATCATGATCGCAATGTTCTGACAGTCGGCAATCTCGTGGTCCGTGCCAAGACGCACTTCCTGAAGCGGATTGTAGCGCACAGATCCATGATCAGCGGCAGGGTCAAAGCGATAGACCTTCTGCCCACGTGAGGCCCGCCAGCCTGCGGTCAAGGCGTAATTCTCGCCCTTGATGTCCAGAACAAGAGCAGATTCCTCCCACGATAAAAGCGTCGGCAAAACCAGCCCCACACCTTTACCTGAGCGCGTCGGTGCAAAAGCCAGAACATGCTCAGGGCCATCATGGCGCAGCATCTTCACGCCTTGCCGCGTGGGCCATCCCCCCACAACAACGCCCGTATCAGACAAAAGCCCCGTGTCCTTGACGTCCCGCGTCTCAGCCCAACGGGCCGTGCCATGAATGTCTTTGGACCTGCGCCCGCCAAACACAGTCCGCGATTTGGCACCAGACGTCACAATGACGCCCAGAACCATCAAAGCCACGAACCCGGCCAGTCCGGCATAGACAGGCTGAAGAATTTCAATTGGCAGACTTCCGGTCTGAAGCCAGAACGCCTTGAGCCAAAGCCACCAGTCAGGTTGAAGCGGATGGAATCCGAGTGTGAAGTGCCATCCCGTCAGCGTCACGCCGACCAGAACAGCACATGCCAGACAGGCAAATGCACGCATCATGATGGGATGACTTCACGCCGCCGTGTTGAGAGCTGGCCGGTGATCGCGCAGCACATAGCTGTCGTTCTTCATCTCATAGATATCAGAGATAAACCGCTGGCCCGAAGGATCGCGCTTGATGTGAACCACCAGATCAACAAGCCTCCGCATGAAGCCATCCGCGTCCTGCATCTTTTGACCGGCTGCGTGTATGTTCTCCTGGAAGCGTGCCGGAACAAGTTCGGCGCTTTCTGCATGAACCGTACACATCCAGCCACGAGCGCCAGTGTTGAGAACATTGAGCGCGGCAAAGGCGTTTTGCGTCGAGATCTCGCCAAACAAAATATTGTCCGGAGATATCCGCATCTTGTGGTCATAGAGCTGCTGCCAGGTTCTCTGGCCAGCCCCTTGCGCTGTATCACGCGCAGCAATCAGCGCGACCCCGTTGTAAAACCGGGCAACGTCCAATTCTGGCGTGTCCTCCGCGCTGACAACACGCCGGTGATCTGGAAGATACGAGAGCAAATTGTTCAACAGCGTGGTCTTGCCCGTGTTGGTCGATCCGGAAATTGCGATGTTTAACTGCTGATCAAGCGCCCGTTTCAAATACGCGATCATGTCAGCATTCAGCCCCATATCCTCAAGGCTGATCTGATGGGGATGCTTGCAGCGGATTGCCAGCGACAAGCCCGAGACAACAGAATTCCCGATCAGACATTCAAACCGATGGCCACCCGGCAAAACCGCAGACAGCTGAGGCTTGTCAACCGGATCAAACTCAAGCCCGCGCATATTCGCCAAAGCCCGGCAAATGATCTTGAGGCGATGCAAAGTCAGGTCAGGGACTTCGACCTCAGTAATGCGCTGATCCAGGTCGCGCCGTTCAATGATCAAACGACCGGAAGACTTTGCGCGAATTTCAACGACATTCGCATCATCATAGTGACGCGACAACGGTTCCAACAACCGCTCAAGCAGGATGTGAGACATGACAAAATCCGAAAACATCAAATGGACGACAGGAGCCAGACAGAGACGTCAAAGCCAGAAATGGGGGGCAGGGGCGTTGCCCCTGCCCATGATGCCCGCCCGCATTCCAGGCAAGGCGGGCATCATCACTCAGCAATCAAGATCTGAGCCGACCATGGCGATGGTTTTCCATCCCGTATAGGTGACGTAACCATTCGCCGGATTAGCAATGCGCTCACGTGTTTTATGCAGGGATTTGGTTGTAAAGCAGTATTTGCGCCCCTCTGCATAACGGCCAGATGTGCGTGCACGAACAAAGGAATAAGGCCCTTTGCCAGTGACCACTTTGCGCTGCTTTTCGTTCTTCCCGCCTGTGAAACTAAGGGTGCCTTGCTTGCCGTCCTTATCCTTGTAGGTCACGTCATACCCAAGCAGGTAGGCGCTGAACTCATAGCGGTCATCAACACCAACTTCCGTGGTGCGTGTGCATTGATCGCCCCCGTTTATGGTCGCTCCCGCCCCTGCTGCTACCGAATAGTTTGACCCGTCCGGACGTGTGTAGACCTTGGTGCGGATCGTGGGGATGTACTGGTTGCATTTATCGTAGGTGGTCTTGGAATGGTTCGGTGTGTCCTCATTGCGAACAAACGTGTAGCCAACTTCCGAAGTTCCAGGCTGAAGGTAGGAAGAGGCAATCAGGTAAGGCGAGCCATTCACATTGATGGACACATCGACAAGCTGTTGCGCACGCAAACGCTTGTCATTGTTCTGCCAGCCAGTGGCCTTGATCGAGTGCGTGAACTTCAATCCACTTGCTGTACATTCACTGACATAAACACGACCCTGTGTCGGTGAATTGTAAAAAAACCGGTCCCGGCCATATGACACACCGGCCTGAAGGTCATGCTCAAACATGGCAGGTTCCATGCAACCAACTGTCGTTTTGGCCAGGCCCATAACCGAACTTTCATCAGGCTGACAGGCTGCAACAATCTCGCTTTTGCCTGCAACCGTGATTTCAGTGCGATACTGACGGGCAACACGTCCAGCTCCCATATCAACAATGGTCGGGCAGGCATCAATGCCGTTCTTGTCGAAGACCTTTGTATGAACATAGGTCGTCTCGGTTGTCATGCAGGGGGACGCCTGGAACGCCTGGCCTTGATAGTCATACGTCCACATCATCATTTCAACAGACTGACCAGCGGTAAAATCATGCTGTAGGGAACAATTGGATGTGTCCGCAACCATCTTGATCGGCGCGATGCTCTCCGAGGGTGCACAATCTTGAACCCGCACCTCAACCCCATCGCTGTTTTTGTAAAGACGGACAGTCTCGATGCTGGCAATTCCCGCCTCAAGATCAAAACTGAGAGGGCAACTTTCTGCCTCGATGATCGCAAAGGTCTGATCTTCATCCGGCATACATTCACGCACCTCTACCCGGGCCGCTTTATCTCCCGTGTAAAAATACGCAAACTGAGGTCGCGCAAATCCACCCTCCAGATCAACGAAATCCTGACAACCGACATACGAACGTTCCATTTCGTAAACGGTCTCCGTTGGCCTGCACTCACTGACGATAATCGTCCTGGACGTCCGATCCCGATAGGTCAACTGAGACAGCATAGTGACCTGCTCACTCTTGAAGTCCAAATCAGGTGTGCACTCATCGCTGTCCTCAACAAGGGTAAAGGACATCGACTGATCAGGCTGACACGAGGCAAGGTCATAACGTGCGCTCTTGTCATCAATGTAGAAGCTCGCATATTGCGCTCTGGCTTCCATTCCAGACAAATCAACAAGGTCTTCGCAGCCCTCATAGTTTTTCTGGATTGGCCACACCACGCCGTTGACAGAACAAACATCCGTCTCCGTCACAATCCCGTCCTCAAGGGTTTCAGATTTGGATTGCTGACGCACAAGGCTGTTGGACATATCAATGATCGGCTCGCACCCTTCCGTGGTCACATTGATCGTCAAGTTGGGATCGCGCTCTTCCTCTTCTTCCTGAGCCGTGCGCTCAGGGGTTTCATAGCCATCCGCAATAGGGTTCTCACTTCCACCCTCCTTGATGTTGCTGTCCTCGGCTTCGCTGTCTTCCAGATCCGCAAGCTCTTCAGCTTCCCCCTCTTCCTCAGTGGAATTGAGATTGGAAATGGCCCGCACAAATTCGGCCTCATCCCCGTTCACGCTCACAGACGTGGTTGTCGAAAGCCGGGTGTCAGACAAACCGAACTGGCTGGTGAACTGATCAGAGTCCAGGTCAACGAACTCCTCCCCCTTCTTAAGGCGCGTCACCACCACTTGCGCGATCTGCTCCCCCTCAATCGAAACATAACGGGTGAAGCCTTCAGCCGTGATGCCATCCACATCGACCTGGGAAGTCGTGTTGGGACTGGACGAGAATTTCAGCTCCAAAGGCGTTGCCTCATCAGCCGACAATTGGGTTTCCAGAACCGGCGTAACCGTAAACAGGTTTTCCTTGATCACATCGTCAACAGCAACAGTGTTGGCACTTGCACTGGCACTGGCACTGGCACTGGCGCTTGAAGACGCAGGATCAACTCCGGTTGTTTGCGCATGAACGGCATAGCCCGGCATGGCTAAAGCCACACACAGAACGCAGCTAAACAAATACGTCGAGAATTGCATTACAAACCTCTTAGTTGTTTGGGGGGTCGGCGAGATACCAATCAAATGCAGGGCGGATTTGAACCCGCGTTCCCTGCGCTATTCGAATGACTGGCTTTAGATCCACAGTGTCCTCAAGAAGGGCCGCTGTGATGGTCCCAATGTTCTCGCTGGCGCCACTCAGGCCATCAGCAACAACATTGGAATTGGTGGAATCGATTTTCTGGGAACCGGACACGGCAGCCTCAACAGCCGTGCCAATGCCGGTCGTCAAAATGGCCGTGCCATA
Organism: Roseibium algae; assembly: GCF_037783265.1. Taxonomy (NCBI): domain Bacteria; kingdom Pseudomonadati; phylum Pseudomonadota; class Alphaproteobacteria; order Hyphomicrobiales; family Stappiaceae; genus Roseibium; species Roseibium algae. The sequence continues at coordinate 10,105 of NZ_JBAKIA010000032.1, forward strand.
TTTTTCCCAAAACCGATTGTTCACTTCGCCGGATAGACCGGCATACCCTTGGGCATCGCCAACGGTGGATTTGAGCTGGAAGATTTCTGCACGGCTTTGCCCAAGCAAAATCCGGTTGCACGAAAAACCAATCCGCGTCTGTCCAACCTTCTCAGCGCCCGAATAGGCGCAAATCATGCGCGAGCCCTTGGGCACGAGCTTGGTCCGCCCGTGATAGCCAAACACATCCCGGCTCACCTGAATGACAACAGATCCGCCATCGGCAAGCTGGCTGTTGATCCCGCTTTCCAGAACGCCCGTGATGTAACGGTCGCTCGTCAGGATCCGCGTATTGTCAACCGCGCCCGTCGATAAACGCGGCGGGGCAGAATACTTGTTGTTCTGCGGATCAATGCCAACAGGGGGCGGAAACGCGGGCAGGTTGGGATTGGCGGGCCGATTGGTCCGGACGGAGAAGTCGCCCGTAAGATCCCCCCCCGCCAATGAAGTCTGACGAGCCGCACGATCACGAAGCGCCGTTTGCAAAGCCAACTCGTATTCTGTCGGCTGGCGCACGACCGGCTTGGGCCGTTCAAAATACTCGGTCACGGTCTGGGTCTTGATAACCTCCCGCGTCTCGACAACCGGTTTTTCAACTTCCCGAATAACCTCCTTTTCAATCACCACAGGCGGCATGGTGATCACACGAGGAGGCGGGGGAGGGGCAGGCGGTTCCGGTCGGTCATAGCTGAACACGGCCGGATCACTGGCAGGCAAGCCACGCGGCACCGCAGGAGCCGGTTTGCACGCGCCGCCAAACGTCAGGCCAAGGGCAAGCAAGAGTTCGCAAACGGCCATCGCCTCACTCCCCCTTGTACTGAATGCACATGAAGGACTGGCCGGATTTCAACGTAATGAGAGCGTGCGTGCTCTCGACAATGAAGGTCGTGCCCTGAACCCGTGTATTGACCAACTCGTCAATGCCATCAATCACGACATAGGCGGTCGGAAGCTCAAGACCTTTCCACTTGTCGCCATACTGAATGTAGGTGAAGTGGTCATCGCGAAAGACCTGCTCAGGCCGAAGCTTCCTGTCACCCCAAAGCTTGTATCTGTCCCACCCGCGCAGCGCTGTAGGATCAAACTTGGCGGTCTGCAAAAAGTCCGATGCACCAGGAAGTCCGGTGGCAACAACAGGGGCAACCGGGTTGCCATCCTTGTCAAACTCCAAAAAACCGATGCCAACAGAGGCAGGACCAACAACGCGGAATTTCAGATCCGGTACACTCTTGGAATTGATGCCCTCGGAGCGAAGATAGAACGTGTAGACCTCGCCGGACTGCGTGTAGATCAACAAACTGCTGTCAACGCCCGCGCCAGTGGGTTTGACCGCCAGCGTATTGTCCTCGCGCTTCTTCACTTCAAAACGCGACGTGTCCCCCACATCTGCCGAGACAATTTTAACGTCCTGCGGCAACTGAATGGCTGACACCATGTATTGGCGAAGACGCATTTTATACGTGCAGTCGCCGCAGTGATTTTGAATATGAACGCCCTGATTTTTGCGCCCCGGACGTGACCACGCCTCCTGGATCTGACCGCCAACAGACGTTGGACGGGCAAGGGGACCAAAGTTGCCGCCCGCCTGAGCTTGCGCCTGACCAACAGCCCCCGCAGGAAGCGATGCTGTCATCACATCATTGGCCGCCGCAATGCGCTGGTTCGCCGCCATGGATGTTGAACTGGACGCTGTGGCCGGTGTGGCCGGGCCGCGCTTGAGCGGTGTTTGGGCTGTGGCCCCACAGACAACAAACAAGGAAGAGGAAACCAACAAGGAAGTGAGGGAAAGAATACGGAAGTTCATTTTGAAGCTTGCTCCTTGACGGACATGGCAATCACCCGAATGCCCAAAGGGTTTTCGAATTTCTCGGCAATGGTGACTTCAGAGGGGCGGGGGGTCAGTTCCAGAAAAGCGCGCAGATGGCGACGCTTGGACGGCTCTTTGCCAATCCGATCGGTCTGGACAAATTCAACGACATAGAGATAGACGCCATCATAAGCGTCCACCTGATACGCACCCTTGACGGTGATCGAGCGGTTCAGGCCGTCCTCAATCGCGGAGGCAATAAAGGTCTTGTTCTCGTCCAGATACGCATTGAAAAAACCCGCATCAGAGTAGGTGCGAACTTCCTTGAACCGGGTGGTCTGCGTGATGCCGTCAATGGTCAGGATTTGGTGCACATAGCGGCGGCTGATCTTTTCAAGCATCAGCTCAAAGCCATCGACCTCAACAGAGATCGGCTCGACCCGGTAAATCCGGTCATCAGCCGGATCAGCCCGCAACAGTGCGATTTCCGTCTCCTTGAGCGGAAGCAGCGAGACAAGCGCCTGAATGCTCACAACAACACACGCCACCAGCGCAACATTCGTTCCTGCCGACAACCGCAACAGCCACGCCATGCGCCGGTGTGCCGTTTTATAGGCAAACGGGTCCGCCTGAAGGATGTTCATGTGCTTGGGGGTCACTCCCATATCGGGCGTGACCTCGGGAACCATATCGGCCCCCTCAGCCATGTCGCTGGACTGCGAATTAAGCCGGGGTTCAGACCTAGATTTAGGCCGGGATTTGGACCGGAATTTGGGCTGGGCTTTGGACCGGAATTTGGACCAGAACCCTCGTCCAGGGTTTGACGTGGAAGCCATCAAGCAGCCTCCACCCATTCAAAGGAACCAGGGGTGAACTCGATTTCAGCGCAAGCACAAGGCGACTTGCGCATCTTGTCGATGCCGTCCGGCTCAATGGGCATTTCGAGCTGCGCGCAACCCGACACTAGGAATCCTAGGCACAAAACAAGTCTGAGGTGTCTCATGAGAGAAAGCCTTTGGTAGAGAAAAAAGGGAAAAGGATCGCCGAAATCAGACGCTGAACATCTGGAAGTCAGGAACCGCCAGAACCGCGAGAAGACTGAATGATGTCACCCGGTCGGGGCTTGTCAGACGACCACGTTTTTTCATGCATCATCCCGCCGACACGGCCAGCAGCACCCGCCGCCATTCGGCCAGCAGAAACACCCATGGACCCGCCGCGCATCGCACCAGCCGACATAATGCCCGCCGAAACAGTGCCAAGAACCGAGCTGGACACTTGACCGGCAATGTTCACAGCCTCGGAAACAAGAGCCGCACCAAGCCAACCCATGATCAAGGCCAGAAGGAAATCGCCGGTTCCCAAATTGATATATTGGGCCACATTAATTTTGTCGTCTCCCGTCACCCCAAGCGCCTCAACGCTTCCAATCACGAGCGAGAACACAACTGAGACGCAAAGCATGGTGATGATCGAGCCGACAATGGTGCGCACACCGGCAACAACCAGGCCGCGGCCAAACGGGAACGCTGCCATGGCCACCAGAAACGGCGACACCCCAAGGATCAACGTCAGCCGGAACAGCGAAACCGCCGTGTGGGACAAAAACAGGATCAGCAGAATGACATAAGGCAACAACAGCGCCACGCCGTAGGCCGTGTTTTGGATCACCTCTGACCAACCGCCAGCGCCCATGATCGCCATGCCAATCTTGAAGACCCCGCCAATGCCTTGTTCGACGGAACTCAGCAGGGAACTCATTCCGGAAAGTCCGGATGCACCATTGCCCATGACTGTGCTGGAAAGGCCGCCCATGACATTGACGGAGGCCTTATAGACCTCGCCAATCAGACCGCTGTTCAGCCCCATATAACACCCAAAGCCAAGCACCAGAAAAAAGATCTGCTTCAAGGCACCGGCTAAATCCAGCGTGCCGACAGTCGCCTGGACCCCGACCCAGACAATCCAGATCCCGGCAATTGCCAAAGCCAGCACCTGAACAGGACCATGAACCGCTGAGATAAGCGTATTAAGGCTCGCTTCAGCATGGCTTTCATACGCGGTGAAAATCAGACAGATATTGCAGGCAGGATCAGCCATGCTCATTCCTCCCCTTCGTATTTGCGCTCTTCAGCCATTTCACTGGCAATCGGAACACCGTTGTTCAGAGCTTCCGAGGACTGGATTTTGAGAAGTTGCGCCAGAATTTGATTGGTCTGCGCAGTGGTGGCCAATTGCGCCACCTGAAGTTCAATGAGCACCTGAAGGCGCGCTTGAACCGTCGTCGCACTCTCCCCGGCACTCTTGTATCCTTGTGCCGTTTCTAGGGTTTTCACCGCCGTTTCATGCGCTTCATCAGACTGCGCAAGACCCTTGATCGTCGCGTCCGTGATGGTCGCAATCCGGTTCTCTTGAACCGACTTCTGGATCTGGCTCTTTTCCTCCCACGTCGCATCGCTGAGCGCATCGGGCGTGGCAACAAGACCAGACTTGTACGCATCGCCCCGCTCGCAAATCGAGCCAAAATCAACGTCTTCCATCTTGATGGAAGGCATCAACGCCTCGTAGTCGGGAATGAGACACGCCATGTCCCCCGAAACACTGGCCGCCAAAGACTGGAAGTTCAGCGATGGAATGGAAAGATTGCCGATCTCGCCAATCGACGACAACGTTTCATCGGCAATGCCCTTCACCTCCTGCGCCACTTTGAGCTGGTCCGTGACAATCGACAGGCTTTCCTTGGCCGTATCCAGTTGGCTCTTTAACGTGCCAAGCTGGTCCTTCATGGTCGAGAGCTGCTTTTGCATCTCGCCAATGCTCTTGATGTCGATGACAGCCATCGCCGCATGGGCAGAACCCGGCCCCAAACCAGAACCCCAGGCAGACATTGCGACGCAAACAGCCAAGGCTGCGGCAAACGAAGTCAGATTTTTGTGAACCATTGGTCACCCCATTTTGCTTGTAGAACTTCAAGGTCCTGGACAGCCGTATCCCCCGCCCGGTAAAACCTCAGCGCATCGCCAAGGCCCGATAGGTCCACGTCCAGAATTGTGCTTTCATTCAGGTTCGAGGCTTCAAAGCGCTTGACCACAAGCACCTGACGCCCGCCCTTCATCTCGCCTTCACCCTTGATGAAGCCGATCTGTTCCGAAGACAGATTGAAGGGCTCAAGGTTCACGGTCTTGGCTTGGCTGTTGGGCAGGAAGAACAAGGTTTGCGCGTTCTCGATCATGGCCGATGCGCCATCAAATTCGAGCAATGCACCCGGTTCCTGAAACGCCAGCCCCACAAGCCCGTTCAGCTTGCGGTACTCGCGGTACATTCCCTGAACCACCTCGCGAAACCCAACGTTGCGCAGAAGGTTCGCAGCCTCATCAACGAAGATCGTAAAGCCGCCCTTGCCCCCACGCGCCGCTTGCGAAATCGCAGCCGAAATATGAGCCACCACAGGCGGACCCAAAACCGGATCCTCCAGAGCTTCATTCATGTTGATGCCGGTCAAAAAGGACTGTTCCAGAAAGCTGGAAATCCGATCACGCGGCGAATTGAACACATGGGCAAATTGCCCGACCTCGCCGTCCCCATCCTCAACCCACTTGGCAAAGGCCCTGCGGATCTGGGATTGAGCGGGAAAAGCTGCACCATGAATATTGTTCAATGTGCGAAGACCCGGCTCAAGCTCCCCCGCCATGTCCAGCGCTGCGCGAAGATGCTGGTCCATATCTTCATCAAAGTTCTCGCCAAGCATCGCTTGCAAGATCAACCGGACCCGCTGGCGAGCCGACATATCGTTCATGTCGATATCAAGCGGATTGAGCGCCAGATTGTTGTAGTTCTGATAGGTGCCGCCAAACGCCTCCACCATGAAGCGTGCACCCTCTCTTGAATCGAAGACGTAATTGCGCACGTTCGCAAACTTCGACAAACCCCCAAGCAAATGCAGCAACAGCGTAGACTTGCCCCCGCCCGTGGGCGCAAACATCAGATAGTTGCCAGGCGATTGCGGCTTGTCAGACACATGGAACTGAAACGCATAGTTCTGGCCGGTCGGCGTCTTGAACAACCGAATGGGCCGATCCCCGAACGGACTGGACCAAAGCCCGATGGGCGAAAACTGAAACGGCCAAAGCGCAGCAACATTGCCCTCGGCAATCTTCAAAGGCCGCAAAAGCTTGTCACGGCCCGGCATCCGGTTGAACCACGCCGTGGCAGCCCCAAACGTTTCAACGCTATAGCGGATACGCGCCGTATCAAGGATACCTGACACAGCATCAACCAGACCCGAAAGCGCCTGCTCACTCCTGGCCCGCAATGTGATCTGGAATTGGGTTTCCTGAAGCTGAAGCTCATTGTTCAACAGACCCTCATTGACCACTTCAAGCTCGGCCAACACCGCACCAGTGCCAAAGTAATTGTGCTTTTGTTCCGTGATCTGCCGGGTGAACAGGGCAATCTGTCCCGTGTTGTCCAGCGGCTTGACCACCTGACACACCTCAATCTCACCAGCCAACGCCAGAACCCGCGATACCAACATGCCCGAAACAGTTTCAGGCCAGCCGCGCACCGCAATCACGCGGTTGAACTGCTTGTGCGGCGTGAACGTTTCAATCGACCCATCAACGCCAACATGAATGTCCGAGGCGGGCAAATTGGCGCTGATCGCAGAACTCAACCGCGCAAGATCGGACTTTAGCTCGCCGCAAACGAGGTAATTCAGAACGCGGGTCAGCTCACAAGGACCAGCCTCATCAAGAGGCGCAGCCTCAACACAGCGAAGCCCATAACTATTCAGACCGGTCAGCAATCCCCGTGTGGTCTTTTCAAGCTCCGTCGAGGTCTTGGCGGTCAAAACCAGATACCAGACCAGCGAATAAGCGTTCTGGTAAAGCCGCTGCTCGGCTTCCCCCACTTCCTTCAAGGTCTCAGACGGCCATTGCGCCTGAAAACTCACATCCCGCTGGCGCTTGATGCCAAAGATCCGAAGCGACGAGCCCGCACTCAGGAATTGATGCAAAATGCTGGATCTGCCCTTTGCCAAAACCTCCTGCTCGGCAAGGCTGCGCGTCTCGTAAGGAAGACCTGCCAGCGAGAACACACGCACAAAAGACCCGTCTTTCAACGAGACGGTGCGATTGTCCGCAAGCACCTGATCAAATTCCAACTCATTGGCAAGCCAATCCTGCTCCACATTGCCAAGCAGATAATCCCGGCTTTTGGGGACGACCAGCGCCGCCGCTGCAAACGCTGATACGCCGGTCAACAAAGTGCCAAGAAGCATCATGTGCTCCTTTTCTTCTTTGGGGATTTCAAGGGAAAACCAGCCACCAGACGCCGCACCTTCTTGCCCTGATAAAAGGCCGTCGGGTGCAGCAGCAGAGCCTCACAATGTGGCTCGCTCCGTCGCAAAAGGACGATCCAGGTAATGGCCGGGGGCGTCGTCAGAAGCACCAGGGCAAAGGCAAAGGCATTGCCCCCGACAAACCCGCCAATGGTTCCAACCAGCAATTCACCGGCCATCACAAGGCCCGCATGAAGCGGCGGCATGCCAAGGATCCTCATCGGCTCCTGAACATGCAGGGCGATAGGGCTTTGCGCTTTCATCGCCGCGCCCTCCTCAAGAACCTGGTCCAAGCAGAGTGCGCAGCAAACCCGGACCAAAGCTGATCAAGGCACCGGCAACGATCAACTGTCCAAGGCGTATGATATCAATGCGCCCGGTCACCATCGCCCAAATGCCATAGCAGATGATGCCAATACCGATGATTGGCGCGGCAATGTTGACCAGGCCACCCTCTAGCGATTCAAGCATCGTGGTTGCAGGAGCCGCCCAATCAGCCGCCGCCATGGCCCGGGCCGGAAACAACATTGAAATCGCCAATGCAGACTTGATTGCAATTCCATCAAGCGCGCCCTTGGCGCGAGGCATTGGGCGGAGTCCGAGTCTCGTCAGGAGTATCATTTTCAAAAAGTCCTTATTTCAGCAGGAGATAAAAGGCGGCGACTGCCAGCCAATTGCAGAGGGCAAAAACGAAGCAAGCCTTATAGTTGGAACGCAGCAATCGCCGGTTCTTCTCGCTGTCAGCTGCATGTTGCGCGACCGCTGCCACAACGGTCTGGATGTTCTCATTGCCAAGGTTTTCAGCAACGGTTTTCAGCGTGTCCGCAACACCGTTCACTTTGTGATCAATGGCCGCATTCACGCCCGCCACATCATTGTTGAACTGACTGGAAAAGCGGCGGCGCTCATCTTCCATCAAGGATTTCAGGCGCTCCCCGAAAGCGTTCATGATCGCGACAACCGCAAGGATCGGGTCGTCTTTCTCATAGGAGATACCCGTGTTGCGATGCGCGGCCTGAATGGCGTCTTCAATCGACAACTGGTGCCATTGTTCTTTGGGCGGGTCGTCCAGAACAGGCTCGATCTTGCGGGCTGCGGAACTCATGCGTCTGCCTCCAAAACCGTGTCATCTGTCAGAAAATCAGCAGCCGCCATCTGCTCTTCAAAGCTGCGCCAAACAAGCTTCAGCCGTTGCCGCGCCATAATGTTGAACTCAGACGAGACGAACGCCTCCTGAAAGGACAGCTTCAAGGCCATCATCTGGCGAACATCCTCGCCATAGGTTTGGGCATGCACCTTCTTGTGACGCAAAATCGCAATGATCCGCTCAGCGTGTTCCTCAAAAATCCTGCTGTCCTGGAACCCGCGTCCGTCCCGTTCAACCGGCCCGAAATACTCATTTTGCCAGACCACGACAGGGACAGTTGGAAAGTGCTCAAGAATGGACACCAGCCCGGAAAGCGTATCGTCAAAAGCCGCCCCGCCGCAGATCGGGGTATGAATGATGACCCGTGCGCCATCGTCCTGGAGCATGTTCATTGCGTGGTTCTGCGCCAGATAGGAACACAGCGCGATAAAGCAGGTGGCACCCGTATCAATCACCACATGCGAGACGTCAGGTGCTTCAAACACCTCACTCATCAGAACATCGAAATGACGCGGGTTAATCTCGCCCTCTTCCATGATCTGAATATGTGTCGCATCAAGCGCCCGGATCGATGCAAACGTTGCATTCGTCGGGTCCGTGTCGATGGCCACAACGGCTTTGCCTGAAGCCTTTAGATATTGTGCCAGCATGGAAGACGTGAGGCTTTTGCCAACACCGCCTTTGCCCTGCAAAATCAGGTGAACGGTCTTTACCATTTGTCGCCAACCCCTTCAGAATTGGGGTTATGGGTGAATGTCCCGATAATGGGCTGGCTTGGCTTTGTCTTGGCTTTGGTTTGGGCGTTGGCTTGCGCCTCCTGTGCAAGAGGCCGCTGTTTGGCAGCGCGGGTCCGGCTTTCTCGAACGCGTGGAGCAGCGGGCTTTTTACTTTTCTTGGCGAGCTTGGCATCCTGCTCCGCTTTGATTTTTCTCCAATTCCGCGTGAAAGCTGCATAGGTGATGGTCAGAAGATTTGCTGCCACCAAGGCATCAAATGCAACGGTGAGATTAGGCGAAGACATAACTATAGGTTGTATTTCGGCGTAATTGGTTTCAAGCTCAAAACGAGCCATCCCCCAACGCGACCGCTTTCCCTTGGAAGGCGTGGACGGCATGGGTCATTAACGTTCTGAGACAGAACGCCCTCAATGTTGTTGATGGATGTTGAAAGAAGTTGGTATTGACCGCACAATTGAACGCGATTCAGCTACAAGCGCAAAAGCCTGTATTCAAGCTTGTGCGGCCAATACAACTCTTAACTGGAGTGTGTGTCGTACCCCTTATGCGAGCATCAAGTCCGATTTGGTGTTTCGCTAGGCCCGGATGATCTGATCGCCAAAAAAGATCGTCCGGGCCGCTAACAAAGACAGTTTTACTATTCTAGGACGTAGTTGTACATCTTATTTTAGCCAGCTGTCGGCGACTTATCCACAGAGCCCCATTCATGTTTAAAAAATCGTAAAAGTCCCGTTGGGGCTTTTTTTTCGTTGAGCCGTCAGGCGAATAAGGCAAGAAAATGAATGAGTTCCAAAGGATCGAAGAATTTTCCGTCTAGAAAGTGCCTCACTTTCTCTATCTTGCCGTCATATCTAAAGTTCGGAAAAGTCACAAACGGTAAAGATTAGCCAAGGTTTCGTATCAGAACGGTAAAACTCGGTTCCAAACGGTCAAACTCATCTAAAAACATCCGAAAAAGGTAATGAACAGTCATAAAAGGTCATAGATTCCCGTAACTTGATCCAAACTTTGAAAAAGCCGACTCTAAAAGCCCTGCAATTTCAAGCCGGTACACGGAGTTGGTTAGAAAAGGTAACGAAAAGTAAAATAACGTTGTAGCTCGCAAAAATGCTTCAAGAACCTCGCGCTCTATAATGTGCTGAATACACTACAACGACATAGAAAAAGAGGGATTTGCCTCCCGAAACCAGCGCGCAGGCCATAAATTCCACGGCAAGCCGGTTCTTCCTTGACAACACACCACACGCTAAAGACGCATAAAGAATCAGCCGTGCTATAATCTGGAATGAAGGGCAGGGCGCCTGAAATAGGGGGCCGGGGTGTCAGGCCGGATCTTCTTCGGCCATCTCGCTTTGCTCTTGCTCAGCCGGTGTCATCAAAAGCCAATAAGGCTCAAGTTCAAATGCCGCCGCCAACTTCTCAACGGCATCGAGGCTTGGAGAATAAACGCATCGCTCAAGGCAGCTGATATAAGTCCGATCAAGTCCGGATTCAAAAGCCAGGTCCTCTTGAGACAGGCCCTTGTGCTTTCGAGCAAGCCGCACATTCTTCGCGAAGATTTCTCGTAAAATCATAAATCGGAATATCCAATGGCACCGCTAGCGTTTGGGCCGTGCGGCATGACTGCCAAAGCCCAAGCGCAATATGCTCATGGGGCCAACCATCGGCAACCCGCAAACTCGACCATCGTGCTTAGGGTGTCATTTCGCCCTCAACCAAAACCGACCCCGCAAATGGAGCTCGGTCGTCACAACGCTGCGCCCATGTGCACGGGCTGGATGTCCGTCCAGGCGATTTGCTCAAGGTGGGGTTGGGTAAGCCGGAGGATTTAGGCGGGGAGTGGGGTGCAAGCGGAATTAGATTTCGGGTGCACGACGTCCGCAATGGACGGTAAGTGACACCCAGCTTGTCAACATAGAGCGTCTGCATTTTCGACTTCTTTGAACCAAACGACCTGATAGGTTCCAACCCTATGTCGGCCATTCAATTTCTAAGCACCAAAAGCCGGCTTTCCGCCCGAAACTACCGAGTGCTCATTGGTGCTTTTGACCCTAAGAAGACTGTTCAAGTGATTGGTGCTCAATAAGAAATCGCTTGAATATTAACAGCAAATTACTTCAATTACGAAATATGATTTTTTCAGGCAAATTTCGCACCTACATGTTTAAACAATTCCGGTGGCTCGACATATTTTGAAGAAAATAAAAACTAGGAGCATTGAGCCAGAAACATTGCATTTTGTTGCACGACTTGGGCGTACTGTTCGCAGTGCATTCGACGCTGATACGCTGATACGCTACGAACTGCTGAGGCGGCATTCTCTTCACGCGATATTGCCCAAATTGTCGCGATTGGCACAAAATCAAGTGCCGATAACGGGAGAGAGCCTGAACGTGATTTACGGGCTATCAAGGGATCATCACTCCTTTGATGCGCCGACGCTGGATTGGGGATTCAATCTAACTGAACCGCAGGCGACAAAAACAATCGCACACCTGCTGAACAAGGGCTCAGGAGATGTCCTGGCTTTGCGGATTATTGCGTTTCTCAGCGCAATGAAGTCGCCATATGTGCCTACAATTGGTGAGGCGAGAAGCGCGGTTGTTGAGGCGGAGGTAAACCGAATTGATTTGGTGCTTAAATATCAAAAAGAAGGTTCGGACAAATACTCAGCGGTAATCATCGAGGCAAAATTTGGTCACAAAATTACTCGTGGCCAATTATCAAAATATACAAAAATCATAAAGAGGGACAAATCCGTTGATATGGCATCCACTGAGTGGGTGATATTGGGCATAGATGATAACGCCATGAATGGTCTAAAGGGGCGGCAGTGGAACAAGTGGCGGTTTGTTTCGTGGCGGGGCTTATGGCTTCGCTTTGAAAAGGCGCGACCCATTGAGGATGATCCAAATCTGACGATTTTCCTGCAATGGCTTTGGCATC
>NZ_JBAKIA010000033.1:0-13057 GCF_037783265.1 Roseibium algae
CACAACCGGACGGCGGCCGGGCTGGAAGTCATCGACCTGGACAAGCCCCAACAGGATATCAAGGACGTGATAGGTGGTGCCGTCGATCCCAAGGGCGGGTGCAACGCGCTTGAGAACCAGAGACACGTCTCGCTTGGCAACGCTTGGCCGGTCATCCTGGGCCGCCAAATGCGCGCTCGCAAGAACTCCCGCTGACACTTTGCGAAAACTCGCAATCTGATGTGAAGAAGACATAGGTCCTCCTTTGCCGAACGCAACAAAGCGAGCGGACATATAGATTATGGATGCGAGACAGGCTGAAAGGCGCAAGAAAATGTGCTCTGCCCTAAGACAGAACTTGCTTTGCGCTACAAGTGATTCTAGAATCCAAGTTGCTAGACGTCAGATTTAGGCACTTGTGCTTATCTCAATTGGACCCGCCCTCGTGGCGGGTTCTTTGGTTTAAGGCTACATCACTCTCTCTCCTGATCTTCTGACATGCTCTGTTGCAGTTGACTGAAGTCGCTGTAAAACTGCTCCATATTCTTGTTCAGCCATTCGCCAAATTTATGTTCCGATTTTGGAATGATAAGTTGAAGTCCCGAAGAACCCGGTTTAGCAGAACAAATGAGCCTGTCACCAACCCGCGTCACGTTTGCTAAGGAAGCCTCAAGCTTGCTTCCCTTCGGCTTTAAGCCCACAGTCTTGAGCACATGGTTGAATCTGTTAGGTGAATCCATTTCCCGAAAACCATCAGATCGGGAAATATCCAGAGCAAGCTGAAGCTTTTCAGGTGAGGTCTTCAATTTTTCAGCCAAGTCCATCCAACTGGGACGGCCAATCCCATCAGCACGGCCAATTGCTCGAATGAGACCAACCGGAAGACAGCTAAGAACCTTGAAGAGCCGTGAGACCTCAGACTCTGAAACACCCAGAAGGGAGGTCATCTCTCGTTGCTTAATCCCAGTCGACTTCAACTGATCCGCCCACAAAGCTTTTTCGATCCAGGAGAGGTTTTCTCTGACGCCGTTTTCGATTGTCTGTTCGTGAATTAATTGCGCATCAGATAATTCACGAACATACGCGCGTAAAAACACCGTTTCCGGTCGATCAGACTCGCTAGAGATTTGCTTAATCGCCTGCCAACGTCTGTGACCATATGCCAGTTGATACCAACCTGCCTTTGAAGGATGTGGTCGAACCAAGACTGGCAACCTCTGCTTCTCTGAAAGCAAAGAACGCTTCAGTTCATCTTGCGCTTCCCTGGCCTCACTGTCTTCTTCCATACGATCCCGGAACGGAGAAGGCTCAACCCGACTTGGGTCCAGGTTGACGATGCTATCGCCGGCCAAATCTCTCAGGGCTCTCTCTGCGCTAGCCAAAACCGGGGAGCCCTTGCCTTTCCGAATGAGAGACCCAGTGCGTTTCGGTTGCTCTACGCCTTCAGCTCCTGCCTTCAAAGTCTGCAGAATACCCTTTTTCATGATGGCCTCCCCCATTGCTCATGAATGAGTGACAGAATCTCTGAATTTACACGGTCTGCGCTATCAAGTGCCCGCATCAATGGCTCTCGACCAACTTCACCAGTCTCAAGTTCGTAAAGAGATTTCTTAGCAACCCCCCCTGCAGCAACAGCGGTCGATTCAAGGGCTTCAGCAACCAAAACATCGTCTGCAAACAACTTTCGAATGACAGAGGACATAAATTTTTGCGGCCCATCATTTGGGTTCACCCTTGTCAGCAAAACACGGAAAAAGGAATGGTCAAACTCTGCGCCAAACTCGGCAAGGACCTCCGAGAGTTGCGAAATCATGATGAGAAATTGATTGCATGATGCGACGTCAAGCATCGCAGGATGGACCGTTACAATCATTCCAGTAGATGCATAAAGAGCTGCAAGCGTTGCATACCCTAGCGAAGGTGGCGTATCGATCACCACCATATCATAGTTGTCTTCGACGGTAGCAATTGCATTCCTAAGGCGTGCGAAGAACAATCCAAGTTCGTCCCGTACGCCCTCGGTTAGGGCACTTGGAGTATCAAATTCAAAGTCCATCAATTCCAAATTGGCCGGTATCAGATGAAGCCCTGGAAAATATGTCTCGCGGATCACATCGGAAAAGGGCCGCCGATTGGTATCGTAACGCAATGCAGCGTAAGCGGTCTCATCATCACCGACATCGAATTCAGGTTGCAACCCGAATGTCGACGTCATCGAAGCTTGCGGGTCCAGGTCGATACATAGAACCCGGTAGCCCTGCAAAGCCAGATAGTGAGCTAGATGAACGCTGGTCGTTGTCTTGCTTGAGCCGCCTTTGAAATTAGCCGCAGCAAGAATATGAAGTTTTTCACCTTCACGGCGATGTGGAAGCAGCCGAAGTTCATCATCAGGGCGCTGTGCTGCAAGGTATTTACGTAGCTCCCCAACCTGGGGGAGTGTATAGATCCGAGACCCATTTTTGGCCCGATCTGGAACAGGCCCTTTCCCATCAAGGGAAAGGGTTCGCAGAGTGCTTTTGGGAATACCCAGCAGTTTCGCAAGATCCTGCGTGGTGAATGTCCGACCAAATTGCTTTTGTGCCTCTGGCGGATATAATTGAGCGCGAAGATCGTGGAGTTCTTCAGACAATTGAGCTGTATAGCGCGCTATACGCTCAGATGTGTTTTCAGAAGCCATCGAATACATTCCACCTTGTTGCGTCAACTGACGCTTTTCAGCATCAAAGACACCTATAAGGCGTCAGGTAATCGGAAAAAACCGATTCTGCCAAGTTTTTTTTAGTAAATAAGAAGTTAACCCCAAAACCCCGACGCATCGAACTTGGCGTTGCGGCGGCTCTGTTTCTTCAAGGCTTGTCAGAACTTGCCAGTTGGCAAGTATCATATACTCCAGGAAACAGTTTTGAACGACAGGAACACCAAGACGGGCAACGTGATCCGCAAGCTTATGATGCCGCTCAACCGCGCAAATCTCGGACCGGCTGTGGCCAGAAGCCAGCAAGGCAGACACAAGCGCGCCCGTCCCGGCGCTCGGTTCAAGGGTGTTACGGTCGCCGCCCTGCCCCAGATACTCAACCATGCGGCGCGCAACATCCATGGGCGTGACATGACATTCGCTCGCCTTGTCGATGATCAGCGGTTCCTCAATCTTGGCCTTGCCAAAGTCCATGCCCCTGCCGCTGCTGCTGTCCCGGTGCTGAACAGACACGAACATGGGTTTAGGTGGCCGGGTGTAAACTGACTTCTTCATGGGTCCGGTATCCTCATTCAAATAGGGGGAAGCTTGTGAGGGGACGAAGCCCCCTCACCTGTCCAGAAGTTCAAGCAGCTTGCGATGTGGCCTCATCGCCAGCCGGTTTGAGGCCTTCAGGAACCGGGTGCTCTTTCGAGTCCGTCAGGAAGACAGCCACCCATGGACGAGAGTAGGACGGTCCGCCCGCATTCGGATCCAGACAGATTTTGAACCGGAATGTGCCGCAAAGGCTGTTGCGGGTTCCACGGCATTCCGGGTTCACCTTTGAATATTCCGCCTTGGTCATTTCGACCTGCTGGAACTTCTCCGCCTCCCCTTCATGACAACGATCAAGAGCAAAAAGCTCCCCTGCCCTGAAGTTCAGGATCGATGGCTTCGCCGGTTTTTTGTTTGGAACGGTGTAGCCAACCGCCTGCATCAGATCGCGCCAATCGTCCGCGCTCTGATCAAGCGTTTTGCTGTTGGCGATATGCAAAGGCAGTGGAACCGCGCTTGTCAGTTCAAAGCCAAGATCGGACGCCTTGGCTGTTGGTTTCATGGAGCCATGCTCACGGGCAAAGCCTTGAAGAATGACCGCCGTCAATTCGCCTTCGAACCGCTCAACAGATTCCAACAAATCCCGCTCATAGGCCAGACGGTTCAACGTGTGGTCAATCCAGCGCCGACGCATTGGGCTGTCAATCACCGCCTGGGAATTGCGCATGGACATATCCCGCAGCTCTTGTGCCGTTATTGTCCCCTCGCAAAAGGCGCGGTGGTGATCCCAATGGCAAATCGCCTGCTTGTTCACAAAGCCGCCTGCAATCTTCGCAATAAGCGCGTCTGTTGTCGCCTTTTCCCAAACCTTGAGGCAAAGGGCAGCATGGTTGATATCGCGCTGAAGATCGCGCAACTCCACCAGCAGGGTCTTGATCCGATTGGCGCGGGTCCGGTCGCTGTTCTTCCTGTTGGCGTGACGCTCAACCCCTGTCGCTTTCCACTGCCAATGCTGAACCGCCTTGGACGCCTTGACGGCCTTGTCCATGTTGCCATGCATCTGCTCTTGGGTCTTGCGCGCCTTTCGTTCTGAGTGATGGCCCACAAGAATGGGCTGGCCCATATGGAAGGCTTGCGACAGATCGTCAGCTGCTCTCAAGAATGCATTGGATTGCTGCGCCCTCTTTTGCGCCAGATCGTCCAGACGCGCTGCCTTTGCCTCGGCCCGTTCTGCAAGGGTTGTTCCTTCCGGCTCAATCTCCCCGGCAAGCTCAATGCAAAGATCCTCACGTTTCGGGGTCCACTTGGGAGCAACAAACAATTCCTGTTTGGGAGCCCATTTAAAGCCAAGCTCTTTCACGCGGGCATAGGTTTCTGCATCAAGCCTGCTGCTGGCATAAAGGCGCAATTTGTTGTCTTCCGGGCTGTAGGTGGCGTCAATGATGGTCATTTGTTTTGCTCCGTGGGCTGTCGGCATGTTGCCGTTTCATTTTTCCCGACGTGGAAACTGGCGCGGGAAACGGGGGAGACGGGTCCAGGACCGAAAGCGGGGAGGGGCATCACCCTTGCGCACAAGCGATAGCGCGGAGCATGGGGATACCCCGCTGTAGGCCGCGCAGCGGTTTATCCTTGACCTATCGGGGGCAAAGCCCCGTTCAGACAAACAAATGGCTGGCTCGTCCAGGCTGCATAAAGGGGGGATGCGGGTCTGATCTGGAGACGCGCCCCAGCGGGGCAAGGCTCCAGTTCAAGAGTCAGTCCAGCCCGTGGGCTGGTCCCACGCTGTTGCTTATACTCTCAAAAATAATTCCTGAACTTAGATCAGCTTTAACCTCACAATTGGATCGCTGTTCCTTTTTGCCAACTTGGTCGGAATTGTCGGTATCAGTGGGTTTGGCGGCGACGAATCGCTGCGCCTGATTGCTGGCCACCCATCCTTGGAACTCGTATATGCTGCGTGGCAGGGGAGCGCTGGCACCCGGTTGGGTGAACACTTTCCAAGTTTGCCCGACAAACTTGCCGAAATAGTGATCAAAAAATGGAACCCTAACTCCATACCGGAGCTCGACCTGTTGTTTGCGTCCTTACCAACCGGCACATCGGCAGAGGCTCTTGAGCTGGTCCCCAAGGATGTGAAGATCGTCGATATCGGCCGCGACCACCACTATGTCGACGGCTGAGCATATGGTCTCGCAGACGTCTGGCCGGATGAGATCAGGGGACAAAGCCGTGTGGCCAATCCGGGTTGCTTCCCGGCAGCGACGCAAATCGCATTCGGCCCCCTGCTGGCCAGCAAGTTGATCGAGCCGGACAACATCGTGATCGACGCCAAGACCGGAATCTCTGGTGCGGGCCGGGGAGGGGGGGTCTCTTTTGCCGCAAGCAACGAGAACCTCATACCCTATGGATTGCTGAAGCATGTCAACATGCCAGAGATAGAAACGGCGATCGAACAGCTGGCGGTTCCAGTCCCGCGGCTGGTTTCCACGCCGCATCTGGTACCGATGCCCGGGGCATCCTTGTGGCCGCTTATTGTCGTAGTACAGCAGACACGGCGCAATGTCTGGACACTGCCCGGCGCTACTACGAAAATCGGACTTTCGTGCATGTCACTGACAAGCCGCCACAGACCAAATGGGCAACCGGCTAAAACCTTGCATTTGTTAGCTATGCCGCTGATCCCGAACGTAATCTGGTGATTGCATTGGGCGTCATTGACAATCTCGGCAAGGGCGCGGCTGGTCAAGCCGTACAGAATGCAAACCTGATGTGTGGCTTACCAGAAACCGCTGGCCTGCAAGGCCTACCGGTTGGGCCGTGATTAGGAACCATTCTGCTATGAAGAGATCCATAGTACTTGTCACAATTCATTTTGTGATGAGTTTCTGTTGCTTAAAGCTATCTGATTTTCACTCAGGAACCCTTGGGAGCAGTTCTGTTAATCTGGATAAATTATATATTTCAATACGTTAAGTCATTTGATGTCAAATCCACTGACCGGCATGCCTGACCGCGTCCGGCTCATTGTCGGTGATGTGGATCGGGAAAGCGAACAGCTTTGAGGCAACTTTTTCAACGCGTTCGTGAAGGATATCTCGCATAGTCTTGTCCGTGGCGACATAAACGTAGCCTTTCACGAACTCATTCAAGTCTTTGCGAACGCGCTTAAGCCAAATGTGCGCGGTGCGATCATCTTCACGTGGTTCCTTGTCTGGTTCGTGGTGAGCCACCAACCAGACGATCACAAAGGGCTCCCTGCGTGCCAGCAGGCGATCTACCCCATCGGTCAAGCGGGACACGCGGTCAGGTTCTCCGAGCTCCGGGAACCGTATCTTTGCGACAGGCCAGCCCGACAGATCGAAAAGGTCTGCATGTTCCGGCTTATGTGCAGGAGTATGGGAGGTCATGTGCTGATTTTCCTATTGAAATGGATCATAAGGCCGACGAATAGAACGGCCATAGCGGCAAAATACCAAGCCCAGTCAATAAACTGGACCAACTGAGAACTGAGCAGCATTGCAAGAGCAGCAACAAAACGGCCAATGCCGTAATAGGCGGCGTAATCCGTGACAGGTTGCGGTCCGCGTGCCCAACCAAGAATGAGCGCAGCGTAAACGACGAAAATACCACCAATGCTGCCACCTATCGTCACCGCTCCTACCATAGCAGGCAGCGACGATTGGTTTATTATCCCAAAGAACATAAGGCCAATAGACAGCAGACTTGTCCCGCCGAATATCAGCAAGGCCCAGCGATGCCCCAGAGTGTTGATCAAAGGGATGGCAATGACAGAAGCGACAATCAGACCAACAGGGCCAAGTGTTCCGACAACCCAGCCAATCTGGCTAAGTGGCACACCCATAGACACCAGCATGAGGCGGTTGAGCCCTGTTGCAGGAAATATGATTGCGCATACAATCACCAGGAGAAAAAGTCGCGCTCTGCTTGTTTTGTCGCCAAACAGGTGGCGCAGACTGGCCCTTGCCGATCTTCGATTTGCTGTGTTTTCAGTGAGATGAAGCAGAATAAGCGGCACAGCCAAAACGGTCAGGAGGCCAGCGAGAACCAAGAAAGACGCTTCCCGACCCCAGACATCGAATCTTGCAACAAGAAGACCGCCCCCGAACATCGAGCCGAGAGCCAATGCCGTCAGCTTGGTGCCCGCAGCCCATCCCCTAAAGCGGGGAGACACGGTTTCAACGGCAATGCCATCAAGCGCTAGGTCCATAGTGGCCATGGCAAACGCTGCTGTGAATCCAAATGCAATCAATAAGCCGAAAGCCTGAGCTGGTGCAAAAGCTGCCCCAATCACCGAAAGCAATGTGATGGCCTGCATCCAAACAACCCAGCCGATTCTGCTTCGCATCCCTGGTGGTCGAAACCGGTCCACCAAAGGGGCCCAAAGAAAGGCAAGGCCAAATGGCATGTAAAACGCATACGCCCACCCCGCATGACCAATGTTCCAGCCAGATGACAGGATCAGTGGCGGAAGCCCGCCCTGGATCAACCCCAGGACGGCTCCGAAGCCAACGTAAAGCGCGTTCAGTGCAATAAGCAGAGCCGGTTGGGAAACCAAAGGCCCGACAGGCTGATCTTCAGCCATTGAAACTTTCTGCCCGGCAAGTGAGTTTACCATTTACGTGAGAACTTAAGGGAAATGGCACGTTCGTTGCCGTAGTTACAGAAATTGTTGTTCAGGCAAGTGACGTAGGTGTTATCTAGCAAGTTCGTCACGTTGAGTTGAAGGCTTGTGCCTTCCCAGCCTTGGCCAACATTTGCAAGGTCATAACTGGCCATGGCATCTACTAACGCATAGCCGGGAACCTTGATCCGCGTACCGTCTGCCAGGAAACCTCCTGTCGATTCCCCGACATAACGTGCCCCACCGCCAAGCATCAGATTGGACAGGAAGCCTTCGTCAAAGGTGTAGTCCATCCAAAGAGAAGCCGTTCCATCTGGCGTGCCCACGGGGCTGTGCCCCACGGCAGAGCCGGAACCGGAGATCAATTCAGCGTCAACCACGCTGAGAGCGGCAACCACATTCCATTTTGACAAAGGTTGGAATTTCGCTTCAAATTCAAGTCCGCGCGAACGCGTTGTACCATTTTGATAACTTCTTCCCGGAGAGGCCTGGGTGATCGTATTGTCTTGCTCGATGTTGTAGGCGGCAAGGGTAAACAGTCCTGGGAAAAAGTCCGGTTCATATTTCACACCGACTTCATATTGTTGTGCGGTAAGAGGTTCAAAAGCTCCTCCAGTGCGCGCATCTGTGCCGGTAACTGGCAAAAAGGACGTCGACCAGCTACCATAAACAGACGCGCCATTGTCAAAGCTATAGACCACACCCAATTTTCCGCTGACGGCCATATCATCGACTGTGGATGTGGTTTCAGTTCGCCGATTGCGGGTTTTTGTCTCGACATAATCGTAGCGCAGGCCGCCCCAAAGACTGATTGCTCCAATCTCTGCCTGATCCTGGATATAAAGCCCGGCTTGTTTCTGCACTTGATGCTGATCAATGAACGGATTAGGGCTCGGGATGGACTGATTATAGTCTGGTGCCAAGTAGTCAACTGACGGTGCCCCTCCATATTGGGCCTGATAGTCCCAATCCATCTGCTGATAGCTGACGCCCAGCAACAAGGTATGATCGACCTGCCCGGTTGAAAAATCGCCGAGCAGATTGGCATCAAATGTCGCTCCAAGAAGATCTTCCTGAGTATCCCAAGTGTAGCGGGAAATGGTCGATCCGGAGAGGCTTTGCGTCAGCACTGATGCTGTGTCGACGTTCAGGTCGACCACACTAGCCTTGGCACGAAAGTCCCATACATCTGAGAGCTGATGCGACAGATCAGTTGTCAGGATCGTCTGCTCACGTTCGAAGAGATCATGGTTTGGCGACCCGTCAAAAAAGCTTTCTGGAATATCAGCATAGCCCGGATTGTCCCAAACCGTTCCCCGGGTGGGTAATACACCATAGTATCCGCCTTCGGGATCATAGGTATAGGTCAAAGCAACGTTCAGCTCGGTATCTTCCGTGGGCCGCCAGTTAATCGACGGTGCGATAAACCGTCTCTCTTCCTTAGTGTAATCAACCTGAGTATCGGAATCCTTCAAATGCCCGATAAGCCGGTAGCTGAGCGTGTCACTTTTGGGAAGTGGGCCAGAGAAATCAAAGGTTGCTTCCTTTTGGTTGAAAGTGCCGACTGTGACCGACACCTCATTTTGAGGTGTTAGCGTCGGGCGTTTGGTGACAACATTCACCATTCCGCCCGCCTGCGTACTGCCGTAAACCGATGAAGATGGCCCCTTCAGCAATTCAACGCGTTCGATATTGCTGATGTCAGTCTGTGGAACAGCATAACTTGGGGCACGCAAAAGCGGCATGCCATCGGAATACAAGACAGATTCGCCAGGCGCACCGAACCCACGGATATAAGGCATGTCGTAGCGAGAGGACGAGCCGCGCACTTCTGACGAAACGCCAGCACTGTAGCGCATGGCTTGAGAAACGGTTTCAGCGTTTTGTGCAGTCACCTGATCCGCGCTGACAACCGACACAGAACCAGGCACTTTGACGAGTGCAGTGTTGGTCTTGGTAGCAGTCGCACTTTGCTCCGCGATGTATCCGTCCACTGGGCCATAAGCATTTTCACCAGACACCACCAATTGTGCGAGAGCTGTTGAACCATCTGCACTGTAGGCCGATTGTTCGGCACCCGGAGCAATCAGCGACATGGCGTTTTCTGAGGTGAACCGATAGCTAACCCCTGTCCCGGCGAGCAACTGCGTCATTGCCTGCTGCGGCGTCAATACCCCGGAAACAGCTGAACTGCGGAGCCCTCTCACGGAAGACGTGTCATAAAACACTTTGATCCCAGCCCGACTGGCAAAGGTCAAAATGGCACGATTCAGACTTTGCGCCGGAATGTTGAATGAACGCGCGCTTGAAACGCCGACATTCTCTGTCTGGCCAACCGCTGGAGCTACCGGAGCCAACAACCCAAGGCAGACTGCCAGAGCGCTTACCGAAGTGCGCGTTTGTTTTACAGAATGTCTTCGATCAAACCGCTTGTTCACCATTTTAGTCGCCCTTTTGTTTTCTATTGGCCACGCATACCGCGCCCTTTGAAAATAAGACGATAAAACTCATGTATTACAGTAAGTGAAAATTAATCTTTTTAATTGCTATGAAATATCATTAGCTTAATAGAGGATCGTGATCAGTGGTGGGACAGACAGAACACCTAAATTCAGTTCACCTGCAATACGAGTGACGGCATCACTCACATCGGCAACATCAAAGACCCCACTCACGCGAAGTTGCGCCAGCGCACCGCTCCGGATCACAATGCGACCACGTCGGTAGCGGTTGATTTCTGCAACCACCTCATCGAGGCGACGATTGTCAAAAATGAGCGTTCCTGTCCGCCAGGCCATGTCGAACTCATCTTTTTCGGAACGAATATCTGCAAAGCCCCCCCCAGGCTCATAGGTCACAGAGTGCCCCTCAGAAAGATGGACAGATCTTCCGTTCTCCGCTAGCACCTCAACATCATGCTCGGTCACGAAAACCTCAATATCATCCTGCACTCTGTCAACCATGAACTCAGTACCGAGCGCAGTCGTCGTGAGAGACTCCGCAGTTACTTCAAAAGGTCGAGCCTCTGACCTGTCGGCACCGACACTCATAGGAGCAACGATAAAATAGGCCTTGCCTTCCAGCAGCCGCACTTGCCGACGTTCATCATTATAATTCAGGGCAATCGCGCTTCCTGATGCCAAATCCACACGGCTGCCATCAGGCAGAGCGACTGTCTTCATGGCGCCCGTGGCGATGTAATCCGCCTGCCAGAAAGTTACAGGATTACCATACCAAAACGTACAGCCCCCGAATACCAGCAGAGTTAGCAAAGGCAGAACGAGCATGGCCTGTTGTTTGATAGTACCCCGTTTCCACGCACTCGTCATAGCAGAGGCAATCTGCACGTCTGTCTTGTCAGGCACTTTCGACAGCGTTTGGTCACAAAGCTCTCCACTCGACAATTGACCAAGCTCTGCCCAGGTTGCACTTGCATTTTCGAACGCTTCCTGGTGATCTGGCCCTTGAGCGACCCAGGCTTCGAAAGTCACTCGATCCGCTCGCGACACATTCTCGGCACCCAAACGAATGACCCATTCGCATGCTTCAGCCTCAAGAACTTCAAACTTCATGTTTTCGTTTGTCACTATGGTCTCCTAACCTGCTGATGAATGGCAGCAGGTCGCCTCACATAGTAAGACGAGGGCAGGGGACTAATCCGGTAACGAACATGTCTACACATCATTGCAGTTTGCCCCCATCGCGCAGACACCGGGTGACATGCAGCAGGGCCTTGGCCAAGTGCTTTTGAACCGAACTCTCCGAAATATCGAGACGTTGAGAGACGTCCCTGTAGCTCAGGCCATCTATCCGGTTCAATTCGAAGATCTGACGTGTCCTGCTTGGGAGATCTTCAAGAGCGGCCGTCAGTTGGCTTAAGCGCTCACGTCCAAGGGTGATTGCTTCCTGACCTGGAGTTTCATCTGCCATCGTATCGAGGACATCAGAACCAGGAGCATCAGTTCGCCGACGTGCCTGTTGACGGATGTGATCTACCGCAAGATTGTGCGCTGTTCGATACAGGTAAGAGCGGTCATGCAAGACGGTGGAGCCATCTACCGTATTCTTCTCGGCGTATCGCAAAAAGGCTTCCTGCGTCAGGTCAGCCGCAAGCTCTGGATCGCGCAATTTGTTGGTCAGATAGGCCTGAAGCTCTCTATGGTAGGAAAGATAAAGCTTCTTTAGGGCGTTTTCAGTCAAAGCTCTTCATCGTGCTCCGCATTACATCAGGTGCACTTACCGGTTTTGATCAGATCCGTCCAGCGCAAGACTAGGACCGCTCGCCATTGGTGCGAAGCCCCGGCTCAAGGATCAGTCCAGCCCATGAATATTGATTTTCGGGAGAAATCTGCTACATTGAGGTTCGAAGTGAGACGACAGGTTTCCCTGCCGCCTCTTTTCCTAGCTTATGAATTGGACCCGGATTCGCATCTGCCAGGATGTCCGGGTCTTCTTCAAAGTAAGAGTAACGCTAATAGGTATGAACCACATAGCATTACCTCCGATTTTAAGAGCAAGGCTGTTGCCACAGCCGGGGAAGCCAATCTTCCCCGGTCGCACCGCTGGCTCGGTGCTGCTGCTTCTGCTCTCAAAAACTCAGATCCTCATCCTACATGACTCGGACCGCGAACTGGTTAACAGCCGTTAACGAACTGCATTCCGGTTCGGGTCTTTCAAATGCCATATGCCCATCTGTGTATTCCATCCCGACCATGCCCGGTCCTTCCGGGTGGCCATTTAAATCACTTCTGTGATCCTCTGCGGCCTGCCATGCGGCGTCCTCACTGTCATGATCCTTGACCGCGTAGCGGGCAATGATGCTGCCCTGCGGGTCACAGGTGACAAAGGCGCGGATTGTGCGTTCGCGGTTGCTCATTACGTCTTCCAGGATCTTCCCCGTCAATCCGCCGCCTCGCGGGTGGCAAGGCGGCGGGGTGAGAACGGTGGTCTATTCAGCGGCAACCAAAACAGGGCGGGCGATCTGCTCAACGACAGGGGTGCGAACATGCTCAGGCAACCAGTTGGTGCCTTTGACCTTGGCGGCGGCATAGGCTGCGGCCTCTTTCTTCTTCATCTTGAGCACGGGCTCTGCCACGTCCTCGCTGCAAGCCTCAACAACCGCTTGATGAATGTCCGACAGTTTCAGGCGCTGGAAGTAGGCTTCATCTGCCTCATAATGCTCGCTCATGTCTGTGTTCAGGCTGAGC
>NZ_JBAKIA010000034.1:0-10814 GCF_037783265.1 Roseibium algae
GCAGTGCATCAAGCGCGACCTTCGCTTTAAACGCGTCCGTAAAATTCCGGCGTCTCGCCATTCTCGTATCCCTTCAAATCAATGGGATACACCTTAACAACCTGTCCAAATTTCCGGGAACACTTCAGTACACTCAGATAGATTCTGGCTGCGCGGGGTGATCTTCCAAGGCGCGATAAACTGTCATCCTGGAAACGTTTAGTTCACGAGCAACGGCATGCCGTCGCCCATCGACTTCGAGCGACAGGAAAAAATGAGACAGAAAGGCGTCTAAGAAACGCGGGGCTATTCAGTTAGCGCCAAAAACTTTGCGCACGTCCGGCAAAGGCAACCGGAAATCATTGCAAAACGCTCGACGAATTTCAGCAAGTTATCGCTCAGGACATTGCTAATTTGCATTGTCGCCTGCGTTATCCGACATCTCCCAACACAATGTCACTTTGCTTCCAATATTTGAGCTGCTGATTTCGAGGGTCGCCGGGATGGATTTGGCCCGCCGCTTCATACCCATCAATCCTATATGGCCCTGGGTCCGTGAGCGTCCTGCTACAGGTTCAAGATCAAACCCATGCCCGTTGTCTGTCACCGAAATCGAGCAGCGCTCTGTTGCCACAGTAATTGTGGACGCCTTTGAATGCTTGATAGCGTTGGTGATGGCTTCCTGCACGATGCGCAACAAGCTCAGGTTATGGGACGGACCTGCAACAGACAGAACCGGCTCTTCATCAACCTCCCATTTCAACGCAATATGATGTTTATCCAAAAGAGGTGACAACCGTCCACGCAGCATTCCCAGTTGGGTGGAAATGCTGTCGTTGGCTTCCAGGCTGTCGATCATTAGACCCATGTCGCTCAGCGCATTTTCCAGCGCGGTTTGTAGAACGACGTCCTGATCCGGCTGAGACGCCATATAGGCCAGGGTGTTCACCAACTGGCCGCCAATTCCGTCATGTAGATCCAGAAGAATTCTCTGTCGTTCTTCATCAATCGCCTGGCGCTGAGTCTGTGCATTTAGCTTTTCATAGGATTCGCGTAGCTCTTGCGATTTCTGGTCAACGGTGGATTGCAAAGTGATGGTCAGTTTTTCGTATTGCTGAAGTGCAGCAGCCAACTGATAAAAAATGATCCAAAGCAGGCCCAGAAAGTATGTCACCGGGATCAACGGAGTCGTCATTATCGAAACAAAATTTGGCCAAACATACTGCGACAGCCATTCAATTGAAGTCAGCGTCAAGGCAATCGCATAGAGACCGAACAAGACAGAGAAATTGAGCCAGCTGGTCTTCTCACGTTTGGCAACCAACACGGCAAGCACGAACAGCCCCAGACAAAGACAGAGCAACTGGTAACCTGCCAAACCCGTCGCAAATTCCTCATCTGGAAGGAGAACCAAAACACAAATGCCAGCAAACAAACCTGCAAGTACGCCCAACTGGAATGCCTGCAGTCGCGCGCTAATGAGAGATGCTGTGAAGCCAAGTAAACACCACGCGAAAAGACCTATTGTGGCATTCCACAACACTACCCAAATACGGTAATCATATAGAAAATTCGGGTACACCCAATGAAAACATACGGCGCTGACGGAGAAATTTGCGGCCATTAGCCAAAGAAACTTATGATCCCGGCGCCGGAACAGCCAGAAGAAAAGCACTGAGAACCCGGCAAGTATTGCCAGAGCGAAATTCACCCGCGCCATGCCAACCCGCAAGATCAAACGCACCTGATGGGCAAAATCGAGAGCTGCAGCATCACCGATGTAGACAGGGAACAACGACAGGTTGTTAAAGTAATCGGCGCTCAAGTCCACAGAAACTAGGTTATCATTGCGGTTTAAAACAACGTTAGGAACAATCGAAAGGGCAGGCCGGTGCCAGCTATGAAACAATAGTGCTTGCTCATCAGCAGGCTGCTTTCTTGTAACGGCAACGCCGTTGACATGTACGGAGACAGCATCTGAGAACTTCGGCAAATAAATTGCGGTGACATCGTCCGGACCAGCAGTCATATCAAAGAAAAATGTAAATCGGGCCGAGTGAATGCCGGAATGAATGTTAGGCTTGATATAATAAGGGAGGGTAACGTTTTGAGGTGCGATTTTCTGATCGCAGCTATCTCCTGACAGTCGGCAAACTTGAGCACTTGTTATCTTTATGGCGCCGTCAATATCCGGATAGGGTTCGGTGGGTATCGCGATGAAAACCGCCATCAGTCCGATAACCGTCACCAAGCTTGAACCTAATGCGGTCAAATATCTCCGGATCATATAAGTCCAATTCTCGATGCTCGCGCCACAGCTTCCATGTTCGAGCTCACTTCAAGTTTGCGGTATGTATTGTTGATATGAATGCCGACGGTGCCGACGGAAATGTCCAATAACTCGGCGATTTCCCGGCGTTTGTAGCCACGTGCGACCAAACTCAGGATCTGTTGCTCTCGTTCTGTAAGCTGAGACAGATCGGTGTCAGGAGATTCTGCATCGGCAGGCACCAGCAAGGTCAGCAAATAGCGTGCAATCTTCGGGCTCATCGGACTGCCGCCGTCTATCACGCTGAGGATCTGCTGTCCGGCATCTGCGACCGACCCGCTTTTCAGAATATAACCTTTCGCACCAGCTCGGATAGCGTCCATGGAGCGTTGTCTGTCGCCGAAAACACTGATGGCCATACTATCACACGTCCAGATAGCGTCAGTGGCTGCACGAATAATTTCAACCCCCGAGCCGTCCGGTAATTCGAGATCTGTGAGAACGAACCGTGGTTTATGAGCCTCAAACATAGCCCATGCGGTCTCCAGATCATAAGCGACACCACAAACCTGCAAGTCATCGCAAGCATCGACAGCGTTGCGTAAATTCTCTGCCGTGTGGATCTGATCTTCAACGATCAAGACCGAATGTGGAAGCCCTGATCTCCGGGCCTCGGTAGAGGATGTTTCATCTGACATTACTGCTCTCAAAAACACGAACACCATTCATGACTAAAAACGCATGGTTAGGCCAACTGAGACCCCGTGACTGGAATAGTCTTCACCGAATGCCCCATTGTAATTGATACGACCCTCGAATTGGTCTGAATTAGACAAGGCAACACCCAAGCCAATCCTTCCAAGCTGATTGACCATCGGAACGGTCGTCGAAAACTGGCCTGTTCCAGCGGGAGCCAGATCAAGTTGCGCGTCAGATTTCCAGTCATCAGCATTGGACAAACTGAGACCCGCATTGGCAAACATTAGCATATTAACACCATTGGAGAATTTGAAATCGCGGCCAATCTCAACGCTCGGGGTCACAATCGCAGTCGTTTGCGAACTTGCATCTACCTTCAGATTGAAAATGCCAGCTCCGGTTTCAGTATAGCCCGACGCCATCGTTCGAACCACATCCAACGCCAGCGCAGGGCGGATATAGCCAGAGGCATTGCCAAAGGTATAGCTGCCTCGGATGCGACCACCTACCGTACTGATGTGAGTGTCGCCTTCCGACTTGGAGACGTGGGATGGAATGTTGATCGTCCGATCCAGGTCATATTGACCATAACTGGCGGTCAGAGCGCCCGAGAATGCGAACTTGCCAAATGATCTGCCAAGAGCTGCTGCCACATAACCGGTATCACCGTTTGCATTCGAAAGACCATTGTTGGAATTATAAGAGGCACGCTCATAACCTGCGGCAAATCCAAAGGTCCAATCAGGGCCCAGATGCCCACGCCCACCAGCGCTGACAGTGAACTGATTGCCGTCATACCCTCCGGTTCCGTCCTGTTCGAAGCTGGAGCCGCCCATATCGAACCAGCCGCAATCTTCATCGCCATTCTTGAAACGGGTCTTGGCTTTTCCCTGGCAGAACAGCGCTCCATCCATGCGTGATTGCGCCATCAGAGTCTGCGTGGCAGCCGCCGCCTGCGCGCCACCAGGAGCAAGTGACGTCAGACTGTCAGCATAAAGCTGCTGACCGTTTTCAGACGCAGAAATCGTGCTCAAATCAGCAAGGAAACTCTCGAAATTCGCACCACCCAGCGCAAAAATCCGATCAAGGTGGTGTCCGATCTGGCGTTGGTTGTAGTCCAAAGCTGCAAATGCATTCTCAAACCGGGTTTTTCCAACTGTGATCGAAGCTTTGTTGTCCGCAAGGGTGAGGTCGAAATCGACCGCTGGTGTATCTTCAACCTCCACACCTCCGGTCATCGTACCACCGACGGAAAATACAGTCAGGTTCTGGCGTGGAACCAGTGTCAACGGATCAACTCTTATGGTGCCGTCCAGAACGGCATCGCCGACGATCTCCAGCCTGTCAGCCGAACCATTCTTGAAGTCGGCCGACAACACCATAGACCCCGTCGATGTTTGAGTAAAATTGCCCAGAATACGCGCGACATTGTCCGACTGAGATGCAGCTGCCAGCGTAAATGCGGACCGTGCCGTATTGGCAACAGAGCTCGTAGCAGAAGACCCCGGAGTTCCAGCAACAGCGATATCACCAGCATTCACAACATCAGCATTCGCCGTATCGTCCAGGTTCCAGATACCAGTCCCCTGATTGTTGACCTGTCCAGCAAAGGTGCCGCCTTCATTGCTGAATGCAACGTCGCCATTCAGCGTTCCGGAATTGTTGACAGTCAAGATCTGCGTATCGCCATAAGCCCCGGTGTAAACAACTGCCATGCCTCGAGTTCCGTCAGACGTTGACCCACCGGCTGAAACAGAAGCGCCTTCGGCAATGGACAAGATGTTATTTGCACCTTGCGCGACATAGACACCAGCACCAGCGCCACTGCCGCCAGTCACAGACCCGTTTACATTGACGGAGACTGCATCAGAACTCTCTGGCGCAGAGGACTGGCCAAAGATGCCGATAGAATTGTTACCGGATGTCAAAAGCGTTCCCGTGTGGGTGATCGTAACCGTTGAAGCGTCTCCAGAAAGGCCGCCAGCTGTGCCAGCGGTCAGGACACCGTCGTTGCCGATCAAACCGCCGCCGCCGCCAATCGACTGGGCAATAATCCCATAGGCGGCTTCGCCAATGGTTTGAATGTTGGCATTGAAATCGGCGACGACTGCACTGCCATCACCTCTCGCCTCGCTCGTGGACGATGTAGGAACACTCACATCCAGTGTCGGCCCGGACAAATCACCCGCAATGCCGCCACCGCCGCCAATGGATTGGGCAATGACCGCATGTGCTCCGTCGCCCTTTGTCGTGATGGATCCGCTGGACAAACCGGTCGTGACGGCCCCGCCATCACCGCTGGTACCGTTTAACGAATTGAATTCAACACTCGCCAGGTTGTCTGCACTGGTTGTGCCGCCGATGCCACCGCCACCGCCAACAGACTGTGAAACAATGCCAAAGGCGCGGTCCCCCGAAGTCCTGAATACACCTGCGGTCTCAGTAACGACAATTCCGCCATTACCAGCCGATCCCCCAATACCACCTATGGTCACGTCGATATCAACATCTAACGTATGGCTGGAATCAACAGATGCGCCAACGCCGCCATAGCCGCCACCAGCGCCAATAGATTGGGCCATCAGGCCGTAAGCATCGTCTCCAAAGGTCGTCAAGGACAAGTAACTCGGCTGTGTTAAAGTAACAGATCCGCCATTGCCCGACCCGCCACCATTGCCGCCGTATCCGGCACCCAAAGAGATACCTGCATCAACTGACAAAACATCCAGAATGCTTCCGCCGCCTTCGTTCACGCCGACTTCACCATCAGCGCTGCCTGCAGTTCCAACAGCCCCTTGACCGCCACCGCCGCCAATTGACTGCAGCACTACGCCGTGGGCTGCAGAGCCAGCAGTGGAAATCGACGAATTGACGCCCGTGCCATCATCGAAAAACAAGTTCAAAGTACCGCCATCATTTCCAGTGCCACCGTTGCCACCGACGGCCATGTTGATGCTTACGGTTTGATTTCCGTCGCCATTCGAGGCAGCACCTCCGGCCCCACCGCCGCCACCCACAGATTGGGCAAGGATACCGTCGGCAAAGTCACCCGTGGTTGTGATTTTGCCCGCATGGGTCAGCGACAAATCGCCTCCTGAGCCGCCACTCCCGCCATTTCCACCGAAGGAAAGGGTGATGCCAATTGAAGAATCAACTGCAATCTCGCGACGTGGCAGGGATATTCCGGATTCATTGGTGGAGTCGTTGCCCGCAGATCCGCCCAGACCGCCGCCGCCGCCGATGGATTGAGCGACGACACCATCCGCGTCATTGCCTGCAGTCGTAATGGTACCACCAGTGGTCACATCAATAGCGCCGCCGCGATTGCCACTGCCCCCTGTGGCTCCTACATTGAGTGTCATGGAAGCCGAGCCATTGAACTTGAGAACCTTATTGGGAGCCACACCGGCCTCCTTCTTCAACTCGCCTGCTTCTTTCAATGTAAACCCGGAAGCTGTAAGCCCTATGGAGCCCCCTTGGCCGGTACCGCCTCCGCCGCCAATCGACTGGGCAACCACACCGCGTGATCCAGACCCGGCTGTTGTGATCACGCTGTCCTGGGCCAAAACAACAGTCACATCATCTCCGAGCCCTCCAGTACCACCGCTTCCGCCCAGACCCGCGTCCAGTTGGAAGTCCAGTCCGCGGCCAATCTTGTCATTAGTGGCATTGCCAACACCACCATCACCGCCACCACCGCCAATCGATTGGGCCACAACTCCGTTGGAATTTGCTCCGTAAGTTGCGATGTTCGAACTGTCATCAAGTTCGACGTAAACCACGTTTCCGCCGCCGCCACTTCCGCCTTGTGCACCCAGCGCCATTGAAAAATTAACGGCAGCCGTATTCGGTACTCCGATACTTCCAGCCAGGGAAGAAGCGCCACCACCGTCGCCGCCACCGCCGCCAATGGATTGAGCCAGAATGCCGTGCGAGCCATCGCCCCCGGTTGCAATTGCAGTGGCATTGGACAATGTTCCGGAAACACTGCCCCCTGCGCCACCCGCCCCAGCTGCGCCACCAATGGCCAGAGAACCTGCGACAGCAACAGACCCGCTCTCGCCGGTTGGAACTGCAATTGACATCGCGTCTGCCAGGGAAGAACCACCGGTACCACCGCCACCACCGACCGACTGCATCGTCAGACCATGAGCAGAGGCTGCATCCGCGCCCAGGGCTGTGCCTGCCGAACCTGTGCAAGCGTTGCCACTAATGCCTGTTGATATACAGGTGCTCTCCAGTCCCACTGTAATATTGTTACCTTCTCCCCCAGATCCACCAGATCCGCCAACAGCTGAATCAAATGTAAATCCAAAGGAAACATCATACCCGGAGGCAGCCCCGCCTGTGCCACCGCCACCGCCGACCGATTGTGCGAGGATCGCGCCGGAATTCGAACCAGTCGTTGTGATCGTACTGTTGGCGATGTCAACGGTCGAGGTCCCGCCGCTGTAACCACCGCCGGCAGCGCCGCCAATTTGCAGAGCAATCGGCGTCACGCCATTGACTGCGGTCGAATTGCCGCCATTGCCGCCACCGCCGCCAACGGACTGTGCGATAAGGCCCTTTGCGTTACCACCAGTTGTCCCAAGTGTCAGCGCGTCGAAATGAGCTGCAACGCTTCCACCCTGCCCACCATCCCCGGCGCTACCGCCGACTTGAACAGCCAGAACGGACCCAACCGCGCCGCCTTGAAAGTCGCCGCCATTGCCGCCGCCGCCGCCGACTGACTGGGCAATGACGCCATGGGCGAAGTCACCAGAAGTCAAAACACTGCTGCCGGCTTGTTGCGGTTGCGGCGCTTCTGAGCCCGGGTCGGAGACTGTGGCGCAGTTAGCGTAGCTGTTCGTAACACAGACTGTGCCGCCAAAACCTCCGCCAGACGCGCTACCGCCCACACCGATACCAACGCCTGCGGAAATCTCCGTCACGGACCCGCCGTTACCACCGCCGCCGCCCACTGACTGAGCAACGATGCCATAAGCGCTGCTACCGGATGTCTGGATTGTGCCACCAACGGCATACACACTTGCCGTGCCTCCGTCACCGCCAGAACTGCCCGTTCCTCCGATGGTGAACATTCCCGAGGCTCCGCCGCCGGTGCCACCACCGCCGCCGATTGATTGCATGGCAATGCCATACCCCGCGTCACCTGTTGTCGTGATGTTTCCGGAATTCGTCACATAAGAGCTGGAATTGTTGTCGCTTCCACTACCAGCCGTCCCGCCGACTGCTAAAATTCCACCCGCAGTTCCCGCGGCTCCGCCACCACCCGAAATCGATTGTCCCAGGATCCCAATGCCAAGGATACCGCTGGTCTGTATGGCACCGGTGTTGTTGATCTCAACGATTTTACCTTCACCGCCGCCGCCGCCATCACCGCCCAGCTCCAGCGTCAGTCCATCAGAAATACCGCCGGTTCCGCCAGAGCCGCCAATGGATTGCCCCAAAATGCCATAGGCGTGATCCCCAGCTGTCGTGATGCTTGTTGCCGTTGTAATCTGGACTTTTTCTCCATCGCCGCCGTTGCCTCCATTTCCACCGGAACCGGACAAGACACCGGTAAAATCGTCACCGGTTCCACCGCCGCCACCAATGGAATGAAACGTCAGCCCAACCGCATAATCCCCTTGGGTGGCTATGGAAGTGCCTGCTTGTGTATAAACACCAACCGCACCAGCATTGCCGCCCGCACCTGCTGTACCCGCATCGTCCCCGCCCAGGCCACCAACCGATTGAGCCAGGATCCCGTAGGCTTCATCGCCCTGCGTTTCAATCCGAGAGTCACTCGCGAAATTTACCTGGATTTGACCTCCAGCGCCGCCAGCACCGCCAGTGGATTTTGAATCGCCATTCCCATTGCCACCGGCCCCACCCTGACTGCGCGCCACAACACCCCGAATGGCGCCACCGCTTGTTGATATCGTTCCACCATTTACAGTGACCGTCAGAACATCGGTGATGCCATCAGTGCTTCCACCTGCACCTTCACCACCAGTATTCTTGTCTGAAGATTCACCACCAGCGCCACCTTCTGAAAGTGCATAGATACCAGCAGATTCGCCCACTAGGCTGTTGCCGCTTGCTTGAATGAAGATATTTCCAGAATTTGTGATGGTAATGGGTCGACCTTCTTCACCCCGACCGCCAGGATCGCTATTGTCGTAAGACTTCAAGCCTTCGCCACCTTGACTCCTGGCAAAGATGCCATGAACGCCATCAGACCCTGATGCGATTTCTTCATAATACAGCGAAAGATCAGCAGTATTAGTGATGGAAATAGTGCTCCCTGACCCGCCATTGCCGTTATCGGCACCGCCTGAGTTGCCCACTCCATTGGCATTAATGACCCGCCCTTCATTCTGGCCCCTGACCGGAGCGCCGGAAGCACCCAGCGAGATAGCGCCCGAGTTGGTCAGCGTAATCTGCATCGCATCGCCCGAATTCCCGCCTTTTTGATCGCCTGCAGCGTCATTCTGTTGCCCGCCAGCTCCAGCCCCACTGTGGGCATCAATTCCAATAATCTTGGCATTCTGCGCCTGAGTTGCACTGCTTTCGATCGAAATAGCTGCCGAATTTGTTACGGTGACCTCACCTCCGTCACCGCCGCGTCCACCATCATCGCCATTTTTGTCGGGCTCCACTCCATCTCCGCCATTAGCGCCGACGCGAATTCCCGTGATCTTAGTTACCTGGGAGCCTGCTGAAGCCGTTCCGGTTATGGTGATGCCGCCGCTGTTGTCGACAGTCAGGATTCCGCCAGGAACACCACTGGCGCCGCTCGTGTCGCTGCCATTTGTACTGGATCCGCCGTGGCCATAGACATTCAAAAGAATGCCATAGATTTCATCGCCATCACCGCTATCTGGAGTCAGCGTGGCCTCGTTTGTCAATTCGTAAGTCGATTGAGCACTCGTAGTACCTGAGACATACACCGAGGTGAGCCCGTCATCATCCGTAATTGTGCAGGTTACAATGCCACTATCTTCCACCAGAGGGCAATCGGCAGAAGCCGGCGCAGAGACACAGAGCGCAATAAGTGAAACAGATGTCCATACACCAACCTTCCGATTGAAAGCCAATCTTGCTTTTCGCGCGGCGAAAGAGTCCTGAACTGGAGCTTGCCTATCGGTTGATGACCATAGATGCATAATTGAGTCTTCCTCGGTGCATGTCTCAGACACGGGCACATCGATTGAGCTAGGTACCAATCAATTCAGCACAGCAAACCTAATAATTCCTAGTTTCTCTTAACGTAGGGATCGCTTATGTTTCCATATACACTTCCATAGAGCAGGGGTGAGGTGGTCGAGGGAATCCGGATCAGTTGTTAAGGTGGATCGTATGACGAGAGAGACGATCCAGAATGACAAAGAGAAAGAGCCATTCGGCAGATTTCAAAGCCAAGAACACTTGATTCAATCTGCCGGAAGCTGAGGTGATGATTGCAGTCAAAGGTTATGACTGCGACGAATAGCACTGCCCATCCCGGGATTGCCAAGTTGTTGACGGAACTCAGAGCTTGTAGATCGCTGTGATGATTCAGAGTTCCGATTTTCCGCGCCTTAAGGGCTTCCGTTTTCCCAGGTCGATCATTTCCTACGCGGTTTAGGCGTATCATCGCTTTGCGTTGAGTACGGCTGATGTTGAAGATCTCCTGGCGGAGCGGGGTATTGGTGTCAGCCGGGAAACGATCCGCAACTGGGTGAACCGGTTTGGTCGGCATTTCGCGCGTTGCATGGCTTTGGTGCATGAATAAGAATTCAACGATTTCTGCTTATTCGGTTGCGATCGAAACCAACTTGATTGGTCCAGCATGCCGTATAAACATAACGCCAGTCGCCGCTATCACATCGGCAAGATGAAG
>NZ_JBAKIA010000035.1:0-10247 GCF_037783265.1 Roseibium algae
GCCTCGGCGGCCTTCGAGCCGTTTGCTGGCCTTGCGGTCGTCAGCCAGCACACGGACGGGTTCACGGAAACGGGTGGCTCGGCGGCGCTGGCGAGCGCCAGCAACACAGATGTGATGGGTGTGACCACACTGGGACTGCGCGGTGAGACTTCCATCGGCCAACTAAACGGTTTCACTGCTTCTCTGAATGGCTCGCTCGCTTGGCGCCATGCCTTCGGCGACGTCGACCCGACATCGACCATGCGATTTGCCAGTGGCGGCAATGCCTTCTCCGTCTCCGGTACGCCAATTGACGATAATACGGCGCTGTTCGAGACAGGCCTATCACTGGAAAAGGACGAGACCCTTAGCCTCTCCCTCAGCTACCAGGGCGAGATTGGTGCGACTGCCCAGGAACACTCCGGACGGCTCAGCGTGCTTTATCGGTTCTGACTGTCTGGGAAGAGGGCGTTCAATACTTCCTTCGAGCCTCAGTCGTTTGGTCATCATTGGGGCGTTGATTTCGCGCACGGAGTGAGTGGACTTGGAATTCAACGAAAGAAAGAGTGGAGGCAATAGCACGAGCAGGTGATGGTAGCGGGAGAGTGACCTGAACCTCTGACCCGTGGATTAAGATATTGCGGTTCGATATCTGGAAGACCGCTTTGTGCCTGGCCGACCGTCTTCATGTGTCTTGCCGAATGAGAACTCAGGGCCGGAAACAACGACACATCAGTCGCATAATAAATGTCCGGTTTTCTTTTCGCCTGAATCCAGACCCGCCAGTCCCCTCACGGCCCCATAGTTGATGGGTCGTTCTTTGCTTTCTCTTTTTAACCGTAACAAATGAGGCTTAATGCTGATCCTCATTTGTGGTGCCTAAGTGCGGTCAAACTGCGCCGTTCTTGATGCCGTAAATCAACCATGACCAAACCCTTTGAAAATGCTCTTTCAATGCTTGTTGGGTTTCGAATGTATTCCCTCCCAACATGGCGTCTGTTGTCGGAATAGACACCAGACTATAGATCAGGTGTTGTGCAATCTGTTTGGCATCCCCTGTACCGATAGCCCCACAGTCCTGAGCATCTTCGACGCAGGAGACAAGCCGTATCAGGATTGGGTCAGTCTGCGCAGACATGGTCCGAGCCTCAGTTTTTCCAAAAACCACGGTCTCGCTGAACGCGATACGCTTCAGAGCAATGAGGTCCTGTTCCATGTTGATTGCGAGAAGCGACTGCAGCAGACTTTTGAGGTTCGTCATGGCGTCTTCTCCCTGTTGCTCGATCGCCTCTAACTTCACCAGGGACCGTTCGCGCGCGTGTTCGACAACACCTTCAAACAAAGCCACTTTTGACGGAAACCTGCGGTAAATTGTGTCCTTTCCAGCACCGCAGTTTGCTGCAACTTGCTCAACGGACGTTCCTGCAAACCCCTGAGCTGCAAACAGTTGCGTTGCAGTTTCAAGGATACGACGCGTCGCTTCCTGAGTTGCGTGTTTCGGCGGCCGTCCCTTTCTAGGTTTTGATGGCAACGGCATATGTTCGCCCATTTTCTCTCCCTCGGCCTCCGATGTCTCATTGTCAACCAATGATAGCTTCTACTCAAAGGTTGCCACTGTGGGCAAACTTTAAAATCATGAAGAAATTTCTCAGTATTTATAACTGGACAGGTCCGTCCCGTTTGATTATTAGCATATCTGTTTTCTAGGCAGGCGTCATCCGAAAGCGGTCCGCCAACCCAAAATAAATGGCAGACAACTGGCTTTAGGGGTAATTATGTCGCTTTGTATTCCTCACCGTTTAGTTCAAATCACATCCGTGAGCGCCCTTGCGCTGTGGGCGGGCACAGGTCTTGCCCAGGAACAGGCAACTCCCCTCAAACAGATCACAGTAGAGGCCGGGGAAGCAACGCAAAGCACCGAGGGGGGTATCTTTGAAAGCACGGTTGTTTCCGCTACAAAGACAGGGACATCGGTGTTGGAAACGCCGCAATCGGTGACCAGCGTCACGCGCTTGCAACTTGATGAACAAAGTCCGCAGACTGTTAGTGAAGCCTTGCGCTATACCGCCGGGGTTTTGTCGGATAAAGACACCAACTCGCGGTATGATTCAATTTTCTTGCGCGGCTTCGGCAATTTCGGAACTTCCACCAGTTACGTGAATTTTCTGGACGGCCTTAAATTGCCTCGTGGACAGGCATTTGCGCAGACTTCGATTGATCCATACCTTCTTGACCGCATAGATGTTCTCAAGGGACCGTCCGCACTTCTTTATGGCCAGACGAATCCGGGCGGCCTTGTGAACCAGATCAGCCGCCAGCCGTCAGCGACAACGTCGAATGAAGTTTGGATCCAGGGGGGCAGTCATGGCCGTGTCCAGGGAGGCCTGTCTTCGAACGGGAATTTAACGAAAGACGGGACGTTTCAATACGGTCTCAGCGCAGTCGGGCGCTTGTCGGGAACGCGCTATGATGATGTCGACGAGAGCCGGATCGCACTTGCTCCCTCGATAACATGGACTCCGGACGACGACACTACACTAACAGTATCCGGGTATTATCAGCATGATCCGGAAGGTGGATATTTTAATTCGCTTTACCCGGACTTTCTCGCGCCAACTGTTTATCAGTCGTATCTCAACAGGGATCTGAATATTGGCGATCCGGATTTCGATGCCTTTAAGCGGACCGAGACAGGAATCGGCTACAATTTCGAACACCGTTTCAATGAAGCTTTCACGGTTCGATCCAAGACCCGCTATTCCTATGTTGATCTCGATTTTCAATCTCTGCAGATGCTCTCAGGCGTTACATCGGCTGGTCTGATACCGCGGCAGGCATTGCGTTCTATTGAGGATGTCGGAGGTGTGTCGACCGACAATCAGGTTGAATTTAATTTCCAAACCGGTCCGGTAGAGCACATGCTTTTGACTGGGATCGATTTCCAGTATGCGGAAAGCAGCTGGCAGTATCTATGGGGAATGGGTCCATCCCTTGATGTTACCAATCCAGTCTATGGCCAAGACATAGGCGCTTTGACAACCATCATCGACACGGACCAGGACTTCTGGCAGACAGGAATCTATGCTCAGGACCAATTGAGTATTGGCGGTTTCCATGCCCTGCTTGGTGTCCGTCACGATTGGACAGAACTTTCATCGAAGAACAATCTGACGTCCACGACGACAAATCAGTCAGACAGCCAAAACAGCTACCGAGCCGGACTGCTCTACCTGTTCGACAACGGCCTTGCACCTTACGCCAGCTATTCGACATCTTTCGAGCCAAATACGAATGTCGATGCTAATGGTAATCCCTTCGATCCGACAACCGCTCAACAATTTGAAGTTGGTTTGAAGTATCAGCCAACATGGATCGATGCGCTGTTTACGATATCGGCGTTCGATATACGCCAGCAAGATGTCGTAAAATACGACGCAAGTGCGTTGGCTTACGTGCAGCAGGATGAAGTGCATTCACGTGGGATTGAATTCGAGGCCCGCGGGAACATGACGAAAAACCTTGAAGTGATTGGCGCCTTGACGCTGCTCGATACGGAGGTGTCGAAGTCCAGCGTTACAGATAATGTCGGCAAGCGCCCGCAGGCTGTCCCGGACTATTACGGCTCCCTTTGGGCAAATTACAATTTTGATACCGGGGCCTTGAACGGCCTGTCCGTTGGCGGAGGTGGGCGCTTTGTCGGATCCAGCTATGCTGATGACGCCAACACGATCAAGGTCGATGGTTATACTCTGTTCGATGCCGCTTTGCGGTATGACCTTGGGACAAGAGTGCCGAAACTCGATGGCCTTCAGGTAACCTTGAACGTTACCAACCTCTTTGACACGGACTACTATTCCAGTTGCAGTTCGAATTTTTATTGTCAGTACGGTAATGGTCGACTGGTGCTTGCCGGCCTAAAATACAAATGGTGAGCTGATGGTTCTGACGCGAAGGGACTTTTGCGGAGCACTGGCCCTAGGCTCTCTTTATGATGTCAGCCCCGCCCTGGCTGCCAAGGTGACGCGCATAACGGACATGGCTGGCAGGACGGTGGAGCTGGCTGCGCCGCCCGAACGCATCGTTCTTTTAGAAGCGCGAGACATGGTCAGTATGGCCATGTTGCACCCCTCCCCTTCAGCGCTTGTGGTTGGATGGGCAGCGACTGACCGTATCGATAGTCCTGCGCTTCAGGCCAGCCTGCAAAAGGACCGCTCCATTGCTGTTGTGGGTAAGCAAACCCCAGACACGATCTCTTTGGAAGGACTATTAGCCTTGGCCCCGGATCTCGTAGTGGCAAACTATTTCATGCTGCCTCGAGGCGCGGAAGACCCAATGGTTCAACAACTGGCCGCATTTGGTATTCCGGTCGTCTTTAGCGACACTTCAAGTAATATAGAAAAAGATAATGCGAGAAGGGATTCACTTGAGGGCCTGCACGAATTCGTTCAAATGTGGGCAAGCATTCTGGATGCCCGAGAAAAGGCGAGCGAATTACTCACTTTTATAGACAAGCGTCTTCGGCAAGTGGCCGCGTGCATTGACGGGGCTCAGCCAACGACCACCTATCTGGAAGTGCTGTCTTCCTTGGAGGATTGCTGCTGGGCAGCGGGTGACAGCATCTGGGGGGGATTGCTGCGCCGCGCGGGAGGTAAGATTCTGCCCGCCATCACGGAAGCTTGGTATCAAAAACTCCAGCTCGAATATCTGATCTCAACGCCTCAAGATGTCTATATCGCATCAGGTGGTGGATGGGCCGGCGGGGGGCGCCCCGCTATCGGTCCCGGGTTGGACGCGTCCGAGGGACGAAAAGGGTTGGAACGCTTAACTAGGCGATCTGGTTTTCAAATTTTATCCAGCGTTCGCAGCGGGCGTGTTCATGGGATTTGGACAGGCCTGATCACGGTGCCCGAACTTAATATTCTATTTGTTGAAGCCGCCGCGAAATGGCTGCATCCCGAGCGGTGTGCAGAGATCGACCCTGCTAGAACGCTTGCCGAAATGAATAGGCACTTTTTGTCCGTACCTATCCAACCGGACCTTTGGGTCTCTTTAAAAGAGCACTAGGAGTTCGGAATGGGAGCGGATCATATCTATACAGCGTCGGCAGAGATCGATTTTCCAAGGGTTGCTGAATTCATCGACTACATTGCAGAGAGCATTGCAACACATGATATTGACCTGGAACAAGTGGACCATGGCTACAGGCTCACCACACAGGTCGGAACTGGTCATCTGATTGCTGCCGCCAGTTGTTTGCGCCTACATGTTGAAACCCCAAACAAGGCTGATCTCAACCGTCTGAAATACACGCTAGCCGGCCCGGTCTCGTTTATCGCCGCCAGTGAGAACCTTGAAATCATCTGGTCAGGTGATGAAGCGGCCCCGTCGTTGCCCGAGGACTTACGGGTCCTTCAAGTGACTAGCGTGAGACGTCAAACCCCGGCGATGTGCCGTATTCGCTTCTCGGGAGAGAACCTTGCCCGATACGATAGGTCAGATCAGTTGCATTGTCGGCTTATTTTCCAGCCCAAGGGCGTTGTGACGATGCAATGGCCCATTCTCGACGGTCGTGGCCGGGTGGTTTGGCCCAATGATCATTTTCTACCCACCCGTGTCTACACCATCCGCGCGATCAATTCAGATGAGGGGTGGATGGAGATCGACTTTTCCCTGCATGATCCCGCAGGGCCTGCAACGCAATGGGCAAGGGACGCGGCTCCCGGAGACACTGTTGGCGTTCTCGGACCTGCGGCAAATGGAGCGAAGCGAGCTGCATTTCATGTACTTGCCGGGGACGAAACTGCGCTGCCGGGCATCGCTCGCATTCTGGAGGGCCTCGGGCCTGAGGAAAAGGGGCAGGTGTTCATTGAAGTCAATGGGCCGGAAGAAGAGCAGCCGTTGGACCGCCCTCAAGAGATTGAGATCGTTTGGCTCCACCGGTTCGGACTTCCTGCTGGAACAACCGCCCTCTTGAGCGAGGCCGTCCGTTCAGTCATCTGGCCTTCAGATCTGACTCAGGTGTTTTTTTGGGGTGGGTGCGAACATAAAGCCTTCCGAGACATTCATCGCTTCCTGCGCAAGGAAGTTGGCTTGCCACGTGACCGCATGGTTTTCTATTCGCACTGGCATCGGAAGCTCAGTGAAGAAGATATTATTTCAATCGGCGGAAAGGCTTATCTGCCATAAATATTAACAATGTAAGCTGAGAGTCCGCATTGAGCAGAGATCAATATTTGCGGGCGGCCATTACGTCAAAGGAACCGCCTCGCATTCAAACCGTAATGAATTGCTCTCCTTCCCCATCTAAACTTTATTCGATCGTGCCATGAATCTGCTTTCATAATTCTCTTATATCGCGAGCGACCGAAACGAGTCCGGTATTTAAATTGAGACAGATTTGATTTGAGATCAGCTTTAGCAACTTTGCTTCCAAAACGGGACAGTCCGCTCCCGGCCCCAGAGCTGCCGGACGGCATCGCAAGCTCAATACAATCACTCTGACGGTTTGGTCGACTGGGAAACCGCGACCGTGACCATCCTTCCGCGCAATGCAGGACGCGATGGTTGAGCCGCAAAGTCCGGTTGCCGGTTGGGATGCTCAGGAAGGTGGCTTGAGCTTCGGCTATGGGATCCTAATCTCAGCGCTTTGGCCAAACAAGCGATCTATGCATCTGGGCACCGGCCCAAGCGCCGTCGGCCACGGCCAGCGACACAGAGTGCGGGACGCGTGCGACATCACCGCACGCGAATACACCGTGGATGGATGTCTCTTTTTCCTCCGATGTGCGCAGCTGAGACCCCATGGGCGTTTCCATCAGGGCACAACCCATGGTTTCTGCAACCGGACTGGCTGGCGAACAGGTGGATGCCGTAAACAAACCGGCGAAGCCAAGGCGGCGACCATCGGCCAGGATTACGTCGGCCTCGCCTTCGATCCGATCTATTGGCGTTTCCTCCACGGTGACACCCCGGCAATCCAGATCGGCACGGGTGTCATCGTCGAGTGAAGTTGCAGCATTGGTCATGAATGTCACCTTGCCCCAATCCGTCAACAACTGCGCTTGATGCACAGACATCGGCCCGGTTGCAATCATGCCGATATGGCCCTTATCCAGCTCATAGCCATGACAATATGGGCAATGAAACACTGAACGTCCCCACCGCTCCGCCAAGCCTGGCACCAAAGGCAGCTCATCCGCCACGCCTGTAGCGAACAGTAAACGATGCGCTGCATAGCTTTCGCCAGTGCTGAGGGTCACTTGGAACGCATCGTTCGCTCCGGTAGCGCGGGCGACCTCGCCTTCTCTCCAAGTCAAAGTCGGATATGCCTCCAATTGGGTTCTGGCGGTGCGTGCCAATTCTGCCGGATCGACGCCATCCCGTCCCAGAAAGCCATAGGAGTGGCTCGCTGTCCTGTTGCGCCGCAACCCGGCGTCTATGACCATCACCGATCTGCGCGCGCGCAGCAGCTGCAGGGTGGCTGCCATTCCGGCATAGCTACCCCCGATTACGATAACATCCTGCATTCTTAGTCTTTCTGTTTAAGCATGTCCGCATTGCGGCGGCTAAAGTCGGCCGCCAGATCGGCAAGGGTGACATTGGCGAAACGGTCCAGCAGCAGCGCTTCGGCATCAGCAAACGCGTCTTCCAGCGCCGCGTTGACCGACTGTTCCACCAGGCAAGAAGGATTTTCAGTCCGATTGCCGATCGCGAAAATGGCGGGTTCGCCAAGCGCTTC
This sequence comes from Roseibium algae, assembly GCF_037783265.1. Taxonomy (NCBI): domain Bacteria; kingdom Pseudomonadati; phylum Pseudomonadota; class Alphaproteobacteria; order Hyphomicrobiales; family Stappiaceae; genus Roseibium; species Roseibium algae. The sequence goes on from NZ_JBAKIA010000035.1 coordinate 7,718, forward strand.
GTGCAACTGCTGCAAGGTCACAATCGCAAGATCGGCGGTGATGCTCCATCCCCCCGCATGGCCACGACCCGACGAAACGATCCCCGCCTCGCGCAAAAAACCCATGGTGCGCCTGACAACCACAGGATTGGTGCCCAGGCACTGCGCGATGGCTTCGGAGGTCATGGGCCCCTGGTGCTCTGCCATGTGCAGAAGCGCGTGAAGGACGGAGGAAAGGCGGCTGTCTCTTTTCATGTAACAATTTATGTTACGATAAATACTGGATGTCAAGCTATAGGGCAGCCATTCCAAGATCACTCATTTTGCTTATGAAGAAGCTGCCTCTTCTGATTCTGCCTCCAGCAAAATCTGGGATGGGTGGAGAGTGTGAATTCGCTTCGTGTCATATTTTGGTTGGTGAAGCATCGGAGTGCTGGACGAATTTGACTTACGATGAATTCGACCTTCCTGGGCATTCATGTATGATATGGCCAATGTATTTACATAGAAAGGTTGGATTTTTCATCTTGAGTAATATTTCACGCAGGGTATTTCTTGCATCAACATCTGCTGCTACCATCTCGACTTTTACTTCCCGCATACCAGCTTCCGCTGCGATTGCTAGCCTCAGGGCGCATGATGAATTCATCGATTATGATGCGCTCGGCCTGGCCCGACTGATCAAGGAAAAAGAGATCACGGCCAAGGAGTTGACAGAGGTCGTCATTCGCCGCAACGAGGCACTCAATCCGATTATCAACTGCATTGCGACCCAGGCTTTCGAACGGGCCCGGGAAAAGGCGCCCGTTTTTTCCTCAAGCGCGACATTCGCCGGTGTTCCGACACTCGTCAAAGACATGATCGATGTTGCTGGCCTGCGGCGTTCCGACGGGTCGAGACTTCTGGCAACCAATGTTCCGAACAAGTCCGTCAAATATATCGAGGCGCTCGAAGCTTCGGGCTTGAACATTGTCGGCACAACGACGGTGCCCGAATTTGCAAGTGGCCTGGAAAGCGAGCTTTATGGCCAGACCCGAAACCCTTGGGATTTGGAGTATTCCTGCATCGCTTCGAGCTCAGGCGCGGGTGCGGCGGTCGCCGCCGGTTTTGTTCCCCTGGTCCATGGGACGGATGGAGGAGGGTCGAACCGATTGCCAAGTCACGCCTGCGGGACATTCGGTTTCAAGCCCAGCCGGTATCGCATGTTCTCCGGAGAAGCCGATGGCGGGCATGATTTGTTCAAAACAAATAATGCCATCAGTCGGACGGTGCGCGACAGTGCCGCCCTGTTCAACGATACCGAGGACAAATCGGGAAAGGTCTACGAACCGATCGGGAGGGTCACCGGCCCATCCCACATGCGGCTGCGGATCGCCTATGCCCCGAACGGGGTCAAGGGCTATCCGACGGTGGCCTCGATCAGGGAGGCTCAAGACGAGATCGCCAACCTCCTGGCAGATCTGGGGCACCGTGTCGAACTCATTGAACATCCCGTCAACGGCACCGAGTTCTTCGAGAATTTCCGCTTCTCCTTCTTACCCAAATTCAGGCCGTTACTGGCGACAGTAACGGCGATCACCGGTAGGGCGCCGGCCGAGTCGGGCCTTCTGTCGCGCTGGACCGCGACCATGATTGAAACAAGCCGCAACTTCACCGACGATCAGATCAAGCGAGGGAATGCCTATTTCGAGAATGCGGAAGCGATATATGGAGGTATTTTCGACAAATATGACTTGCTCTTTACGCCCGTCACACCGGATGAAACGCCCAGATTGGGTTCGATAAAACCAAGTGAAAGCTGGGACGAGAAGGGTCATTTGTTCGAACGCGTGATGAGCATCACCGCGCCGACGAACGCAGTTGGTGACTGCGCCATCGCGGTGCCACTGTCGACCTCCAGGTTGACCGGTATGCCAGTGGGCTCCATGTTTCAGGCTAAAGCCGGGAGCGATAAAATGCTCTATGAATTGGCTTATGAGCTGGAAGAGGCTCTCCCGTGGAAAGACAAGTGGGCACCCTATTCAGCAAAGAATATTCCGGTTTAAACAAGACGTGAAGTCGGGGGAAGTAGTGCGCAGCGGCATGGGATATTGTCGGTTGCCACCGGTTAGAGAGCCTGTAGTTAGCACCTTTACCAAATCCAACTCTGTCGCACGATGGACACTATGAATGCATGGCGGATTCACCTAATTGAAAGCTGAAAGTCGACAGTCCGCTCCCGGCCCCTTTGGTTCACGATGCTCGCCTATCCTTCCAACGGCCAATAGTGGCCGAAGGAGTATGGAAATGGGAATTGCACAATACGATCCGGCCGCGCTCGGAAGGCCTGCATGGAATGCAGGTAGAATGGTCCGCGTCAAGAAGCCTCTCAAGCAACGCCAGATCTGGGCGATCCGCTTTTTCCTAGATCGGGAGGGACGGATGCGCGACCGGGCGCTGTTCGATCTCGCAATCGACAGCAAGTTGCGCGGTTGCGATCTAGTGAAACTGAAGATCGGAACGCTGGTCACTGGACCGGCGATACGCACGCGCGCCATGGTAGTTCAACAAA
>NZ_JBAKIA010000036.1:0-9949 GCF_037783265.1 Roseibium algae
GAATGCTCGCCTGAGGACGCCCGAAATCCGTTCGTTGCCAAGCATCGGCGGGAGCAACCAAATAAGCGGACCCATCATAGAACGAGCTCCGCTCATCGGCTAATCCGCGCACCAACGCCTTATTGAAAGCGAGCATAACTTTGAAAGATCTTTTTTAATTTTAGGCGGTATCAAGCACCGTGAATTCATGGTGGAAAAAGCGTTGCCAAAAGTGACAGGGAAAGACGAAAGAAATTTCGGTGAATTTGATCCTCCCCCTTTGAATTGGTCCACCCCTATACTTAGGAAAACGGAGGACCAGAGATGGCGATCAAGAGACAAAAGCGGGTTGAAGAGGTTCCCTGTAACATTCGGACTGGGGACTTGAAGTGGGAACTTGTTCGTCATCGGGGCATGAGGCTCCACTCTTTTCAGGAATTGGAGCCTCTGGAAACCGCGGTCTTGTTGGTACCTTCTGGCTCTTACTCGAAAACAGATTTGCGATGTTGCGTTGACTGTTCGTAGGCATAGGCCATCTTGATAAGCGCAGCCTCACTCCATTGTCTTGCAAGGAAAATCAACTCGAAGGGCGTTCCAGATGGATAATACCCGGCAGGAACGGTGACACCCGGAATACCGGCAATATTAAGCTCTCCGACGGTTGTCTCGCGAACCGCATTACCAGATTGTGCCATTGGAAGCTCTTCCAGCAGTTGCGGATAGACAAGGGCATCAAGGCTGTGCTTTGCAAAAACCTTATCTAGTAATTCAAGGTAACGCCGCTTGAGCGCTATGAATGCAGGCAGGGCAGGCGGCGTGCGCGGAGAAGCCAGACACGGGCCGAAATCCGGCAGCTCATGCAGGTAGCCAAGAATGGCTCCCTTTGCCAAGACATCTTCCTTTTTTGTTGCTTCGACAAACTCTTCCCACGTTTTCAGGGCTGCGTCAGGACCTAGGCGCTGGAGGTAGTTGGTGATGTCAAAGGGAATGGATTCCAGTCCCCGTCCGTCAAAAAATGGGGTACCAGGTGTAATCTTGCGAAGAGTAGCGAAGTCGGTTCCCGCAAATGGATCTTCAACCAGGATTGCGCCAGCTGCCTCAAGTTCAGTTTTGGTCTGGGCGTAAAGATCTGCAGCTTCGTTGGACAGTTCGTCAGGACGCCAGCCTGGGCCATAAAGCCCAATGCGTTTTCCCTTCAGGCCATCAGCACTGAGGTCAGCCGCATAGCCATCTGCGGGTATTTTATCAACGGATGCCAGAGTTTTGGGGTCTTCGCTAGTGAAGCCCGCAAGAACAGTCAGACACTCCGCGGCATCCTTGACTGTCCTTGCAATAGGACCCACGACATCGCGGTTACTGGAAAGAGGCACAACGCCCGCGTTGGGCACCAGGCCGATTGTTGGTTTGATGCCAACAAGGTTTTGCGCACCGGCCGGGTTCTGAATGGAACCGCCAGTTTCTTCTGCCAGGCCGACAACAGCCATGTGTGATGCGACAGCTGCCGCTGTTCCTGCGCTTGATCCGCCCGTGACGCGGTCTTCCTTCGCGGGATTGATGGTTGGGCCAGCCCAGCTGTCATCCGCGTGAGTTCCTGTCCAGCTCAAGATTGGCACATTGGTTTTGCCAAGAATGGTGGCATCAGCTGCGCGAATGCGCGCTACAACCGGACTGTCGCGTGCTGGCATCAAATCGACGCCGCCGGTTTTTGAATAGAGCATGCGCCATCCGGCGGTGGTGGGAAAACTCTTCATGTCCATTGGGTCCTTGACGACCATAGGTACGCCCGCAAGCGCCCCTACTTTCTCGCCAGAAGCAATGCGGCGGTCAACATCACGAGCTGTTTCCAAGGCTTCCGGGTTCTCGAAAATGATCGCGTTGTATTTTCCATTCAACGTTTTGACTTGCTCAATCGCGGCCAAAGCCAGAGCTTCGGCTGTGAATGTACCTTCAACCAGGCCCTTACGGATCATGTCGACTGTCAACTCTCCAAGTGGAGGAAGAGACACTTCAGTTTTCGTGTTCATGGCATTCCTTTCAAGCGCTTAGGACAACGCCGCCCCCATCGGTTGCAGGACTGCTGCTGACCGAGTTAGATGAATGTATTGCAAGCGAAATGCCGACCATGAATGGGCGAGATTCCAACTTCCGATTGCGATTTGAGAAAATCTGACCACTCTGTCAGCAGAAACGGCATGATTGAAGTCTTGAGCGCTATATGCAGCGCAACAGCATCTTCCGTTCAGGGCCGTGGCCTCGCGTCGTGCGCGATGCGGTACGTACCATGTTTTGATTTTCGCGCAGGATATGCTTCGAGGTCAAGAACCAATTTTTGTGCCGAGTGCACATTTGACACGGCAAGCAGATTGGCGTTTTGTAGGCAAAACGAACCTCGAGCAGGGTGGCTCTCCTACGGAATTTCTTCCGGAAGGTGGCTGCCTTTTTTCCTTTTATGGTTGGGACCAAGTGGAAAATCACATGCACTCAAAAAACTGGCCCGTTGGCGTCATTATGTCTGAGACCGGTGTTACCGGCGCAATCGAAAAAACCCAGATTGCTGCTGTCCGTCTCGCTATTAATGAAATCAATGCCGCTGGTGGCGTCGCAGGGCGATTGATCGAACCCGCATATGTCGATCCACAATCGACGCCTAAACTGTATTGTGATTTAACCCGCGACCTGTGCCGTGACCGCGATATTCGTGTGTTTTTTGGCGGTCATATGTCAAGCACACGCAAGGCAATGATGCCGGTGATCGAAGCGCAAAATGCGGTTCTATTCTACCCGACGCTTTATGAAGGCTTCGAATATTCGCCCAATTGTATCTACACGGGAGCGGCACCCAATCAGAATTCGGTCCCCCTTGTCGACTACCTTTATGACGAAGTCGGGAAATCAATTTTTCTGGTGGGGTCGGATTACGTTTATCCTTATGAATCAAACAGGATTGTGGCTGATCTGTTTGCAAGCAAAGGCGGCAGAGTGCTCGATGAGCTTTATGTACCACTTGCCCTGACGGACGCTCATATCAAGACAATATTGGAGCGCATCGACGCCTGTAAGCCGGACCAGATCTATTCCACAATTGTGGGTGACGGTATCGTGGCATTCTACAATGCTTTCAAAGAGGCCGGCTACAATCCGGAAACCAAGCCGATTTCGAGCCAATCAACATCGGAAATTGATGTAGTCCGGATGCAGCCCGGTGCTGCAGATGGGCACATCATTGCCGCGCCCTTTTTCAACAGTTTGGAAAGAGCTTCGGCAAAGGCTTTCACCCAAGCACTCTCTGCATCAACACCAGATGGTCTGCCGACGACAGCTCCGGCTGAAGCCGCGTATTTTTCGGTTCATCTTTATGCAAAAGCTCTTGCCTTGGCGGGGGCTGATACGCGCAACGAACTGTTGGCCGCGCTGTATGAGGTTGAATTTGATGCACCTCAGGGACCGGTCCGGATCGACCGGTTTACAAATCATGCGCATCTGTGGCCTCGGGTGGCGCGGATCCGTGAAGGCAAGCCCTATGAAATTGTCTGCAAGCCCACGGAGCGCGTTGCGCCAGACCCTTTTCTGGTCAAGATCCTGTCTGAGGAACTGTCCGAATCTTATGATGTCGAGCAGACGGGAACTGAATTCTGATGAGTTATTCATTCCTGAAAGAGCTGCAAAACCTCAAGGTTGTTGTTGTCCATCCGCTTGATGAAGAAGGTTCGGCGTTGATGGATCATTTAAGACGCATTGGCTGCGTGCCGCAGCTGATCTGGCCAGTGCCTGAGCGTTTGCCTGAAAAGACGGATATTCTTTTATTGTCCATTGATGATTATGAACGCGATGCACTCAACACATTGATCAAGTCTATTCAGCAGCCTAAGCCGACGATTTTGGTTATCGTGAGTTATGAAGATCCAGCCACGCTTCAGAAGGTGTTGGAGAGCGGGGCAATGGCTGTTCTGGGCCGTCCAGTCAAGCCGTTTGGGCTGCTCTCAAACCTCGCAATTTCCAGGCAACTCTGGCATCAGAACCGTGAACTCAATCGCGATGCCCGACGCTACAAGCGCAAATTAAAAGGCGATCAAGTTGTCATGCGAGCCAAGACTATACTTATGAGTGAGCAGAGACTTAATGAAGATCAGGCGCATCACGAGCTTCGCACGCTTGCCATGAAGCGACGGGTTGCAATTGAGCAACTTGCCATGGAAATCGTCGAGATACATGAAGACAGTGCAGGGCAAAAAAATGAGACTGAGTAAACATTACGCCTTGTCACCATGCGTGAGATAGCGTTATTGTTTCTTCATAAAGTCATGTCCCGTCCTTGAGGCCACGTGACGTATATTTTCCTCAATATAAGAGGAATAGGCAAAGAAGCCCGCATCGGCCCTTTCGAGAGGCCACGCGGGCTTTTTGCATTTCGACAGGGCTGTCGGACTACTTCATTTAACGAAACTCAATGAACTCAAAAAAGTCTCGTGCTTGGAGCAACGCTTCTGCATGGCAATAAGGGGAACTACATGACCATTCAAAGACGACAGTTCATGAAAACAGTTGCTGCAGCCGGTGCTGCATTGACGCTTCCAGGCTATATTCGTTCCAGTTTTGCTTCTGGCGAAACAATCAAAGTCGGTGCGCTCTATTCGCAGACCGGTGGTTTGTCCGTTGTTGAGAAAATGCTGGCTGACGGTGTGCAGATGGCTGCAGCTGAAATCAACGCCGCAGGCGGTGTGATGGGAAAGCAGATTGAAGTCATCGTTGAAGATGGGGCTTCCGATCCTAAAACTTTTGCTGAAAAAGCGCAGAAACTTGTCATCAAAGACAAGGCGATGACCGTTTTTGGTTGCCATACTTCAGCCAGCCGTAAGGCGGTTCTTCCGATCTTTGAACGCCGTAATGCCATGCTGTTTTATCAAACCCATTATGAAGGCTTTGAGTGCTCGCAGAATGTGATTTATTCCGGCGCTGTGCCTAATCAGCAGCTTGGAAATTACATTCCATGGATCATTGAAAAGCTTGGCAAGAAGAAGTTTTTCCTGGTCGGGTCCAACTATGTTTACCCCCGCGAAATGGCAAAGGTGACCAAGGGCCTAATTGAGGCTGGTGGCGCAGAGTGGGTGGCTGACGAGTATCTTGAACTCGGTCATTCCGAGTGGGCTGTGATGGTCAACAAGATAAAGGAATCGGGCGCAGACGTGGTGCTGTCCAACGTTGTTGGTGACTCCATCATTTCCTTCTATCGCGAGTACATTAACCAGGGCATGAGCCACAAAGATGTGCCAATTTGTGCGACTGTGACGTCCGAGATCGAGATCGCGGCAATGGGACCGGAATATGCGGAAGGTAGCTACACGTCCTTCCCATATTTCATGTCGCTTGATTTGCCATCAAATACCAGCTTCATTGAACGCTACCGCGCCTTTGTTGGTGATCCAAAGGCGCTGACCTACCACTCCCTCGAAGCGGCTTATTTTCAGGTATTCCTTTGGAAGCAAGCGGTTGAAAAAGAGGGCGGGTTGACTGCTGACGCAATTCGCGCGGGCATTCGTGGTCAAACTTACGCTGCACCAGGTGGCGAAGTTAAGGTTGATGAGGACAACCTGCATTGCTGGCTCACTCCACGCGTCGGCCAGTGGCAATCTGACGGTCAGAGCAAGGTGGTCAACGAATACCCTGCTCCGATCAAGCCTTTGCCTTATGCCGCGTACGGCGAGACAGCTGAAAATCTATTCTGCACGCCACAAGGTCTTGATTCAAGCAAGCTATAATATCGAGCCTGATGCGGCCGCACATGAGTGTGGCCGCATTCCTCGTGCGGGCCCAAACCGGGTTTATGCAATGGCTGCGCTAACATCAAGAATGTGACGGTCATCACGCCGAAAGTCCTGCCCATATGTCGGCGACATGCACAATTTCCAGGAGACGATCTCTTGTTCGATACGCTTTTTATCGGCTTAAGCATTAGCTCAATTTTGCTGCTAGTGTCTCTTGGCCTTGCCGTTACTTATGGCGCAATGGGCATCATAAACATGGCCCATGGCGAAATGGTGATGATCGGTGCCTATGTGGCCGTTCTCATCAAAATATGGATTGGCGCAAATATCTATTTCGCAATTCCTGTGGCCTTTCTTGTGACCGCCCTGATTGGGCTGGCCATCGAAAAACTGGTGGTTCGGCGCCTCTATGGCCGATTGCTGGATACGTTGCTCGCCACCTTTGGGATTGCCATTTTGCTCCAGCAGATGATTCGGCTTGAGTTCGGGTTGAGTTTCTTCGGTATTCATATTGAAGGCCTTGGCACGGGGCTGCAAAATCTGCCTATGCCGGATGAGCTGCAGGGCACGATGGTGCTGTTTGGACAAGAGCTGAATATCTACCGGTTGTTCATTATCGTCATGACCATTGTGCTGACGCTGATGACCTGGTTTGTGCTTTATAAAACCCAGCTGGGCATGAAAGTTCGGGCGATTATTCAAACCCCCCAAATTGCATCTGCCTGTGGCATTGATGTCAAGCGCACCAATGCGATTACCTTTGCCCTTGGCTCGGGCCTGGCAGGTGTTGCAGGTGTGTTTCTTGCCGGCTTCAAGACGGTTTCGCCAGACATGGGCGCAACTTTGGTCATTGATGGTTTCATGGTCGTGGTCACCGGAGGCGTAGGCAGTCTTTTGGGAACCGTCGCCGCGTCGGGCTTGCTGGGTGAACTCAACGCAATTGTTGCGACGGGCTACAACGACATCGTCGGGCGTGCGGCTGTGTTTGCAGTGGTGATCTGCGTCATTCTCGTCAAGCCGTCTGGCCTCTTTTCATTCAAGGGACGCTGAGCGTGAAAAAGTTAATGAATTATCGTGTTTTAGCCTACTTGGTCTTCTTTGCCATAATTCTCTATCTTCCGGTTATCGGCGACGAATTCTGGCTCAACCGTGTGGCCAAATACCTCTGTTACGGCATGCTTGGTGCGGCTGTTGCCCTGACATGGGGCTATGCGGGCGTTCTAAATTTGGGGCAGGGGCTGTTTTTCAGCATCGGTGCATACTCCATGGCGATGTCGCTTAAGCTTGCAAGCTATACAAGCCTGCAGCAAGGATCTGATAAACCCGTCCCGGATTTCATGCTGTGGAATGCCGAACCCGGGGCACCCACGGACCTGTGTTGCATCTTGCCGGGTTCCTGGGCCTGGTTGCCGTTTCAATCGCAATGGTTTGGGCTGGCTATGGCGGTTGTCGCGCCGGTCGTTGTTGCGGTCATTCTGGGGCGGATCATCTTTGGGCAACGCATTTCAGGCGTCTTCGTCTCAATTATCACGCTTGCCCTCGTCCTGCTGACACGATTGATTGTGGTCGATGCGCAGCCGCTGACCAACGGGTTTAATGGGCTGACAGATCTCGGTTGGTTCACAGTCGCCGGATACGAGTTCGATCCATACAGCAAGGCAACCTATTACCTCGTTGCAATCAGTCTTGTGGTGGTGTTGACGCTCACGCGACTTTTGGTAGCCACCCGTGCGGGCGTGATTTTACAGGCCATTCGAGACAGTCAGACCCGGGCCTCATATCTCGGTTACAATGTTCCAGCCTACCAGACTTTCTTTTTCGCGGTTTCAGCGGGCATCGCCGGTCTCGCGGGCATGCTTTATGTGCTTGTGTCGGAGTTTGCGTCACCGTCATTTCTTGAGTTGAGCTTTTCCGTCACCATGGTTGTGTGGGCAGCTGTTGGCGGTCGTGGGTCCATCCTGGGGGCCTGTATTGGTGCGATTTTGATCAATATGATTGAGGCGCAGGCCTCCGAAACAAAGGCTCTGGTCGAATCCTGGAAAGCCATCATCGGCTTCATTTTTGTTCTTGCGGTGATTTATTTCCCCCAAGGACTTGCAGGCTTTGTGCATGAAAAGATTGCCTTGTTTCGAAGCCGTGAAACCGGCCCATTCGGAAGACAAAAGTCGGAGATCGTAAATTGAGTGACATGGCGTTGGAAGTGGATGGGTTGACTGTTGATTTCTCAGGGTTCAAAGCCGTTGATAGCGTGTCGGTCGCCGTTAAAAAAGGCGAGTTGCGGGTGCTGCTTGGTGCAAATGGTGCGGGCAAAACGACGCTGATGGATCTCATCAGCGGCAAGACTCGCTCGACGAAGGGGCGTGTAAGAGTGAATGGCCGGGATGTAACCAATTGGCGTGAGCACCGCATAGCGCGTGCAGGCATTGGTCGAAAATTTCAAATCCCGTCGATCTTTTCTGGCCTCACGGTCCGGCAAAATTTGGAGGTTGCCCGTTCAGGTAAACCCGGTGTCTTGTCGAATCTTAATTTTGGAGGAAAAGGTGCTGAAAAAAATCAGGTCGACGAAATTCTGGCCCAGATTGGACTGGAAGAAGATGCCGGGCGCGAGGCAGACTTTTTGAGCCATGGGCAAACCCAGTGGTTGGAGCTCGGGATGCTGATTATTCAGAATGCCTCGGTTATTTTGCTTGATGAACCAACCGCTGGCATGACACAGGCGGAAACAGCAAAAACGGCGCAAATTATCAATGACATGAAAGGTCGTCACACATTGCTGGTGGTTGAGCATGACATGGCATTTGTGCGCGATATAGCAGAGCGCATCACGGTGCTGCATCTAGGTAAGGTTCTTGCAGAAGGCAATGTTGCCTTCATTGAAAATCATCCTGAGGTAAAGGCCGCGTATTTGGGCGCACAGGGGATTCAATGATGCTGAAAATTCAGAATCTGAACAGTTACTATGGACGGTCAAAAGCGCTCGATGATGTTACCCTGAACATCGAAGCTGGCAAGATTACCGGCATTGCCGGACGCAATGGCACGGGCAAAACCACCTTCCTAAAAACGATCATGGGGCTAACAGACAGGTCTGATGGTCAGCTCACGCTCAATGGCACCGACATTTCGGCCTATTTGACTCACGAACGTGCGCGCGCAGGCATTGCTTATGTGCCGCAGGGACGAGAGATCATTCCGGATTTTAGCGTGCGCGAGAACATTCTTATGGGCGCTTATGCCGACCCGGAAAAACGAATTGGAATTCCGGAAATTGTGCCTGAGCTCTTCCCGTATCTAATCAACAACCTGGATCGCGCAGGAGGGGTCTTGTCTGGTGGGCAGCAGCAGCAATTGGCGATTGCTCGCGCACTGGCCGCACGCCCCAAACTGCTTCTGCTTGATGAACCGAATGAAGGAATTCAGCCTTCAATTGTTGCGGAAATCGAACAGGTCATTCTGCGGCTCAATTCGGAATTTGGCCTTACCATAATTCTTGTTGAGCAGAATATTGGCTTTCTTCGTCGTGCCTGTGCGCACTTCGCAATGCTCGAAAAAGGCCATGTTGTTGAAGGCGGAAGAATAGATGGGCTCACAGATGATGCGGTTCAGAGCCACATGATGATATGAGGCCCCTCGTTCCGGGCCTGTCGCAAAGTTTCTGCGTTAACGTGACTTTGACGTTTAGCAGCTGAAAAGACGCTCCGATTTTGTTGGAGCAGCGGGTTCATGATTCTCAATACGATTGCCGAAAAGCTGAGAAACCAGTCGAAGGACGATTTCAAAGGTCGGCAATTTGAGGCATGGCTGATCATTCAAGCTGTATCATGGTATCTGCGTTATCCGCTGAGCTACCACGATTTAGATCGTGTCGCGTTTAATCAGATTCAGGATTCCCTTTCATGTTGATCCGTGATTCTTTGTCTTGTCGCCAAACAAGGCAGTCTTCATGGGTAAACCTCATCCTTTGGAACTTCGGCGCCGTGTTGTCGCGCAGGTTGATGCAGGCAATACGCATAGCTCGGCAGCGGCGCGGTACGATGTTTCTGTCAATTGAAGTGTTCCCGGAAATTTGGACAGGTTGTTAAGGTGTATCCCATTGATTTGAAGGGATACGAGAATGGCGAGACGCCGGAATTTTACGGACGCGTTTAAAGCGAAGGTCGCGCTTGATGCACTGCGCGGAGACAAGACGATCCAGGAGATCGCAGCCA
>NZ_JBAKIA010000037.1:0-9337 GCF_037783265.1 Roseibium algae
CTTTTGGCGCTCAGCCTGAACACAGACATGAGCGAGCATTATGAGGCAGATGAAGCCTACTTCCAGCGCCTGAAACTGTCGGACATTCATCAAGCGGTTGTTGAGGCTTGCAGCGAGGACGTGGCAGCGCCCGTGCTCAAGATGAAGAAGAAAGAGGCCGCAGCCTATGCCGCCGCCAAGGTCAAAGGCACCAACTGGTTGCCTGAGCCTGTTCGCACCCCTGTCGTTGAGCAGATCGCCCGCCCTGTTTTGGTTGCCGCTGAATAGGCCACCGTTCTCACCCCGCCGCCTTGCCACCCGCGAGGCGGCGGATTGACGGGGAAGATCCTGGAAGACGCAATGAGCAACCGCGAACGCACAATCCGCGCCTTTGTCACCTGTGACCCGCAGGGCAGCATCATTGCCCGCTACGCGGTCAAGGATCATGACAGTGAGGACGCCGCATGGCAGGCCGCAGAAGATCACAGAAGTGATTTTAATGGCCACCCGGAAGGACCGGGCATGGTCGGGATGGAATACACAGATGGGCATATGGCATTTGAAAGACCCGAACCGGAATGCAGTTCGTTAACGGCTGTTAACCAGTTCGCGGTCCGAGTCATGTAGGATGAGGATCTGAGTTTTTGAGAGCAGAAGCAGCAGCACCGAGCCAGCGGTGCGACCGGGGAAGATTGGCTTTCCCGGCTGTGGCAACAGCCTTGCTCTTAAAATCGGAGGTAATGCTATGTGGTTCATACCCATTAGCGTTACTCTTACTTTGAAAAAGACCCGGAGCACCTGGACAGTGCGTCTCCGGGTCCAATTCATAACGTAAGAAAAGAGGCGGCAGGGAAACCTGTCGTCTCACTTCGAACCTCAATGTAGCAGATTTCTCCTGAAAATCAATATTCATGGGTTGGACGCGGGCCAGCCCACGGGCTGGACTGATCCTTGAGCTGGGGCCTTGCCCCACCGGGGCGCGGTCCTGGTCTTGGCCCACGGCACAATCGCGCCGGCAGTTCGGCGGGGCAAGTCGATCTGGCAGCGCCGCGTCTCCAGACCAGACCCGCGCCCCTCCCCCTTTATGCAGCCTGGACGAGCCAGCCATTTGTTTGTCTGAGCGGGGCTTTGCCCCCGACAGGTCAAGGATAAACCGCGTTGCGGCCTCCAGCGGGGTATCCCCGTGCTCCGCGCTATCGCTTGTGCGCAAGGGTGATGCCCCTCCCCGCTTTCGGTCCTGGACCTGTCTTCCCCGTTTCCCACGTCGGGGAAAATGAAACGGCAACATGCCGAAGCGCTGCGAACACCTGCAAATGGAGAAACCCGATGACCGTCTATACAAGCACAGCCCGTTTTGATTCAGCCCGTGCCTTGAGCGAGGACGAAATCCATAGACTTGCCCCGTCGGTTTTTGCCGACACTGCCCACGAAAGCCGGTCAGACCGGTTCCAGCCGATCCCGACAATCGAAATCCTGCGCGGCCTGATGAAAGAGGGTTTTATGCCGGTGGGTGCAAAACAAAGTCGGCCCCGCGATGCGAGCAAGGCGCAGTTTACAAAACACCTCATTCGGCTGCGTCGTCTGGATGATGACAAGACCTATTCGGTTGGCGGCACCGTTTGCGAAATCCTTCTGAAAAACGCCAATGACGGCAGTTCGGCCTATGATCTGATGGCAGGCTTGTTCCGCATTCAGTGCCTTAATTCTCTGGTGACCCAAACCGGTACCATCGACAGCGTGAAAGTGCGGCACAGCGGCGACGTGAGCGCAAAGGTGATTGAGGGAACTTACCGGGTGATGAAGGAGGCGGAAAAGGCTTTGGTGGCTCCTGCGGATTGGGCAGGCTTGCGGCTGGACCAAGACGAAAAGCAAATCTTTGCGCAGGCCGCCCATGTGGTTCGCTTTGGCGACAGCGATGGAAATGTCTTGACCCCGATTGAGCCAAGCCAGTTGTTAAAGGCTCGCCGCACAGTGGATCAGGAAGACGACCTTTGGACCACTTTTAACGTGGTTCAGGAGAACGCCATCCGGGGAGGTTTGCGAGGGGTTGGCCGGGATGCAAATGGACGCGTGCGCCGGATCTCTTCGCGCCCTGTGAATGGCATTGATAATGATATCAAGCTCAATAAGGCGCTTTGGACGCTCTCGCAAAAAATGGCTGAATTGAAAGGTCTAAAAGCCGCGTGACGGGCAGGGCATGATATAAGTTCAGGAATCAGTTTTGAGGGCATAAGCAGCAGCGCCGAGCCAGCGGCGCGACTTGGGAGTTTGGCCTCCCAAGCCGAGGCAAACGGCCTTTGTCCTCAAACGGAGGTAATGCAATGTGGTTCATACCATTTAGCGTTACCCTTAGTATCAAAAAGACCCGGAAGCACTGGCGTGTCACTATCCGGGTCTCAATGATAACCTAAGGAAAGGGGTGGCGGGGAAACCCGCCGCCTCACTCCGGATCTGAATGTAGCAGATTTCTCCTGAAAATCAATATTCATGGGTTGGACGCGGGCCAGCCCACGGGCTGGACTGATCCTTGAGCTGGGGCCTTGCCCCACCGGGGCGCGGTCCTGATCTTGGCCCACGGCACAATCGCGCCGGCAGTTCGGCCCGATAGCGCCGCGTCTCCAGACCAGACCCGCGCCCCTCCCCCTTTATGCAGCCTGGACGAGCCAGCCATTTGTTTGTCTGAGCGGGGCTTTGCCCCCGACAGGTCAAGGATAAACCGCGTTGCGGCCTCCAGCGGGGTATCCCCGTGCTCCGCGCTATCGCTTGTGCGCAAGGGTGATGCCCCTCCCCGCTTTCGGTCCTGGACTTGTCTCCCCCGTTTCCAGTAACCCAGTTCCCAGGGCGATGAAATGGCAACATGTCGATAGCGCACAGAGCAAGCCTAATGACTATCATTGATGCCATCTACAGCTTGTAAGACAATAAACGGCTTCTTTTTTTTTAGTGGTCTTGATGCAGAAATCGTTGCCCGCGTGAAAGATCTTGGCTTTGAACTGACAAGCGCGGTTCCGCTGCCTTTGCATATCGCCAACAGCAAAACGCTTGATCAGAGCGCGGACGATTGGCGCGATCTGATGCAGGCGGTTGGCTACACCGTTCCAAACAAAAAACCGGCAAAGCCATCGATTTTGAACTTCAGGGCAGGGGAGCTTTTTGCTCTTGATCGTTATCATGAAGGGCAGACCAAAACGTTCCGCCAGATAGAGATGACCAAGGCGCAATATTCTGCGATCTACAGTGAAGCCCGTTGGGTGGAAACAAGCGCCTGTGGCACGTTCCGTTTCAAAGTTGCCCCAGATCCTGACTACAAGGGGCCATATTACTCTTGCCCGCGTGTTGCTGTCTTCCTGACGGACTCGAAAGAGCACCCGGTTCCTGAAGGCTTCAAACCGGCTGGCGATGAGGCCACATCGCAAGCTGCTTGAACTTCTGGACAGGTGAGGGGGCTTCGTCCCCTCACAAGCTTCCCCCTATTTGAATGAGGATACCGGACCCATGAAGAAGTCAGTTTACACCCGGCCTGCCAAACCCATGTTCGTGTCTGTTCAGCACCGGGACAGCAGCAGCGGCAGGGGCATGGACTTTGGCAAGGCCAAGATTGAGGAACCGCTGATCATCGACAAGGCGAGCGAATGTCATGTCACGCCCATGGATGTTGCGCGCCGCATGGTTGAGTATCTGGGGCAGGGCGGTGACTATAACACCCTTGAGCCGAGCGCCGGGACGGGCGCGCTTGTGTCTGCCTTGCTGGCTTCTGGCCACAGCCGGTCCGAGATTTGCGCGGTTGAGCGGCATCATAAGCTTGCGGACCACGTTGCCCGTCTTGGCGTTCCTGTCGTTCAAAACAGTTTCCTGGAGTATGCCGCCGAGGTCAAAGGCAAGGTCGCGTTTTCGCGCATCATCATGAACCCGCCGTTCTCAAAGGTCCGTCAGCACATCAAGGCCGCGTTGTCTCTCATGGGCCAGGACGGCTTTGATGAGCCAGCCGTTTTGGTTGCCTTGGTTCCCATCACCTTTGAACATGACGGAGCTGAGGTGCTGGAAACCCTCCCCGAAGATACGTTTTCCACGTGCAGGGTTCGCACGAAGATTATTCGAATCGAGCGGCATCAAGACTGAGGGTGTCTTAGCTATATGCTCTCTGTTGTGCCTAGTGGCCTGAGCCATTTTCTGCCGCATCGAGCGGCAGAAAATGGCTGGCAGTAAAGTGTCTGCACTTCGAGTTATATGGGGATTTGACGGCCGTCAATTTTGTTAGATTAATCAATCTTATCAGTGCTTTGTTTGGTTTTCTGTATTTTAGGTGATGACCGGAACGCAATGTGTTCTATTCGAAGACTCTTGTAGGTTAAGATTTTGTTTACGAAAAAGTTCTTGCCAGAATCGGCTGTTGCGCAATAATGGCGTTATTAATCAATAATCTGGCGTTTTGTCGCTATAATCAAATTAAGGCATGTGAGTTGAGCACGTTTGAACCTTTTGCCCTTGATGACAAGATCCTTAGCCAAGGTGTGGAGATCTCGCAAACGCTCGATCAATTGCGTTTGGAAATCTATCCGCCTGACGCCAAAAAGACACTAAAGAAATTTCCAATACAGGAAGTCGCCACATATGTCGGGACAAGCGTAAACAATCTAAAACGCCTGGATCTTGAGGAAAAGGGTCCTCGTCCGGAGGTCTTGACCGGTGGTCGTCGCTACTACACTGCCGAGCAGATCGAGGAAATGCGAAATTTTCTCGATAAGACAGGAAAATCAGCCGCGAAAAAGTATGTTCCTCAAAGGCGGATGGGGGAAAAGCTACAGGTCGTTGCAATAGTCAACTTCAAAGGCGGCAGTGGTAAGACGACAACCACGGCGCATTTAGCTCAACACCTTTCTCTGACTGGCCATAGAGTGCTCGCGATAGATCTGGATCCTCAGGGTTCACTCTCAGCCCTTCATGGTTTTCAGCCGGAGCTTGATAAGAATTTATCACTCTATGATGCAATTCGCTATGACGACGAGCGTCAAGACATTCGTTCGACCATCCAAAAAACAAATTTCCCGATGCTTGATATTATTCCCGCAAACATTGAGCTTCAGGAATATGAATACGATACTCCGGTCGCAATGCAGAACTCGACTGAGGGCAAGACGTTCTTCTCCCGAATAGCTAGCACCCTCGCTAATGTAGAAGAAGATTACGATGTTGTCTTGATCGATTGCCCGCCTCAGTTGGGCTATCTGACCCTTACAGCGCTATCTGCGGCTACGTCGATCTTAATCACCGTCCATCCGCAAATGCTTGACCTCATGTCAATGAGTCAGTTCCTTTTGATGTTAGGGAACATCACGCGAACACTCAAGGACGCGGGGGTTGCCGTGCAAATGGATTGGATGCGCTATCTGATCACCCGCTACAACGCTTCTGATGTACCTCAGCGTCGTATGGTTGGCCTTATGGAAACAATCTTGGCAGATGACATTCTCAAAACACCAATGTTGAATTCTACAGCAATTTCTGACGCAGGCCTGACTAAACGGTCGCTCTACGAGCTTGAGCGCGGCAACGTCAATCGTGGGACTTATGACCGAGCGCTATTATGCATGCAGTCAGTCAATGGAGAAATTCAGGAACTCATACACCGAGCTTGGGGTAGATAGGTCCGTTTTGACTGACGTCAAAATCGCCCATTACATGAGCAGTATCAAACTTCTAACAGGCACTTTCTAGGAACGAACAGTGAGCAAGAAGAACCCATTTGAGGGAGTCATACAGAAGAAGCGATCCGGTGGGGCTACGACGGGCAATTTGCCCATGATGGGAGCCGGGCGTAGTATCATGGGTTCGATTGAAACCTTGGCAAAGCAGGCTGGTCAGCTTGTTGAAGGTGAAACCATAATCGAGTTGGATCCGACCGAAGTCGATCCATCATTCATTCAAGACCGGCTCGATGACGGCGCTGATTTTGATGACTTTGTAAAGTCTATTGAAAAAAATGGCCAGCAGACTCCTGCGCTGGTTCGGCCTCACCCTACTGATCCGAAAAGGTACATGTTGGTGTTCGGTCGCCGCCGATGGAAAGCGGCTCGGATATTGGGCCGGAAACTTCGGGCTGTCGTTAAGAAACTCAGCGAGAACGAGCATGTTATCCTTCAGGGCCAGGAGAACGCAGCACGTGCGAATCTTTCATATTTGGAGCGTGCTCGATATGCTCGACAACTCTCTGAGCATGGGTTTGACACGGATACGCTTTTGTCTGCCCTGTCCACCGATAACGCAACTCTTTCGAAGCTTCTCTCAGTCGCCGGTATTTCGTCCGAGATTCTAGATCAATTCGGTGCGGCGCATTCAATTGGCCGGGATCGGTTTTACGAGCTAAAGAAGCTTCTGGATCGACCGGGGAGTGCGGAACTTGCTAAAGAAAAACTTTCGTCGGCTGAACTAGCGCAAGCCTCTCCAGAGCAGAAGCTAAAAACTCTCGTTAGTTATCTGAAGGTTCAAAACTCACCAACGCGGAAGTCGATAAAGGCCAAAGAGCGGGCATGGGCTTCCGTGGATAATAACCTCTCCGCGAAGTCTGCGGGCAATCGGCGTAAATATTTAATTACACTGAATAGTGGCAAAGGGGCCGATGCCGAACGGTTCGGTTCATTCCTGTCTGATCAGTTGCCCGAACTATACGCGAAATTTTTGAAGGCAACGGAGGCCGGTGAACAATGAAATAGTCAGAACAAACAAAAGAACCCGCCACGAGGGCGGGTCCAATTGAGATAAGCACAAGTGCCTAAATCCACAGTTTTGCAACATGGATTCTAGAATCACTTGTAGCGCAAAGCAAGTTCTGTCTTCGGGCAGGACACCCTTTCTTGCGCCTTTCAGCCTGTCTCGCATCCATAATCTATATGTCCGCTCGCTTTGTTGCGTTCGGCAAAGGAGGACTTATGTCTTCTTCACATCAGATTGCGAGTTTTCGCAAAGTGTCCGCGGGAGTTCTTGCGAGCGCGCATTTGGCGGCCCAGGATGACCGGCCAAGCGTTGCCAAGCGAGACGTGTCTCTGGTTCTCAAGCGCGTTGCGCCCGCCCTTGGGATCGACGGCACCACCTATCACGTTCTTGATATCCTGTTGGGGCTTGTCCAGGTCGATGACTTCCAGCCCGGCCGCCGTCCGGTGGTTGCGATTTCCAATCAACGCCTTGCCGAATACACCCGGCGCACGTCGCGCACAGTGACGCGCTGTCTGAAGAAGCTGGTTGAGCTTGGTATTCTGTCCTATCGGGACAGCCCGACAGGTCGCCGCTTTGTCTATCGGGGCAAGGGCGGTCAACCAGAGCAAGCCTATGGCCTGGACTTCACCCCGTCGTGTTTCAATTTGTCTGCCTTCAAATCACAGGCTGACGCTTTCCAGCGGCGTATCAAGGCCGAGCAGGAAGCCAAACGGGCCGTTACCCGGTTCTCACGGGCGATTGTTGATCTGGTGGCGATTGCAGGGCAGGGGTATCAAGACTTCTGCACCAGAGCTGAAGTGATCGTGTTGAATGGCGATCTGGGACTTGATGACAAGGCGAGCCATCTGGATGCGCTCTATCATGAGGCTGCAAGCCAGTTTGAGCAGGATCACCAGAACAACATTCAAAGCCCTCAAATGTCATGCGCGGGTGACATTGGTGACACCCGCTTATCTATTACAACCCATCCCGACTCCTCTAGTCGTAATGAAGAATGGACTTGCTCTCACGAGCAAGACACTGAATTTCCCTCTGACACCGGCTACGCCGATGAAATGGCTCTTGAAAGGGAGCCTTGCGGCGGGCGCAGGCAATCACAACAGCCAAAACCGCAAGAGGCCAAGCCACAAGAAGCTAAATTGCACGAGGGCAGGGGAGGTCAGCCAAAACGGCTTGAAACCAACCTGGACGGCGTCTCAATCGGGCTGATCCAGTCCGCGTGCTCAACACTCCAAGAGGAAACCGGGCTTGAGATCAGCACATGGCCTGCCTTGTGTGAAGCCGCTGATCATTTGCGGGTGCTGATCGGCCTCAGCCAGCCAGCTTTCAACGAGGCAATCAAGCGACAGGGCAGATATCTGGCCGCCGCCTGCATTGCGGTCGTCGCTGAAAAAGCCCTGCGAGATCCTGAACAAATCTCATCACCGGGCGGATACTTCCGCGCAATGATCGACAGGGCAGCTGACGGAAAACTCCACCTCAACAAATCTCTCCATGGCTTGGTGTAAGGGGTCGGTAAAAAACCAAGCGAGGAACACCTTGGGGCAGTACTAAAAATAGAAAAGTATATTTTTCATCCAGAGAGTTTTGTGGTTGCTTCTGACCTGAAGGTAGGGCGGCCAGATAGCCAATCCTTTGGCATTTTGAAAAATAGTTCGATGGCTGAGAACATTGTTGAATCGGGTAGTGAATCCACAAAACTGCGTTCACTAGCGGAGAGGTTGCGCGGATCTTTTCCCGTGAGTGCGCAAATCGGCTCGAGACCGTTTTCTTTACAGAGGGAGAGATGCTCCCTTGCTGTGTAAGCTGCAGACTTCTGGGGCATGAGTTAAGTCCTTAACTTCTATTCTCGTTAGGTGAAATATAATACAGACCATTATAGTTATATTATAGCGGGGAAATCAAAACTAGAAACGTCCTGATCTTTGGCCCTTTCTAACGCAGTGTTTCGATAAACTTTTGAACCGATTTCGCTATAGTTTTTTATGCGTTACTTAAGTGCTTGGAAAGCTGGCGAAACTCCCCTGTTATCACTCAACTAATTTAAAATAGGGCTCTAAAGACTATTCATTAATCTTGAGTGGAACCCAACTTCGCCAGTTACCCTTGAACAGTCGTGGTGTGATTGGGACGTCTTCTGCGAGCGGGTCATCCTCGAGCATGTCAACCATGCCGTTGGCCGATATCTGGAACCTGACCTTGAACAAATGGTCAGCGTAGAGCAGCGTTGCAGTATAAAACAGCGCATCAGGAGGGGCCTCTCCCGAGCCGCCCGCTGTGGGGGGCGGAACCTGTTTGGGAGGCAAGATCAGGTCGGACAGATCGTGTCTGACCTTCGCAATGACATCGCCGCGAAGGGCGAGATCTTCAACCGTCTCCACAACAAGGAAAGGCCCTTCTTTGCCGTGGACATAAGAGCAGAAGAACCGCAAATACGCTGCGGTGGCCTCAGGGCCGGACAGATCCAACAGTCCGCTTCCATTCAGCCCATGCAGTGGCGGTGATGTGCCATCCAGAAGAATGGCTGTGCTCTGACCAACCAAGGCGGACATGAGCGCGCTGTTGGTGTCGCTTATCGGGTTTGGTGCACCGACCTGAACCTCGACCAGAGACCATCCGGCATAAAAGCCAAGGTCGGCAATCCGGA
>NZ_JBAKIA010000038.1:0-9023 GCF_037783265.1 Roseibium algae
GTTCAATGGTTTCGGGTTTCCGCATGGTTCAAGCCTCTTAATGAGGCGAGAACAAAATAGGAACATTGACGAGGAGTCAAGAGAACGGAGGAACTTTGGGTCTGTGAGGCATTTCAATTGTTCTTGTGCCGGGCCAGGCATGAGCGAGTAGATCCGGTTGAGAATTGGATGACCGTTTTGCGCCCTAATTTCGGACGTTCGCGGCAAACGGCATTTACGGCAGTAGGGCGGAATTAACTACCGCGTATCGGCAACTTCGACTATTCTGCCATAGCGCGCGATGCACAATTGAAAATTTTCTTCAATTTGTTGGATCATACTTCCCAGAATGCATTTTGTTCGTTACGCGCAATAATCCCCGACTGGGCAGCAAGTGACAGCAGAGTTGGCAGACGGTCTTCCGTCACGGTAGGCTCCCATGACTTTCCGACCATCGCTTCCAGCCCTGTCTCTTCGATTGCTAGGCGCAGACGCTGGTTTCGTCCGTCAAACCGATTAACCGCTGTCGAGAAGTGCTGGCTGATAATCATGGCTTCAAGGATGTACTGGAATGCCTCCCTTACGGAAGTCGCCCCAAGCCCAACCATGCTGCGGCGTAGACTATCAAGTGACAGCCGTGGAGCCCCGCCAAGTCGCAGCGAGTTCGTCTCACTCGCCGCTGCTCCTGCATAGGCCACGCTAAGAAGCATCCCCAAGAATGCGTAGTGAGCGAACGAAGGATCCCGTGCCCTGAATAGCTGCTGAATGGTAGCTATCAGGTCGAACGGATTTTCGAGGCGCTCTTCGTTGATTGCCGCGATAAAGCCTTCGATGCTGTCTGCTTGGGCATCAAGCAGCGCTATCATGTCTTCGACAGTCGTCAGGTCACCAAAGCGGTTCTCGGTGCCATCCCAGCCTTGGCTGAATCGCGCAGCCATGGCCGATGTCTCGTTTATCCGGTCTGCAAGGATGCGGTCTTCGCACCACGACAGCAGACACTCCATCGACAGACGCTGCAGTTGACGCATCTGCAGAGTCAGCCAGCTGTTTCTGGTCGGAATGAGCGTTTCGGGGATGGTGTATGACGTGCCATCCTGTCCGATCGACAACGCCATGCCTTGCCTGATCTCGGCCACATGGGCAGGCGACGTACAGTGCCGCATATGATGAATGGCCAGAGCAAGAGTGGTGCTTCGCTTGCCGAGAAGACCGTTGCGATCCCCGATCTCCTTGTCAGAGAATAGCGCTGAGTGGAAGGCTACGCGTTCAGCTTCCAGGATTTGATCGGGCGCCCAGGTTTGCCAAAGGGTGACAGCGTCTTCCCTACTTGCTGTCACCGGAGCGAGCGTTGCCAACAGGCGGGAGTAAAGCTCTTCGTTTGAGCGAAGATGTGCATCCAGCGCCTCGGCCAAATGGATGCCCAAGCCCGTCACGCGGAAAAAGCCTGTTTTGCCCGCCAGTGGCATAAGGAACCCGAGACCTGTGACGATCTTGGATGCAGGACCATACCAGAGAGCGGCGATGAGACTGGTACTGCTCTGGAGGCGTTTCCAGTCACTAAATGTCAGCGGATATTGTCCATCCGGAGTCGGCGCGGGCGGCACCGCTCCCGTTCCCGGTATGCGGCCGCCGTTGTGATGCATACTTGCGCCCCAAGAAAACAGCACTTCAATCCGTTCCCTGAAACGGTCGATGTCTTCGCGCGATGGGTCCTCAAGCCCTGCGGCCGAGCATAAATCATAGAACTTCCAGAACACCCAACAGACCAGAGAGAACGGCCGGATGTAGTCCGTCACGTTGTTTATGGACGGGATCATGTCCGCCATCATGTCGAGGTTCGTCTGGCGCAGGCCGAGAAAATCAACGCCGTTGTTTTCATCCGAGCGCGGCGGCAGGAAGAATGGCCGGTCGGGAGAATGAATGGTCATGGCGTTACGTCCAGTGAAAACTTCTCACAGTGTATGCAGCGTCCTATGCGCTCTTGCTTGAAGACGGATTTCTCAAATCGCGGGTAGGTGATATAGCAGTGGCTGCAGGCTTCGTAGTTGGCGATGCCGCGCTTCACGCGCTTCTCCCAGCCTGCGCGATGCAGGGATGCGTGAAGCGCTTTGCCCGTTGGTGACTGGAACACCGCCCAATCCGCCGAAACATCCTTTCCCGCCGCACGCGTACTCAACACATCTTCGAGTTGCTGGCGCCTTGTTCGCGTAGAAAGCACCTCGGAGAGCGCGGCGTTCAGGTCATGCGGTGGCAGCCCCTGCGCCAGAGCGGCTGCAAATCCCTTGTCTGCATCATCGATCAGCGAAGCCGAGGCGAGCTCTCGATCTACTGCGCCGCCGAAGAACTTCTCCAGATCATCATGAAGTCCGACCAGTTGCTCGGGCTTGCTGTCGGAAGTCATCAATGCTGCACGAATGGCCGTGGAAGTTACAAAATGCTGCGAAAGGGCTGTCACCTCGTCTTGCCGCTGGGTAGTGCGTTGCGCTGTGCGCCTAAGCCAACTTCCGAGGAACTCGAATGCGCCGTCAATGTCCTCGAGACGGTGAATGCGCATCCACATCCCGATTTCGAACTGGATGGTCAGCAGGCCAGGCAGCCGATCAGTATGTTCGACACATTCTCCAATCATCGTCCCGATGGCATTTTCGAAATCCTGCAGACCCAAGCTATAGGTGACTTGCTCGGGCGTCTGCCGCTGCACTACGTCTTCTTCGTCTTCCGCCAGGATGGACGATGACAATCCGTCACGCGAAGCTGCGTTCTTTAGTCTTCCGTGGCCGAGCAGCATACGGCGCAATCTCACGAGCGCGGTCTCGAACTGGTCTCCAGAACCAAGTCCTGCACCGACTGCACCCGCGATACCTTCGGGAATATTTTCCATGGGAGCGAGGTCTTTCAGGTTGACTCGCACCAGTTCCGCCGCATCCGCGCTGTCCGACTGTTCATCGTGCTCGGCGCTCTTCAACACAGGAAGATCGAACACGCGAAGATGCTTGTCCGCCGCAATGCTCAAATAGTCCATGAGCGCCTGGATATCATCATCACTGCCTTCGCGGCGCATCAGGCGGCTGAGCGCTCCGGCCGTGAGCCTGCGCCGTGCACCTACGCTGAGCAGCATTTCGTTTTGAATCCAGCCGCGCGCCTCGCGATCGTCCCGCTTAAGAACGATCTGCAATGCAGGCAATTCGGCAAACAGTTCCAATTCCTGATCCACGACCATGAAGGTGCCGTCATCTTTCAGCGCGGTCGTTCCTGAATGCGTGGTGCCGTCAGTCCGCACGACCCGATACGACCACTCGCCTGAAACCTCATGCAGGCTAATCATCTGCCCTGTCAGTTTCTGCGGGTCGTGCCGATCAAAGCTCGCATAGACGATTTCGGCCTGTCCCAAGCCAGAGGGCATACGTTCCGCAGGCTGGAAATCCGGTGCGACGCAATCCTCCCATTCCAGAAGCTGTTCAGGCGCTGCCACGCGCCGCAACACGCCGAGCTCGACATTGTCAGTGGTTCCGAGTGCCTTTCTGGTGGCATTGAAACTGCCTGATAGCACCAGACTTACATCACCGAAATCGCACTGCAGCCACTTGGCATGAACGAAGCGCTTGCCCTCAAGCTTCGGCCTTTGGGGCACAACGGGACGCGACCACCCCGCAGCGTCAGAAAATGGAAATGGGCTGGGCTCTTCGCTGGTAACAGCGACCACGCCGCTATCGGCATTCACGGCTTCAAGCAGTGCGCTCACTGCTTCGCCATCAGGATCATGGTAGGGCGAAATGATCTTGGCCTTTCGGCACGTCCCGATTGTGGCAGCGACCTCACCGATCTGTTCGATAGCTGTTCTGCCAAGCGGATGGATCAGCCGCAGCGGCTGAGCCGATTGATTCGCGCCGCCAGCCGCCGCCTGTGCAGCCCGTCCCGCAAAGTCTTCGATCCACTCGCGCCGCGGGATCTTGATGTCTGGCTGGGAGCCTAGCACTTCCAGAAAGTCGGCAAAATCGGAAAACGCGGTCGCGTGTTCATTGGGGACAAGGGCTTCGAAAACTTCGGCGTTTCTGCCGTGACCTCCGAAGGTGACATTGCCGCTGCCGACCATAAGAAGCTGCTCGTCTTCTGAGATCAGATGAATGCACTTCGGGTGAAAGACGCCGTTCGCGAGGCCAACTGGCACAATCCTGTACTCCTGGCCGACATGCATGGAACGGCGCTCAAGCAGTGAGGAGCGATAGCCCTGCGCATCGCACACAAGCCAGATGTCATCGCAGCCTTGCTGGAGAAGAACGCGAAGTACCTCGGATTCAAAGTAGCTCAGGCTGAGAGCATAGGTCGTTAATAGCGCGTGTTTCCAGCGTGCTGCCTTCAGGAACTCCGCAATACTTCTTGATGGACTATCGTGTTGATCCAGAGCGTTCATCGTATTCAATCTCTGAGTATTCCCGAAAGCAGCCGTTCGTCCGGATAAGAGCAAATGGCTGAGATGCAGATTGATCTGCCTGTAAACTTCGGTAGCGCCAATGGCAGTAGAACACTCATAGACTGTTTCGATCCTGTTTATATGCTTTGTGTTGATAGTGCGTTTTACAGGCGAGAGCTGGAGCAGATAACTAAATTGGGCAGGTTGAAATGTGGGCAATTGCGCATGTTGGCAAAAATGCATACCTTTGAGAAGGTCTTTCTGCGCGCACGCACTAATGAAAGTGGTGGTATGTATCTAAAATCGATACGTCTCAACAATATCAGGTGTTTCAAAGATGTAGAGATCGACTTTGATCTCGAAGGTGGAAACAACCGAAAGTGGACCGTCTTGCTCGGCGAGAATGGGACAGGAAAATCCACGCTCCTCAAGTCAATTGCGCTCCTCATGGCAGGCTCTGATGCGCTTGTTGAACTAACACGACAGCCTGATGACTGGCTTCGAAAAGAAGCAAATGAAGGTTCGATTGAAGGTGCCGTTGAAACCAAGGATGGTGATGTTAGAGATCTCAAACTTGAATTCATCCGAGGAAAGGGCGTGTCAAGGTTTCTCAGTGGTTCCCAAGAGACCTTGAAGCCATTGAATGACGCACTGGAACATACCTATCGCAATTATCCTGTATTTGCCTATGGAGCCGCGCGTCGCCTCGGTTCGGAACATGGCTTCAGTTCCAAATCACCGCAGGAACATCCACGCGCGCGATCTATGGCAACGCTTTTTGACCGCAACGCCCAACTTAATCCTTTGGAACAATGGGCGATGGATCTCGACTATCGCTCGGGTGGGTTGCAAATGGGCACTGTGCGCAAGGTGTTAAGCGAGTTCTTACCCGAACTCACATTTTCAGAGATCGACAAGGAGGGCCGAAGCCTTCTGTTCCAAACAGATGATGGTTTGGTGCCATTGGAGCATCTCAGTGATGGATACCAAAATGTGGCCGCTTGGGTTGGAGATTTGCTCTATCAGATCACTGAGATTTTCGATGACTACAAGAACCCGCTTCATGCCAGAGGCCTGCTCATCATTGATGAGGTCGATCTGCATTTGCATCCGAAATGGCAACGCATGCTTCTGAAGTTTCTGGAACAGCAATTGCCAAACATGCAGCTGGTCGTGACAACCCATTCGGTCGTCACAGCTCAACAGGCCCCTGAAAACTCTCTCTTCTATTGTATTCGCCGTCAAAAATCCGGACCTGAAGTCGTTCCTTTTGAAGGCGATCCGGGAAAGCTCCTTCTTAACCAGCTGATCGTCACCGAAGCCTTTGGCCACATTCCCGATGAATCCGTTGAACTTGAAAGTCACCGCGCTCGCTATCGCACCCTCCACAAAAAGAAGAAGAAATCCAAAAGGGATCTCGCAGAAATGGAACAGTTGGCCGATGCGATTGGCGCGGTTCCGGAGGACCCGTCCGAGGACATCGTGCTGAGCGACAAACAACGCGCGCTCATGCAGAAAATCGTTAGCCAACAAGCGAACTAGCAATGATTAGCTTGGAAAGATCACGACAACAGAGGGATATCATTCCCAGTTTCCGAGGCAACAAGCCTGTTGAGCGTCTCGTTGAACTCATGTTAACACGGCGTGCCAAGCTCGCCTCTGGTGGAAACCCAAAGCTCAAGATTGGCTCAAAATGGTCAAAAACCAAGAAGCAGCTGCTCATAGAAACGAACGACAAATGTGCCTATTGTGAATCTCATACAACTGCCGTCGCCTTTGGTGATGTCGAGCATTATCGCCCAAAATCTATCTACTGGTGGCTGGCTTATGTCTACGACAACTATCTGGCGTCTTGTTCGATTTGCAATCAGCAGTTCAAGAGCAATGCTTTTGAGTTTTCAGGACCCAAAATGCGGGGGCCCGTCATACGTTCCAACACGACAGATGCTCGCATTGAGGCTTTGGCCAAACAGTTCGCACCTGACCCTTTGGACGCTCAGGCGATCGCTGATTTTGAGGATGCGCATCGTCAGGAAGCTCCGCTCATTCCGAACCCCTATGTTGACGATCCGGAAAAGCTATTTGCTTGGGACGTTTTGAGCGGAGCAAAACAGGTCGAGCTCATTCCAAACCCGAACCACCCAGATGCGGCCGATGTTGTCGATGCCTGCGAACGCCTCTATGGCCTCAATCGACCCCAACTCAAACGCCGCCGGTTCAATCAATGGCGGATCTATAATTTCTTTTTGAAGGTGATGCTTGACCAGGGAGCCGATCAGGAGACGCGTGATGATGCGCAAGCCTTCATCAATGAGTCACTCCTACCAACAAGCGAATACGCTGGCATGATCCGGTATTTTGAGAACCAGCGAATGGCGCACTAGCATCTAACGTCTAACCACAACCTTCAAGAGGACACACCCCCATCTACAAATCATTGATCGGTGACGTCTTGCGCACCAACACACCCTGATCACTGATCGCCATTATCTCCCTGCTCATCTGAATTTTCACCGACTTCACCACGAGCGGCATTCGGCCACCAAGCTTGAGGATCAATTTCCATGAAGTCGTGTAGCACTTTGGTTGCCGACCCGTCGCTTTCGTCATCAGGATAGGTGAAATAAAGCGTATGAGCCCAAGCTGGCAAAAACCGCTTCCAATCGTTGCCGTTCAATGGATGATCCTGGATACCTGCCCCAAAAAGGCGTGCAAGTGGCCCGCCAAACCAGTCTCCAAAGAAACCCAGATGTGCGGGAAACCACATATTGCTCCAGCGGACGATGGCAAAGGGCGCCGCGTGATAGAGAACATCGCCACCTTTGTAGGGATAACTGAACAGCCCTTTCTTCTTCGCGCCGGGGAGGTCTGGAAGCGGCGGACAAGATGCAATATCCCTGCGCTTCTGCCGGACACGAAACTCATCTTCATTCTTGGTGAGTAGTTTCTCTGCCATACACATCGGCGTTCCTGCCGTGACAAAGTCAGTGATCAGCCAAGGGTTGCCAGCAGCCCGATGGGCAGCCCACAATTCACGCTGGAGATCGCGATAAGCTTTGGGATCCCGGTTGTCGTCTTTCAAGAGTTCAGCAGCCTCACTCTCGAACCTCACAAGCACTTCAGGGTCAATCTTTGTCTCATGGTGATCCTGCTGGCCATCTTCGAGCGGCAGAACATGGTCCTGGTTCATTTTCGTCCAGAGATAGCTGATCCCGTCATAGGCGACATAAGCCCCCAAGCTATGGGCAACCACAATGATGCGGTCATACCGGCCGGATGTGTGCAAGCTTTCAAGGAATTCGATCATTCCTCTGCGGATGTTCTTCCTCACAGAATAGGACCGAGGTGACGTGTCGAGGTAACGAACCACGTCGACAAAACTGGCGGTGATTTTCCCCGGGAGGAATTTTGTCATGGCCCAGCTGAGCAATCCGGCCAGCACCCCTCCGCCAGCAATCAAGGAAATGATTTTCTCAACGCTCAGGCTGTCCCAGGCCAATGTGCCATCTGCAATGTACCAAAGAACCCAAAGGATCAGGGCCCAAAAGGCCAACCAAACAACGCGAAGCCCAGAGGGAACATTCCAGATCGGCGTGAACAATATCCGCTGAAAAGTGTCCCAGATGTCCGACAGTTTGTTGCCTTGCATCATGTGGGACCAGTGATATTCAAAGAATTCCGTTTGTGGATATTTTGATGTCTCACGCGCCAGATATGATTTTGCTTCGTAGCTTTCGCTCTCAGGTGCCGGGCGAGAGTAATAAACAGGAAGGTCCTGTTTTTCATCGATGACCGTCGGGCCGGGAATGGCCGCATCGATAAATCGGTTCAACATGTCGAGCGGCCTTTGCTCACCCATTCCATGGACTATAACGACCGCTTGGCGAAATCTTTTCTTCCCCGACATGCTTTGGTATTCCTCCCATTTTTAGTGGGGTTCAGTGGTAGAATTCACGCGGCCATTTTAAGTTTCATGGCGGGGGGTACGCCCCCGATGCCCATGTTGGGGCGCTCATTGTTGTAAGTCCGGAGCCATTCGGGTGCCTGGTCCTGCGTCTCCTTGACGGTTTCACGAAATAGTCACGCCAGCTTCTCATTTAGTTGCAATGAACCAAACCGGCCTTTCTAGGCGTTCCGCCATGAAATAAATACGTCCCTCATAATTGGGTAGCCCCTTATTCACGTTTAAGCTACCCTTCCTAATCTGTGGCGAGCGCCTCAATCATCCTCTTTGCATCGTCGCGAAACCGTTGGATGGTCGCGTCGGGATCGGTGATAAAATCAGCAAGTTTCACTGGAGTGTTGGAAACATAATCTCCGCGTTCTTCAGTCTCAACTCGCCATCCCTCAACGCCCTGTTCAGCACCAGGCTCTGCAAATTTCGCCTCATCTTTGAAGCGTAAAACCGATAAGCATACGTGAACATCCGATATGGAAACAAAAAGGCAATCACTTCTGCCGCCCTCGTCAGGAGAACCATCGCGGTAATAGGATTTTTCCAATATCTCCCCTTCCCACAAATATGAAGGTGTCGCTACATCACTGTTGAAGGACTGCTCTCCCAGTTTCTCCAGATTGCATGTTCCAAATGCCTTTTCCCAAATTCCGAAAAGCGCCTCAATATAGTCCGCTC
>NZ_JBAKIA010000039.1:0-8591 GCF_037783265.1 Roseibium algae
CAGAACCTCAACCTGCCGTAACTTCGTAACAATCTCCTCCGGCTTTGGTCGCTTGTTGGTCATGTGTTTCCTCCGTTTTCCTAAACATAGCGGAGGACCACTTCAAAGGGGGAGGATCAAGCTACCGAGGCATCATCGTTTCTGAGTTAAAACTAACCCAGAAAGCCGCCCCAACAACCACATCCAACGTTGCCTGCCGGGCCGCCCAGCACCGCCATTTTGGTTTTTTGACGAAGCGAGACCGTGTCCCGAAAGCAGAGGTTCATTATGGTTGCAACGAATTACTTGGACGGGCAGGAAGCGGGAATTCACCGCAGTTTGAACCAAAGGCTACAGTGCGCCCCCAATTTGGTCGTTCGGCGGTTCTTGATCCAATCCCGTAAGCGGACACTAAGTTTAGTTTTTTTCAACGTCAGCAGTGGGCCTTCATCTCCGTCGCTAGAGATCAAATTATAGCGTCCCAAAAGCAGGCATTCTCCGGGAGAGGCCTCCCTCACATGGCTTCGACCTCAAACCGCCAAAAGTACGCGCATCGAAAGAAGGATGCTCTTCCCGGAGAATAATATCCGCAACGCTCGATCAGACAGGCGATGCGTCGCGAGGGCCCCGACAAAGGCACCAATGGCGATGAAGGGCCCCAAGCCCGCAATAGAGCGGTATCGAGTGCCCCGCGCCGGTAATGAGACAATGCCACCCGGCTCGTAGTGACCATGACACAGGCGGTCGAGGTGCAGACACAGAGCTGCATGAGCTGCGGAATATCATCTCCAAGTCCCGAGAAAAGCATCAGGAATGTGGGCACAAGGAAGATACCGCCACCGATGCCAAGCAGACCGGAGGCAAACCCGGCCATCAGCGCGATCAAGATGATCGCTCCGAGCAACAGCAGATAATCAGCAGGCATCACTGGACCGATCCCTCAAGAGCCGGCTCAGCCGGCTTTGTACCGCTTGGCGATGACAGAGCTGCCAAGACTTGTCAGCACCACGGTCACGATCAGCAAGATAAAGGCCAGTGCTGCACCGAAGGGCCAGTTGGAGGCACGGGCGAACTGCTCGTAGACCGCGGGGGCCATCATCTGGAACTGCGGGCCGCCCAGTAAGAGCGGCGTGGCATAGGCATTCATACAGAGGATGAAAACCAGCGTCGCCCCGGCCAACACCCCTGGCAGCGACAGCGGCATCAGCACCCGGAAGAAGGACTGCGCCGGGCGGGCGCCAAGGTTTGCCGCTGCCTCCTCAACCTGTCGCGGGATGCTCTCGATGACCGAAGCAAGGGTCAGGATCATGTAAGGTAGCACGATGCCGACGGTGGCAAAGATCACAGCGCCGGGTGTATAAAGCAGTTGTAGCGGTTCCGAGATGATCCCCAGACCGCGCAGCGAGGCGTTGACTAGGCCGTCGGTACTCAGCAAGGCCAGGTAGCCCGCCGAACGCACCACCCCCCCAACCAGGAGGGGGAACATGGTCAGAATGGTCAGCTTGCTCTTCCAGCGTCCTTCCATCCGGGCCAACCAATAGGCCGGACCATAGGCGAGAAGCGTTGTCAGGACCGTACAGGTCAGCGCCACCACGATCGTGGTCGTCAGGATCTTCTGGTAGTAGGGGTCGGCCACCGCCTTTGCGTAGTTTTCCCACGTGAATGCAGTCTTCATCAAATACAGCGGATCGAAGATGTTGAACGAATACCGCAGCATCAGAAGCATCGGCGCACCCAGCAGAAGAAGCACCAAAATACCTGCCGGAAGAACAAGCTTTGCCATCGATCAGCCCTTGAGAGTGCGGTTCCAGGAATCCAGCATGGAGGCTTGATTTTCCATGATGAAATCGAGGTCCGGTTGCCACAGCCGGTTCTGCTCGGCTTGGGTGAAGCCTATCTGAGCCTCGAGCTCGGGGCTGATCGATCCGTTCTTCACGGTTGGCAGATAGCCCATTTTCTCGGCGAAGGCGGCTTGGGCCCGCGGGTTCAGCAGCGCATCCATGTAGGCCATGCCGCCGTCCGTGTTGCGAGCGTTCTTCGGCACTGCGGCTTCGTAGACCGCCGGGAAAGCGCCCTCTTCGGGGATGACCCAGCCCAAGTCGATGCCGCTCTTGTTCCAGCTATAACCACGCGCCGCCGAGATGATGGTGATCCAGATGTCACCCGAAGACAGCGCTTGGCCGACAGCTTCGGTCGAGGGTAGCAGTTTGGCATCAAGATCTTTCCACTGCTGGACACCTTTCTCTGCCCCTTCGAAGTCCGATAGAGTGCCGCCGTTTGCGATCGCCGAGTAGGCCATGTTTGAGGTGTAGAGGAAGTCGCTGAGACCGATCTTACCCTTGTAGGCCGGGTTCCACAGCTCGGCGATCGACTCCGGCGGGGTGGTGATTAGGTCCTTTCGGTAGACAATGGCATGGGCCGAGTAGATCAGCGGCACCGAATGCTTCTTCTGCAGGAAGGGCAGGATGTTATTGTAGGAGGCGACATTGTCGGCGTTCAGCTCTTCCAGCGCTCCCACCTTAGCGGCGGCATGCATGTCGAAGTCGGCCAGCAGCGCGGCATCCATGCTGCCACGGCGCTGCGTGCGCTCTGTGATCAGCTTAGTGCGGCGCGGCACCGGGCCCGAAACTTCCTGCAGGACATTCCAGCCCGCGGGTTCTAGGATGGCTTCGTCCACGTTCTCTTTAAGCAGGTCCCCGAAGGTTCCGCCCCAGGTGCCGACCACCAGGTCCTTGGACTGGGCGATGCCCGGGCTGGACAGCAACCCAAAGGCAGAGGCCGCCGAAGCGGTGGCGAGGAAGCTGCGCCGAGTAAAACTGGTCATGAAAGTGTCTCCTGTTGGCTTTTTTGTTAGGGGTTGAGGAATCAGTCATTGAGCAGACGTGCGTTGTCTCCGCTCCAATGCAGGCGGACTGGCTCTCCTGTCCGCAGGCTAGCCAGCGCGTCGTCTGGACCGGGTGTTGCCGCAACGACCGTCAACGGCGTCTGGCCGAGCATCACGGTGTATTCGGTTTGCGCGCCCAGATAGAGGATCTCGCGCACAGCACCTTCGACGCCTGGGCCGTCACGGGTAATGTCGATTTTCTCGGGTCGGACCGAGTAGAAGCGCGCGTCGGGCTTTCCGGCAGCGGCCGGGGGCAGCAGCGCGCCGCTGACGGTCTGGAAGCCCTCTGCCTCGACCCGGCCCTCGATCACGTTGGAGCGCCCGATGAAATCGGCCACGAAGGAATCGGCGGGGCGTTCGTAAAGGTCCTGGGCGGTGCCGGCCTGTCGAACCTTGCCTGCTTCCATCAGCACCAGCCGGTCGGACATGGTCAGCGCCTCTTCCTGGTCGTGGGTGACCATCAGCGTGGTCAGCTCCAGCGATTGCTGTAGCGAGCGGATCTCGCTGCGCACCTCGCCGCGCAGCTTCGCGTCGAGGTTGGACAGCGGCTCATCCAGCAGGAAGATCGCCGGGTTCAGCACCAGACCGCGCGCCAGAGCAACCCGCTGCTGCTGCCCGCCTGACAACTGCCGCGGATAGCGGTCCGCCAGGTGATCCAACCGCACGCGCTTCAGAGCCTCCAGGCTCTGGGACTCGCGTTCGGATCTACCGACCTTGCGCATCTCAAGGCCGAAGCCCACGTTCTGCGCCACGGTCATGTGCGGGAACAGCGCATAGGACTGGAAGACGAGCGCGGTGTTGCGGTCGTATGGCGCAAGCTCGGTGACGTTATGGCCGTCCAGCAACACCGACCCCTCGGTCGGCGCGATGAAACCTGCGACCATGCGCAAGGTCGTCGTCTTGCCGCAGCCCGAAGGTCCCAGTAGTGCAACCAGCTCTCCGCGCTGGATCTGCATATTCATGTCCGCGACCGCGACAGCATCGCCGTATTCCTTGCGGATGTTGATTAGTTCGAGCGATTTCATCTGTATTTCTCCGGGCATTCAGACGATGCGGGACAATTTCACGTAGCGATCCGTGATCAGCATCATCGCGGCGATGACGACGATCTGGATGGTCGCAACGGCGGCGAGCGTCGGGTCGATCTGGAATTCCAGATAGTTGAGCATCGCAATAGGCAGGGTGCTCATGCCGGGCCCGACCAGCAGCAGGGTCAGTTCGAGGTTCTCGAAGCTCTGGATGAACGAAAACATCGAGGCTGCGACGATGGCAGGCCGCATCATCGGCAAGGTGACCCGCCAGAAGACAGTCAGGGGGCGGGCGCCAAGGTTCAGCGCTGCTTCTTCGACAGAACGGTCGAGACCCTGAAGGCCTGCGGTCACGACGCGCACCGTCCAGGGAATGGTCAGCAAGATGTGTGCCGCGACCAGGCCGGGCAGTGTACCGACGATATCCATGTCCAGCGCGTTCTGACCCAGCAGGTAGGTCAGATAGAGCGCTGTGCCTGCAACGATACCCGGTACGATGATCGGACCTAGCAGGAATGTCGTGATCGCCTGCTTGGCACGAATGCTGCTGCGCACCAGGGCCAGGGATGCGGCAGTGCCGACAGGCACACCGATCACCGAGGCGATCGCAGCCACCTTGAAGCTGACGATGAAACCGCTGAAAAACTCCTCGCGCCCGATCGCATTGCGATACCATTCGAGCGAGAGCCCACTTGGCGGGAAGGAAATGATTGCATCGCGGAAGACCGAGGTCACCACTATTAGCAGCACCGGCAGCAGCATAACGGTATAGGCGATGAGAATACCACCGCGATAAATTAGTCCGGTCAGTCGCATGGCGCGCCTTTCTTCGTATTAGTGCTCTGGAAGCAACAGAAAAAGCTGTCTGCGACGCCTTGCAGGGCCACCAGCGCATCGGCATCGAAACTTCCAGCCCGTCCCATCAGGTTCACCTGACCGACGATCTTGCCGGTTTCCGCGCGCACCGGCAGGTTGACGATTGCATCCGCGCCCAGGTCGAGAATGCTCTGGGCGTCCGAGAAACCGTCCCGTAGCGCCGGGGCGCCCTCGGTCAGCACCGGGGTGCCACTCTCCCGCACACGCACCATGGTCGGCGCATCGGAAAACAGTTTAGACCCGGAGCTGGCGAACACTTGAGCATGGCTGCTGTAGATCCGCACCGCCTTGTCGCCCTTGTATTCTAGCGCCGTCAGAGCACGGATGTCAGCCACCGCCGCCAACGCCGGAAACAGGTCATCAAGAGCACGGTCGGCGATCATGCCGCGACCTCATCCCGAACGACCGGCAGGTCCAGCCGCGTCCGCGCCAGATCGACCGAGATCCGCGCCATACGACCATGTGGCACCTTCTTGAAGTGATCGGCATCTGTGCCGGCAATGGACAGACGCAGACGGCTCCCCTTCGACAGGGTCCACGCCGTCGGCAGAAGCGGGATGCGGATGGCTTGCCTCTCTCCCAGGGGCAGAGGCTCCGCGCTCTCACGATGGAAGGTGCGATAGGGCCAATTGATGCGAATGTTGGCTGGAGGCTCAGCCTCGGTGCGGAAGATCGCGCGCAGCACACCCTCGGTGACATAGCGCTCGGTCCCGTTGGCCTCGACCTCGGTGAGATAGACGAAAAGACCTGTATCAGGGGCATCGAAGGTGGCGTGGAGATCCAACAGGGCATGCCCGGCGATGGTTGTGTCCTCTGACAGCACGGCACTGTCCCAGCTCAGCATGTCGTCCGTGCGCCCCTGCCAATCGTAGTAGTAGTTCTGCGAGTCCATACCCGCGATGCGCTCGTAGCGAGTTTCGAACCCGGTGCGGGTATGAGGCACACACTGATAGTCGATCGTGCCCTCACAGGCCATTTGCGCCAACTCGCCTGCCACACCGGGATAGAGCTGAGTCTGTGATGGCTGCGGCGGCCAGGTTTCGGCATCAGCCCAGGCCTCTTCGTGCATGGCGAAGTATGAAACCGGCTGTTCATCCTTCATGCCCGTATCGCGGCCCATCAGGTAGGTATCGAAGAACCTCAGCACACAACCCAGTACCGAGAAGCCAGGATCCTTCCGTTTCCGCCAGGGTGAGACATCGATCCGTGCCCCGTGATCCCATGGACCCAGCACTAGGTGGTGCGGGTTCTTGTCAAGCGTCAGGAAACGCGCGATGGCGCCGTTGGCATAACCGGCCCCATCCATCCACCCCGAGAGCGACAGGATGGCCACGTCTTCCCGGATGCCGGAAGCATAGGAATAGGGGCTGATCGACGCGCTGCTGTAGCCGGGGTCATAGGGCAGCCCTTCCTCACGATAGGCGAGATCGGCCATGAAGTCCGTCTGGCGGAAATTGGCCTGGTGCTCGGCCACGGCGGCGGCAAGCATGCAACCGTCGGCGTCTTCGTCCACTGGCTGCGGGCCTTGGTAGTCTGGGTGGGCGTAGTACTTGTAGTCCTTGAGGTAGGCGCGCTGATCTAGGTCGAGAGCCTTCATCAGATTGTCGTATAGCAGCGTGAGCGAGGTGCACTGCATCCCGCCCGGGAAGTAATTGTCAGCATAGGTGTCCCATACCGAGAATAGCGGCGCGATGGCCTTGACCGCCGGGTGACCCGTGGAGGCCAGAAAATCCGACGCCGCCCCGAGGTAGGAAATCCCCGTTGCCCCCAGCTCTCCGTTGGACCAGGGTTGCGAAATCACCCAGTCTGCAATCTGGGCACTGTCCAATCTTTCCGAGGGAGAGCGGAAGCCGTCGCGCGTGCCGAAGCTGGCGCCGGTGCCACGGACATCGACGACGACCACCGTATAGCCACGCTGCACGAAGTAGTCGCTGAACTTGGCGGTATTGGGGTTGGCAACAGCATCCGACCCCACGACGAGCTTGAAGCGCCGGAAATAGGGCGTGAACAGAAGCAGCGTTGGGAAGGTCTCCCCGTCGTCCCCGTCCTGCGGGCACCAGACATCCACTGCGATCCGGCAGCCGTCACGCATCGTCAGATAGCTGGACTGCGGTTTAGACGGCAGGCTGTAGGGCACCACGCGTTCAGCTTCATATGTGGAAACGCGGCTGTTGAGGTCTGCTTGCTTGGTCATCGGGGTTTCCATAATTTGTCTTGGATTCATTACAGCTCAGAACTCCCAATTGCGTAAAGTGAATATTTTTTCAATTTAGTTACTATTTACGCAACTATTTGCGTAACTATCGCCAAGATCACAACAGCAGGAGGCGGAGCCATGCCACTCACCCAGAGATCCCTCGAAGCTTTCCGCGCCTTTGTCGAGACCGGCTCAATCGTCGGCGCCTCTGATCGGCTTCTGCGATCGCCCGCACAGGTAAGCCGGCTGTTGTCCACCCTGGAAAATGAACTGGGCTTCTCTGTGCTGACAAAGCACGGCCGTCGGTTGCGCCTGACGCGGGAGGGAAAAGAGTTTTACGCAGAAACAGAAAGGGTTATGCAGGCACTCGATGATGCAGAGCGTCGTGCCGACCAGATCCGACAAGGTCGCAAAGAGCATTTGCGCATCCTCGTGGCCCCCTTCATCTCTCATGCGGTGATCAACAAGTCGCTGGCCCGGGTCATGGAGCGGCGCCCCGAGATGACCGCCCAAATCGACGCCCGCGTTCGTCTGGATATCGACCTCTGGGTGGGGCGGGAAACCTTCGATCTCGGCGTTGCTCCCCTGCCCATCAAAGCCGGTGCGTTCGAGGTTGAGCCCTTTTTGGAATTACCAATGATGGTCGCCATGCACCCAAATCATCCGCTGGCTGCACGAAAATTAGTCACTTTCGAGGACTTCATTGCGCGCCCGATCGTCTCGACCCACGCACGTTCCTTGCTTGGGCAACACCTCGAATCGTTGTGCAAGCGATACGGCAAGCGTTTGGACGTTCGCGTTGAGGCGCGCAATGGCGTGATCGCCTGCCAAATGGCTGGCCTGAACCTGGGCTGCTGCCTGACCGACCCCTTCGTCGCGCTGTCCAGTGGTGTCGACTCCCTGGTGCTGCGCCACTTCGAACCCCAAGGTCTCTTGAGATACGGCTTCCTTTATCCGAGTTGGTCCAGCCGCACAGAGATCGTGGAAGAGGTGGCCGAGGAGATCCGCCAGAGCACCTCAGCACTCGCAGCCACTTTGTGATATGTGAGGTGCCGCTAGTTACGAGCTGAAAATACTGCCCGACGGCCTTAAGGGTCTCTTCATATCGAGCCAATTGCTTCGAAAATTCATCCCCAATCAAGTTATTGCATGAACAGTGCGTCTCTGCTTGTGGCGAATAGTACTGATCAGCTGTTGGAGTACACGCGCGAGATTGCGACTTGTGCGGAAGCAGCATGCCGCAACACAAGATGTCAGCTAAATCCAATCGGAGCACGTAAGTCGACAGTTCGCTTACGGCCCCTTTGGTTCACGATGCTCGCCTATCCTTCCAACGGCCAATAGTGGCCGAAGGAGTATGGAAATGGGAATTGCACAATACGATCCGGCCGCGCTCGGAAGGCCTGCATGGAATGCAGGTAGAATGGTCCGCGTCAAGAAGCCTCTCAAGCAACGCCAGATCTGGGCGATCCGCTTTTTCCTAGATCGGGAGGGACGGATGCGCGACCGGCGCTGTTCGATCTCGCAATCGACAGCAAGTTGCGCGGTTGCGATCTAGTGAAACTGAAGATCGGAACGCTGGTCACTGGACCGGCGATACGCACGCGCGCCATGGTAGTTCAACAAA
>NZ_JBAKIA010000040.1:0-8448 GCF_037783265.1 Roseibium algae
TAAGGAACTCAAGCTTCCAGTGCGCCAAAGATATAACGCGGGGTGGAGCAGCCCGGTAGCTCGTCAGGCTCATAACCTGAAGGTCGCAGGTTCAAATCCTGCCCCCGCAACCAAATATAAAACCCGCTAACTCAATGAGTTGGCGGGTATTTTGCTTTTTGCCTCCACTCTGACAGCCAAGGCTCAGTGCCAAAATACCTGCCAAAGACGCATAAATCTCAACCCGAGGCACGACCCACTTGCCGTGGCAAAATGGATCCGGCAGAGGGGGATCACTTATGAAATAATGTCTTTTGTCGAGATGGGCGTGGTTTTGGGCCTTATGGCTGGCCAGTGTCGCCGTCCTAGGTGTGGTGGCTTTTCAATGAAGCTGGATATTTATGCGTCAATTGGCGGCTATAGTCGAAATGGACCAACACCTATGGCCATAGGGTTTGACGAAAGCCGCTAGCATGAGACGAAAATCGTGGCAACGAACGCCAGCAGCTTGGTGCGTTTGATCTTCTTGTTGAAGATCTCGCGGCCGGTTTCAGAAATTCCGTGAACGTGAAATACATCTTTGGCCAGATTCAGGCCAACTGTTTTTACTGTCATTGGGTGGTTCCTATGACATCCGCAGTATTGCGCATTGCGACGACGAGTGAAACAGGAGCCATCCAAACCATCCGTTCAGGGCCCAACGCTAATGAGTACGCCTTGGCGAAGCTGATCCTCCCCCTTTGAATTGGTCCACCCGTATAGTTAGGAAACTGGAGGACCAGAGATGGCTATGAAGCGACCTAAACCGGAAGAGATTGTCGTGAAGTTACGGCAGGTTGAAGTGCTGATGGGAAAGGCATGGCGCGACAACAGGGCGCCGAAGTTCCAAAGGATGAGGTTTACCCATGAAGACTGTCTTGTTTGGTGACAAGACAAAGAATCACGGATCAACATGAAAGGGAATCCTGTATCTGATTAACCGCGACACGCTCTAGAACTCAAGTTGTGAAACGATCAAACAGGCCCGAGCTGCCCATCTGACCGCCTTTGAGCATCAGCTTTAGGCCATCCAGACCTAAATCTGAATGCTGGCCAATACAGATACTGACACCGGGATCGATATCGAAGGCATAATCGAGGGACAAAAAACCGAGCCGTTGGCAGATGGCGCTGGAGGTATCACCACCGGCAACACCGAGTTTACCAATTTTCGTATTGGACAGGACAGCCTCAGCATAATTCACAAGCCGCTCTGTAAGGTCCGTTGCTCTTTCGTGATAATCAGCACCGGGCAGTGTGTGGACGAGGACATTGCGACCTTGTTTGAGGTTGTAACAGGCCCAACGAATTGCGGCGTTGAAACTGCTGGGGCGTTGGAGCGTAGCGGGTGACAACTCAAGTTTTTCGAAACTTGATGCGGATGAGACTTGGTATTCGGTCACCGAGGAGCGGCTGCCTGCGATCATCAGACAAGGGCCTTTGCGTTCTCTTATGGGGATGCCACTTGGTCGACTGATGTATTTCTTGGATCCGTACGCTATTGCTTCAGCGACGCTGCTTGCGCCGACTAGCAACACCGGTTCTGCTTTAGAGATTGACCCAAGAGCCTCTCCAATAATCCTGATGTCATCGGCTGACGACGCATCTATCAGAAATCGCTTGCTGCCTTCGCCTATGCTGGTGTGTAGCTTTTTAACCAGCTCACGTGCGCCGTATGCAAGTTCCGAAACGGAAATCGACTGCAAGCCCTCTAACCCTTGGGCTGCAAGGTGGACCGAAAGATCTGCTTCAGCCATCGGTGTGATTGGATGGCATCGCATGACCGGGTGTCGATCGATCCTGTATACCTTTTTATCAGATGCGCGGGCAAAGAGATTTCCGAACAGGCAGTATCGTCCGAGGCTCGGCTGGCCGCCGATGACAAGTGTCAGGCATGGCTGGATAGTTTGTTCGAGCACATCGACCGCGGCACCAATGGATCCTGTGTCGGGGCTGCTGTCGAATGTGGAGCAGACCTTATAGTGCACAAACTCAGGATTAAGCCCAGCGACAGTGGTTGCAATTTCAGGCAGTCTGCTGCGAATGCGACCTTCTGTCAGGCCGCGCAACTCTGTTGCAATGCCGATAACTTCAAAGGAGTCCCCAGCCTGTGAAGCGGTCTCCGCGTCGAGATACAATCGTACCTGGGCACCGGAGCGGGCCCAAGTCGCAAGTGTATCAGACGCACCGGTGAAATCATCGCCTATGAAGACGGACAACGGACGTTTACGCATCATTAGGTACCAAAAAACTCAAGAGCAACTTGCAATTCGAGCGCTTTGGTTTTCGAGGTGTTGAGCGATTGTCCTGCAGAGGTCGCATCCCAGGCCTGTTGCAAGCTGCGAACGCCTGCAGCAGGTCCGCCTGGGTGAGCGAGTATGCCGCCGCCAGCCATAAAGAGGAAATCGGTACTCCCAACGGCTTCAAACGTGTGAGGCAGAGTGCCCGCCCATTGCCCGGAGGAAAATGCTGGCATCACACGGTCGTTCACGTCTGATCCGTTAATGGCAAGCGGTGAAATGCATGCCTGGGCTGCTGCTTGGACTTCCTCAGCTTTATCAACGAACTTCCCACCGATACCGTGAACATGCATGTGATCAACCCCGGCCAGACGATACATGGCCTGATAGGCATCAAAGGCGATGCCGAGTAATGGGTGTCGCGACATTGCACCAAAGCCATTGCGGTGAGCATGAAGTGCCAGCGGCGTGTGCTTCCGAAGGCTCTCTATGCCTGACAGGCCGCACCAGTTGAGGCTTGCCATCACGCAAGATCCACCTTCTGAAGTCACCAGATCGGTATGCCGCCGCATGGCATCTGTCTCGTCGGTGATGTTGAACGCCATCATGACATCACGGCCTGTGCGATCACGATAGGCTCGGATTCTGGCCATGACGGCGGGGACCCGCTCTGTGATGGGTGCATGATCGGGATTGGCACAGACCTCATCATCCTTGATGAAATCGACGCCTGCTTCGCAAAGTGTCTCAACCAGATCAGCGATTTCGTGGCTGCACATGCCAACATTGGGTTTGATGATAGTGCCAAACAAGGGACGGTCGATGACGCCAAGCTGCGCACGTGTGCCCGTGATACCCATTGATGGCATGAGGTAGCGTGACCGATAGGCCTGCGGGATGGAGAGCGAGAGTAACTTCAAGCCAGTCACTTCGCCTATGTCATAAAGATTGCCGGAAACGGTCGCCGCCAATGTGGGCAGGTTGTGACCAATATTCGCGACTGGATAGGCGATACGAACATGAGCGCGTCGATATGGGCCGTGTATAGCCTTTCTCTCCAGATAGGCGCTTTCGAGACTCGGCTCTGGCACAGAGGCCAGTTCGGTCACCTTCAGTACTTCTGCGCCTGCTCGGGCACGCAGCTCATCGGTCTCGCCCGCAACACGGACGAAGGTTCCGGAGGATTGTTCCCCGGCCATGACCGCGGCGATTTGTGTCGGGTCCATTGGTGTTTCGAGAAGGTAGGTGGCTTCAATGCGCTCGCTGTTCATGACTGGCTCAAATCGTTTCCAGATCCGGGAATGGTCGAAGCGGGTCGCTGCCATCCCAATCTTCGGAAGCCGTCCTGATCAGGTCGAACATCCGGCCCTTTGGTCCAAGCACTTCTGACAGTTCGATCACCGTTCCAGGGTGACCTTCCTGAGCGAAATATGTAAACCGACCATTCTTGCCGACGCAGCCACTCATTTTCTCAGTGAATCCTTCGCTGAGCATTAGAGCTAGGTCCTCGTCAAAGCTCTGTGTCCAGTAGGCCACATGCTGTAAACCGCGATGACCCGCTTGCATGAAATCTCGATACATTGATGGGGTGTTGTTACGCGTCTGAATCAATTCCACTTGCATGTAACCGGAATTGGCCAAGGCGACGGAATTGTGCACATCGTAGCTCTTACCGTCATAGCGGTAGTCCTCGATTGGCACCCGCGAATTGTAAAACCATGGACCAACGCCCATGACTTTCGACCAATGATCCATGCCCGCTTCAATGTCGTCAACAACGTAGCCCAATTGCCGGATCGGCCCGAGAAACCTGCTCATGTCTGTCTCATTTCAAAAGATAATTGGGAAGCCAGGTTGAAATGGCCGGTACGGCCGAGACAACAATCAAGGCAAGAAGCAGTGGTGCCAGGAAGGGCAGCACGCCGCGAATAACAACTGTCACGGGAATCTTGGTGACGATCGACACCATGAAGAGGCTCATCCCGACCGGAGGAGTGAGGAGGCCGATCATCAGATTGAGCACAAATACGATGCCGAGTTGCAGTGGATCTACGCCCGCCATGGTCAATGCGGGGGCAATGATCGGGGCAATGATCAAAATGGCTGCAATGGATTCAAGGACCATGCCAACAACCAGCAGAAGCACGTTGACCAGAAGCAGGAGGAGGAAGGGATTTTCGGTCAGCCCTAGCAGAAACTCACTTGCCATTAACGGCACACGGTCCAGGGTCAACACCCAGGCAAACAAGGCGGCGGCTGATACGATGAATAGTATATTTGCGGTCGCGAGGACCGTTTCCCGTAGGCAGGCGATAAGTTTGGTCAGTGTCAGACTGCGATAGATAAGGA
Source organism: Roseibium algae (assembly GCF_037783265.1). Taxonomy (NCBI): domain Bacteria; kingdom Pseudomonadati; phylum Pseudomonadota; class Alphaproteobacteria; order Hyphomicrobiales; family Stappiaceae; genus Roseibium; species Roseibium algae. Next base: position 4,608 of record NZ_JBAKIA010000040.1, read on the forward strand.
CGCCGATCAGACAGGCATAAGCAACCGTGATGCCGGCCACTTCTGTCGGTCCGAAATAGCCGCTCAACAGACCGCCAATCAGCAACACCGGTGCCATGAGGGCAGGGAAGGATACGGCGAACTTGAAAGCGACGGCTTTGGCCGTGGGGCGCACGGTGTCGCGCGGCAGGTTTTTGACCCGTGCCATGACTGCGACCTGAACCATCAAAAGCAGTGTCAGCAAGAGAGCAGGCACGATGCCAGCCACCAAAAGTTTGACCGCTGACACATTTGCGACGCTGGCGTAGATGATGATCGGGATTGAAGGCGGAAAGATAGGCCCGATTGTTGCGGCTGCGATAGTCAGGCCAGCGGCGAAGTCCTCACGATAGCCCTGGGCTTTCATCTGGTTGATCTGCACGGCACCAAGTGCACCGATATCAGCCAATGCGGCACCGGAAATTCCGGAAAAGATCAAGCTGACCAGCACACTGACCTGCGCCACGGCACCTTGAATGCGACCTAGCAGCATACGGACAAGATCAAAAAGATGGGTGGTGACACCCATGGCATTGAGTAAATTGGCAGCCAGAATAAACAGTGGTACGGCGAGCAACGGAGAACTGTCGAGTGAATTGAGAGCGCGTTGCGCTAGAACCGAGACCGGTAAGCCGTTGGAGACAATGACAATTGCCGAAGGCAGACCTAGTGATACTGCAACGGGCGCGCCGCAAATGAGAAGGGCCAGGAACAAACCCAAGAGAATGAGGCTCATAGGATTACCTCTTTGTCGGCGTTGATGCCGGTGTCTTCTTGTCCTTTGATGATTTGCCAAATACGAAAGAGTGCGGCCAAGGTAAGGAACGTCGTGCCGATCAGGGCGGGGGCGTAATAGCCCCAGTTGGGCATTCCCATGGCAGGTGTCAGGAACTTTCCTGCCCTTGGCAGAAAGGCAGCAAAGCCCCAGAGCGTAAACCCGGCGAAGACTAATGTCGCGAGTTCGGACAGGATATGGACCATGCGGCGTGCGCCTGGGCCCAGCATATCAGGCACCAATGTCACAGCCACCATCTGATGATTGACCACCAGTGAGGGGATGGAAAGAAACACCAGACCAATGCAACAGAAGCGCGCCAGTTCATCGGCCCATGGCAGGCCAAGGTCCAACAGATTTCGCGCGCTGACCTGAAGCACGATGAGACATGCCATCAGGGCTAGCAGTCCGATACTGATTGAAATGCCTGCGCCTGACAGTCGCGCCATAATGGCGCGACCTTTTGTGGTTTGTTGACGGGTCATGCCCATCCCTCCCGGCTATGGTGATCAGTTGATCGCTGCGATCTTTTTGTAGAGATCACCGAACTTCTCACCGAAGCGTTCATTCACGAGTGCTTTGACCGAGCTACGGAACTCTTCAAGTTTCAAGCCTTCTTCTGCACCGATCACAGTCATGCCCAGATCGCGCAACTGCTGGGTCTCGGATTCTTCCTTGTCGAGGATGGCGTTGGTCGCCTTGATGCGGGTTTCTTCCGCAGCCGTGGTGACAGCCTGCTTTTGTTCTGGAGACAGGGCCTGCCAGGCGTCTTCGTTCATGACCACCATTTCGGCATTGGACATGTGGCCAGTCAGCATAAGATGGGACTGCACATCGTAGAGTTTTACAGACAACACGACGTTGACCGGGTTTTCCTGACCGGCAACAACACCTGTCGCAAGAGCTGTTGGAACTTCAGACCAATCAACGGGTACTGCGACAGCTCCCATGCCTTCCACAGCCGTTGTGTAGATCGGGAACGGAACGGCCCGGATTTTTACGCCGGACAGATCATCGGGCGAATAGATAGCCTGGTTGGCTGTGAGATTGCGGCGACCGAAGTAATGAGCGTAGATCACACGCACATTTGCTGCGGCGATCAGGCCTTCATTGAGTTCCTGCATCACCGGCGATTTCACGTCAGTCACTTTTAGTAGATGATCTACGTCGCGGTAGAGGTAGGGTGTGTCGAGCGCTGCAAATGGCGCGTAGAGCGAGCCAATTCCGCCTGCAGTGTTGTGCGAGAACGCGATGCTGCCAAGGGAGACAGCTTCGGCCAGTTCCTGCAGCTTGCCGAGCTGAGACGCTGGAAATACCTCGACAGCGACGTCGCCGCCAGACGCTTTTCCAAGTGTTTCGGCGAACCAGTCTGCCTGCGCGCCAGCAACCGATGCAGGCTCATTGTTGTGGCCGTAGCGGAGCGTCAGTGAGGGCGCTGCCAATGTTGCAGAACCTGGCAGAAGAGCCAAAGCACCAGCCCCAACGCCCATACCGAGTGCAGTGCGGCGTGTTATTTCCATTGAACAGATAGACGTTTTACGATCAGTCATAGTCACCTCCCATGAGTTTTCTTGAGGTGCAGTGCACCTTAGAACGGCTCCGCTTCTCCCATAAACCCGAAGCTTGACAGGAGGATAGGAATAGATATTTGTTGCGTCAAACACGATTAAATGATGGGTTTTGATGTGTCTGTGCAATCCTCACCTGACCGCCGCGCGCCACTGATGAGTGATGTTGCCAAGGCTGCGAATGTGTCCATGGCCACAGTGGACCGGGTGCTAAACCGGCGTAAAGGCGTCAAGGACCGGACTACCCAGAGGGTGCTGAAAGCAGCGCTTGAGTTAGACTTTCTGACCCTTGAAGAATCGGCGCTCATCGCGACGCCTCGGCCACCCAACATTGTCTTCCTGTTGCCGGCGGGCGCGAACCCTTATCTCAAGCTTCTGGGTGAAAAGCTGCGTGCTCGGGCTGTTCCCAGAGGCCGTGATGCTCCCTCGATCCGCTGTATTTTCATCGAAAGCTTCAATGCAACGGTGTTGGCGGCAGCCCTTCGTCATCATGCTGCCTGGGCCGACGGTATTGCCTTTATGGCGATTGATCATCCAGAAGTGCGTGAGGCGGTGGAGGAGATCACCTCAGCCGGATTGCGGGTGGTGACCATTGTGTCTGATCTGCCGCATCCGGCGCGTATGGCCTATGTCGGGCTCGACAACCATTCGGTCGGGCGTACTGCGGCGATGCTTTTGGCGCGGTTCAGTCAGCGCGCAAGCGGGAGCCTTGCATTGGTCGCAGGGTCTCGTAACTATCGGGCACACTCGGAGCGCGAGGCAGGCTTCCTTGCGCTGATTGAGGAAATGCATCCCGACCTGCATGTGGTCGGTGTGCGGGAAGGGCACGATGATGCAGGTGAGAATTTCCGCCATGCCAATTCCCTGCTTGAGCAGCACCTTGATTTGATTGGGATCTATAATGTCGGTGGGGCATCTAACGGCATCGCACGGGCCTTGGTCGAGCAGGGTCGGGCAGGTGATATACAATTCATCGGGCACGGGCTGACATCTGATACGCGCAAGCTGCTGATCGACGGTACTATGGATGCCGTCATAGACAGTGATCCCGAAACCATTCTGTCACTTGCCATCAACCTCATCTGCGAGGCACCGCAGCAACTGCCTCACATCCAGACACAAAGGTCAGTGCGCATGGATATATTCTTCCGCGAAAACTTGCCATCAGGAACTAAACTGCCCTTTCCGTGAGGAGGTCGCTTGGGTGGGGGAGGCAGATCATTGCCATCATTGGGTTAAGCTATGTGTTGTCTCTGCTTTTCTGATGGGACACCCATGCTGATCAACCATGCCAATTTGAGTGGAGCATCATACACCGAAGCGTTTCATTCAACGGGGCAGTTTGCTTTGATGTTTTTGGATTTATGAATTTTGTTTAACCATTTGATTTTTTGTATGTTTTTGGTTGTTTTTTGAGTTTTGTTTTGTTGTTTGTCCACAGTGTGTTTGTTTGATTTGTTTTTAGTTTTGTTTTTTTGGA
>NZ_JBAKIA010000041.1:0-7915 GCF_037783265.1 Roseibium algae
TGCCCCGTCAGAACCTCAACCTGCCGTAACTTCGTAACAATCTCCTCCGGCTTTGGTCGCTTGTTGGTCATGTGTTTCCTCCGTTTTCCTAAACATAGCGGAGGACCACTTCAAAGGGGGAGGATCACTACCTCTCAAAGGCATGTAGCTGCCTTTGAGCTTCAAAATGATCCTTGAAATGGAATAATGGCAATCTTTGCCAAATCCTGTCATAATGAAGAGAATAAGGAGGTGCTTGCCATGGCAACCATGAACGTATCGCTGCCCGATCCGATGAAAGAATGGGTTGAAACACAACTTGAAACTGGCCGTTACGCAAATGTCAGCGACTATGTGCGCGACCTGATCCGTCATGATCAGGAGCGCAAATCAAAGATTGAAGAAATGCAAAAACTGATTGATGAGGGACTGGACAGTGGAGTCAGTACGCTCTCGATGAACGACATTCGCCAGCTGGCCCGTGAAAAAGCAGGTCTCAGCCCCAACGGATCATGAGCTATCAGCTTACCGGCAAGGCCGAAGAGGATGTGATCACGATTTATCTTGAAGGCCTGGAAACCTTTGGGGAAGCGCAGGCGGAGCGTTATCACCTCGAACTGGAGAGTGTGTTCGAGACCCTTGGGCACAATCCATACCTCGCGCGGGAATGTTTAGAACTGATTCCACCCATGCGGGTTCATCCGCATGGGTCTCACTTAATAGTCTATCAGGTTGATGCCAACAAAAACGTTCTTGTCGTGCGTGTTCGACATGCGCGTGAGGACTGGACTGCTACACCTGTCTGACAACGGCTGATCTGCTCTTCACTGAATTTGCGTTTTTTGGTCCAGCGGTTCTCTAGTGGATCACCAGTGCCTAAATTTTTAGAATTCGAACGGCAGGGACTTAGATCGCTTCAGAATAATCACAAGCAAAAAAATTTCATTTTTCGTTCAATCGGAAGCTGCATAACGAGCCTCATATTCAGTCATCTGCGGGAAGTTCAGTCCGCGATCACGCATCTTTTTGAAATCTCTTATGACTGCTTTTTCCCAGCCAGGAAAATCGTTACGGAAAACTCTAACTCAAATCGAGGGCACTTAGAGGGAGCACATCAATTAGGAGACGGACGGAATGAAGCGTTCAAGGTTCACAGAAGAACAGATCATCGGCATTTTGCAGGAGCAGGAGAGAGGCCAGAAGACGGCCGACGCTTGCAGGCGGCGTGGGTTGTCAGATCAGCCTGCCTATGGTGGTAAGCAACAAAATTACGTTGATTCAGTATTTGCAATTTGTTTAAGATCAATTTTGAAATTTCTAGTGGGGCCTATTTTTTCGGGGGTATTACCATGACTTTTCAGATGTCGTTACGGCGCGTAGCAACGTGTTCTTTTGCTCTGTTATTCACATTTGCGCCGTTGCAATTGGCGCAAGCGCAACAAGTGTGGGAATCGCGGCTATTTCTCAGAGACCAATGCACGATCAGTGACCCGCCCCCCGAGATTGTTTTGCCAGAAGGTGAGGAAGAATTTCTTGGCACGCTGTTTGGCTCCTTGGCCGCAATTTTCATTCCAAAAATTATCGATAAAGGCGTCGAGTTCACGTCGCGTGCTGTAGCGAAAGCCGCTGCAGACAAAGTTTCAACGACCGAGGCGACACTTGCGGTAGATGGATTTTATCAGATCGGCAAGGATGGTCGAGTTAGTCCTTATATAAAGAACAAGTGTCTCGTTTTTGTGCGTGGGAGGTTCGGCGATCGTGGTTCAGACGCGGCAGTCAGCTACTTCACCAAGCGCAACAATGACAATGCTGAAATCGCGCGGGAGTTCGTCAACGATGTGTCGCTTGTCTCCGAGCCCGGGATCTATGCTGAATACTGGATCAGTTTTTCTCCGGACAACTCAAACATGAGGCTCATCCCAGGTCAATTCGACTACAATACCCGCCTTGATGACCGCTCGACTGATGTTAAAGATCAGAAGAGACGCGAGCTAATTATCGAGGTGAAGTTCGAAACTAGCAATGGCAGCGAGGCGTTTGCAGTCGCACTCTACCCGTTCAGTAATGTCGCGCGTCCAACCAATAGGTCAGGAGCTAGCCTTCGTGGTATGCCCTCCAAATGGTTGTCGTTGCCTCCGCTTAGCAGTGCTGCTGGAGCTCAAGTCAAGGCAGTCGCGGCGATCGCGGCTCAAATAGAGACACTAGAAAACACCAAGAACCAACCTTTGTTTGGGCCTGATATTGAAACGATAATCGAAGGTATCGATGGAAATGAAAAGCTCCTGGAGATGCTGGGGGAACTGAAAGAAATAGAGGATCAAGAGAAAAAGCTGTTTCTGATCAGAGACGATGCATACGAGAAGGCAGTGCTCGATTCATCGAAAGAAACCGCTACAAATATTGACGATGCCAAGATTGCAGCGGCGGTTAGGCAGGTGAACAGGCGAGAAAAAGAATTAAGAAGCAATGCTGAATTGGCCAACCTTCATTCCAAAAGAGCATTTATTGAATCCAAATTTCAACTAGCGAGGGCTAGGGTCGATGCAGAGGCAGAGATATTCATTTTAAGCGAAGACAGCAAAAAGAAGTTTGGAAATAATGTAATTGAACCCTTCAATGTATCTCTGATCTTCAGGGAGACCAAAGAAGGGAGTCAATTTCTAAAAACGATATCCGAAATACTCGAAGAATCTAAAGGCGAATTGAAACAGGCACTAAATCCTGAGGCAATCGCCGCTAGGGCCCAACAAGAGCTGCAAGAGCAACACGCACAGGAGTCGGCAAGGCTGATTGCTGCTCAAACAAAATTGTTCGCAGATATCTTAATCAATGAATATATGCAGCTTCCAGCCGAAACGAGTGCAAGGGAGCGCCTCACGAAACTAAACGAGGTGCAAAACAAGCAACAAGAGGCTAACTACCTCGCGGAAAGTGCCGGGTTGCCGCGGCCATATAGTCAACTTATTGCGCCTTGAAGCGACGAGAAGAAACGGCCAATGGGAGAACCGGAAACTAACTAGAACTGGCAGCAGAGTAGATTGGAGAGATTCCGCATGTTCCAAACTTTTTGTAAGCTTTTCGGGTTTCTTTTTTTAACTGTCATAACGCCAGTTCATGCTCAATCAGAAACGTCGGCCACCACTTATTCTTTACCGCTAGGTATAGGTGCTCTTACCCTCGAAGGCCAGTGCGGTTCAGGTTTCGAAGTATTCAGAGTAAAGGAGTATCAAGACGAAACTATCTTAGATCTTTCTCGCCAGTATGTTGAAAAACACAGCGTTTCTTCGGTCCAGTTAAGATGGCGTTCGGCAAGTGCATTTGACGGTCAGCTTACCAGCTTAGGATATAGGCACTTTGACCTGGCGGGTAGGTCTTGGTGTTCTGGAACATTGGTGGGGACACACTATATCCTCACCGCCGGTCATTGTTTGCAGCCATTCGAGGGTCGGTTCCCTACTAAGCCACCAGTTTTGGTTCCTCTGAGACCAAAAAGTGGGAAGATAGTGCCGGCGAATGCGGAAACATTGGCGACACTGCTTGAGGTACATTTTGGATTTCTTGAAGGTGAAGACGGAGCCGACGTTTTTAAAATAAAAAATATTGTCGACCTCAAGCTAGAGAATGGCCTTGACTATTCGGTCTTGGAGATCGTTCCCAACGCTAGAACGATGCAAATTCTCAAAGAAAAGTATGAAAGCGCGGAAGTGTCGGTAAAGGGCGTGTCCGTTGGCGATCCGTTACTAATGTTTCAGCACCCCGGAGGGGAGCCCCTTAAAGTGGCAGGTGGGACCGTAGGTTCGAAGAAAAACGGAATTGTGTTTTATTCAGACCTAGATACGCTCCCAGGCTCATCAGGAGCTGCTATCCGAAACAAAAAGGGCCAAATCGTTGGGGTCCATTCATCAGGAAACTGCCTTCGGGGTGGACCCGGAAACTACGCAACCGGAATTTCTGATATTTTGGAGCGCTCGGATTTTATTTCAAGTCTCTCAAATAAAGATTAGTTTATGTTGAGCAGTTACTCGTTGAGCTATAGATTTACAATCGTTATAATACTTTGGACGGTGCTCAAGTTTCCGCTTTCACAAGCAGCTGCCGAAGATGCCTCAGCCGGACTTTTTCCCAAGACTGACCTGCTTCCCAACGAAGTATTACTGCAATCGGAAGCTTATCCTAAGTTAAGGCAAGTAAAAGCGTTGGCGTTGAAGCTGCGTCCTAAGACGATAAGGCTAGGGTCTGAGATTAAAAACTTAGATGACGTAGTTAGAATACACTGTGGACCATTGTACAATAGCCGCGAAAAAAACTTTCTCAAGCAAACTATACTTGGCTTCAACCCAAATTGGGCAAACAATAACGGAAATAGTCCCGGAGAATTCAGCGACGGATTACAGCTAAGTATTCCGTTTTGCATCAAAACTGGAAGTGCGAAGATCGTTGCTTCAGATGGCGACACTCTATGGTCGATTGCCAAAAATAACTACGTATACTCGGGCAGAAAGACTCTGCAGCATATCGCTGACAGCAACCCGTTTTGTGAAGGAATGTCGGCAGATTTTTGTAGCAGGCACCTTCTCAAGGCGGGGCAAGTAGTACTCCTACCTTATCATACGTACGCCACGCGTGGCGTCTTAAGGCCACATGTAACCGTTTCATCGCTTGCAGAGGCCTTCAACGTAAGGTCGCGGAACCACGTTGAAATTGGCATAGTAGAGCCGTTGAGGCTTGAGGCCGGAGAAACTTCCGAACAAAGTTGTGGGCCAAGACACCTGCAAATGGGCAGTTGGCCATTTGATAAAAAGTCCTTGCTCATCGCAAATGCAATCGCAAAAGAAGTCAATTCCTCGAGAGTTGGATCGCAAGCTGGCAGTATAGTTGTTGTTGATACTGGTATGCGAAGGAGTGCGCTTACTGCACTTGTCGGTAACGAAATGGTTCATTTTGATCAAGATGGTGAAATAGGTGTTGGAATAGAGAACGGTGCGGTGGTTGCCGGTGATGAAAGTCTGCAGTCGTTGATACAAGACGAAATAGATTTGTCTAGCGTGACGCGGCTTCACGGGACAAAGGTAGCTTCTGTTGCGCTGGGTTTCCCTGTTTTTGGAGAAAAATTCGCGGAGCAAAGAGCAATCCGCATGGGTTTTGCAAGAATAACAGAAGTCAGTGAAACGGATGTCCAGAAGCAAGTCATAGATGACCGTCGGAACATCACGGCAATAATGAGATGGGTTACTCAAGAAAGTCGTCCAAATATAGTCAACTTGAGCTTGTCGCACGAAGATGAGGACGATGATTTTAAAACCATATATGGCACACTTCCCGATAATTTAAGCATTCTACTTGTCGTGCCATCCGGCAACCTAGACGGAAGAGTGGAAGATATTCAAAGATTTCCAGCATTTTACCAACTTCAGAATATGCTCGTGGTGGGTGCTCACAATAGATATGGCGACGTTTTGCCATCCACAACCTATTCTGCAGAATACGTGGATATACTGGCTCCTGGTTGCCAAATCGTCGCCACAACCAATTTGTCCGCATCAGAATTGGAGGAGGTGCACGGAACATCCTACGCGGCACCACTTGCCAGTTTTACCGCCGGTTTGGTGAAACAAGCTGGCTTCCTGGGTGATTCTCGCAAGCTTAGATCAAGAATAATCGCCGCAACTGATTTTGATCCAAGTTTGGGCGACCAGGTTAAGTACTCTGGACGGCTAAATCCCGCTAAAGCAGTCTTGTTCAACTTGGATGTATTGGAAGTTGAAATGGAAAATACCACGAAATATTTATTGGCTGGGAATTTGAGAGAATCAAAATCAATTTTGAGTAATATTTGCAATGACGAAAGAATAAGTAGCAGATTGAAAATCAGGAATAGAGTGATAAAAAAAGCCAATATCTTTAAGGACGACAGCGGTAATATAAGAGTACGTTACCTCGTAGGAAACCGAGCCGGAACAAGGATCAATGAGTTTGATGAAACCTGTTCCTTAAAGCCGGACGCACGGGTTACTTTAAAAAATTTCCGCGTAGTTCATCCAAATGACTTGAAAATGACAATCGATACACTCCAGGAAATCGACTCAATTGAATTTTCCGATGACAAGAAGAGTATTTCAGTTCCTGCTCACATGATTGTAGACATAATTCCGGCAAACTCGACAAATTAATCTAGCCTGTAAGATCGCCAACTTCGTCGAAGACAGCTCGATCCTTAGCAGTTTGGCGATGCATGTTCTTGGCCTCAATTGTTCTCCGCTCCGATAGCACGAACTTTCTCATTGGGCGTTTTCAATTGAAAAGCTCACACGGTCCCAAGTCGGGCACGCTGGTTAAATCTCATTATCCAATGCGGTTGGAAACCCAGCGATGATGGGCTTAGGACAGCGAATGGGCATTCGAAGCGTCCCGCGCATGCGAAGCAGGCCAGCTTGTGATGAGTTGTCTTGCATACCCGGCCAGGGCGATCCCACTCTAGGATGTATGTGGCCTGGTTGTGTTGTAGTCCTTCCTCCAGTTCTCGCCTCGGCCAGGTTCAGAAGGACGACTTTGTGTTTGATGATCCGATCGTTACTCTCGGAAATGAGGGTTACCTATTGGGCTTGAGGTGATTGTTTGGTCACAACCATCAAAGCCGGTAACCCTCAGCTCGAAAACCGAGATTTCAGATCAAGTCTCAACTTCTACAGTACAAACTCGCAATTTCGCTTTGGGAAAAATCCTGGTGTGGTTGGTGGACAAGTTTTTGAGCGGCCACCATGTTGGCAAACTGGTATAGGTCGTCACATCGTTTGTCTGTTCCGGGTTTGGTCAAAATACCAAGTTTGTGGACGAGTTGGTGCATCCCACTTTGGTTGGTCGGAGCGATCAATATAGAGATTCATTTGATCGCGGTGCCGCGTCAGGGCGACGTAAGATAAGTGTTCATCCATGGACTGAGACGCAAGAACATAGGCATTGTCGACTGTCGCTCCCTGTGATTTGTGGATGGTAACGGCGTAGCCGTGATCGAAGTGGCGATAGGCGCTTGGGTCAAATGTCACTTTGCGAGCCTCATCACCGTCGAGTTTGATAATGATCGATTGCTGATCGACGGTTTCCACCGTTCCGAGCATGCCATTCTTGACCCCCAAATCTTTGTCGTTGCGTCCGAAGACGATGCGGTCACCAGCGGTAAATGCGCGCTGGCCCGTTTCCGTTCGAAGGAGCGTTTCAGAGGATGGATCGTCGCTGTCAAACAGGGACGCGCGGATAGCCTGATTAAGAGCATGAACATCCTTGCGGCGATGTGCAAAGGCAAGACGGCTGGTTTTTGAGCCATTGGCGGATGCATCCATAACGTAGGCTTCAACGAGTGCCTCAATGGCCGCGTCCTGACCGTCTTCCCGGTGGACTGCATCATGCGCTTCGTAGACCTGGACTGCCTTGCCCATGTGTCTAGCTGCCAGATCGCGGGATGCTTGCTTCTGCCAATCTTCCCGCTGCCGGTGGATTTCGGTCAGGTGGGATGCGCCACAATCGTTGATCAGATCGCGGAACGGTGTTCCGGTAATCTCCCCATTTTTAGTGGGGCTCAGTGGTAGAATTCACGCGGCCATTTTGAGTTTCATGGCGGGCGTTATGCCGCCAATGCCCATGTTGGGTCGCTCGTTGTTGTAAGTCCAGAGCCATTCAGTTGCTTGTTCCTGCGCCTCCTCAATTGTTTCAAAGATGCATTGACCCAACCATTCGCCTCCAACGGTACGGTTATAGCGCTCGATATAAGCGTTCTGTTGTGGTTTGCCGGGCTGGATGTATTCAAGCCGAACTCCATGCTTTTCGGCCCAGGTCATCAACTTGCCACTGACATATTCGGGTCCATTATCAACACGTATAGTTTTGGGCCTTCCACGCCACTCGATGATCTGGTTCAAGCAGCGGATAACGCGATCCGCCG
>NZ_JBAKIA010000042.1:0-7224 GCF_037783265.1 Roseibium algae
TCCGCCTGCCTCAACACCGCCATGATCTGTGCGTCGCTGTATCGTCCGTTCTTCATCAAAAATCTCCTCAGATATCTTGCCGAGAAAATTCTACTTTTGAACACCACTAATTTTAGGGGGGATTACCCTGGTAACAATCGTTGGTCTGAAGGCAAGGGCTCAAGCGCCATGACAACCGATGCAATCCGCCATCACTTGGTTATGGGCGCGTCGCACGCAGACGCCGAGTTATGTCCACTTAACCTTCTTCCAGTGCCGCATCTGAAGAGCCGGAGCCTCGCTGCAGCACAAGCACCAGCGGGGATACGCCCGTCAGAGATAGGTGCTCCTTGGGAATCTGGTAATGTCGATCATCGCGCCCAGGATATTGCACTCGCGCCGGAGACGACAACTCGATCTGTTCCACATCCAACCCACCAAATAGTTTTTCTAGGCTTTCTGGACTGAAGAATAGCGTGTGCGGTGCATGTTTTTCACTAACTAGATGTGTCAGCAGCGATGCCCCTGGCACTTCGAGGATAAGTAATCCTCCGGGATTAGTTTTTGAAACAAGCTGTTTAGCGATACCTCTCACATCTGCAGCATAGATATGCTCGAGAACATGCGTTGCGATGACGACGTCAAATTTCTCGTTTAATTGATTAAGACTTGGCGCAACGCTTACACCTATATGCTGCAGGAATGGTAAGCAATTTGGGTCGATTTCAACCGCTACGCGCCTTTCAATCGCCGAAAGAGCATTCAGTGTTACCCCCGTACCGGCGCCGAAATCGAGCACCGACTTTGTATTTGGAAGAAGACTTGCGATAATATTTCTAACACGCTCGCCTCGCTCAACTAGAACCGGCGACATGCTCTTATCTGCAAAGTAAACTCCTGGCGAGCTGGATCGCGACTTTTGGACATTTTCCGCATATTTGGATCGGTAGTATGCAGCAAGGTCAATTGGTTGGCCGACGAGGCGAGAAAGCCCGCAATTCGTGCATCCAACGACGTAGCACCGGCTGAACTCATTGTCCTCAGCATCCGGATAAGGAAAATATACACTTTTCATGTTGTTGCAAACCGGGCAAGCCTCAGCAGTGATTTGATCAACGTCTAGGACAGGCGAAAAGTTGGTACTAGCGAGAGTCTTAATACGCTTTTCTCTTAATCTGACCTTGGCATTAATAGCCTGCAGAGTATTGTTATAGTCTGCCGAGCGATCATCAATTACCTTATTAGCAAGTGTGACTATATCGTTTTGTGATATGGTATCGTTGATGGCTATCGATTGGGAAGAAAAAGTCGATGTAATAGTTCGGGTATCTCGTGCAGTCGGCTTATCTGCAAAATCAATACGCCGCACAAATACGCTAGTCATCCACTGGCCATTTTGATGCGCCGGGATTAATTTTTTATTTTGCTCAGCAAAATCGTAGCGTTCGTAATTAGCAAAGCAACCTTCAGTGTGCCGCATCATAACTTCGGTATTATCCACGACAATCATACGAATACCGAGGGAATCTGCAATTTGGTCAGTGATACGGCAAGACTGAGGTCGCACCGACCCATCGATCACCACGATAGTAGGGTCGAACGGCAAATTCGTCCAAAGGTAGGTTTTCTCGAGCTGAGCTACATTATCTGGAGTTAATTGCGCCTTATGGCGCTTCCAATAGGTCTTAGGATTACTTGGATGCGTATGCCACTCACAGGGAGCAAGTAGCAAGGACCATTTCGCCAACAGTTCTGGTCGCGCGTGCATCTCCTGAAGAAGCCTAGAGCCCCATTTTGCATCCGCCTCCACTGTGTAAGTGTAAGCTGTCTTGTCCGCCCACCAGAGACTCGACACCCCCCCGCCGAACTCCAACACCCGGTCGTCGGAACGAACATTCTTTTCTAGGAAGTCAATAGCCTTAGTCGTGAACCAAGGCTTCGGGTTAACAAGAAGTGTTGCTAGCGGATCCAGAGTAGTTTCGGGGCTTGTCTTCTTTGTACTACTCATCTTTTCCTCCGAAGTGCGAAATACGCATAATTATTGCTGGAAAGGATGTTGCAAATATAGAGTGGTACAAAACCTGTTTGCGCACAAAGGTCATTGAACTCTTCGAGCGCATATGCATTGGCTGTAATATGTCGCTTATGATAATCGTTAATTTCAGAAATTGGCTTAAAACGCTCATTGCCGTTGTCATACCGGATTTGAATCAATCCAATCGCTCCCGGTGCTGTTACTTGATACAACGTCGCCAAAACCTGTGCGCCATAGTCTTTAGACGGGAAGTGTTGAAAAACAGCTGTCGAAAGAAATATATCAATTGGGACTTCGACAGAAGCTTCTACTGTATGAGGTTCACCTTCAACCAAAATACCTGAGAAGTTTTTGAAGCCTTCCTCGCAAATCATCCGGGAAGCTTCGTCAAGGTTCTTTTGCGAAATATCTATTCCATAATAGGTACTCGAAAATGGCGCCAGAGCAAACAAATTTGCGCCCCCTCCTGGCCCCCATTCCAACACCGTCTTTTTGGTAGTCCAAAAATCAGGACCAAGCCCAGCGAATGCTGCAATATTAGTTAGCCCCGCTAAAGTTTTCGTACCGATCGCTTTCCAGCGCCCATCATTTTCCCACCGCCCGACACCGCGCCAATGCGATTGATCTTGCCGATAGGCTTCGTCTTCGTGACGTTCCCAGACGCCACTGATAATTTCAGTAATACTCACATGTGCCCCTTGCAGTAAAATTGAATGTATTCAGTTGAAGTAGCGCTCTGAATTTAGACGATACCAGTCAATAATCTTTGGCAATTCAACATCAAAAGTGACGGAAGGTTGAAAACCAAGCTTTTCGAGTTTCTGTGCATTAATTGCATAGCGACGATCATTGAAAGGGCGATCCTCCACAAACTTGACTACATCATCCACGTTAATATCCATCACTCGACAGATTTTTCCGATGACATCTATGTTCTCAAATTCTTCTACGGAACCTATATTATAGGTCTCAAAAGTGACGCCGTGATAGGCAATGAAGTAGATTGCCTCAGCTGCCTCCTGAGCAAGAAGATAGTGCCTCCGGTTGCGACCAGAGCCATGCACAGGAATATACCCCCCCTTTATAATCTCTATAATGGATCTTGGAATTAATTTCTCCGGAAACTGCCTAATCCCGTAGACATTGTTAGCTCTTATCATAACTATCGGCATACGAAATGACGTGATATAGCCGCAAGCAATCATTTCGGCTGCCGCCTTGGACGCGGAATAAGGATTGGTTGGCGAGAGCGGATAATCTTCGTCAGCTTCGCCGGACAGCACTTCACCGTAAACCTCGTCGGTGCTGATTTGCACAAATCGGCGGACATTTAATTGACGAGCCGCTTCCAACAGGGTGTGCGTGCCCAGAACATTCGTTTTTGTAAAGAGGGCCGAGTTGTTGAAAGAGTGATCGACGTGGCTTTCGGCGGCGGCATGTATGACTATGTCGGCACCCTCTAGAGCTTTCCACACGGCCACTTCGTCGCATATGTCGCCAACAATCAGCGCGACACGGTTATTTTCGATATGGCTGGCGATGTTTCGGTAATCCGCAGCATAGGTCATTTTATCGAAGATCGTCACTTCAGTGTCAGCGTCCATGACGAATCTGTCTACAATATGTGAACCGATGAATCCGGCGCCCCCCGTTATAACTACTTTAGTCATTTAACAATCTTTCTCCCAATGTTTTTATATATAATAGTATATCCGCGCTGGTTGGTAAGTACTCAATGATGTGACTTGACTTCTCCATCGAGAGCCAGAATTCTTCAGCAGGCAATTGTCGGTCAGCAAGTACAACGTCTGCCCCGCTATGTTTTTCTAACAAACTTGCAATTACATCCCCACATGGCAGTGGTATACCTGACCCTAGATTGTACACGCCACAAACATCAGCCTGGACAAACCGATCAAGCGCATCCGCGAATAATGGGGCCGGAAGAAAATCCTTTCGCGTCGAAAGCGGTTGGTTGAAATATACCCTAGATTCTTCACGCAGGCTATCCTGCATCATGGCCATGAATGTGCGCCGCGCACGGCCAAACTCATAACCGACAATGTTGGACAAGCGGAGAATAAGTAAGCGGTCGCCCAAGGTATCTATTAGTCGGTTTTCTATGATCCGCTTATTCGTACCGTAAACGCCGACTTCGCCACCGGTCTCAGTCTCGATGGCTGGCGTGCTAGCATCGGCAGAATAAACGCATCTCGTGCTGAAAGTCACGTAGCGGGTCGCCGTACCTTTAAGTAGGGAAGCTAAGTGGGCATCAATGTCTAGGCGTTGATCATATTTTAACTTGCTAAGTTTCGGGTCAAACGCGAAATTTACAACTACATCTGCATTCTTCAACTTAATTGGCAATTCTGGATCTCGAGCGTCCAGAAATGTTGTTGCATTACTGGCATATCGCTCTTGAAAACAAGAGGCTAAAAAGCTTTTGCGCCCGATGAAAACAGATTTCTTATAACTCACGTGAAATTAGCCCTTTTGGCCTTATTGCGGCAATGCATTCAAAATCTCGTTATCGTTCGAAGTAGTAACCTCAACTCGTACCATCGTCTAAGACGCAAAATTAGAAATATAAATCTTCTTTTATACTTCATTATTTTTGGATCTAGAAGAGTAGTTCGTCGAATGAATAATAAAGCTTCAATATTTTTACCTGAAGATTGTAAATATTCAGAGTAACAACACAATATTCTTGGATTGTTACTTCCAATTTCAAATAGACGTTCAAAAAATCGCTCAGCAGTATGATTTAACTCGTTATTATTGGGGGAATTGCGAATCTTTTTTGAGTGTTTCTCACCTTTTTTAATAAGTTCCGTTATCGCAGCATGCCTGATAGCTTTGGCCTCCTTGAGGCTAGGCCGTAACGATGAAGCCTCATCCGCTAGTGAGATCGCTTCGAAATATCGACCCTTGCCAAATTCGTCCTCGGCCGCCTTCAGAAATTGTTTCCAACCATCGCTGCGAATTTCTGCGAGAGGCTTTAAATATTTTTTTGCTGCCACCGGGCCTTCCAAGTCAAGAACCCATTCGCCAAATGCTGCAAGCAGATCTCTGCTGGTCCCACTAATAAATCGTTTAAATTTTCCTAGCTTTTTGATGTTTTCCTTCTGATCGCCAGGTGCAATTTGAGTGCGCACCTCTTCGATCTTCTGCTGCCAATCCTTGTCCACTACACATATTCCAGGATAGATCGCATTTTCAGCATGGAGAACCATGGCAACGGCTATTCGTTTAGTTAGATTTGGTGGTGAAAGTAACTGCAAAATTTCGTCATAGTTAATATGCTGTGCTGAAACCTTTTGGACATGTATAATAGCATTTAAAGCGGCCTCAGCGTCATATTCATCAAACGATTTATAGCCGGGCGCCTCTCTAAATAACTCCTCAGACCCAGGAATCGAGTATGATACCAGTCTCATACCGTTGTAAGCTGCTTCCGTTGTTGACAATGGCAGTGGGTCATCGATACTCGAAAGAAAAAATAGGTCTGACGCTCTCATATACCGCACAACATCGTCGTGTGGTACTTGGCCAACCCAATTAACCGCCTCCGAAAATTTAAAACTGTCACTCAACCAATCAGTTTTCTTTCCAACCCAAGTGAACTCCATGTTCATTCGTTTGTTAGCGGCAATCTGCGCGACTTTATCAAATAGCTGGGGACCCTTTCTATCCTGAACTGTCGCCACGTTCAGAACGCGCAAGGGCGACGAGGATGAAATTTCTTCGACACGAACCCGTCCACTCGCATCCCCGATGTCAATAGCATTATAAACTACAGTGCCCTCGACCGGGAGTACGGAGCGATACCAATCCGCCTGCTTCTGTGTAGAAAATAATATATGCATATAAGGTAAGGTTCGCCAAAATAGTGGTACTCTCGCAGGATGGCGTGCTTCTGCTCCAACAACGGCGAACTCCGTCTCGTGTAGATAGATGAAAAGTGGCTTTCCCTCCATCTCCTGCAGAAACGGCACGCCTGCACCAGTGGTGAAAAAACCGAGACCGTTTATAATGACTGCGTCCGCTTCGATTAGCGTATTAATATTTTGCCTGACATGTTCTGGACGTGAAATTCCCACTAAATTCACGAACCCCGGCCGAACTCGGTTCGCCTCCTCAGCAAAAAGGCTGATCGGAAGAGAGCTACCAACAATCGTCGAAGATTTATTTAAGTCATGACCTACTACAACGATGCTCTGAAACTTCCCTTCAAGCACATCAAGTATAGAGCCTTCATCGAATGGCTTAGGTTTCAAATTTTCACTAATATGCTGGGTTGTCATAACTTACAATCCTACCCCGCCTTCGCGAGGCTAACTCATTAAAAATATGATTATTAGCTATATTTCTGATACGTATCCTTGGGTAATTTTCCAAAATAGTTAGTAAAAAACTTGTATCTATATCAAGCGAATGAGCTCCCTTCTCATAGCCCGCCTGAAAGTGCTTAGGATCCATCGCCTTCAAAAGCTCTGCCGGTGGATCATAATTGTATCTCACGTTTGTTTGATAAAAATCAATACCAACAACACTAATATCCCTGTAACCCTCAATGGCAAACATCGCTAGAGCTTGCATACCAGTTGTAGGAAACGGTCTACTCATTAAATACCTGCTAATCTCAGGATTCCGACTAATACGCTTCCAATGATCAAATACCAAACGATTGAGCAACTGATGTCGGAGAATTCCTTTTTGTTCGAATTTAAACTGGCGAGCCGGAACAGGGCTATAAAATTTTTGAATAGAATACTTCTTGTTATTAAGCACCTCAACGAGGCCATCA
This sequence comes from Roseibium algae, assembly GCF_037783265.1. NCBI lineage: Bacteria > Pseudomonadati > Pseudomonadota > Alphaproteobacteria > Hyphomicrobiales > Stappiaceae > Roseibium > Roseibium algae. The sequence goes on from NZ_JBAKIA010000042.1 coordinate 6,822, forward strand.
TGAAGGGTCGGATTGTTCAATGACCAAAAATAATGGTTTACTTTGTTACCAAATCGAGCCTCCCTTTCAAGAAAAAAGAAATTACACCGTGCAATTTCGCATCCGCCGGGTAGGTCCGAAAGAGAGTACTGCGAAGCAGAAGGCCCATTCCCAATGATGGCAACTTTCTTCATAGGTAGTTTCTCTCCACATTAGATTTCAGATCCGTCCAGAATATAATTATACCGCTAGTAAGCGGAAAGAATAATAAATATGTCCAACGTAATATCCCCATTTTTAGTGGGGCTCAGTGGTAGAATTCACGCGGCCATTTTGAGTTTCATGGCGGGGGTGATGCCGCCAATGCCCATGTTGGGTCGCTCGTTGTTGTAAGTCCAGAGCCATTCAGTTGCTTGTTCCTGCG
>NZ_JBAKIA010000043.1:0-6604 GCF_037783265.1 Roseibium algae
CTGCAACTTTGAAAACTGCTCATCTCTGAGCCAGAAACATCCATCTGACATCGCAAAACTCCTGTTCAGGAGCTTGAATCAGACTTCAAGTGATTTGCATAGCCATTTTATGGGTCTGAAGCCTAGGGTGTATTTTTCAGAAAAATAGCCTTCATTCTTTTACTCTGAATAGATAACCACTTTACTTGAACTTTCTTCCAGTGTGGCTTGAGTATTTTAACTAGACGCAGCCATTCCAAAGCTAACTTATATTCAAATATAGCCTCATAACATTCTACCATTAAGTATGCAGCATGAGCATTCTTTGATGTAATATCATTAAAATGATGAAGCTTTTCAATACAATTCAAATACTTTCCCTCTTCGAATAAGCTATTCGCTTGGAGTAAAAGCATAACTTCAACCGGGTTCTGTCTTGCAGCTATACGCCCCTTCCAGGAACTATTTAAGAATAATTCGGGAAAGGCGGGGGGAAGTGGTTTTGAATCATAAACCTCAATTTCATCAAGAAGAGCATTGAAGTTGTTTAAATTATAGCCCGTTCTTGAAATCCATGTCTTGTTAACCTTTAATTCCAGTAATTCTTCAATGGGCTTCAATTCGTTGAGTAGAATTTCTGTGCCACATCCTATGAAGTAGTGGCTCCCATAACGTGTATTTACTCCAAAATCCATAATGCAAAGGGGAAGAACGTCATAAGAAATGGCATCAAAATATGCGGTGCTAGATATTGATAATAGAGCCTCTGCTTCCGATAACAATTCAGTTAATGGCGCGTGAGAAATTTTGACGTTCACGGGCCAGGCATCATAACTCTCGGGATGCAGCACCTGTTTATGAAAAGTATTTCCTCCCATCGGCACGCGTGGTTTAATAGTCACTTCATAATCGGGATTGGCCTCGGCGAATAAAGATAATTGTTTAAAAAATAATCGCCGATTTTTTTTACTATGCGGAACAATTACCTGCTCTGCAAAAACTACGGATTTCTTGGGTGTTGTTGGTAAATAATTGTGGGGTTTGTTAATTCCAAGTGCATACAATTTTTGATCATTGCATACTGTTCCGGCTAAAATTGATTGAAATAACTCAACATCTCTTTGTCCATTTACACAGATAACATCATATCCGCAACGCCAATAAATTCCCTCCTCATATTTTTCATAGACTACACCATTATAACCTGTGAAAATAAACGGGCGGGTGCCAGTTTCTTTATATAGCAAAGAAATATTTCTTTGTAATCTTCTTATTGTGCTTCCGCTCGAGTAACAACCAATTACATTGTAATTATTCCCGCCAATAGTGAAGCATAGTCTGTCGACATCTGCTTCAATAAAGTTATATTTTGCTTGAATATCTGACAATACAATATCAGGAAAGCTATTTAAATTTGGGATAAGCAAGTCTAGGTCCCAACCAGCGTCAACAAAAAATTGAGCGATAGCCTTTATTCCGAAATATTGGCTATCGCTATTTATAAATATTGCAATTTTTTTCACATTAAACTCTTAATAATCTTGATAACCGACTAATAATACTTATTTTTCTTTGGTGATTGCGGTTTATAATTGAATTTGGTGAATGTGTTATTGAAAGATAATTATTAAATTCGGATGAATACAGTGACACAGGAGTTTTAGCGAGATTATATGAATTGTTTTTACGAATGTTAAGCGCCTCGAGTACAAGTTTTTCTACTGTGTATTCTGGGGTAAAATAAAATTTTTCGAGCCATTTTTTTTCCGCCAGTATTATCTTATCTAAATCTATTGCATTAAAGCTTTTTATCAATCCAGATTCATAGAAATACTGAAGTCCATAGTCATCATGAGCACCAAAATCAGATATCAGGGTCGTTGGTACGCCGGCATTGATCGCCTCGGCAGCAACGGTCGAGGATATTGTCAGGCAGTGCGAGGCCCTCGAGAGAAGACTAGCAGCGCGTTCATCTGTCAGATGAATATTCTCCGGGACGCCCGCTTTCGACTTTGATAACTCTTGAAACAGACGTTCAATTGCATGCCATGTTCGGTGCAGGGTTGCTTTCTTCCCGGGCGCACGTGCCTTGATCAGAAACTCTCTTTCTGGATACCGACGCGCCAGAACACAAAGTTCTTTGACCATAAAATTACGTTCATCGTAGTAGCGTGGAATAACGGCTTGCTCGAAGAAAACGATTGGGCCGTTTTCCTGTGCCCCAGGCTCTCGCTCAATCTTTTCAAGAAGAGAAGCGATACCGAATTGACGTGCATTCGAAGCATCAACTCCAAAGGCTTGGCACATAACGCTGTAAGCCTCTAAGTCTCGCTTACAGTTCAGCCATAGAAGATCCGCCGGCGCGCGCATTGAAAAGCCATCATATGCGTATCGCAGCACCAACCCAGGATAAACGGAAATAACCAATGGGCGTCTGTTTTTAAGCTCAGCTAGATAGTGAAACAATCGCCTTGTCGACAGACCTTCAAGGCACGAAAGAACAATATCGTAAGATTGTATATCGCCGCTTCGACAAAGATCCTTAATAGTAATAAGTGATATGGGTTTTTTAAAACCCATTTCGGTGACTTGCTCACGGCTAATTTGCTTTTTATTTCGTGCACTTACAAGTGCGAAATCAACGTCTGCACCCTGAGCCTCGAAATAAGGGGCGATCAACCGGACTGTATTGAGAAAAGAATCGTATCCTGCCAGCGCAAGTACTTTCATCGGCCTCACCCTACCAGTTTCGATGAGATCAAATAATCGCACATTTCCCTGATTGCCCCTTTTCCGCCCTCTGCCTGCAAAACACAGGTGGCAGCGGACAATGCCTTGGGATGAGCATCGGCCGGTGCAAAGGACAATTTGCAGGCATTCATGCAATCAATATCATTGATATCATTGCCAATAAAAACAATTTCATCCCAATTTAACTCATGCTCTAGGCGCCAAGTGTCCAGCACCGGTAATTTCTCGTCAATCTGGTTCATGACTGGCATTTTGAGCTTGGCGGCTCTAGCCCGTACGACGGGATTGGCTTCCTTAGACAAAATCATCATTATAACCCCGCAATTACGCAGGAGTTCCAATCCCATACCATCTCGGCGGCTACAGGTAACCAATTCGCGCCCGTCTTGATCTACTGTAACACGGTCGTCTGTGTGAACTCCGTCGAAATCGGTCACAACTGCCTTGATCTTAGTGATGCCTTCTGGACGTTCTACAGGTTCTTTACGCAACGCCATATAAGCCTCAACGACATCCCAGTCATCCTGACTATCGATTTCAACCGTAGGCCCTTCCACCGGCACCATTACAGTCGCGCCACAGAAGCGTTCTTTCTTTTCAAGAAAGGTGGGTACATGCATAGCGTAGATCGCACCGTTTTCTCGATAACGAGGCTTCATATCCTGCCTACGCTGACGCGGTTCGCCATGATCGTGGGTGATGCCCTCTGCAAAACCATCGGCATTTTCATGCCAGATAAAGCCGTGATCCTCGACAACGGAGAGGGCCGACATCGCAGATTTGGAAATCATAGTTTCCAAAACACGGTCTATATCTTCCGAGCGGATGAACGGAGACGTGCACTGGAGAAGGATCAGGTACTCAGGCATGGCCCGACCCTGTTGCACGACCCAATCAAGCGCATGCAACAAAGCACTTTCAGAGCTTGCGGAAGAGTTGCTTAGATTTTCTGGACGGCGAATTCCCACAGCTCCAGCAACCTCGGAAATCCGTAAAATATCTTTATCATTACTGGTTACATATACGCCGGTCAAACATTTTGCCTGAAGGGCTGCTGTAATCGCGCGCGCCACGAGAGGAACGCCCTGAAGAGGGCGAATGTTCTTTCCGGGGAGGCCGACTGAGCCTCCCCGGGCAGGAATAACAGCTATTGCATCCATGTGAACCTACGACACTTCGCGAATGTTCGCCCCGTGCTTTTCTTCACGCCATTTCAGCTTGTCGCGCTGCACCAATTCAACGTCCAGCATGTCCGACTGTTTGTAAGACAAAGATTCGGAGACATTTTTTAGATCACGGCACAGACGGCGAAGACCATCCGCTTCAAGGCTTGCGGCATGGTCCGTACCCTTCCAAGTCCGATCGAGCGTAAAGTGGCGTTCGATCCAGCCGAACTCGCCTTTTCCGTGGCGCTGATAGCCTGCAGCGCCAATCGCTAGGGCAGCAACGTCAGCGGCAATGCCGAGGTGGTGGCCGGAAAAGCCGATTGACTTGACGCGATCGCCGTAGTTCTCCTGAAGACGGTTAATTTCCATAAGGCAAATATCTTCGAAAGCAACGGGATAGCCAGAGGTGCAGGCATAAACGACCAAGTCTTTGGCTCGGCCGTGCTTTTCGTAGAAGGAGATCACCTTCTCGATTTCGTCACGCGTGGTCATTCCAGTGGAGACGTGGATTTCGCCGTCAAAGTTTTTGCAAAGGAATTCCTGCAGAGTGAAATGCTGGTTGGTTGCCGACGGAAGCTTGATCAGATTGGGTTTGAGTGTGGCAATTTCCTGGGCAGATGTCAGATCCCAAACGGAAGTCGAGTAGTCGATACCGACCATCCGGCATTCTTCTTGGAGTTCTTTATGTTGATCTACCGAGAATTCGAGGAACTCGCGATGCTCGCCATAAGTCGAACCGTAAGAGTTTGCCGGCACCGGATGCGGTGTGGCGTATTCGGCTTCAGTCAAAAGCTCGCTGTTGTTGCGCTTTTGAAACTTTGCAACGTGAGCTCCGCAAATTTTGCTAGCGACTTGAATAAGCTCTTTTGCTGTATCCATGTCACCTTTGTGGTTACAGCCAATTTCAGCGATAACTTTTACATCAACCATTTTAATTCCTTTGCAGCCAAGCCAGTGGTTCTGTTGGCGCCTTTATAACGTAAGAGAATATGCCTAACGACGTCGTATTTTCAGCTACTATCAGGGCTTTTTTCCATAACGATCACTAAGATTCAAGTATCATTTTTCCGTAAGTTGCCAAGGGGCCCCGAACGTGGTGATCGGCCCCATCTGATTGGTCCAAATTGAAAGTTAGTGCATGCTTGGCGTGTGGTCCATCGGAACGATGGTTTCAGGAGTCGGCGGGCGGTAACCCAATGCCCAGTTTCCGGGGCACTATGAGGTCGTTTTGTGTTGTCGTGTTTTCTCCAGCTTTCGATGATGACTTGAGCCTCTCGCAGACAGGTGAAGATCTCTCCGTTCAACAGTTCATCGCGCAAGCGCGCATTGAAGCTCCCACAGTATCCGTTCTGCCAGGGCAAGCCTGGTTCGATGTAGGCGGTTTGGACTCCAACGGCCTTGATCCAGTCCCTGACTGCCTGAGCAACGAACTCAGGGCCGTAACACCTTCGGAACGACGTTGATTGAGAGGCTATTACCGCGTACCTCACTTTGCATCCTTGGCGAAGTACGCGGTTGCCTTTTTTAGGATATCGCGCTCCTCGGTGACGCGAGCCAGTTCCTGCTTCAGTCGGCGGATCTCAACAGCTTGATCGCCTTCCCCTGGATCGGGCGACTTGGAGAACTTCTTCTTCCAAGCATATAGCGAATGTGTGCTCACGCCCAAGCGCTTCGAAACCTCCGCAACCGGATAGCCGCGTTCGGTCATCTGCGTCACCGCGTCCCGTTTGAAATCGTCACTGAAATTGCTCGTGCGGATTGCGGACTGATCCATTGGTGCCAGGAGGATTTGGCAGGAGTGATTTAATTTGACTTACCGACAGGCAAATGAAGCGGATTGAGCCGTATTTTCCGCTATCTCACGGGGGCCCGCGAGTTGATAATCGACGTGTTCTCAGTGGCATCATCTTTGTTATCCTCAACGGGTTGCGCTGGCGTGATACTCCATCGGACTACGGCCCGCATAAGACAATCTACAAACGGTTCATTCGCTGGAGCCGGCTTGGCGTATTCAACAGAATACTCGCCGAGCTTGCAGGCATGGCCGGGACGCCTGACCAGGTGATGATTGATGCAACGCATCTCAAGGCCCACCACACGGCCGCAAGCCTTTTAAAAAAGGGCTGTTCCCCGACGTATCGGACGCACCAAAGGCGGCTTGAATTCCAAGCTGCATGCGGTTTGCGACGGGGCGGGACGACCGCTGGTCTTGTTGCTTTCCGAGGGCCAGATGAGCGACTTCAAGGGCGCGGCGCTGATGTTTGACGCCATTCCGGATGCTAAAGCCCTGCTCGGTGACAAAGGCTATGATGCAGATTGGTTTCGTCAGGCGCTCAAAGCGCGCGGCATAGAGCCCTGCATTCCGCCAAAATCCAATCGTAAAGCCGAAGCCCCGTTCGACAGGGCGCTCTACAAAAACCGCCACAAGATCGAAAACATGTTTGGAAAACTCAAAGACTGGAGGCGAATCCACACCCGCTACGACCGTTGTGACCACGCCTTTATGTCAGCCATCGCGATCGCAGCAGTCGTCATTTTCTGGATCAATCAATGAGTCCTGAGCCTAGGGGCAATTCAGTTTAATTGAAATGCCTCACAGACCCAAAGTTCCTCCGTTCTCTTGACTCCTCGTCAATGTTCCTATTTTGTTCTCGCCTCATTAAGAGGCTTGAACCATGCGGAAACCCGAAACCATTGAACGTCTCTAT